>NZ_BATR01000112.1 GCF_000739655.1 Verrucomicrobium sp. BvORR106 | reverse complement strand
CCCACCTTCTCCTCCACCAACTTGCGGATGCGGCGGCTCTGCCCGTCATAGGCATAACCCAACCGGAGGTCCGGCACCCCGCCTGATACGGCAGCGACCTGGGTTGTCATTTCCTTCAACCGGTTCTCCCCGTCCCAGGCATACAGCCAGCGGCCGTCTGACACCAGATTGCCATCCGCGTCGTAGGATGGGGTTTCAACTGCGGGCGGCACATAGGTATGCTTGGGAACCGTGACCGTCGAACTGCCACTCGTGGCCACGAGGGTCGCGTCGGCCCAGGTCGAGCCAGTGCCAGCCACTTCCTGGCGCGCCCAGAAGTGTGGCACCACCCGATTGGCGGCCACACCATTGAGGCTGATACCCACCGTGGAGGCCGCCGGAGCACTGCCTGTAACAAAGAACGCCCGGGGGTTCTCAATCTCCGTGTACTGGTTGAGGGCATTGACCTCATAGGCCACTTCTTCACTGCCCACTGGGCTGGACTCCTGCCCATCGCCTCCAAAACGGGAACCGGTCCGGTTGCCAATGTCATCATAGTTGTAGGCGGCGTCCCAGCCGCCCAGCAGGAAAGCCGCGCCCGTGCTCACGTTGGTGACAGTGCGCTTGCGGGCCCCGGTGACCTGGCCGCGATCGTCAACCGAGTAGGTCCATTGGGAATCTGGCCGAAGGTGATAGCCGCCCGTGTAGTTGTCGTACTGGTCAATCTTGAGGCCATTGAGCTTGCGCTTCTGGTACAGCGTGGTGGTGCCATGCACGACGTCGACAGGTCCCAGCGCGGGATCGTTGGTGAGGGTACTGTTGAAACCGCCCGCCCCGCCGGGTGCGCTGGATCGGGTCAGCGCCAAAACGTGCTGGCCCGCCATGTAACTGCGGCTGTAGGTAACGGTGCGGCCGCTGCCGCTGACCTGGGAAAGCTGACCGCGGTTCTGGTACTGATACGACACAGATGGCAGCGTGAGCGGCCTAGCGTTGGTCACGGCCGGAGTGAGCGCTCCCTGGTAGCCAGTGGGACGACTGTGCTCGTCCTCACCATGCTGCAGATTCAGACCAATCAACAGACCCGCGCCCCCCTGACCGGCGGTGATGATCTCCCGCATGGGTTTACCACTGGCGGCCAGCAGGTCATAGGTGTGCACGCCCGCTGCGTCTGTCATTTGACGCAGGGCTCCATGGCGGTGGTAGGCGTAGCTCACATCCGGCGTGTTGTCAGAATAATCTACCCCGGTGAGCCTCCCAGCACCATCATAAAGGTACTGCGTCTGAAGCGGCTGGCCGGCCACCGTTCTCGCCGAAGTACGCGTCTGGATCTGGCCTGAGGCATGGTAAGAGTAGCTGGTGGACTGGAGGGAGTGATCCTTCTTCTGCGCCAGCAATCCGGTGCTCGCATCGTAGATCCAGTAAGTCTTCGAGATCAGCGAAGCATGAGCAGGATCACCCCAAGGCTTGCTATTGTCATTGAGCGCTGTCCGACTGGTCCACATCTCCACATAGTCGCCGTAGCCATCGTAAACATGATGCACTGGATAGGTGCCCGGTCCCCACTGGCTGACCTTTCGGCCTAGGGCATCGTAGGCGAAGGAGGTTACCGAGGTCACACCTGGGTTCATCCGGCTGGCCGGCGCAGTCACAGTAGCGACCTGCCCAGCACCGTGAGCGTTGGCCACGACATAGGTGTAACTCGTCGCCATGGTGGCACCAGTCCCGCCCCGACGCATTTCGGACTCCAACCGTCCTGCCGCGTCATAGGCATAGAGAACGTCCCCCTGTGGACCTTTCACATCCTTGAGGCGCTCAAAGGAGTCATAGGCCATCACGGTGGTGACGGCGTCTTCGGGACGTTTGCTGAAAACAGTCAATCCGTTGATGCTCACCTGTTCACCGGCATTGCTGTTGCCGGAAACGGTCGTTGTGACAGTGCGCCGTTTCTGGCCGGCATTCACGGTGGTGCTGACCGTGACCCTCCCACCGCCGGGAGAAATCGTCTCCGTCACCCCCGCCAGCCCGCCGCCCAAACGACGCCGCGTTTCCTGCTGGCGAAATTGTCCAGGCCCGCCTACCGCACTCACATACTGCCGAACCCGCCGGATCTCCCACCATTGGGCACCCACGGCCTCGTAACTTGAAACGTACTCCGTAACGGGCTCTTCCGAAAAGATATCGAGGAGGCCATTGCCATTGAGGTCCACACCTTCTCTGAAGAGCTCTCCCAGGTCATCATACTCATAGAGTTGCGGAGCCAGGCCCGGACGCTCCACCTTCACCCGTTGTCCACGGGCGTTGTAGTGCACGACGGTGGCGAGGACGCCAGTGCCACCAAAGGTCGGCTTTTCCTCGCGAATGAGACGCCCCTGGCCATCCGTGACCGTCCTCCTCCAGCGTGGAGAGTTTTCCGCACCGTAGTGCACCGTGGCCATCGTCAACCCGCCACTGACCGCGTAGGTGTGGTACTCCGGAACCACGCCGGTGCCAGTGACACTCTTTAACTGCCCGTCCCGATAGTAGGTGGTGATGCGAGTCACGCCGCCCGGGCCAGTCTCCGTCGTCCTGCGGCCTCCTTCGGCTGTGGTGTCATAGGTGTAGCTCGTGACACGGTCCTGCTGATCCGTGGTGGACAGCAACTGACCCACTTCATCATAGACACTGACGGACTCCGTCACGCTCACACTGTTGGCGATCCGCCGGGTCCGCTCCACATAGCCCAAGGGCACGACTCCAGCCACCGCCGCCCGCGGCTCCTGGGAAACCACTGTGACCAGATCCGACCCGTCATGCAGCGTTTGCCCGTTGTGCTCAATGAGCACCCCTTTGCGCGTATAGGTGCTCGCGCCCGTGACAGGGTCCATCATGGAAATGGTTTCGATACCGTTCTCATCTACCGTGATGACCGTGCCATCCTGTGCGGCGGTCGTGGTGCTCACGACGACGCCATCCCGTTTGGTCTCAGTGACCTCCGCGGTCCCGACCCGGGTGGTGGTGGAAGACTGGCTGGAAAGCAGGGCATCTTGTCCACTCCCGGTGGCCACGCGGGTTTGTTGACTCATCGCCCCGTCTGGACTAGAGACCGTGACCTGCCGCAGGCTTCGCATGGGTTGTCCGAGCGGCTGGGTGGCGGTGCCATGAATGACTCTGCTCGTTTTCACCAACACGCCATTGGTGACTGCCTCCGTCTCCTCGTAGCTGACCCGGGTGCCGTCAGAGGAAATGCTGTACACGGTGCGCCCGGTCTGCTGCATGCTGCCCACCAGCACGTTCTGCGTGGCGGAGCGCGAGTCACTGAGCCGCTGACCGTCCGGGCCAAACACCTCCATCTGCCGCTCTTTCACATTGAGCCCTGACACGGGATCAATGACCCAGCGCTCCGTGGTGACGGAGCGGGACTGGAGTTGGCCCTTCACTTTCGTGGTCCGGATCTCCGACTCAAAGGGAAAGCTCACCGTTTGATACTCATCCACCACGCACTCGGAGGCGGGCACGGCCTCCACCTGCGCGAAGTTCGGTGCGGCGGGCACGCCACTGCCTCCATCCAGCCAGGGCCGATAGGTGGCCTGAAGTTTGCCATTGCCATCGTACAACTGTCGGCTCCACGAACCATCGGCATCAACCTGCACATGCATCTGGCCCTCGGCCGGACCGGTGGTGTGGTAGCTCCACTGGGAGGTCCGGGCATTCGTACCGGTACCCGCCACACTTTTGATGCGTTCCTCGCCCCAGCTAAACTTCTGATAGGTGTCCACCCGGGTGCCTGTGACATAGAAGGGATCCTGCTCACTGTTTCGCTTGAGCTCCTCCACCGTTTCCTCGCGCTCGTCCCCTACGTAGGGAAGGCGGTAGGTCCGGGTCGCGGTGGCGCCATGGACCAGCATGCCCATGCCGCCGCCACCGGCGGCAGGTTCGGAGTAAAGCTCTGTCGTCACCGGGGCCTGACCAGGCCGCTCAGAGGTGACCTGAATGCCTGTGAAGTTCGAGGTGCCAACTTCAGCCGTGGCTTTACGTACGGTCGCCTGCGACAGCGGGGTAAGGCTGGTCGTGTCGATGAGCGCAGCGCCGCCGCTGGGGAACGCCGTGGCGGTGTGGGCATAAGCCGTAGCCACAAATCCCGCCGTGGGGTTGCCGGCATCCACCGGTCGCAGATTCACCAGCACGGCCCCGCTCAGGACCTGCCGGACATCCCCCACCATGAGTTCCGCAAGCAACCCCACGCCGGCTCTCGCCGGATCAAGGTTCACATCGTTCACCGAAACATCCGTGGCTCCGGCCTGGACGCTCCAGGCGAGACGTCCGAGGGGCTTTCCTGCCCCATTGCGCCCCAGGCTCAGACTCTGCGCCAGCCTTTCGGGCAGACCGGGAGGTTGATCAGGAGCAGGAGGATTGCCGGGATCTGGGGCCGTGTTGTCCTCCGGAGCTCTCGGCGAAGGAGGCTCGAGGTTTCCTGGTTCAAAGTGGAGGCTGTCGTCTGGAAAGACTTTCAAGGGGTCAATTCGCTCCATCACCTCAGGGGCGCAGTCATAGCCGACGAATTCGCATCCCGTCCCCGTGCACAATTCCCAATCACAGGGTTCGTGTTCAGGTCCGATCTTTTGACAGTAGCCGCCCACAGAAAGTCCCCTGATGTCATTTACCATCGAGATTGAGCAGGACCTGAAGGAAAAGTCCAATACCTTGTTTCCCTCAGTACATGCAGCCCCAGGGTCTACCGTCAACTTGAAGGGCACACGCCCATCACTGTCGGTGTAGAGGGTGATTTCATAAGGCTGGTCTCTAGAGGCAATCGCAGTCTTGCCAATCATGCCGGTTCCACTGCCGTGCAGGTACACCGTGCCGGTGATCTCTGCCCCGCCTTCACAGCCGAGTACGCAAGCACCGCGCGCCGTGTTGCCACCGATGGAAAGCCATGCCGCCAACAAGAGGACACCAAGCGGCCATTGGGGCAGATAGGAAACGAAAAGGGATTTCATGCAAAAGGCGAAACTCGAAGGGAATTTTTTTGGAGAAATGGGGGGAGGATCAGGATGCGCTGGCCATCAGCGCTTCAGGAAGTCTGGCGGATACAGTCGAACCCGGCTGACCGGAGCGACCTCCATCTCCGGCAGCTTGACCGGTTCAGGCTTGTCCGCCTTTGCAGCGGTCTGAGCTGGAGCGGCGGTGTTGCCACAACACTCCTCCCCGGGCTTCACCACCTGCGGACGAAGCTTGACCCGGCCATGCTGGTTCGTGTGGGTCCAAAGCGTCTTGGCACCCTGCTGCAGGTGCACCTTGCCGTGCAGGTTCTCCGAGAACATGGCCGCACCCGAGTCTGACAGCCAGTCCATGCCAGAGGGCAGCGGCTGTTTCCCGCCCCCGTCCGCGGGCCGAAAAGTCACTTGAGGAGCCCCTGCCGGCTGCAACGTCTCGCGGTTCAAGGAGACAAACTCGACCACCGGCTTGTAGGGCTGCCCCTCGTAGCGCATGACATTCAGGCCGGGACCTGCGGCCGCTGACGATCCACGGGCCCAGTGGGCCGAAATCACCCGGGAGGCTGGAGGCTCCGCGGCTCCGGGAGCCCCGGCCGGGCCTTTCCAGCGCAGCAGGAGCTGCCCACCGGCACCACGACGCCCGCCCTCCCGGGTGGCGGCCTCGGCAGGGGTGGTGCCATGATCCAGCACCCACACTTCGCCCAGACCTCCCATGACCACGAGCAGCAGATCTTCTTCAGCGTTGTAGTCTAGTACCGCCGGGGTCATCCATACCGGGCCTTTGCTGCCAGACAGGGAACCCAGGTCCACCGCGCCTTTCTTTTCGCCAGGGTACTGGTACTCGGGCAGATTGGGATTGCGCCCCTGAAAGAGATGGTCCCAGAGGCTCCACTTCCAGACCGGGACGCCTGCCGACTTCCCCCTTGGAGAGAATTCCATCAAGCCAGGCACCAGCATTCCTTTGTCGGTTACCAGTCCGGGTTCACGCCCCCGGGCTTCACACTCCTGGCGGGTCTTGAACTCCAGCACCGAGACCAGGACGTTGCCATTGGGCAGCTTCAGCAAATCACCGTAGGCCAGATGGTCACTGGTGGCATCGGCAAAGTCCCACAACAAGCGACCATCCCACGCGATGTGCTGCAACCGTCCGCCACTGACGCCCAATTGATTGAAGGGTGCTGACAGGGGCGTGCTGGCGAGCCGCAGCAGGCTGCCATCCGACAACATCCGGGCGGACTCCCCACCGCTGGTGGTACCCGGCCAGGTATGAACCTCCCTGCCCCGGCCATCCAAAAGGAGGGTCTGGGTGGAGAACCGGGGAACAACGAGCGTGTAGCCGATGCCATGGGCTTCCGGGACGACCATGGAGGCGCCGGTGGGTGAATCTGGCAACGCTGGTGGCTTGAGCCCCGGCGGGTTCGAGGTATCAGCGCCAGGAAGGTCCAGGGCGCAAAGGGCAACGCCCATCAAAAGCAGGAGGGATTTGTTGTGCATCGAATGAAAATTGGGGGTTAACAGGCTGAAAAACACACCGCGGCGAGTCGCAGGAACTACTGCAGCACGGTGTGCACGACGAAGTTCAGCAGGCCGATATTGAACTCCAGAGGGGCGGTATCACTGCCGTCCAGGCGGCCGTCACCATCCGTGTCATTTTTAAGAGGATCGGTGCCCTTCTGGTACTCAGCCAGATTGCTCAGTCCGTCATTGTCCGTGTCGACACCCGGAGCAAGATTCCCAAACAGTTCCTCCCACCAGTCGGGCAGACCGTCGTTGTCGCTGTCCAGATCGACGATGAGATAGGGGCCGGCAGCAGACGAGCCCTCGCTGTTGGCCGCTCTCAAGCGAAAGGCCGTGTTTTGAAACGTCCCGGCCCACGCATGAATGTACCTCGTGTAGGACGCGCCAAGACGAGCCGCCTCTGTGAAGAGCGCATCCAGTTCCGCAGGGGTTCCCAGGGCCGTCTCCCAGTTTTCCACCGCTGAACCTGACGCTTTTTCCACCACGATGACTTCAGGGCGGTGCAAGGGCGAGTCCCAAACCAGTTCAAGCGTCTGGCGCCCGGTAGGACCAGCAACGGTGATCTCCGGAACGGCCGGCACCTGGCCGCGCACCCGGATGCCATGATACTCCTGGTAGGTCTGGCCTGCCTTGTCTGAAGCCGTCACTCCCAACCAGTCCACCGCCGGGGCAATACCTGCGAGTCCTGCCCCATCTTTGATGCGGACCGCCAGCGGCGAGCTCTCTCCGGGGCCAACCGATGGCGTCGTCTCCCCAGAGAGCGGTGCCGTAAGATTCCATCGCGCAGAGGGTTCCATGAAACTGACGGCCACCGTCTCAGTCGCAGGTACACCGGTGAGGAAGTTGGCGTCGAACGTCGTTAGCCACGCGGCAATGGTCGATTCCTCGGGGTCATCCCAGTCAACTACCGGCAGCCAGTTGTATTCATCGTGAACCGTCGGGGAGCCGGGATGAAAATGACTCAGCCAAAGCGACTGCTCATCTGCCACCACCGGCAGCAGAAAGCTGGAGGAAGGCGTCAAAACATCGTCCACATGCACGATCTCCCCCGCTTGTACCGACAGCACATCGACAAAGCCTTCGTGCTGCTGGGACGAGGAGTCCGTCCACGGACCTGCCGCCATGTAGAGACTTCTGCCATGCGTCAAAAGTTCCAGTCCAAATCGGGTGTTGGAGCGGTTGTAACGTTGAATCAGATCCCAAACGCCCGTGCCACTGTTCTTCTGATAGCCAATCGCCGAGCCGGCATAGCCATAGACCTGGGTCGAGTCATCCAATGAACCCGAGTACTGCGGCGCTCCCACGATCACCCAATCCTCCACGCTTGCCACAGAGGCACCAAATACCGTGGGGGTTATCTCGCCAGGCTGCCAAATTGTCGACTCCCCGGGTTGCAACCCACTTGGCAGTGAAGCAGGGTCAGGATTCATGATCCTGTCCGCCAGACTCCATGTGGAAGCACCAGTCAGTTCATAGACATAGACGGATGAAGGTGCAGGCGGTTGCGGATACACGGTCCCCGGCACCCATGCCCCCTCCATTCGCGTAGTGTAGCCAACAATGGCCCAAGTCGGATTGCCATACTCATCGTACACCCAGTCCCAGATGGGATCCTGCACCTCCCACTCGGTCCACACTTCGCCCACATAGGGCAGGCTGCTGGGACTGATGTACCACCTGGGATCCGAGGGAGCACCCACCACCAACTGGGTCCCCTCTTCTGAAAACGCGAGAGCCTCACCAAACTTGTCCGAATGCCCCGTCCCAACGGGCTCCAGTTTGGTCACGAATGACCAGCTGCCAGAGCCCTTTTTGTACAAAGACACGTCTCCTCTACCAGACACATCCGTCATCGCCAGCCAGCCATTCTTGATTGCCTGGAGCCTGCCTGTCGTGGTAAGCGGTGCCCCCCATGGCAGCCAAGATTGCCCATCTGCCGACAAATCATAAAAATACACTTTCCCTCCTCCCGACACTGCCACGAAACCTCCGTCGTGCACTAGCCTCTGCCCGAAACGACCATTGGTCGGCAAACCGGAAGGAAGGGGCAGGTAGCCCGCGGGCTGCCAGGCTCTCTGAACCCCATCCCATCGGCGAAGAGCTACCCGGCCTGTGGGACTGGTGCCCGCACCTTCGCCGGGCACCTCAGACTCTCCCGCCAGAAGCCAGTCTCCCACCACCAGGAAACTTGTGGGCAGATCCGCCACCGTGCTGACGTGGGTCAAGAGACTCTGCACCGGCAGGAGATCCACTGGACCGGGAGCTGCGTTGTCATAGGGCCGGACAGGGTAAGTCACCCACCCGGTGGCGAGCAAGGGTGACAGGGCATTGGCAACCACATCATTCGTCATTCCCTCATCAAGCAGGGGACAATCCGCCGCCAGCCAGAAATGGGAGCGAGCCACTCCTTGCGCATCGGTCAACGCGACATAGCCACCATCCATGAGCGGGGCGGGATCCACGGGCCTGCCAAAGCCAATGATGCCGGTTCCCGTGCCGGAATGATTAAACACGAGGGGAAAACCTTCCACGACGGCTGGCCGGCCGGGGCGCGGGTTGACGTAAGTGGCCTTCACTTCCGCAGGTAGCGCCGACCAGCGACCACGCGCGAGATCCCATGGGCTATCCAGGGGGGACTGTTTGGTCAGCTCCACCGTGCCATAGCCGCCAACCAGCGGGTCACTCCCCACTAAGAACTCCTCTCCATTCAACCAACCATCCCCATCAAAATCACCCGTGTACCGAAGAACGGAGGCATAGTCGCCGCCAAACCCATCCGGCAGGTCATCGCCATTCTGATCTGCGCGGAACGACTGTCCGGCCAGCAAGATGCCATCAAATGCAAAGCGATCCTTCAAGCCCGCCTCCAATGCCCAGTCAAACGTCAACGAGATGGGACTGCTGGCGGATGTTGTTGTCGAAGCTGGAATCTGCCCGACAAATTCCCACACTCCATTTCCAAGAGGCGCAGCTGCAAGAGAACTCGTGGCATGGGGGGAGACCCCAGTGCGACGCAGCGTCACCAGCGGCAGGGCCGTCTGAGCATTGACCTCCCCCAACCTCACGTAAACATCCACCACATCATCACGATAACTGTGGATGCCATTGAATTCGAAGCTCTCAAGTGCAGACGTAGTCTCACCTGACAGACCCAGCCGCCAGAAGTCCCCCTCAATCCCCGTGGCCCCCGCCGTGCCGGAAATCTGGCTCATGGTGATGCCAGCGGCAGAATAAGAGTCGGCTCCCGACGAGAACTCGTAACTCTGCATGCTGAACCGGTCACCCTGCGCACTGTTCGCACCAAGATCTTCGAATGGCTCCACCACCCGCATCCACCGGGCTCCCGCCAGTTTTTCCTCGTACTGAACCTGATCGGCCACCACTGCGTAGTTCACCGTCGCCCCAGTGACGGACGTCGAGCCGAATGCCAGCCCGCCATAGACCGGACTGCTGCCGCCTCCCAATTCAATGGCAAGTCGGCGGCGCCAGGGAGCGTTCGCGACGCCTCCTTGCTGATACGACAGAAACGCGCGCCCCTGCACCCACTCGAGCTTCAACTTGCTCCCGTCCGGAAAATCAGTCGCCGACAGAATTTCTGCCGCCAGTTGTACTGGCTGTCCTGGAAGGGACCGCCAGGCCAGTTCCACCCCCGGTGTCCCCTGCCGAACCCCAACAAATACAAAAGGCGCCCCCGCCTCAGGGCCAACGGTCCGACGCATCATGATCCCGGTGACCCCATTCGCAGGAATGCTCCCTGCATTCGGTGGCTGCCAGGAGAAGGTGCCCGACGGTCCTACAGGAGCGGCCGCATAGTACAAACTTTCCACACCTGGAGCAGCCCAGGCCGAGGCATTCGTTGAAACCGTCCAGCCAGCCGGTGAACTGATGACACTAAGACTGCCTTGTTTGGTGTTGTCACCTATCAGGAGCGGGACGGGCGTCCAGCTTTGCGCTGCCACCTTGGCAGCAATCAGCACTGTGAGAAGCAGGCTCGCGGCAACCTGCAGAGGCCTGAGATGCGCTCTACGCGAGGCGCGCAGCCATGGATCATCCTGACCCTGACCGCGAGGTGGGTAAATACAATTCGACATATAGGGGTTTAGCTTAAATTTTGCATTTGGAGACGCTCAAGTCGACAAATAAATGAAGAAGCTGCCACCAAAAAAATTGGGATGGCAGAGCGAGGCCGGCGCAGCATCCGCCATGCACCCTGACGAAACAAAAGGCCCTGACAGAACCCGGCTGATGCCGCGTTGACAGGGCTCCATGTTTTCTCGATTTCTCCTACACTGCATCACCTGGGTTGCGGCCGCGCTGACATTTGGCTCCTCGGTGTCTCGTGCCGCCTCGCTGGAGGGCCGACGGCCCAACATCGTGTTCATCCTCACGGACGATCAGGGTTATGGCGATCTCTCTGTGCATGGCAATCCCGTGCTAAAGACACCGCACCTTGATGAGCTTCATGCCCAGAGCCTGCGTTTCACTGACTGGCACAACAGCCCCACTTGCGGCCCCACCCGCTCCGCGCTTTTGACTGGACGCCATGAATTTCGCAATGGCGTCACCCACACCATCCTGGAGCGGGAGCGGCTCACGCCAGACGCCCGCACCTTGGCCCAGGTGCTGAAAGGGGCCGGCTATCGCACCGGCATCTTTGGCAAGTGGCATCTGGGCGACGAGCCAGACCACCGCCCAGATCGCCGGGGTTTCGATGAAACCTTCATCCACGGAGCTGGCGGTATCGGCCAGACCTACCCGGGCAGTTGCGGGGATGCACCAGGCAACACCTACTTCAACCCCGCCATCCTGCACAACGGACAGTTCGAGAAGACCACGGGCTACTGCACTGACGTGTTTTTCACCCAAGCCACCCGCTGGATCGAGAGTCAGCGTCAGAGCGGTGCCCCGTTCCTGTGCTGGATCGCCACCAATGCACCACATGGTCCCTATCTGGCCAAGCCGGAGGATGCCGCCCTCTACCGGGACAAAACGCCTAGCGAGGATGTGGCCAACTTCTTCGGGATGCTGCACAACATCGATCAGAATGTGGGGCAACTCCGGAAGCGGCTCCAGGACTGGGGCCTCGCGAACAATACCCTCGTCATCTTTATGAATGACAACGGCGGCACCGCAGGCACGAAGGTCTTCAATGCAGGCATGCGGGCCGCCAAAGCCACCCCCTGGCTGGGCGGCACTCATGCCATCTCCTTCTGGAACTGGCCCGGGACGCTGGCGCCCGCCGACTGCCCCGCTCTCACGGCGCATGTAGACTTCTTCCCCACCCTGGCCGCGTTGGCGGGAGTCACCCCGACGTCCGAGGTCACCGCCCAAGTGGAGGGACGCAGTCTCCTGCCCCTTCTGGAAAAGCCTGACGCCCCATGGACGGAGCGCACTCTCTTCACCCATGTGGGGCGCTGGCCGTTCCGAGCCGATCCTGAAACCGGCAAATACCAGAATTGCGCCGTTCGACGGGGATCCTACACGTTGGTGAGCGCCGGGAGGCCTGTCACCTCAACCGCCCCCTCCTGGCAGCTGTTTGACGTGAAATCCGACCCGGCCCAGGGACTTGACCTCGCCAGCCAGAAGCCAGAGGTGGTGAAGGACCTCGCTGCGGCGTACGAGGTGTGGTGGCAATCCGTGAGACCTCAGATGGTCAACGAAAATGCCGCCCTGCCCGCCATCAATCCCTTTAAGGAGCTTTACTGGAAACAGTTCGGCGGCGGGCCCACCCCGGCGGACCTGGAAGCCATGAATCCGGACCGAGCCCCAGCCCTGAGCACCCCCAAGCCCAAGGGACCGGGGGCTCAAAAGCGCTCGAACGACTGACTGGCACCCAGCCCCTGCCCTGAATCAGAGGTAAGGGTTCGTCTCCCTTTCCGTGCCGATGGTGGTCTCCGGTCCATGACCGGGGTACACCACAGTCTCGCCCGGCAGTCTCATGAGATGCTTCTCAATTCCCGCCAGCAGCACCTCTTCACTGCCGCCCGGGAAGTCACAGCGCCCCATGCCCCCTGCCATCAGGACATCCCCGTCAAACATCACGCCCGACTCCGGGTTGTAGAAGGTGATGCTGTCTGCCGAATGCCCCGGGACGTGGGCCACCTGCCAGGTCAGCCCCCCAGCCATCACAGCCGGCACATCTTTCAGCAGCTGGTCCACCTGGAACGGGGCCACCTCGAAGCGCGTGCCGCTGACGAAGGCCATGAGGAACTCCAGCGTCAGCTCTTTGGAAAAATCGGCAAAAGCATACACCTTGGCCCCCAGGTCCCGCTGGATGGCGGCGGCGTCCTGCACATGGTCAAAATGAAGATGTGTTAGCAGGAGGGTGGGCAGAGTGGTTTTCCCTTGTGCCCGGAGCCAGGCGGCCATACCATCTGGCGCGTCCACCGCAAACGCTGATTCTCCGGTTTCTACGAGGTACCCGTTGGTGGCGGCTATGCCGCCTGTGAAAGACGAAATCTTCAGCATGGGCAGGCAATCAGCGGGAAAGAGGTGGACATTTCAATGCGGAAAAGCAAATTCTTGGAGATCAAGTGCTTTCGAGCGACGTTTTGATTATAAATAAGACCTCTAGTGTCCATGCGCTACGCCTCCACGCTCTTTTCCACGGCGGTCCTCGGATCACTGCTGCTTGCAGGACCGCAGGTCCGCGCCGAAACTAATTATGGGCAAGTGGCCATGCATGTGGCCTACATGCTTCAGAATCATCACTACTCCCGAAAGGAGTTTGACGATGAGATCTCGAAGCGACTGCTCGACAGCTACCTCAACTTCCTCGACTTCTCCCACATCTACTTCACCCAGGAAGATGTGGACAAGTTCAAGACGGATTACGCCACCAGTCTGGATGAGCACATCCTGACGCGGAACATCAGTCCGGCGCTCGACATCTACTACAAGTATGAAGAGCGGGTGAAGCAGCGTGTCGCCTATGCGAAAAAGGTCTTGGAGACCAAGAAATTCGCGTTCGACTCCAACCGCTCCCTTGAGGTGAAGCGCGAGAAGGCCCCTTGGCCTGCCACCGAGGCAGCCTCTGACGCCCTCTGGAACGACTTGATCGAAGGCGACCTGCTCGCCGAGCGCCTGAGCGACAAGGCTCGCGAGGAGGCCAAGAAGAAGAAGGCCGAGGAGAGAGCCAAAAAGGCCGCCGAGAATCCTGAAGAAGCCGCCAAGGCGGCAGCGAAGGCTGACAAAGCCGTGAAAGCGGACCCCGGTGAGGAAGACCCGCCGGACAAGCGCGTCCTCAAGCGCTACGAGCGCCTCCTGGAGCAACTCGCCGAGAACGAGCAGGAAGACATCGTGAACTATTTCCTCTCCTGTCTTGCGGGCAGCTATGACCCGCACACGGAGTACATGAGCCAGCAGGAGTCCGACAACTTCAAGATTCAGATGAACCACTCCCTCGTTGGGATTGGGGCCCTGCTGAGCACGAAGGACAACGTTGCCGAGATCCAGGGCATCGTGGTGGGTGGCCCGGCTGACAAGCAGAGCGAACTCAAGATCAGCGACAAGATCCTGGCTGTGGCGCAGGGCGATGGCACCGGCCCCAACAGTGACTGGGTGGACATCAAGTACATGAAGCTTCAGAAGGTCGTGGAAATGATCCGCGGCAAATCTGGCACTCAGGTGCGCTTGAAGGTGAATCCTGCGGCCGCCGAGGACCCTTCGGAAGTGAAGATCATCTCCATCGTGCGCGGAGAAGTGGAACTGAAGGAAAAGCTGGCCAACGCCGAGCTGCTCCTGACGCCTCCCGTGAACGGAAAGAGCACGAAGATCGGCTGGATCACCCTGCCCTCCTTCTATGCCGACATGGAAGACGGCACCGTGAGCTGCACGGCTGACGTGAATCGTCTCCTCAAGCGTCTCATGGCAGAGCGCATCGAAGGCCTGGTCGTCGATCTCCGCGGAGACGGTGGCGGTTCCCTGGAAGAAGCCATCAAGCTGACCGGCCTCTTCGTTCCCAAGGGCCCCGTGGTGCAGGCCAAAGACTGGCGCAACAACATCACTTGGCGTGACTGTGACAACGAGCGCCCGGTCTACGAAGGACCGCTCATCGTGCTGACTGACAAGGCCAGCGCCTCCGCGAGCGAGATCTTTGCTGCCGCCCTGCAGGACTACCGTCGTGCGGTGATCGTGGGCGAAAAGTCCACCTTCGGCAAGGGCACCGTGCAGACCATCCTTCCGGTGGAACGCTATATGCCCTTCTTCAGCGACAAGAGCCGTGCTGGTTCCCTGAAAGTCACGATCCAGAAATTCTACCGCATCGCCGGTGGTTCCACCCAGCTTCGTGGTGTCATCCCTGACGTGGTGCTCCCCAGCATCCGCGACGTGATGGAAATCGGCGAAGACTCGCTGCCCCAGGCCCTTCCGTACGACACGATCCCTCCGCGGACCTTCACCTACGCTTCGAAGGCTCCCCTGCCTCTGCAAGAGCTGAACACCCGGGTGAAGTCCCGCCTGGAGTCCAATCCGGAGTTCCAGTTCGTGGTTGAAGACACCAAGCGCATCAAAGAGCGTCTGGACAAGAACACGGTCAGCCTCAACGAGAAAGACCGTCAGAAGGAACTGGACGAGAACAAGGCCCGTTTCGAGGTTCGGAAGGAAGAGCGCAAGCGCCGCACGGAAGAAGTGGCCAAGCAGTACAAGCAGGGCTTCGAGCGCTATCGCCTGACTCTGGACAACGTGGATGCCACAGAACTCGTCAAAGAGTCCAGCTTCACGAAGGAACAGACCACCGGCATGCGCATGGCCTCCAGCAACGACGACGAAGATGCCTCCGATGACAGCCAGTTCCCCTTCGGTGTGGAGCCAGTGAAACTGGAAACCGTCAATGTGATGCGCGACCTCATCGAAGTTTCGAGCCATCAGCCCCAGACTGCCAACGCCGGCGAAGCCAAGAAGCCCGCCCAGCAGTAACGGCAAGACAGTGAATGTTAAAGCCCCGATTCGCCCTGCGGATCGGGGCTTTTTTGTGGGGTGAAACGGGGTGCGCAAGGCGGTGATCGAAAATGTAGAAGAACCGTCTCGGTTCTTGTTCTGCCAATCCACCCAGCGCACCCAAGAGCCGGGACGGCTCTTCTACTTTCTCCAGCGCGCCGCCAACCGGGTTAAAGGAACCAGTGCAATTGAAGCCCTTCCTCGAAGAGGATGCGGCTACAAGCCCAACGCTGAAAGCGTTGTGTAAATGCTGTGTCTCCTGTGGTGCCCGCTTGGCAGGTCTTCTGTCCCCCACGCAGCGGGCTACGTCCCCCGCTTGTTGCCGAACAAATCGATGTGCAGCCTCGCACAGAAGCGCCAGCCGCGTTCTTTGCACCACTCCACCACTTGGGGGGCCAGGGCGTGCAGACGGGTCTGCTCGCGACCCTCGGGCATGAGAAGGATATTCTCTGGGGCCGTTTGGATCCTGGCCTCAGCCAACAGGTGCTCGATCTCCTTGAGATCCCCCTCCGAGGAGACCACGAACTTTAACTGATGCTCATACCCTTCGGTCCATGCCCGGACTACATCCGGTTGCCAGCGGGTCTTCTCATGGCGGTCATGCCAGCCCTGCCCCGCCTCCTCCACACTGGGCGTGGAGTTGGCCAGTTTGGGGCTGAGGGAGGCCAGATCGCAGGCCAGTCCATTCGGCATCACCGTGCCCGCCGTCTCGATGGTGATATGCTTCCCCGCGTCTCTGAGGCCCTGGAGCAGTTCCCGGATGCCGGATGCCACGGTGGGCTCACCCCCTGTCACCACACAGTATCGGGTGGGATGACGATTCACCTCCGCCAGGATATCTTCCACAGAGACATCATCCCCTTCGGGTTTCCATGAGGCATAGGGGGTATCACACCAACGGCACCTCAGGTTGCACCCCGACGTCCGGATGAATACGGAAGGGACCCCGGTGAGCTTCCCCTCACCCTGCACAGAAAAAAATGTCTCGGAGATCCGCATGTCTTTGCATAGCTAGCATACGACTGGGAAATGCGCCTGAAATTGCTCTCGCCACCGGCATCTAAAACCCTTAAGATATCTTAACCAATCTCGTGCATCGCCTCCTCCTCATCACGGCCGCCCTTTGCCTCGTTCTGCTCGCCAGTTGCAGCAGCACGCCCGAGTCCTATACCTACAAGTTCGTTCCTGGAAAATCGGCCGTCCTGCAGGGCAAATACGCCCTGATTCCCACAAATGCACCGGAGCCGGTGAAGCGGGCGGTCGCTGCGGGAAACCGCCTTCAAGGGAAGCCCTACATCTATGGCGGCGGTCATCGGCGCATTGAAGACGCTGGGTACGACTGCTCTGGCACCCTCTCCTACGTGCTCCACCATGCCGGGGTTTTGAAGACTCCCATGGCGTCCAACGAGTTCCGCTCCTTTGGCAAACCCGGCCCCGGCAAGTGGATCACGATCTATGCCCGCAAGGGGCATGTGTTCTGCACTATTGCCGGACTGCGCCTGGATACCGGCTACAACGGCGAGAACGAGGGACCAAAGTGGACCACTCGCCCCCGCCCCACCAAGGGTTGTGTCGTGCGACACATTCCCGGCCTGTAGACACCCGGCTTGACGGGACGCCGCCACATTGCCTATGCTGGAGGGCATGAAAGCCCCTAACTTGTGCGTGATCGGAGTGGGACTCGCCCTTGGGTGGAGCTCGTTGATGACAACGCTGGTTGCCCAAGAACCTGCGCCTTCAGATAAAGAGACGATCAAGCTGCTGACCGAGCGGCTGGCAGCTCTGGAGAAGAAGGTGACTTCATTGGAGGACTCGCTCGCTCAATTGAAGCGCCAACCGGGCCCACCCGGGCCAGCGGATCGCCGCCCCATGTCGATGGAACAGCGGGAATTTCAAAGCGAGCAGCGCAAACGCTTCAATTCCCTATCCGACGAAGGACGTCGCAAGTTCATCGAAGCCATGCGCGACAAGCGCGAGACGATCGCCAATGCTACGCCTGAGGAGAGGATGAAACTGGCGCGAGAGCTTTTCGACAAGATTCAGGCTGAAGACCAGGCTCAGAAGGGCAAAGCACCAGAAGACCCGGCCAAGGCGGAAGCGCCCAAATCAGAACCTCCTCCTGCGGAGCAAAAGTAGCTATTCTTCACGCGGACGGAGATCCACCGCCACCACCTGGCGGTCGTCCCGGGCAAAGAAGACCCCGTTGGAAAAAGCGCCGTGCGACCGATGGCCACCACGCAGGATCTGCTCCTGCCCGCGGCGGTTGAACTTTGTGGGTGAGGCGTCCACCAACCAGAGCTCCCCAGCCTCCGTCAGCACGAGCAAGGTGTCACGCACCCGCAACAGGGTCCCGCCAGCGACCCGGCCAGACTCCCACATCACCTTGCCGTCTTGTGCCCGTACACAACGAAGCGACTGACCAAACTCCTGTCGGCCGTGAAACCCATAGAGGTATCCATCGTAGTGCACAGGGGTGCTGTAGTGAGCATCCAGCACGTCCTCCTTCTGCCAGAGGCGGGTCAGTTTGCCTTCCGGCTTCCATTGCCAGAGACTGGCTCCTACATCATAGCAGGCCGAGAGGAACAGCTTGTCCTCACCACACCAGATGGGAGTCGCGCCATTGACGGAGGCATCCGCATCGGAACGCAACTTTTGCTGGAACTTCACCCCGCCATCCAGCGCATTCACGACCACCAGGTCATTGCGCATCCAGGCAACGATCGCAGGGAAGCTCGCGCCACCACCACGCTTGAGAATAGGTGCCGCGTAGCTGGCTTCGTCTTTGAGGCATTGCCACAACACCCGGCCGTCATCGAGGCTTAGAGCGATCAGTCCGGCCGCGCCTTTGCCATTGGCGCCTCCCGCCTCCATGATCACCTTCCCCTCCGTCACCAGGGGGGCGCACACGCGGCCGAAGAATCCCTGCGGGGAGTTGAGCTCCTTCACCGTATCGAAGCCCCACAGACGCTTCCCTGTGGTGAGATCCAGTGCCTGCACCGTGCCCTCGGCCCCATGGATGATCACCTTGCCCTGCGCCACGGTCGGACAGGCCCGGGGACCGTTGTCGAACCCGAAGCTGTCCTTGAAGGCGTTGCTATAGGTGTAGCGCCATTCTTCCGTGCCTGTGGCAGCATCCACACACTCCACGATGGCTTGATCGTTGATCCGGTGGAAGAGAATCACCCTGTCCCCCACGACCACAGGACCGGCGAACCCGGTACCCACCGGGTGCTTCCAGCGGAACTTCACGCCCGAGAAGGCGAAGCCCTTGACCATCGGCTCGCTCTCGGCCGCGGCGCCATCCCGATTTGGCCCCAGAAACTGGGGCCAGTCCGCGGCGGGAGCACTTCCCACCAGCAGGATCGTGCTCATGAGGATGTAGCCTGCCTGCTGAATTCGCATGTAAGCCTTCTTCATGAGCATCAGTCGTGCCTCACCGCATTTTTGCTCTACGCCCACCATTCTCTCAATACGGCGAGATCGCGCCGGGTGGCCTCAAATGCCTTTTGCACTTCTTCCTTGGTTGTGAGTTTATCCTTGATGTACTCCACGTGCAAACTAACAGGCCCGGAATAGCCACCCGCTTTCAGTACCTTCACGTACTCCTTGCCCGGAGCCATCCCCTCTCCCAGCGGGACCACTTCTGCTTTGCCGTTCGCCCACTGATAGTCTTTGAAATAAGCCGCTCCAATTCGGTCCTGCACCAACCGCAGTTCGATCGGCCATGAGGTCCCGCCTTCCACCGAGGCATGCAGGATGTCGAAAGCAAAGGCCCAGTCTTCAGCGGGATAGTCGCGCATGAGCGTGGCCACGTCCCAGATCGGCGCCCCCACATAGTCCTTGCCATGGTGGTTCTGGAAGAGTGGTTGAATCCCGATCTCCTTGCTCAGCGCGATCAGGTCCTTCACTCCAGCCTTGATATTGTCCAACTGAGGCCAGATCGGCTGCTTCAGGTCGTACTTCCAGTAATTCATCCGGTACCGGGTAATCCCCAGCGCCTTGGCGGTCCGCAGCACCTTCTCCGTGTTCTGCGCGGCAGAGACCTCGTTGATGCCGGAGGTGAGGATGGTCATCTCCAGGTTGTGCTTCTTCAGCTGCTCCACCAGCTTGGGCAGATCCTCTTCCACCCGTTCCGGCTCCACATGGCCTTTGGGACGGACCGGGGCTTCGATTCCATCCACTCCCAGTTGGGCAGCATGAGCGGCGATCTCTTCAAAGCTGAGCCCCTGCAGATGCTTGGTGAAGAAGCAGAACTTGTTTTTACCACCCGCCACTGCGGCAGGTGCCGCCGCAGCGGAGGCAAACGGGAGAGCCAGGGCTCCGGCTCCTTGAAGGGTAGTGAGAAGAAACTGGCGACGATTGTGCATGGGAGACAAAGCGAAGTGCAATACGTGTAAGGGTAGAATAACGCAGACTGCTGGAGGATCACTCAGCCAACTGCCGGTCCAGTTCGTGAACTTTACTGATGATCAACTCTTCCACCTCCGGTTTCCAGGGACCGGGATGAGCAGTGTAGAGCATGGCTCCGCCAGCTTCGTACCCACCCTCTTCGAGGACACGGCGGCTGGGGATGTAGCCCATGACATCATTGGAGTAGCCAGCCACCCAGACGGTGGATTTTTTGGGCAGTTCCTGCTTCAGTCTCAATGCGTAGTCCACCACCACCTCCCCTCCCAGGGCGACCAGGGTGAAGTCAGAGCCGAGCTTTACGACTTGAACAGGATAGTTATAGCTGGAGGCCAGCTTCCCTTCCACCTCCAGCTTCTTGAGCTGCATGCTCGCGTGAGCCGCCTCCCAGCGGTTCGTGGAAGCCGCCAACTTCTCCAGCTCAGCCTTGGACGGCGGAGGGGCGAAGGGCAGCACTACTGTGCCCATGGCAGCTTTTACGGGTCCGAGAACCAATTGCTTTTGCGTGACGGTGAGGGCTGCCTCCACCGCATTGGCGAGAGCCCGCCCATGCTGCTGGGCCAGCTCCAGTTTCCCCCGTGGGTACGGATTCTGATCACCCCCACAACCCATCACGAAAAGGGCCACTGCACCAGGATGCGCTGCCTCCAGGTACTCCTGCGCATAGCCGGCATAGTCCCCGCAAAACTGCTGAAAGCTCAGCGTCGTATTGTGGCAAGCATAGCCAAACATGACTGCCAGCAGCTTGCCATCTGCCCCCTGCACCTCCAGCACCGGCACGGCTTGATCCACCGGACCATCTGGATATGGGCTGTTCTTGTACCCAAGCCGGGTGGGCAGCCGACGGTTCATGGCAAAACCACAGCGGGCGTGGGTCGCGCTCAACTTGACAGGCGCCAAGCGCTGGATGGCCTCACCCGTAATCCGCGCCAGTTCCCCGGCCAGCCAGGCTCCATACTCGGCACTCCGGTTGTCTCCATGATCCATCACCTCTAGGTAGAGAGACTTTCCCACCCTGAACTCCGGTCCGCAGTGGGTGTGGGAACAGTTCATGAACACCCGCTCTGGCGGGAGCTGATGTTGTTTCCGCAATGCCTCCACCACGGAGCTCCTCAGGGAGCTGGGAATGCCGATGAGATCCATCGTCAAGGTCACGAACCGGCCGCCCTGACCATCCTCAAGCACCAGCACCTTCGCAAAGAGATCCTGAGTCACCCCTTCAGACGGACCCGTCCGGGAGGCATAGCCCGCCATCCACATGGGCTCCTTGGGAGTGATCTTTGCTGAAGCGGCAGCGGCCTTCCATCCACCGCTTTCTTGCGCCCCTACAGGGCAGACCGCAGCGCAGAGAATCCAGCCAGCCAGGAAAAGAGCACGACGTTTCATGGCACAAATGCGTGCCACGCAGCCTGAATCTTGCCGGGGGACCGGAAATAACCCATCCTCACCATCACCCCCGTCCTATTGACCTTCGGTCGCGGCGGGCTTGTCGTCCGGGGACTCCACCGCGTCTGCAGGTGCATTCTTGGACTTCAAGGGTGGTGGGGGCGGGGTCTCCGGGGGCAGCATCTGCGGGATGTCGCTGGCCCCATCCACGGGAGGGAGCAACGGACTTGACCGGATCTCTTTGGGGACGTCCTCCGGCGACAACGCCGGCAGCAGTGGATTGGGCCCCTCTTTCCACGAGCGCTTCCATTCTGGCATCACCACCGGGATCCCAGTCGCATCCTGAGTGGTCTTGCGGTGACTCCCGATCACCTGCAGACGCAGTCCTTTGATGTAAAAGACGGTGTAGTCGCTCAGGCCCTCGACCACACTGCGACCACGTTGCAAAAGTGGCTTGCCCCGCACGATCAACTCACCGCCGCTCTCGATGTAAGCCTCCTGCCCCAGGGAGCGGAGTTGCTCCCGAAAATCCACCTGCATGTACACCTTGCCCCGAGCCCGCACCCGGAGCGGTTGACCGGCCGGGTCCGTCTTGAGCACGGTAATTTCATCAGCTGCCACCTTGTAGAAGGGAGGGATTTCCAGGCTTTTCGGACTGATCTTCTTCGCCTCCTCGAAGGTCATGGACAGCACCGAAGCCGGATCCACCTTCTCCTCCTTTTGAGGAAGCCCACTGATGGGAGAGCCCGCGGGAGCATCAGACATGGGCACCCCCTTGCAGCTCGTGAGGAAGGCGAGGCCCATGACCACCATCCCTGCTCTCTGCCGTGTCACATGAAGAAGCGCCTCGACCATGAAAAGAGCATAGCCAAAAACTGCGCGTAAAACCATCATGAAAATAATACGCCTCTCATCGCCCAACATTTTTGTCTTGGCTCGCCATCTGCGTTTCCGCTAGGATATTTTTTATGGATGGCAATCACTGGTATCTCCTAAAAGTGGCAGGCAACGAGATCTTTGGACCCGCCCCTTTGGACCAGCTGAGGATCTGGGCGGCGGAAGCCAAGATCTCCCCGATGGACCGAGTCTCCAATGATGATCGGCGGACATGGATGCGGGCCCCGATGGTAACGGCCCTGCAGATGGACTGGCTGGTGGAGATGTCTGACAACTTCCTCTACGGCCCTACCAGTGTGGGCACCCTTCAGGAATTTCTCGCCACGGGTGAAATCGACGAGAACGTCTCCGTCATCAACACGCTGGAAGGCACCAAGACCCGCCTGAGCGACCTCCCTTTCTTTAAGGCCAGCCCCCATCGCGTGCGCGGCACTCAGGAGATCAGCCTCGGGTATGGCGAAGAGTTTGGCACTGGCGAGGCCAATGCGAATCTCAAACAACGTTGTCTTTGGCTGGAAAAGCAGGTCATGGAACTGCAGCGTGAGGTGGGCGCGTGGTCTGAGCGCTGCCACAGCCTCCGTCAGCAGTTCGTGGAAATGACGGGACGCGACCCGCGCTAAGCCCCTCCTTGGCGACTGTCCACCTTCGGCACCCGTTCTTCACAGACGGGTGCCTTTTTGTTTCCGGAGGTACGAGGCTCTCTGGGCGCTCACGACGTCGCTGGAATTGCGACGCGACCGCAAAGCGTGCTGTGATCAGACGGCTCTTCGGTGAGAAGTCGCACCGGTCTCATCCTCTTCCACTTGGGGTCGCCACCCATCGTTTCGCGGCTCTCAAAAAACTTCGCAGAAACTTTGCAAAAGATGCTTGCACATTTTCAGGTCTGGCGTACATAGAAAGCCCCTCTCGACCAGCGCGGGTGGCGGAATTGGTATACGCGCAAGACTAAGGATCTTGTGCCGAAAGGCTTAAGGGTTCGAGTCCCTTCCCGCGCACTTTCTCCCTTACTATGTGGAGTTGAGACCGGCAATCCGGGCGATCTCCGCCCCTTTTGCTCATGCCCTCATCAGACACAGCTACCCTCCTCATCCACTGCCCCGATCAACCGGGCTTGGTTCACGCGGTGACGGGCTTTATCTTTGCCCATCAAGGAAACATTCTGGATCTGGAGCAGCACATTGATCCGCCGGAGAATTTGTTTTTCATGCGAGTGGAGTGGGCGGTGGAAAACTTCACGTTGGCCAAGGAGGAGATCTCTGCCGCCTTCGCCCCGCTGGGTGAAAAATACCGCATGGGCTGGACGCTGCATTTCTCCAGCGAGCGCAAGCGGGTCGCCCTCTTTGTCTCAAAGGAGAGCCATTGCCTCTACGACCTGCTGTCCCGACATGAAGCAGGCGAGCTCCCAGTCGAGATCCCGGTGATCGTGAGCAACCACGAACATCTCCGCCCTGCGGCTGAGAGATTTGGCATTCCCTTCCACTGCTTTCCCATGAGCCCTGCCACCAAGGCATCGCAGGAGAAGGCTCAGATCGATCTGCTTCGCGAGCACCGGGTCGATACCGTGGTGCTGGCCCGGTACATGCAAATCTTGAGTGAGGGACTGATCCATGAGTTCCCCAATCAGATCCTCAACATCCATCACTCATTCCTGCCAGCCTTTGTCGGGGCCAAGCCCTACCACCAGGCCTATGAACGCGGAGTGAAGATCATCGGTGCCACCAGTCACTATGTGACGGCAGACCTGGACCAGGGCCCCATTATCCATCAGGACGTGATGCGCGTCACCCATGAGGACAGCGTGGCTGATCTCGTCCGACTGGGCAAAGACCTGGAAAAGACTGTGCTCGCCAAAGCCCTCTGGTGGCATGTGAGAGACAAAGTGCTGGTGTACCACAACAAGACCGTCGTCTTCTCCTGAGAACAAGTTTCTGACCTGCACGCATCTGGGGACGAAGCCCTCCCCAGAATGCCACCCTGACGCCAAGGGCGTCGCACATGCTAGCCCAGGGTAAGGCGAGACACGAGCCGCCACCCTGAGTATATGGACGGGCGGACCAGAGCTCCGAAGTGAGTTCTACATACCGCGCTGATATCCCTGAGATGACAATCCGCGCCAACGTCGGCAACCACCTTCCCTGTTGCGGCCACCCACCACGCCTTGCGCCATGCTCTGAAATTTTCCGCGACGCAAAGAAACATCTACCTTTCCACGACCTCATGGCGTAAACTCCACCGCAGGAGTCTTTCCATGATCGCCAATTTTGCCTGCCCGCATTGCCAGGTCAGCCTGAAGATGGACACCACCCTCCTGCAGGGGCACATACGCTGCCCCGGCTGCGGTCAGGTGTTCGCCGTGGCACCGCCGCCTCCCGAGCCCGTGATTCCCGTGGCCACGCTGGCTTCACCGCCAGCCCCGCCTCCGCCGAAAACGGAATCTGCGGCACCACAGAAGCCCGCGCCCGACCAAGCCTTTCACCCCAATCCACCGCCACACAAGGCCTCCGTCCGCCCCGGCCCACCCCGAGCACACGGCCCAGGTCAACCAAGGCCACCTCAATCTCCTGAAGCCGCCGCCGCCAAGGCTGCACAAGAAAAGGCCGAAACCAATGCCCTGTACGCGATGATCGGCATCGGCGTGGTGTCCTTCATTGCCCTCATCTTCCTGATCCGCTGGGGCATGGGCTGGATTGAAAGGCGCCGGATCGAGAACTCGAGCAGTCATCAGATAGCAGTGATCGAAGCCGCTCAGAAGAAGGCCGATGATGAAGTGAAGCAAAAGGATGCCGATATGGCGAGAGAGCGCCGCGAGACGGACCGGAAGCGCATCCGCTCGCAGCTCAGCCTGCACGTCACCGGAGGCAACGATGCCGTGGCGGATGCCCTGCTTACCGCGTTGGAACAAGTAAACACGGAGACGGAAACGGCCCTGCAGGACGGAAGCCTTCGTACCAATGTACAACTCCATATGGAGCGGGCTCTCTTAGCCAAGATGACCGAGAATCCCGTGCTCCGGAAGTGGTTTGGCGCTCAAGGATCCCCCTCAGAGTTCGCACGCGCCATCTACGGCCTGGCAGATCCACGCAGCAACATTCAGCCCACCCAGCCCGCGCTTCCCGGCACGGTCTCACCACTGTTCGCAGACCAGAAGTATCGC
The DNA here is from genome assembly GCF_000739655.1 of Verrucomicrobium sp. BvORR106. Classification (GTDB taxonomy): domain Bacteria; phylum Verrucomicrobiota; class Verrucomicrobiia; order Verrucomicrobiales; family Verrucomicrobiaceae; genus Verrucomicrobium. Next base: position 222,903 of record NZ_BATR01000112.1, on the reverse strand, counting down.
TCCATGGGCACAGGCTTTTTCGTGGCCCAGAGCGGATGGCTCATCACCAACCATCACGTGGTTCGAGGAGCAGTGAACGTCGAAGTCAGAACGTCGGCGGGCAAGATCGTCAATGCCCGGGTGGTGAAAAGCGATGAAGGCCGGGATCTTGCGTTGCTCAAAGTGGAGCTGACGCCCGCAGCCTGGCTGCCCATCACCATGGGGGAACCCTCCCTGGGCACCAATGTCTTTACGGTCGGATTCCCCCAGCCCACGCTGCAGGGGATCGAACCCAAGTTCACGGAGGGCACCATCAGCAGCACCCGGGGACTGCGAGACGATGAAAACTCCTACCAGATCTCCGTCCCCGTGCAGGGTGGAAATTCTGGCGGTGCCCTGGTGCACCAAAAGAGTGGCTGGGTGGTGGGCGTCATCCGCTCCAAGCTCACCGCAAACTCCCAGGGCGAGGCCCTGCAAAACGTCAACTATGCCGTCAAAAGCAAGTCACTGAGGAGTTTCATAGAATCCATCCCGGACGCCAAACCCCTCCTTGATGTCCCTGTTGCCTCGAACCCCGAGGACTCAGAAGCCATCATCGAGAAGGTTCGGTCTGCCACGGTGCTCGTGCTCATCCCCAATCAGTAGAGGCTCCGGATCATCTCGCGCCGCCCTGCCAGACGCCTGGCACGAGCGTCAGCATCGGCTGGTCGGGAATCCCCTGTTCATTTCGATGGATCTGGCCGATCACCAGATCTACCCCGGTCGCCCCAACCAGTCGCGATTGCTGATTGATCCCTGGGGGGTCTCCAGGGAGTCGCCCCGTGTTGAGGCTGGCAAAGGTGAGCCCTCCCGGCGTGTTCACACGGGTGCCGGTCGCTTTGATCCCAGCCCAGGATTTGATTTTGCGTCCCCACCACGGCATCAGGACGATGGGCATGCATCCACTCAGCCATGCCAGTCCCTTCGGCGTCTGGGCAGATGAATGGAGGCAGCCGACGACTGGCAGGCAATCGTTGCTGAAAGACCAGATAGGCCGCCAACCACGAGAGCTGCACCCGCTCATGAGTTTTGGCATCCGTGGCAAACCCGATGCGGCGGGCCCCTTGGGCGTGCAGATGCTCAAGCGTCACGAGGTTCCCCTGATAGAAATTGGGGACCACCCGGGAGACGGCCGGCTCCAGCAGGGTGTGCCCGATGGCGATGGCCACGTGATGCCCCCAACACAGCGGCACGGTGCCGTTGGGCTCGGGCATCGGGGCAATCAGGACACCCCGGATGTGCCGGGTGTGCAGCATCTTGTTAAACCGCTCCACCCCCAGGGCGGGATCCTGAATCCAGAAAGTCTCGAGTAGATAACCCTGCTCTGCGGCACGATCACGCGCCCCTTCATAGTATTCGATGAAGCTCGGGTTGGGCTGCCGCCATCCTTCCCGGGTGGGGTGCGCTGTCACGTAAGCCACGGTATTCACGGTACGCGGCCGCCGGTGGGATTTGAGATCTGCCATCAAGGCAGACACCATGGCGTTGCGCCGGTAGCCCATCGCTGCTGCCAGACTCTGGATGGCAACACAGCGCTCCGCGGGAAGCCTCGGATGATTGCTCAAGGCGCGGGATACCGTGGACCGGGAGACGCCGGCCGCCCTGGCAACCTCCTCCATGGGGACCGAGTGCTCCGGTTCGCGCTGGCCTTTAGCTCAGCTCACAGTGTGCAACGACGTGCACAATCGACCCGTTGTCACCTCTTTTTCCGCCTGCCATCATGCAGTGAGCAAGTTCTCAGTCACCCTTCCGATCTTTCACCATGGAAAAAGTACTCATCATTGTCGGCGACGCCACCGAGACCGTGGACACCCTGTACCCCTTTTACCGCCTCATCGAAGGCGGCTACCAGCCCGTCGTGGCCGCTCCTGAAAAGCGTCGCTACCAGATGGTGATGCATGAAGTGAAGCCGGGCTGGACCATCACGAAAGAATGGGAGGGCTACACGATCAATGCCGACGTCACCTTTGCCGAAATCAATGCGGAAGAATACGCCGGGATCTTCTTCAGCGGCGGCCGGGCTCCGGAGTACATCCGGGAGGATCAAGACCTGCTGAATGTGACAAAGTACTTCTTTGAGAAGAACCTGCCCATCGCCAGTGTTTGCCATGGCGTGGAGATTCCTGCCCGGGCCGATTGCGTACGCGGTCGCCGGATGGCCACCGTGCCCAAGTGCCAGTTCGACCTGGAAGTCTGCGGCGGCATCTTCGTGAACGAAGCTTGCGTGGTGGATGGCAACCTTGTGAGCGGTCGCACCTTCCACGACCACGGCTACTACATGGGTGCCTGGATGAAGTTGCTGGATGAGGAGCGGACTCGCCGCCAAGCCAGCGCCTAGGACGACCTCAAATCATCAGAATCCCCGCTAGCCGGCAGAATCCTTCTGCCGGCTTTTTCATGCTCAGAATCGAATCAGCCCCCGCCCGATCAGCGGGTGCGATTGATACTCTCGACACGGGTGCGGGGGATGTTCGCCGGTGGCTCCGTGGCCGCTCCGGCGCCCATGGTATCCTCATCATCCTCCAGTTCTGGCACCTCCAGCACCACCTCCCCGTGGCGAACCTTCTTCTTGGCCATGGCCACAGATATCCAGCGGAATTCCTGGGTGTTCTCCAGGATGACTTTCATCATCATGGTGAGCGGGACCGCCAGGAACATGCCCGCAGGCCCCCATAACCAGCCCCAGAAGATGACGCTGAGCACAATCACCAGGCCCGAGATGCCAAAGCGACGCCCCATGAGCATAGGCTGCCAAAGGCTGTCCAGGCAGAAGTTGATCACAGCATAGCCGATGGCCACACCGACTGCTGGCCCCACGCCATGCTGCACCAGAGCCTCAATAACCGCCGGGATGCCTGCGGCGGTGGAGCCCACCGCCGGGATGTAGTTGAAGACAAAGGCCAGGATCCCCCAAAGCAAAGGGTACTTCAGATTGAAACTCCAACAGAGGATGAAGGCCGCCACGCCCGTGGCTGCGCTGATGAGCGTTTTGACTCCTAGATACTTCTGGATGTCAGTGGCGGACTGAAGAAGCACCGCAAGATTGGGCCCCCCCGCCTGCTCCACCACGGAGGCTCTGCTTGTGGTGCCAGGAGCCTCCATGAGGATGAACATCATCACAACGAGCACAATAACGGTCGACCCGAGCCACGTGGCCACCGTGCCGAAAGTGGTCCCCACCATGGAGGCCACGTTCTTCACCACGTCCTGATTGGTCGCCAGGGAGATGATGGTGGGCACGTCAAAGACCTGGTTGGCCGTATCCTTGGCCCCTTCCACTCCGCGCTCCTCCAGCCAGGCCCCCGTCTGGTCCACATAGGTCTTGAGCTTGTGGACATAACCAGGCACCTCACTCTGGAACTTTCGCAACAGACTGGCCCCAGCATACACGGTGAGCCCCAGCGTAAGCACGATGGCCCCCACCGTTATGAAAAGCGCCACCATATGCGGCAGCCGCTTGGTCATGAGCCAGTGCATGAGCGGAAAGCTCAACACACTCAGGAAAAAGGCGACCACGATGGGCACCAGAAACCCCGCGCCTGCCTTCAGTCCGGCGATCACGATCATGACGCATGCCAACGTCAGCAGCGCACGTCCGGCCTTCATGGCCCGGGGCATAGGGGGGTCAGCTTCGCGTTCTCTCATCTCCTGGGGGTGGGGGTATTTCTACTCTGACAAAACAATACCGAACGATACAGCTCATGAAGGTGAAAGCGATCAAACTCTGACTTTGATACGCCCCCCGTGGTTCAGACCAGCGGGACAAAGCCCAGATTCACGTCGTTGGCGCGCAACTGAGAGGACGCCGTCAGGAAGGCTTCTCCGCCACGAACACCACGTAACGCATGGCGCCTGTACGATAAGACACCCAGATCCGCATCATCGTCAGCGCGAAGATGCGATTATCATTGCGGGCGTCCAGCAGGAAGCGCAGGTAGCCCGGACGCCTGACCAGCCCAATCATAAACCGCCAGGCGCAGATGGGCCAGGTGCGAGCCACCTTCGCGGACACATCAAGCTGCTCCTTTAGGACAAAACCCGCCTGCTCCATCCAGGCCACATACTCCCCTTCCGTCCCCATACCGGGAAGCCTCCCCTCACGGCAAACAGGCTCCACCAGATGGCGCACCTGCCAACGCTTGAGCGCATCACCGGCCAGCCACGCACAAACCACCAGCCGACCTCCCGGCTTCAAGACTCGCGCAGCCTCAGAAAACACCCGCAGCTTGTCTGCCATGTGCTCTGTGCTCTCAATCGCGATCAACGCATCGAACGCTCCATCCGAACGACGGTTGCGCATCCAGTCCTCAATCAGATAGGTGGGATTCCCCGGTGTCTGAGTGACCTCTGAAGCATAGCGCTGCTGGGTGGGAGACACGGTCAAGCCCGTCACTCGTGCGCCATACTCTTCCGCCAGCAGACGCGATGTGCCGCCATAACCACAGCCCAGGTCACACACTTCCGCCCCCGGGACGAGCGAAGCCTTGGCCGCGACGAAATGGGACATCGCCCGCACGGCTTCATCGGCGCTCTCCCTTCCAGTTTCCCATAACCCATGGTGGACATGCTCCCCCCAGATCTCCCGGTAAAAGCGGTCCAGCTGATCATAGTGCCGTGCCACATCGTCTGCAGAGATTGGCTGGGAGGATTCGACCATGTCGGTTCAGGCAAAACGAGGAAAAACTCCGCAGGCGATCCATGTCGCCACACTTCACCATCCTATCGCACTGAACGGGGTCCAGCGGATGTAACAACCTCCCGAATCCTCACCCCATATGAAACAACGGCCAACCGGTTTCCCGGCTGGCCGTTGCTAAAATCTATGATGCGTGACGCCGCCTTCTCCCGGTCTCAAGCCCCCTTCCCGCCACCCGCAGGAGTGAGACTCGACGGATCGGGTTAGACGCTGCTGTCTGCGCCTTTGTGACCAAGTTGTTTCACAGCCTTGTTGAGCTGATCAAACTCGATGGGCTTCTTGATCACCGTGACCGGACCGGTCGAAAGGATCTTGCTCAGGATCTCGCTGTCAGGATAGCCGGTGATCACCACAATCGGGAGATCTGGATTGATATCCTTCAGCTGGATGTACACTTCATCCCCGGGGATGTCAGGAAGCTTGAGATCGAGGAAAACGAAGTCGAACTTTTGCTTTCTGGCCAAGGTAATGGCCTCCGCGCCAGAGCCGACCACAAGGCGACCGAAGCCTGCCTTCTTGAGGAACTGCTTAAACAGCGCCTGCAGAGCGGGGTCATCATCCACTACCAGCACGGTAGGCTGACCAGCCTCGTCTTCCTTGCGAAGGACGTCCCGGTCCAGCAGGCTGCGCTTGATGCGCCAGCGTCCCCCAATCTGCACAGCGGGAAGCTGTCCCCGCTGCACGAGGTAATAGACGGTCGGAAGAGGAATCCGCAGATACTCCGCGGTTTCCTTGACCGTCATCAATTCGGGTGAGGATTCAGCCATAGTGTTCAAGAGAAAGGGTGGATGGAGATTGAGAAATCGTGTCGTAGGAATGAGCAGGAAATTCTGCGCTTCTAGTTAGCAGCGATGTGACACACAATTACTATAACTTCAAAAAAATGACAAGAAGAAACTGCCCGGAATAGTGAGAAAATTAAGGTTAAGTGGAATTAAGCTTCAAAGTTGAGAGTCACTCTTGCGCTTTTTATATGATCAAGGAATGAGAGCGAACGGCAATTCTCACGCAAGCGCACCGGGATTGGGAGAATTTTCTCCAATGGCAAGAATAATACTTTGGCTCTCCAGATAACTTGGACACCAAAGAAGAGCCGATGTTCTAGTTTCTCTCGTTTGAGAGGATCAGCCCCGAAAAGTGGGCTTCCCGTGTCCAAATGATCGAGAAGGTCCAAAAGTTTGATGCTCAGTAGAACGCGCTCCGCCCGGCTACTGAGGGCGATGCCGCATCTGGCAGAATAGATTTGCAAGAACGCCTCCCGGACTCGCCTAAGCTGACGACCTCGCTAATCGGACGCTACTCGTCCATGCGAGCGAGAACGCCATTCTCGCCCAGAATGAGACGGAACCCAATTTCGTCATTGCGGGTGCCAGTCGGCACCGGTCTGCGGTAGGAGGCCAACAGCTCCTCCCGCTCCCTCGTGCGCCAGCTGCCGCCTCTCACAACACCCAGCCGCTGCTGTTTGGGATCCGACCCGCCAAAGTCCTCAGCGACCCATTCCCAGACGTTGCCGGAAAGGTCCTTAAGTCCGGTACGCGCATCCGGGGTGAAGGACCCTGCCGGAGCCAGGGCCACAAAACCGTCGTTGAACCCTGGGATGCCATTCTTCTGCTTGGCATCATCGGCCGCGCTCTGGTCCCACAGGTTACCAGGCACGATAGGGGGCACCCAGATGAATCCCCAAGGATAAAAACCCTCGATCCGACGATTGCGTTCCGCCGGGGAATCGCCGCGCTCACGGGGAAGCCCTGCCGCCATGCTCCACTCATCGTCGGTGGGGAGCCGATAACTCTGATTCTCCTCCAGGAGACCCTTGGTCTGCTCGACGCGCGTCAACCACTTGGCGTAGTGCATGGCGTCCTCCCGGCTGACGAAAGTCATGGGCAGGGTGTTATCCTCCGCAGGGTCAACAGGCGGAGGGTTGGTGGTGGGGATGGAGCGCAGGTAGCTGGCATAGTCAGCCCTCCGGATCTCCGTGGCGGACATGAGCACGGCACCCAGCGGGACAAAGTCCATGCCCAGGGAGTTCTTCCACTTGCGACCGAAGGCCACCGCATCCGTGGGCTTCATCTTGGCGGTGAGAGTGAGCAGCTTGCCCTCCTCTACTTTGCCCTTCAGGATTTCCCGCTTGTAGCCAGGAAGACTCATCACAAATGAGGCCTCCCCCACCCTCATCCTCGAGAGGGACAGCGGTGTGGTGCCAAGCACCTCGCCATTGTTGATGACCTCTGCATGTGGAGGAAGACTCTCCACCAGCACCTGACCGAATTGCAGCTTCTCCAGCGTCAAGCGGATGGCAAACCAGTTCTTCTGCGATCCCGGGTTGCGTTTCAGGGTGGTATCCGGCCGCCAGCCGTACTCCATGTCCAGCCCCAATGCGCCAGCGGCACGATCTTGATCGGTCAACCAATTGCAAAATCCTGTCGCATCTGCCCGAGGCACCACGACGGAGTACTCAGGCTTGCCCCCTTTCTGGAAAATTGGCACCACCTCGCCTTCGAAGGATTGCATGGTGGACTCCAGAAACTGGTTAAACAGCTCCAGACTGACAGGGCGGTCGGCCACGTGGCGGTCCTTCTGCCACGTGAAGCGCATGTCGAAGCTGTTGAGCCACATGCGTCCCGGGTTGGGCAGCTTGGCTTGGGCGATCTCCTCCGCCGAGAGTTTTTTTGCTTCCGGGGCCTGGATCTGGTAGCTCCAGGCGGTCTCCCGCTGTACCACCGCGAGCAAAGCCCCGCTCAACACGGAACCCACGGCCAGATGCCAGGTCGCGTTCACAAGTCGCCGCGAAAGCGGCACCGGGCGGGGAACTCCGACCAGACGCAGAGCGGCTGCAAAGTCCGCAGAGCTGGCATAGCGCTCCTTCAAGCTGGGCGCGCAGGCGCGGCAGATGACGGTGTTCCACTCCCGCCAGAGGTTCCACTCGGCAGCCCCCAGATCTTCCGGCACTTCCGGAAATTCCATGCGGTCTTTCCCGGAACTGATCTCGTAGAGCACCTTGCCCAGACTATAGATATCAGAAGCGAACGTCCCGGGACCTTCCGGGGGAACAAAACCCTCCGTGCCGACATAGGAGCGCTCGCCGTGGACGGCAACCAGGCCGATGTCCGCCAGCTTCCAGGCACCCTTCACATAAATGATGTTGGAGGGCTTGATGTCCCGGTGGGTCAAGCTGTGGCTGTGCATGTAGCCCAGGGCATCCGCGAGGAAGATCCCGGTCTCCTTGCACTCCTGTAGCCCGATGCGCCCCCGGTTTCGGAAATCCGTGGTGAGCGTACGGGGCACGTAGGTATTGATGTCGATGTCACGGCCGCTCTGGGCATCATCGGCCAGTTCCATCACGTAGTAATAGAACCCGTGATTGTCGTTCCAGCCCACGTGCAAGACGTTCACCAACCCGGGATGACCACGGGAAATGGGCTCAAACTGCTGAATCCCCTCAAACTCGCGCCTAAAGGTCTTTTCGTACTCAAAGTCCTCCCGCCAGACAATCTTTACAGCCCGCAGGGCGCCAGTAATGGCCTGTGCTAGCCAGACCTCTCCATAGGCGCCGGATCCAATACGGCGGATCAGCTTGAAATCGGGGATGGGGATGTCGTTGTCCCGCGTGCTCACGGGCTCCTCGGGCGGAATGCGGGTATCCGCCTTCACCTGACCACGTAGCTCAAGCTTCCCCCCTTGCTTCACATCACCCGGGGGTGGAGGCAAGGCCGAAGCACGGCCACCCTTCTCCGATGACTTGTCGCCAGCGTTGGGGGTTGGGGCTTGGGGCTCGTCAGGGGCGGGCATTGATTACGGCAAACCTAGCAAGGATGATCCCAAGCATCCAGTGAACGATGCAAGAAAAAAGGCGGCAGGGCCGAATCGGAGCCCATTGATCCGAGAAAAGCTTGTTCAGGCACCCAACGAACCACGCCCGATGCCTAGAGCATCGTGGATTCCAGAGCCTGAACCTCTTTTTTCACCAGCGCACCCACCCGGTGCTTCGCCAGATAAACTTGGGCGGCATTGATGCCCAGCACCTCGGAGGTCTTCTTCACGCCCCAGCCCTTGAGCACGTAACAGTCAAAGATCTGGTACTGACGGGGAGAGACCCGGGACTTCACTCGCTCCAGCGCCGCGGAAGTGATGTTGTCACGCCACTCCTTGTCCCAGACCTTTTCCAGAATGTTGTCCTTCTCGTGGCTCAGGCGCTCCATGGCCAGATCTGCGCTGTCGGAGCTCTCATTTCCCTGGTCTGCCAGGGAGGGCTGGCGCTTGCGAGCGCGGAACACGTCAAGAATGCGCCAGCGCGTCATCTGCAGCAGCCAGGCCTTGAAAGACCCTGCCCGGGGGTCGTACTGCCCCTTCTTCACCTGCCGGGCGATGGCGAGCGTGGTTTCCTGCACCACGTCAAAGGCCTCCTCACGGGTGAGGCCGGACTTGGTCGCCACACTGAAAATTAGACGCCAGTAGGTCTGATAAAACTCGTCCCAGACCTTGTGGTCTTCCCAGTTGTCGAGCTTCTCGATGAGGCTCTTACGAGTCTTTTCACAGAGGGCGCGTTGCTTCCGCTCGTCAGTGCTGGGTCTTGCGTTGCTCAAATCAAGGGTGCTGCGCGCCATGACTGGCAGTTTCGGAAACGCCAAAGGGGAACGCAAGAGGAAAATGGGACCCAAGCGTCATTCTCTGTGCAGAATCGGTCGTCACTAAAAACTACGTACAAAACACTCCGCCGGAGTCCGTCTGGACTGGATTTTGCAGAAAGCTCCATTCATGATGCCCGCCATGCCTGAGCCCACCCCCCTCCGCGTGCTGGTAGTCGATGAGAGTTTGCCTAACCGGCGCCTCATCCGGGAACTGCTGACCGCCTTCTGCGCCTGCGAGGTGGACGATGCCGCCAGCGGGGAGCATGCCTTTGAGCGGATCACCCAACGGGAGTACGCTCTCTTCTTGGTAGCTTTCACCCTCCCCGACATCAACGGAGCCCTACTGGACCGCATGATCGCCCGGGTGTATTCCCGCTGCCACCCGGCCACGCTTTCCGCCCCACCTGTGGTTTTCCTCATCCGCCCGGACGAGAGCGCAGAGTTTCACGCCGTGAAGCGGGATGCCCGTGTACGCGGTGCCGTACCCCTGCCACTGAGTCTGGACGTACTTATGCAAGTGGCCGGCCCGCTCCTTCCCGCCAAAGGCCCTGCCTTCTGAGTTAGCCACCAGCCTGATGGCCCCCTCACCTTCTCACCTCCCTACTTCAACTCTGTGCCCTCCACCTTGATCAAAATCTGCGGAGTCACCCAGCCGGAACAGGCCCAGGCGATCGCCGACCTGGGAGCCGACTTTATCGGCATCAATTTCTGGCCGAAATCTAAACGCTACCTCCCCCTTTCCGCTGCCGCCTGGCTCGTGGATGTGCCCCGGACTTCCCGGCTGGTGGGAGTGTTCGTGAATCCCGACTTGGGCTACCTCAAAGAGGTGGCAGACTTGGGAGTCCTCTCCGCTCTGCAGTTGCACGGAGATGAGACGCCTGAGTTCTGCGCTGAAGCGCAGTCCCTGGGTCTGCCCGTGATCAAGGCGTTTCAGGTGCAGGATGAAGCCATGCTCGCCCCCATCGACCTGCATCCTGTGCAGGACATCCTGCTGGATGCTTACCATCCCCAGGAAAGAGGCGGACTGGGGCACACATTCCCCTGGGAACTGGCCACTCTCTTCCAGGCACGTCATCCCGAGCACCGGCTCTATCTGGCTGGCGGGCTCACCCCGGAGAACGTCGGCACAGCGGTGACCGGGCTGCATCCCTATGCGGTCGATGTCGCGAGTGGCGTGGAGAGCGGCACGCCCGGCATCAAGGACCTAGAGAAGGTACGGGCCTTTGTTGATGCGGTCCGCAGCGCCCCTTGAGCCCCCTTCTGCCGCAGCAGAAAAGTTCAACATTTTGCGTTACGCATTGCTGCCAAGAGACATTGGCTGATGGGTCTTGTCGTGTTCTGATACTTTTGTGATCAGCCATGCACGAGATTGCTGAAACACCATTTATCACAACCCGTATTAGTTCCCGATACCCTTGTTTCATCATCCCATCATGAAATTACTGCCCGCCCTCACTACCCTGCTCTTCGCCGCTGGCACCGCTTTTGCCGGCCCTCCTCCAGCAGGTTTCAAGTCCCTCTTCAACGAGAAGGATCTCACCGGATGGCGCGGTGGCAGCACCTTCGATCACCGCAAGCTGCTGGAATTGCCGGAAGACGCTCGCGCGGCCCAGATCGCAAAATGGACGGCAACGATGACTGCCGCCAGTGACAAAACCGGCAAGCCCCACTGGTATGTGGAAGGTGACGAACTGGTGAACGACGGATTTGGCGACTACGCCACGACGGAGAAGGACTACGGTGACTTTGAGTTGCTGGTGGAGTACAAGACCGTGGCCAAGGCAGACAGCGGCATCTATCTGCGTGGCGTGCCCCAAGTGCAGATCTGGGACTCCACAGAGAATGACGAAAAGGCCGTACAGCTGGGCAAGCCCAAGGGATCCGGCGGCCTCTGGAACAATGCCGCAACCGCCCCAGGAAGAGATCCGCTGGTGAAGGCGGATAAGGCTTTCGGCGAGTGGAACAAATTCCGCATCATCATGGTGGGCAGCCGCGTGAGCGTCTGGCTCAATGACCAACTCGTGGTGGACCATGCCATCCTGGAAAACTACTACGACAAGAAACTCCCTGCTGACCAGCAGCGCCCCGTGCCTGCCAAGGGCCCCATTCAGCTGCAGACACACGGCGGGGAGATCCGCTGGCGGAACATCTTCCTTCGCGAGATCGGTGTGGAGGAGGGCAACAAGATCCTTTCCAGCAAGGGCGGAGCCGGCTTCAAGTCCGCCTTCAACGGCAAGGACTTCTCAGGCTGGGCCGGTCCAGTGGACAACTATGAAGTGGTGGCCGGAGCCATTCGCTGCAAAGAGAAAAAGGGTGGCACGATCTACGTCAACGAAGACCTGAAGGACTTCCAGGCCCGCCTGGAGTTCAACGTACCCCCTGGCGGCAACAATGGACTGGCCATCCGCTACCCGGGTGAAGGCAACACCGCCTACGTGGGGATGACGGAGCTCCAGGTGCTGGACAACGACGCCCCCAAGTACGCCAAGCTGGACGTTCGCCAATACCACGGCAGCGTCTACGGCATGGTGGCAGCCCAGCGCGGCTACACCCGCCCGGCTGGTGAATGGAACTTTGAAGAAGTGACCGTGAAGGGCTCCACCATCGTCGTGGAACTGAACGGCACTGTCATTCTCAACGCCGATCTCAGCAAGGTGGACATGAGCACCGTGATGGCAAACTCCGCCCACCCTGGGAAGGACCGCACCAACGGCTTCTTTGGCTTCGCGGGCCACAGCGATCCAGTGAGCTTCCGTGACATCAGCCTCAAAAAGCTGTAGTCCCGAGCTTGGTATCAGACTCACTCAGGCGGCCCGGTACTCGGGCCGCCTTTTTTGCGCCTGGCACGGCCCTTTCACCCCTGAGTGACGCATCGTTTGCATGACTGAATTGCCATATTTCCTTGTCGGCACGGCTCCCTCTGGTTAACCTAGATTCATGATCGAAAACCTTCTGGCCGAACTTCGCAAGCAGGTCGAGCGCGCTGACAACCTCCCCGAGGAAACGCGAGCCGACCTCCTTCAGCACGTGGAAGCCATGGAGTCCAGCCACGCGAACATCGCCATCGAAGAGCCGGACGACAGCGTCGACATTTCAAACGAGCCGCAAGGCATTGACCGCCTGGTGAACTCGGTTGAGGAGCTCGAGGCTTCTCACCCGGAAATCACGGCCACGGTGAATCGGATCGCGACGGTTCTGGGCAATATGGGAATCTAGGGGGGGTGGCGCGAGGTATTGTGACTGCGGCCCTTACTTGCGCCAAGGGCCTGATGCCAAGGGCCAAAAGGATGTACCTTTCCGGAGCTGTCCATCGTTGATGCATCGGTTGAGGCCAGAGGGTGACGAGGCAGTTTGCATCCTTCCTGAGGCCGCGTTATGCGGTGCGGGATGCCCTCGCTCCCCACTAGCCCCCTCACCCCACGTCAATGGGGTCTGTTCGCCGCCTTGCTCGTGCCGCCAGTGCTTACGCTCGTCCTGGCCACGCCTCGCCCCTGGGTGGCGGTCAGCTACTTTCTCACCATGAGCGTGGCCTCCTACGGCCTCTACGCATACGATAAACAGCGTGCCCAGACCGGAAAATGGCGCATCCCTGAATCCAGATTGCACCTCTTCTCCCTGCTGGGTGGCTGGCCAGGAGCCTATCTGGCACAGAGGCGCTTCCGCCACAAGACAGCCAAGACATTATTCCAGGCCGTCTTCTGGATCATTGTCGCTGGCTATCAACTGGTCTCTGTGGACGGACTGTTGGGCTGGCCGCTGCTGGGAGGAGTGGGAAAATAAGCGCGCCGGAGCGGATGGTTGGGGCGCAGGACTTGTCCCCCATTACGCCAACTTACTCCTCCCCAGAGTCGGCAGCTTCTGTTTTAGCGTCAACACCTCGGCAAAGAAGTCACCCTTCGCCTTCACCCGCTTCAGCACGGCCTTGGTGTCGAAGACCAATGCGGAGGCTTTTTTCTTTCGTAGCGCATTCTCCAGCTCTTCCCATTCCAGCGGTGTCGATACCGTCGGGCGCTCTTTGGCTCTCAAGGAATAGACGGCCACAGTGGTTTTGGTGTCGTCGTTCTGGCTCCAGTCGATGAACACTTTTCCTTTTCGCAAGGCACGCGTCATCTTGGAGATCACTTCATTCGGGAACTTGCTGGCCAGCAGCTCGGCCACGGCCAAGGCCCATTCTTTGGTACGTTCATAGGTGACCGAGGTGTTTAGTGGCAGCACCAGTTGCAGCCCCTTGGAACCGGAGGTCTTTACAAAGGTCTGCAGTTTCAGCCCCAGAAAGAGGTCACGTATGCGTACCGCCACCCGGGCACAATCCAGCACGTCCGCCGGGGGCCCGGGATCGAGATCAAACACCAGCGCAGTGGGCCGCGTGAGCGCCCGAGCCCGATGCTGAAAGGGATGGAGCTCGAGGTTGGCCATATTGGCAGCCCATACCAGAGACGGCTCATCCTGGATCAGGCAGTAGTGGATCACTTCTCCGCTCCCCTTCTCCACCGGCGTGGTCTTGATCCACTCCGGGGCGTGGGAGGGACACTGCTTCTCATAGAAAAAGCTGCCCTCCACCCCATCTGGATACCGCTTCAGCGTGATGGGGCGATCCTTCAAATGGGGCAGGAGGACAGGCGCAATCTCGCGGTAGAAGTCGATCACATCCCCCTTGGTGAATCCGGTGGCGGGATAGAAGACCTTGTCCAAGTTGGAGAGGCTTACCTCTTTACCTCGAACTTTGGTTGGAGTGCGTCGGCTGGCAGACATGGAAAAACTGGGGATCGATGGTTTCAAGCAGGAACCTCGCGTACCACCTCGCGGGCGGACTTGTCTTCACGCAGTCCCAGGTACACCGGCTGACGGAGGCGACCGTCCCGCGTCCATTCACCAAATTTCACCTGGCCCACCAGCACAGGCTTCACCCAGTGGCACAGCTTCATCACGGCTGCCGTGATGCCCTGTCCATAGCGCCCCTCACGCTCCTCTGGCAGGTCTGTGAAGGGACATGTAGCCCGCTTGATCTTACCCAACTGGCGATGCAGATCCTGCAAGGTGGCTGCGGTGAAGCCTGTGCCAACCTTCCCGGCATAGATGAGCTTGCCGCTCTGGTAGACTCCCACCAGCAGGGCACCAATATGAGATCGAGATCCAGAGGGCTCGGTGTAGCCGCCAATCACAAACTCCTGTTGCTGGAGCACCTTGAGCTTGATCCATTCTCCACTTCGTCGCCCCGGTTCGTAGATCGATCCCTTCCGCTTCCCAATGATGCCTTCAAGGCCATGCTTTTGCACTTCTTTCAGCACCGGCGCGGCGTCATCCCCCAGGCTGGCGGAGAATCGCAGCAAATCACTGCGCGAACCCAGCAGAGCCTTCAACTGCTTCCGTCGCTCATGCAGCAATTGCCGGGTCTGAGATTTGCCAGCCAGCGAAATGATGTCGAAAGCGTAGTAGCAGAGAGGCGGCTTCTCCTGCCCCGGCTCATAAGCTTGGAGGAGCTGAAACGAAGAGCGTCCTTTCGAATCCAAGGCCACAATCTCGCCGTCGATAACGAATTGCGTTTCCTCCAACTTCATCAGGGCCTGAGCGATCTCTGGGAACTTGTGCGTGAGATCGTGCCGGGTGCGGGAGAGCAGGCAGATCCCCCCTCCCTGGCGGTAGGCCACCGCACGGAAGCCATCGAACTTCATCTCATACTCCCAGTCACCAGCGGGGGCCTCATCCACCAACCGCGCTTTCATTGGCTCGATGAAACTTACGTCGTCCGGGGACAGGATCTTCAGAGCTGAAGTCTCCGTCCTTTTTGATGAGGATCCCCTGCTTCGCGTCCCTCTCGTCGGGGCATCTGATTCGCTTGTCTCATCTAGAGATTCGGCATCTGCCTTCTTGATGACCGCAACGGTCTTGCTGCGTTTGGCGGGCTTTTTCTGTTCGGCAATCTGAGGGAGCGTTCGCCCGGTCCGGGCGGAGGTGGACGCCACTTTCTTCGCAATCCGCGGATGATTGGGTCCGCCGCGTATGATGAGCCAGTTGTCCTCATCGCGCAGCCGCACCAGGTACCATTCCCCTTTGAGCTTCGTGCCATGGAGAACAAAGTGCAGCTTGCCCCCGGCCAGTTCTTTGGCGGGTGTCTTGCTGAGGGGCTCGTAGGTGCCTACATCCCACACCTGCACCGTCCCGCCCCCGTACTGCCCCTTGGGAATGGTGCCTTCGAAATCAAAGTACGACAGTGGATGATCCTCCACCTTCACCGCCAGATGCTTCTCGCCATGCTTCAGCGGCAATCCCTTGGGCACCGCCCAGGACACCAGCGTCCCGCCCAGCTCCAGTCGAAAATCGAAGTGCAGCCGGGAGGCATCGTGCTGCTGGATCACGAACCGGCGTGCCCTCTTCTCTCCTCGAGATTCTTTGACCGCTTTTTTGCGACTGGAATTGCGTGAAGCAGTTCGCCGGTTGCCCGGCGGCTCAGCCGTGAGCTTGAAGTTTCGCTTCCGGCGGTATTCCTTGAGCGGCATGGCGGGTCATCGGGTGGCATCTCTTCCGCCCTGATCAGGCGGCTTTTTTGGACCGGCTCATTTTCTTCCTCGAACTCACTCCCCGGCTGATGCCACTGGAAGTGGAACGCTTCTTGGCCGCGGCCTTCTTCGCCCTGGCGCCGCTCGTGTTTCCCGGTTTGCTGCTGGATTTTCCACCATTGCCCCCTCCCCCGCCCTTCAGACTCTGTTCCAGCACGGCCACCAGGTCCACCACATTGGACGGATGCTTGCGCACCGGGGCCTTGCCCACAGATTTGCCACCGTGGGCGATCTTGTCTTCAATCATGTCCTCCAGAGCCTCGCGATAATCATCCTTGATGCCGTCCGGATTCCACTTGTCCGTCATGGAATTGATCAAAGACTTTGCCATGTCGAGCTCCTTTTTGCTGATCTTGGACTCGCGGGGCTTCTTGAACTCCTCCATATCCATCAGTTCATCAGGGAAGTGCATGAGCTCCAGCATGAGCCCTTCGTCTTGAGGCTTCACTGCAGCCAGATGCTGCCTTGTCTTGATCACCACCTTGGCAATGCCGATCTTGCCGGAATCCACCAGCGCCTCCCGCAGCAGCACATAAGCCCGGTCGCCACCCTTCTGCGGCTCCATGTAGTAGGGTTTATGAAAGAACAGCGGACTGACCTCCTCCAAGCTCACGAACGACTGGATGTCCACCGTCTGGGTGGCCTCCACGTCCACGCGTTTGAAGTCATCCTCCTTGATCACCACATACTTGCCTTTTTCATACTGATAGCCTTTTACAATCTGCTCCCAGGGCACTTCCTTGCCATCGGCCTCGGCCACCCGTTTGTAGTTCACCGGGCTCAGGTCCCTGGCCCGCAGCAGGTGAAACCGCAGTTCCTCGCGATGCGTCGCGGGAAAGAGGGCGATGGGGATGTTCACCAGTCCAAAGCTGATGGATCCCTTCCAAATGGCGCGCATGGCAGCAGGTTCTATAAGGGTTGAGAGAACAGGAAGGCGGGCAGCGACCACGGCCGACCGCCCAATACCGGATCGCGACAATCCCAGAAACTGGATGCCTTGAGGTGCCCACCTAACAAAAGGAGAACCGTCAGCGGCCTCCGCGACCGCCCCAATTCCCACCCCAACAGAGCCCAACTACTGCCCGGAGGCCGTCTGGGCGCTCACCGTCTCATAGGCGAACTTCGCCAGCATCTCGTGGCCTTTGGCGGTGGGGTGCAAGCCGTCAGCAGAGAACAAATGCCGGTCATCGTTGGCACCGGTGCTCACATCCGCAAAGCCGAACTTGCCGGGATCGGCCGCCACCTCTGTGAATTTTGCATGGAGGTCAAGTTTGATGATCTGGAGCTTCGGGTAGGTGGACTGCAATCTGGCGATGGCCGCATCCATCTCACGATTGTGGGCGTCGATCGCCTTGGAAACCGCCTTCAAAACGGTGGGTGCTTCCGCCCCTCCGAGCAGAGTGACCTTGCCCACCAGGGAGGGCGCTTTGCCGACATCGAAGAGGTTACCCCACAGGACCTGTCTCACGCCCGACTTGGCCAGGGCACCCACTTGGGCTTCCGTACTCTTGGCCACTTCCACGGCCACGGCGTCCAGAGTGCCCCACCGGCTGAGAATTTGCTCAGGGGAAATGCAAGCGCGCATCAGGTCATTGGCCCCGATCACCACCACATGCAGCGCTTCCGCCTTGGGTCCTGCCGGATTGAACTGGGCGTTCAGGTACCGCCGCGTCACCTGCTGGGTGAGATTTTGCCCCTTGTTCCGGTCACTGCTGATCTTGGCCGTGTACTCCGTGGTGGCCCCGCCCACGGCGTAGTTCGTGCCTCCGTAGAAGTAGGACATGCCGGAGGGCTTGAACTCCGCAGCATTCAGCATCCCCGGCCCGGCCAGCTGAGCTACCCAGTTCTGCTTGAACTTCAGGTCCGGTTTCCGGGTCTCCGCCATGCGGTTGCCCATGTCGGTCAGACTGTCCCCAAAGGCGACCACTTCCCGGGACTCCGCCCTGGCAACCTGCCCCCATAATGCCAAACTGGCAAAGGCGCTGAAGGCGAGGCCAAAAAGTCGACGGGAAACAGCAGCGGAAGGGGTGGTCCGGTAGGTCATAAGACGTGAGATGCTCAGGATGACGTCCGTGAACCGTCCAGGGTTACCAAAAAACGAAACCCGGGGCGGTTCCGTCCCGGGGGCCAGTCCGACGTCTCCCCCTTGCACCTTGAAACTGAACTCTACACGAAACATCACTTGCAAACACCCCGGCTCTCACGTACACATTGCTCCCCTGTCCCCCGCTCTGCGGAAATGGACAATTTGCACCCATAGTTCAACGGATAGAACAGCGGTTTCCGGAACCGCCGATGCAGGTTCGATTCCTGCTGGGTGCACCACTATTTAGGCCGCTTGAGGCGACTAAAGCACCTCACAAGCAGGATTGGGACGCTGATGGTAGCTCAGCTGTGGCCCAACAGAGACCGAAGAGTCACTTCTTGGAGGCTGTTGCAGGCATTGATGGCCAACCATTGGAGAATGGCGGCCCGGGCGAACACTATGCGCATCGCAAAAAATATTGCGCTCGAATCGCACTTTCGATTACAACAACGTCGTTTCCCAACTCTCCCCACCTTCGTTCCACACCACTATGGACTACGAAATATCTCTCACCGACGTTGGCTTTACACGTAGGCAACGCATTGATCGCGCTGTTCATACGCTTGAAGGCATCCTGACAGGGATTGCCATAGACGGGACCATTAATCCGAAGGAAGTCGAAGAACTAAAAGCTTGGGTAAACGACCACCGGAAGCTAGTCGGGAATCACCCGTTCACAGAACTGATCCCCGCCATCGATGCCGCCCTAATGGATGGCATCATCGATGCCGAAGAACAGGCTGATCTGCTCTGGCTCTGTCAGAATCTGCAAAGTGGAAGTACGTACTACGACGAGACGACCTCGGACATTCAACGCCTGCAGGGCATACTCCATGGAATTCTGGCAGATGGTGAGGTCAACGACGATGAAATACGACAGCTGAGCCAATGGACGGAGGACCATTGCTACTTGAAAGGCTGCTACCCCTTTGATGAGATCGACGCCTTGCTCACCCAAGTCCTCCGCGATGGTGAAATCGACTCAACGGAACGCGCCATGTTGAAGCTCTTCTTCGAGGATTTCGTTTCTTACTCACTAGCGCGCAGGATGAAGGATGCGCGATCCGGGACGACACCATCTCGCAAGATTTCTGGGATTTGCGCAGTGTGTCCTGACCTCGCGTTCCCGGACCGTACCTATACTTTTACCGGTGCTTCGGCGAAAGCAAGCCGCTCTCAGATGGCAGCCCAGATCGAATCATTGGGCGGTCGATTTTCACCGACTGTCACCCGAGTGGTTCACTACCTCGTTGTCGGGGCGAATGGAAACCCGGCATGGGCGTATGCCTGCTACGGCCGAAAAGTTGAGCAAGCGATGAAATTGCGGGCCGACGGACACGCTTTGGTGATCGTACACGAGAATGACTTCTGGGATGCCATACAGGATCACTCAATCGTTAGTGACTAGCTAGTGTGGCGATTGACTAGTGCGTTCACAAATTCGCTGGAACTTGCTCAGCATCATGTCTGCCACAACTTTGTTGGGGGAACATTAATTTGTCGACTATCACCTGCTGACAACGACCAGTCTCGCGTCGTTCGCGCTCTCGCGCACACCTGCAGCACTGCCTCACCTCAGCGAGATACCGCAGGCGCAAGCAGAATCATTTGCCCTCCTCCGATACAGGGCTAGGCACAGAGTCTGTTTGAGCGAGTCTTTTCTTGATGCTCGACTCTTTAAATCCGGGCCTTTCCTCCAGCTTTTGGTCCAGCAGTTTTCTCAGCGCATGCTGGAGCTGCACCGGACTGGGATAATGAGTGCCCGCACCGTGAATCTCAGCCCACCAGATGGGGCACAAGATCTCTCCCTCCCATTTTCCCGATCGCCCCTTGGGTTGATACACCATGGCCCACACATCAGTCTTGTCCGTACTGATGACCATGGAGAGCTGATGACTCATATTCAGAAAGAGGTACCCGAAGCAAACCCTCTCTTTGCGCACTGCAGATTTGGAACCTGTTAATTTCATGCGGTGTCTCGTTCCAAAGCAGCGCTTCGAACATCATCAATGGAAGCATCAATCCAGACTCTATATTGAGGGCGATTCTCAAACACAATCGCAAAAGGCATCATTACAAATTTGTTATCTCCCTGACGGCGTGTTGTTAGGATTTGGCGCTCCAATGGATGCTGTGCGCAGCGCAACTGCCGCGACACATCACCGTTGTCTGACCAAGCCAAATGCGAATTCTGATTGTAGAGGATGAAACGAGAAGCCGGGAGAGCCTTGCCAAAGGACTTCGGGAGTCAGGTTTCATGGTGGATGCGGCACGGGATGGCGGTGAAGCCATCTACTACGCGAACGGCTCCCACTACGACCTCATCGTCCTGGACGTGATGCTCCCCGTGCTGGACGGCTGGGAGGTTCTGAGGATCATCCGTGAAAAGAACACCCACACTCCGGTGTTATTTCTCACAGCCCGTGATTCCGTCTCTGATCGGGTGCGAGGACTCGAACTGGGTGGGGATGACTACATCGTCAAACCGTTCGCCTGGGTGGAGTTTGTGGCCCGCGTTCGAGCGCTTCTGCGGAGGGCTCCTGCACGCCATTCCGAATGCGTCGTCGTGGCGGACCTGGAACTGGACCTCCAGAGCATGAAAGCCAGACGTGGAGGCCGCCCGCTGGAACTCACTGCCAAAGAGTTCCAGCTTCTGAGCCTTCTCGTCCGCCGCAAGGGTGAAGTCTTCTCCCGGGCCACCCTTGCCGAACTGGTCTGGGAGATGAACTACTCCATCGACTCCAACGCCGTGGATGTGACGATCGGCAGGCTGCGGCGAAAAGTTGACGACGGGCACGGGAGAAAGCTCATACACACACAGCGTGGACATGGCTACATGCTGGAGGATCGAGGGTGACCGACGGACTGCACCATTGGAACAAGACGCTCGGACTTACTGCCCGGCTGGTGGCGGGCTACATGCTGGTGGCAGCGTTTACCCTCACTGCCGCTGCGGTCTTCCTGCACGAGCAACTGCACCACGGCTTCGAGGTGGAGGATGCCGAGCTACTCTCCGACCATGTGGCCACGCTGAGATACGAGGTGGATCAGCAGCCCTTGAATCTGGAGGAGGCAGCCGAAACCGTTCGCTCCACGGCTGCGAACCGGAGTCTTGAGAAGTACTATGGACGGCTGGTGGATTCCAACGGCCAGACTCTGGTGGAAACTCCTGGTTTCTCCGGGCTGGGCCTGGGGCAGGACACCTTCCCTCCTCCCGTTGGACCCGATCAAAAAATCAGCCGCGTTTATCGGGCCATCGCTGCATCCGGATTTCCGGTATTCTTTGCCTCGGCCACCGTGAGCCGCGGCAAGAACGTCCCCCCGCTGCAATACTACGTTGCCCTGGACATCACCCACGTGGACCAGTGGATGTCGCAATTCCGGTTGCAGCTGGTCATCGTCGTCGTTGGGGGCTCCATCTTCTCCGGCATTCTGGCCTGGCTCATGACTCGCAGGGGCCTCAAGCCTCTGCGTAACATTACTGAGGTCATGCAGCGCGTCGGCGCAGGCGGACTGGGTGAGCGAGTGGGAAAAAACCCCTGGCCGCGGGAGCTCGCGCACATGGCGGGAGCCTTTGACATCATGCTCAATCGCCTCAGCGAGGCCTTTCAGCGGTTGTCGCAGTTCTCTGCGGACGCCGCCCATGAGTTTCGCACCCCGCTGAACAACCTGATGATCTCCACCAGCATCCTGCTGACCCAGAACCGCGAGGGTGAGGAGTATCGGCAGGCCATGATCGCGAACCTCAGCGAGTTCGAGCGGCTCAAGCGCATGGTGGACAGCCTTCTCTTCATTGCCCGCGCCGACAACGCTGAAACCGTGTTACATCGAACCGATGTTGATGCTGCCCTCATGGCGGCCAATGTGGCCGACTACTTCTCTGCCCTGGCAGAAGAACGGGGCGTGCAGATCCTCTGTGAGGGCAGCGGGCACGCCGCCGCTGACGAAACACTCCTCCGCATGGCCCTGGCCAACCTGGTCTCCAACGCCCTGCGTCACACTCCAGAAGGCGGTCGCGTTGAGATCAAAGTCCTGCAAAAAAGCCAGCATCTGCACCTGACGGTTTCGGACAGCGGTTGCGGCATTCCTGCAGTCCATTTGGGCCGCATTTTTGACCGCTTCTACCGCATCGACACCGCACGGACAAACACGGAACTTGTCACCGGCTCCGGTCTGGGCCTGGCGCTGGTCAAGACCGTGATCACTCTACACGGAGGCACCGTCGATGTTACGAGCAGGGAGAAAGAAGGAACTGTTTTCCATCTCCAGATCCCCATCTCACTATCCGGTCACTAACAGAAAAGTTAGGGGAAACCTTATGACACCAACCCTGCGCCGCCGATATGTGAGGCACATGTTTTGCGCGTTTTTGCCCCGTATTGCCACAGGCTTACCCTGCATTGCTTTTTTGTCACTGAGTGCAAGTTGCAGCACTTCGCAGCGTCTGTCCGGAAACACGCGTCCGGTTCTAGAAGCCAACCGAAGCATCCTGACTTCCCGCCATGAACCCGCCCAGTTTTCATGGGTGGACGGCCTGTCATCCGGTTCATCCCTCACGCCTGACCAGGCGGTTACACTAGGGCTGCTGAACAATCCCGACTTTCAGGCTGCTCTGGGAGACTTGGGCATCAGCCAGGCGGATATCGTGAAGGCTGGAGAACTCACCAACCCCTCGCTGGGCCTGCTGCTGCCGCACAACACGAGTGCGCTGGAGTTTACTGCAAAGCTACCGGTGGAAGCCCTCTGGTTGCGCCCCAGGCGCATCAAGGCCGCCAGGCTGGATGCAGATGCCGTGGCCTTGAAACTAACACAAGGAGGAGTGGACCTCGCCCGGGATGTGAAGCTCGCCTGCCATGCCGTGGAGCTGGCCAGAACCAAACGCGCCCGGGCGAAGGAGAGTGCCACCATTTTCCAGCAGATCTCAGATCTGGCCGGAGCACAGTTCCGGGCTGGCGAGACCGGTGAACTAGAGGCCTCCCAAGCCACCGCCGACGCCCTCGTAGCGAGGCAGGAGGAACTCCGGTTGCAATACGAATATGACCTCGCCATGCAGCATCTCAGAGGGCTCCTGGGCCTCTCCGCGAGCAAGGAAAACATCACCCTCAAGCCGCTCCCTTCTCCGCGTCTGAAAGCACCCGCCCCTGTCAGCAGGCTGGTGGAGGAGGCCCTCATCAACCGGCCGGATGTGCGGGCGGCGGAGATGGCGGTGGAGGCGGCCGCTGCCAAGGCCAAACTCGCCCCTGCGGAGATGGTGGCCCTCTCCGCCGGCCTGAAGACCACAGAGGGCGCCGGCACCCAGGCCTCCTTTGATGCCACCCTGCCGGTGCTCAATCAAAACCAGGGAGGACGAGCCGTTGCCAACGCCCAACTGGAGAAAGCCGTCCGCATGCTCAACGCTGCGCGCAATCATGCTGCCACAGAGGTGCGCAGAGCCCACCTGCAAGTGAAGGCCGCCCAGAATGTCATGGCAGGTTGGACACGGATCATGCCAGAGCTCGACAACTCATTGAAACTGGCCATGCGCTCCGTCGAGCTGGGGAACAGCCCCCAACTCGCCACTCTCGATTCCGCACGACGCGTGGCAGACGCCCGCTCCAAGTATGCCGAAAGCGAAGCCAAACTGCGCGATGCCTGGGCTGAGCTCGATCGGGCGGGTGGTCGCGTCAGATAGCCTGAGGCCCCTGTACCCACTTCATTCACGCAAATGAAACCCTCTCTCCTGCTCCCCCTTCTTATGCTTCCGCTCGCGGCCACGGGGGCCGATCCGGCGAATCCGCCGTCTCAAGTGACCAACGGTGTCATGGAGGCCGCGCTGCCCACGCTCAAAATCACCGCTCAAGCAGAGAAGCGCCTCGGCGTGGAGGTGGCAGAGGTCGTCTCCAAGGCGGTCCATGAGACCCGCCTCTTTGCCGGCGAAGTGATGCTCTCCCTCTCCTCCCGACCAGACTTGCTGGCCCCCATGCCCCCTGTCACCACGGAGGAACTGCGTCGCCTGGCGGAGTTGCAGAACGTGGCCGACGGCGCCGTAGCCAGCGCTCAAGTCCAGGTGGATGCCGCCCAGATTACCGTGCAACGCACCACCCAGCTCGCACGCGAGCGGGCCGGCAGTGAGCGGGCCATGGATGATGCCCGCACCGCCGAGGCCGTGGCACGCACCGCCCTGTCCACCGCGAAAAACCAGCGGGACCTGCTGGGCCTGCCCGTGGCGGAGGCACTCAAGTCCACCCGTCGCACCGTGCGGGTCAGCATCTCCTCCCTGGAGCTGCCCTCACTGGACACCGCCCAGCCGGCAACCGCCAGCACCCCCGCAGACAAGGGTAAGTCCTCGATCCTCACCCCGCAGCCACTCCAGAGTTCAGGAAATATCGCCACCGGCACCGTGGATCTGTTCTACGCGCTGGATGAAAAATCTCCACCACCCCTGGGGCAACGCCTCATGGTTCACATTCCGGTGAAGGACGTCAAACGGGAGCTGCCCTCCGTCCCCTGGAGCTCGCTCTTCTATGACGCTCACGGCGGAGCCTGGGTCTATGAACAAACAGCCCCCCAGACCTTCGTGAGGCGCAGGATTCAGGTCCGCCGTGTGGAAGGAGATGCGGTGCTGCTCGACTCGGGACTGCCCGTCGGGACCACGGTAGTGAAGACCGGGGCTGCCGAGCTGTTCGGGGCGGAGTTTGGCAACGGCAAGTAAGGAGAACGATTCGACGCTATGCTCAATTCCCTGGTCTCCGGTGCGTTGCGATTTCGAGTGCTGGTGGTGCTTCTGGCGGTCGTCCTGCTGGTCTTTGGCCTGCAATCCGTGCAGCACGCCCCATTGGATGTATTCCCTGAGTTTGCGCCTCCCCTCGCCGAGGTGCAGACGGAGGCCCCCGGCCTCTCTACCGAGGAAGTGGATGCCCTGGTCACGGTGCCACTTGAGCGGGCTCTGACCGGCCTGTCCTGGCTGAAGACTGCCCGATCCAAGTCGGTCCTCGGTCTCTCTTCCATCGTCCTCATCTTTCATGATGGCACGGACCTCCTGCAGGCCCGGCAGATGATCACGGAACGGCTGGCCCAGATGCAGGGGCGGCTGCCTGCCGTGGCGCGCACGCCCGTACTGTTATCTCCTCACTCCTCCCTGAGCCGGGTCATGAAGATCGGCCTCACCTCCACCACACTCAGCCAGCAGGATCTCAGTGAGCAGGCCCTGTGGACCATCCGCCCCCGACTCATGTCCATCCAGGGTGTCGCCAACGTAGCCATCTGGGGTCAGCGGGACAAGCAGTACCAGGTGCTGGTGGATCCGGAGAAACTGCGCGCCCTCGGCGTCACGCTGGATGCCGTGATCCGTGCCGCGGGAGACGCCGCCACCGTAGCGCCTGGCGGGTTCCTGGACAGTCCCAACCAGCGTCTCGCGGTCCGCAACGCCGCCTCCATCTCCCATGTCGATGACCTCGCCAACAGCCTTGTGGAATCACGCAACGGCGCGCCCATCCGTTTGCGGGATGTCGCAGACGTTCGTATCGGTCATCCGCCACCCGTCGGGGATGCCATCATCAATGATCAGCCCGGCCTCCTCCTCATCGTGGAGAAACAGCCTTGGGGCAATACGTTGGACGTGACGCGAATGGTCGAACAGGCGCTGGATACCTTGAAGCCCGCCCTTCCCGGAGTGGACATCGACAACAAGATCTTCCGGCCCGCAACCTTCATTGAGACCTCTCTGGAAAACCTCGGTCATGCCCTCTGGCTCGGCTGCCTCCTCGTCGTCGTGGTGCTGCTAGTGTTCCTTTTCGACCTGCGCACCGCCTTCATCAGCCTCACCGCCATCCCGCTTTCCCTCCTCGCGGCAGTGCTGGTGCTGCGCGCCTTTGGCGAGACCATCAACACCATGGTCCTTGCCGGTCTGGTCATCGCCCTGGGTGAAGTGGTGGATGATGCCATCATCGACGTGGAGAACATCCACCGCCGGCTCCGGCTCAATGCCCTGCTCCCCAAACCGCGATCCAAATTCAATGTCGTACTCAAGGCCTCCCTGGAAGTGCGCAGCGCGGTGGTTTACGCGAGCATCATTGTGGTGCTGGTCATGCTTCCCGTCTTCTTTCTCGGCGGCCTGGCGGGGAGCTTCTTCCGCCCCCTGGCTCTGGCCTATGTGCTCAGCATCCTCGCCTCTCTGGTGGTGGCGCTCACCGTTACCCCGGCCCTCAGTTTCCTCCTGTTGCGCAAGATCCCTGCCCGACCGAGAGAAAGCCCGCTGCTAAAAGGCCTGCAGTGGCTCTACGCCCTCATCCTGCCCCCCATTCTCAAGATCCCACGACTGGCCCTCGTCGCCGTGCTCCTGGCGATTGCTGGGGCCGGCTACATGGCCTCCAGGTTCGGCGAGGAGTTCCTGCCCAACTTCCGTGAGCGAGACTTTCTCATGCACTGGGTGGAGAAGCCCGCCACCTCGCTGGACGCCATGACCCGCATCACCGTCCAGGCCAGCAAGGAGTTGCGGGCGATTCCAGGAGTCAACCACTTCGGCTCCCACATCGGCCGTGCCGAGCTGGGTGATGAGGTGGTGGGCCCGAACTTCACCGAGTTGTGGATCTCCCTGGACCCCTCGGTTGACTACGACGGGTCTCTGAAAAAAGTCCAGGAGGTGGTCGATGGCTACCCCGGACTCTATCGGGATGTGCAGACTTACCTGCGGGAACGGGTGAAGGAAGTGCTCACCGGGGCGGGAGCCAGCGTGGTCGTCCGGTTGTTCGGCCCTGACCTGGATGTGCTCCGGGCCAAGGCAGAGGAAGCCCGCGCCGCCATGAGCACGGTTCAAGGAGTTACCGCTCTCAAGGTGGAGCCCCAGGCCATGGTGCCCCAGGTGCGCGTGCAGATTCGCAACGAGGCCGCCTCCGCCCTGGGGATCAGTTCGGCGCAGATCCGCCACGCGCTGGGCGTCTTCGTCAAAGGCCAGAAGGTGGGAGAAGTGTACGACCAGCAGAAGGTGCATGAAGTGGCCGTGTGGGGCACTGCAGAGGTGCGCAATGATGCCACCGTCCTGAACGAACTGCTCATCGACCTCCCCGGCGGCGGACACGCCCGTCTCGGAGACGTCGCAGACATCAGCATTGTCCCCACACCCAACGAGATCAAACGGGAGGCCGCCTCCCGCCGGCTGGACGTCACCTGCAATACCTCCGGGCGCGATCTGGGTGCGGTGGTCAGGGAGATTCAGGAGAAGGTCTCCGCCATCCAGTTCCCGGAGGGATATCACCCCGAGTTCCTCGGTGAAGACGCCGCCCGTCGCGAGTCCCAGCAGAGGATCCTGCTCCTCAGCATCGCCTCCCTGGTGGGAGTGCTGGCACTGTTGCAGGCAGACTTTCAGTCTCTGCGCCACACTGCGCTCATGGCGCTGTCCCTGCCCTTTGCCCTCATCGGCGGCATCATCGCCGTGTGGTGGACAGGCGGGATCCTTTCGCTCGGTTCCCTCGTGGGTTTTGTCACGGTGCTGGGCATCGCCGCGCGCAATGGCATCATGCTGCTCAGTCACTACCAGCACCTTCAGAAAAAGGAAGGCGTGCCTTTTGGTCGGGAACTGCTGCTGCAAGGCGCGCGCGAGCGTCTCTCCCCCATCCTCATGACCGCCACCTGTGCGGCGCTTGCCTTGATCCCTCTCGCATGGAAGGGCCATGTGCCAGGGCATGAAATTGAGCACCCCATGGCAGTCGTCATCCTCGGCGGCCTGGCCACCTCAACCTTGCTGAACCTTCTGATCCTGCCCTCCCTGTATGGCTGGGTGGGGGCGAGGAAACTGTGAGGCCCCGGAGCGCGATGACGCATCCGCCATGCCGGTGGCAGGAATGCCACTTCAGGAGGGCCGAAGGTCCGGCTTCATAGCAGCCTTGGGCAACGCCCAAGGAATAGATGTCCCCATCAAACCTTGAGGGCTGAAGGCCCGGCCCCATCAAACCTGCCCACGATGAGCATCCCTGAATGACGCCGGGCCTTCAGCCCTCACCATCTAAAACTAACGCCAACCTTGGGCGTTGCCCAAGGCTGCCATCACACCGGGCTTTCAGCCCTCAGCGAGTTCGCAGAAGGGAGATCATCGTTCTCGCCATTATCCCCTGCCATCACTCCACCGCTCCATCTCCCACAAAAAAATCCAGGCCCCCATGAGAGGGCCTGGATCCAAACAACAACTGATGAACTGAATGAAGAAACCTTACCTTTAGAACCGGACGGTGACGCCAACGCGGAGCGCGACGGGTGAGCCAGGGGTGATGTTGTTGTTGTTGTGCGCGGTGCTGTAGTACTCCGTGTCGAAGATGTTCTCGACGTTGACCTGGGCGCTCAGGTTGTCGTTGAAGCGATAGAAAACCGCCGCATCAAAGCGCACGAAACTCGGCACGGTGACGGAGGTGTCAGCCGCGGCGTAGATTTCGTCGCGGTAGATGGCACCGATACCCACACCCCAATGTTCATTGAAGTCGTAGCGGTTCCACACCGACACCGAGTGCCGCGGGAGCTGCTGGATCGGAGTCCCTGCGGCGATTGCGCCGCTCGCGGCTTGGGTTTCGCCCTCTTGATAGGCGTATCCGGCGGTGATGCTCCAGTTGTCGGTGATCTGACCGGCAAGACCCAATTCGATGCCCTTGACCTGCTGTCCATCGACGAGGATGAGCTTGGTGGAATCGTTGGGATCAGCGATCGCCTGATTGGAGCGGTCCAGCTGGTACGCAGCGGCCGTGAGCGACAGCCCAGGGGTCACATCCCACTTCACACCCGCTTCGAAGTTCTCAAACTCTTCAGGCTTGAGTGCAGCGTTGGTGACGGAGAGGGATGCCAGCTGTTCGCCAGCGCGCGGCACGTACGACAGGGTATAGCTGCCATAGATGGAGAGATTCTCGACCGGCTTGTAGATCAGGCCCGCACGAGGGGACCACAGATCATCAGAGGTCTCGATATCTTGCCCGCTACGGTTGTTGTGGAAGTCCACGTCCAGCAGATCAACACGCAACCCTGCCACCAATTGGAGCTGGGAGGTGAACTCAATCTGGTCCTGCAAGTAGAACGCGACACCCGTGGCCACGCTGTTGTTGTCGGCATCGCTGTCGCTTTGGCGGAAGAAGAGCGGCCCATTGTAGCGAGGATTGTAGGCAGACACGCTGCCCAGCGAAGTATTCGCGGTGGAGCTGGAATAACCCGTCTCACGGAAGTTGTCGGTTTCCTGACGGCTGAACTCCACGCCGGTCAGCAGGGTGTGCCCGATGGGACCGGTGTCGAAGTTGAACACCACATCCGTCTGGTTGATGAAGTTCTCACGCTCCGTCGCGTTGTTGTAGGCGCTGATGGGGACCAATCCGCCGTGCACGGCACCGCCTGCAAAGACGTTCTGGTAGAACTTGTCGTAGTTCGAGTAGCGGGTGGCGTTGCGCAGCGTCGTCCCATTTTCAAACTTGTGATCGATCGAGGCCGTGAACGAGAACACGTCCACATCAGTCGGGCTGCGGTCCGGATCACCGAAGAAGGTGGACTCCTCGGTCTGGAAAGGCCTGCCATTCTGAGAGGGAATGCCACGGTCAGCAGTGCGCTCGTCATGGAAGTACTCAAAGCCGACACGAAGCGTCGTGTTCTCAGAGATCGCCAGTCCAAAGGTGGGGTTCACGCCGATGCGCTGGTTGTAAACACCATCGCGATAGGAGTCTGAGTCTTCAAAGAGCCCGTTCAGACGAAGGGCGGCAATGCTGCTCAACGACTGGTTGAGATCAAGAGTACCGCGATACTGGTCCCAGGAGCCGCCGAGTGCCGAGAACTCGTAGAAGGACTTGCCATCAAGCACGGCTTGCTTGGAGACGCGGTTGAGGACCCCACCGGGGCCCCCACGGCCGAAGATCATTCCGCTGGGTCCCTTGAGAACTTCAAGGCGCTCAATGTTGTAGAAGTCGCGATAGTACTGGGCATCGTCGCGCAGACCATCGATGAAATAGTCTCCAGTGGAGCTGTTGCCGCGAAGAACCACCGTGTCGCGGTTGCCTTCACCTTGGGCAGTGCCCACACCAGGAACGTAGCGGACGGCGTCACCAATGCTGGTGACCGCGGTGTCGCTGAGGAATTTTTCCGTCAGGACGGTGACCGATTGAGGCGTGTCAATGAGCGGTGTGTCCGTCTTGGTGGCCGTAGTGGTCCGGGTGACGGCATACGGCGTGTCCCGTGTTGCTTCGACCACGACCGGCGGGAGCGTGGTGGCGGAATCACTTGGAGCCGGGGCGTTTTGGGCGTGAACCACTGCCGTGGTGGCAGAGATTCCGAGCAGACTGACCGCGAGCAGTTCGCCTTTCGACCGTCTCAAGAGACGAGCCCCGGGTTGCTGGGAGTGGGTTGTGTGGTTGAGCCAATGTTTAGCCATAGACCCCGATCATTGACCAATGATGGCTTCGATCAATTTGCTATTGCGACGCCATATCATTTGTTAGGTTTCTGTTAGTTTCTTGTTAGAAATTCGCGCCATGGAGGGAGATGACGGAAGCGTTAGGATGATGTCACCATCTGGTTAATCGGGAGTGGTAGAGGAATGAGTATAGCCGCCTCATCCGTGGAGGTGGGTTTCCCGCAGCCAGATGCAGTTCCTCACCTCCCTCGACACCACGCTGTTAAGAGCCATCAACCAGTCGATGGCCAATCCGCTCTTCGATGTCCTCATGCCGTTCATGAGTGGCAACACGGCGTTCTTTCCCCTGTTGATTGTGCTGGCCACCGTGGCCATCAAATTGGGTGGCACTCGAGGAGCGTTCATGGTCGCCATGATGGCACTCGCAGTGCTGATCGCCAGCAACTGGGTGTGCGCCCCGTTGAAGGAGTTGTTTATGCGACCCCGACCCGCCATGACGCTCTCCGACATCCGGTTGCTCACGGGCAATGGTCAGGGCATGACTTCCCTCCCCTCCTGTCATGCCACCAACTGGGGTGCCATGACCGTCGTAGCCTGGCTGTTCTATGCCCGCACCTGGCGTCTCATGGTGCCACTGGCCCTGCTGGTCGCGACGTCCAGAGTTTACTTGGGGGTGCACTATCCCTCTGACGTGCTTGCCGGGCTGGTCATCGGTGGGGTCACAGGCTGGATCGTCACGCACGGTCTGGATAAGATCTGGCAGGCAGCAGGTCGCTTGCTCTTCCCCTCGTGGTGGGCACGCCGCCCCTCCCTCTTGAAAGCTGGGCCAAGCAGCCCCCCCTCCAATCTTGCTGAAGCATCCTCCGTCAGCTGGCGGCACGCTACTTGGGCCCTGCTGTTGATCCTTTTTGCCACTAGGCTTGCCTACATCTCCAGTGACGTCATCGGCCTCAGCGAAGATGAGGCCTATCAGTGGATGTGGAGCAAGCATCTGGACTGGGCCTACTACAGCAAGCCTCCCATGATCGCGTGGGTGCAGTGGCTTGGCACTCATCTCTGGGGGGACACCGCCTTCGGCGTCCGCTTCATGTCACCTGTGCTGGCACTGGCGTTTGGCATCATGGTATGGCTGTTCCTGCACCGTCGGACGAGTGAGCAGTGCACCTTCTGGGTCCTTGCGGCCATCTCTGTCACCCCTCTCTTCGCAGTAGGGGCTACGCTATTGACCGTGGATGCTCCCACGGTGCTCTTCCACACCGCGGCTGTCCTCTCGGTGTGGATCGCAATTGAACGAAAGAGCTATGGCTGGTGGATCGCCAGCGGGATCGCCATGGCCCTCGGATTCCTCAGCAAGTTCTTCTCTCCCTTCCTCTGGTTGGGCCTGCTTCTGTTCGCGTGGTGGACGCCCGATTTCCGCCAACGCATCGGCTGGAAAGGGCCAGTTACGGCTTTCCTGCTCAATGCTCTGGGAACGGTGCCAGTGATCCTCTGGAATGCTTCCCACGGCTGGATCACCGCCACTCATCTTCAGGAACGCGGTGGCCTGGACCATGTTGCCGGACTTAATCTGGAACATCTGCTCACCTTTCTCGCCTCCATCGTCGCATTGCTGAATCCGGTGTTCTGCATCGCGATCGCCGTGGTCGTGTGGGGTTTCGTCCGGCTCAAGGAGAAGCCGCCGCTGTGGAAGTTCCTCTTTTGCTCCACAATCCCCGTCCTGCTGTTCTACACCTTGCTGGCCTGCCGGGCCAAAGCCCAGCCCAACTGGATCGCCCCGGTAGCGCCGGCGCTTTTTGTCTTTGCCGCACTGGCGTGGCACGCCCGCTCACAGGTCAACCACGCTCTGACGAAGCGCTTCCTCGTCACAGGGCTTGTCCTAGGGTTCCCTGTGGTGCTCTTCCTCCACGACACGCATCTTCTCACCAAGGCCTTTGGCGTCACGCTGAGTGAGAAGTCAGACCCGCTCACCCGCGTGCGGCAGGGGCAGCCTCTGGCTGAACTCGTGCAAAAACAGATGAAGATCCTGGCCAGGGAAGGACCGCCGGTGTTCATCATCTCAGACCACTACGGACGGGCCAGTCTGCTGAACTTCTACCTGCCTGATGCGCAACGGGTCCTGCCGGAGGACCAGTTGAGTTATGTCCTCAATACTGACAAACCCCAGAACCAGTACTGGTTTTGGCCCAGCTACGAATCACGCACGGGTGAAAACGCCATCTTCGTGATGAATACCGCCAATCCCAGGAAAGCGCCCAAACAACTGGTCCAGGATTTCTCAAGCGTCAACAGCATGGGCACCTTCACACTGCGCAGTGAAGGCAGGGCGGTGGGCCATGTCCAACTCTTCGCGTGCCACGGCAAGAACCCCCCCGAACCCGCGAATCCTGCGCCGAAAAAGACCGAACCTTCCATTGAAGACGATACGGCGGCAGGAGTAGCGCTCTACTCTGCCCACAGGTTCGAGGAAGCCGTGCGCCATTTTCAGAACGTGGTCCGCCGTAGTGAGCAGATGCTGGGGCCGGAACACCAGCAGACCCTGGCCAACCGCAACAACCTCGCCAATGCCCTCAATGCCATGGGCAGGTCTGCCGAGGCTGAAACCGAACACGGCATGGTCCTGGCCATCAGAGAGCGCCTCATGGGGCCTGACCATGCAGAGGTCCTCATGAGCAGAAACAATCTCGCCACCGCCTTGCTGACGCAGGGCAAGGTCACTGAAGCAGAAGCTCAGTACAAAATCACTCTGCGCACTCGCGAACGTCTGCAAGGGCCGGACGGATTCGATGTGCTGAAAACTTGCTTTGCACTGGCAGCCTGCCTGGAAGCCCAGCAGAAGCAGGCAGAGGCATTGGCATGGGCCAGAAGAGCGGAAACAGGTTGGGGCTCAACCCTTGGTCCCGCCCATCCTGCCACGATCAGCGCCAGGGCGGCACGCGAGAGAATCGAAACATCATTGAAGCAGAACGAGACTGCCCACGGACCAGAGCCCGGCAGATAACTGAACCGTTAGGTGCATGTCACCATCGAGTTAGGACAGGGTGTCAGATTGTGATCATCCTCCATGTCACGCTCCATCCCGCCTGCTGCTCCACCCCAGAAGATATCCGTTGTCGTCCCCTTCTACAACGAGGGAGAGAGCATCTCCGCCTTGCTGGAAGAACTTTGCGAAGTCCTGGATCGCACCTCCGCCTCCTGCGAGATCATCGCCATTGATGATGGCAGCACGGATGACACCTTCGCCATCCTCCAGGCCTTCGCTCTGCGCTGGCCTGCCCTGAAGTTGGCGAGACACCTGCAAAACCAGGGGCAGGCCTCAGCGTTATGGACAGGGTTCAAGCTCGCTTCAGGTGACGTCGTCGTCACCCTGGATGGCGATGGTCAGAATGACCCCCATGACATACCCGGCTTGGTCAGCAAGCTGGCGGCTGATGAAGCCGACATGGTCAGCGGGTACCGCCAGCAGAGGAAGGACTCCCTGGTGCGCAAGCTGATGTCCCGCACTGCCAACGCCGTTCGCAGCAGCCTGCTTCACGATGGTGTGCATGATGCAGGCTGTGCGCTCAAGGCCTTCCGCCGCGCGGTGGTCTCCAGCTTTGTCCCCATCCGGACCTTGTATTCCTTCATGCCCGCTATGGCGGTCGCCGCCGGCTTCCAGGTGGTGGAAATGCCGGTGAACCACCGGGAGCGCAAGGCGGGGATCTCCAAGTACGGATTGCGCGTCATGTTCTGGCGTCCAGCCCTCGATCTCCTGGGTATGTGGTGGTTCAGAAGCCGTCGGCTCAAGGAGGCCTGCCTGTGAAAAAGGCAACCTTCGAGTTGTTTCAGCGATACGCCTGGCTGCTTTGCAGCGCGGCGGTACTGCTCGCCTTTCTGGGCACCCGCGGGCTCAATGAACCCGATGAGGGACGGTATGCCGAAATTGCTCGCGAGATGGCGCAGAGTGGTGACTGGCTGGTGCCCACGCTCAATGGCTTTGAGCACTTTCAAAAGCCACCCCTCATCTACTGGCTCACAGCCCTGAGCATCCGGGTTTTTGGAGCCAACGAGTGGGCTGCGCGGCTCCCCTCGGCGCTGGCCGCCCTGGGCACCATCTGGCTCACGTATCTGATCGCACGGCGTCTCTGCTCTGAGACCATGGCCAGAAACGCGGCTCTCATCCTCGTCTCCAGCGTGGAGTTCTTTGCCCTGGCCAGACTGTTGACGCCGGACATGACTCTCACTTTCTGGATCACCGCCGCCATCGCCGCGTTCATCCACCGGCGGCACTGGCTGTTTTTTGTGGCCATGGGTCTGGGATTCCTGACCAAAGGTCCCATGGCCGTGGTCGTGCCGCTCTCTGCCGCACTGGCCTGGCAGATCACCGCCCGGGGCACCCCGGAGGTCCGGCATCTCCCGTGGGGTCGCGGCACCCTGGTCGTCCTGGGGGTCGGACTTTCATGGTTCATCATGCTGAGCATTCAGAGCCCGGAGCTGCTCAGCTACTTCTGGAAGTACGAGCTGGTCCAGCGGTTTGCATCTCGAACTCATGGTCGCTCCCAGCCCTGGTGGTTCTTCCTCCCCGTGATCACCCTCGCCCTGCTTCCGTGGACCTTCTTCCTGGTGAAGCCCCTTCGCACCTTCTGGCACAGGTGGCAGACTGGCACCGTTTCTCCCCCGCAGGCCCTGCTGGCGGGGTGGGCGGCAGTGCCCTTTGTCATCCTCACCTGCAGCGGCTCCAAGCTGGTCACTTACGTACTGCCCCTGCTCCCGGCTCTGGCGATCGCCATCGGCTCCAGCTTTGCCTCAACGCGAAGAGTATGGAAGATTGCCGTGCCCGCCATGGCTTGTTGGCTCCTCGCTGCCATCAATGTGGACCACTTTGGCCCCTATCTTGCAAGGCAGGCCTCCGTAAAAGACCTCGCCGAAGCACTGGAGGCGGAAGCAAACAGTGAAGACGCCATCCTCTTCACCTGCGGAGTACGCGCCCATGGGTTGGCCTTCTACGCGGAAGAACTCGTCTCCACCACCAAAGGGGACGCGGACATTGTCCTCCCGCTCGCGCCAGCACAGTCGGCACGGGTGTTTCGCAACGCCCGACACTGCCTCGACACACTCTCCACCGGAGAGCTGGCCTACGGCATCGTTGACCAGGAACGTTTTGCCAGCTCCTTCAAACCAAAGGGATGGCGGGCCTTGCGCACAGAGGGGGACTTTGTCCTCATCACCAACCGCGACTCGAGGTCTTTGGTCCAGACCCGGTGAGCACCCACCATCATCACCCGGGCCCACCTACGAGCCCTCAGCCATCCAACTGCTCAGAAGTTCCTTTCTCGACATCAACGTCAATGTCGCCTGGGCGGCGTCAAACTCCCCTTGGTGAATGGGACTCTCCTCCAGCCATGCCTGCAAGGCAGCCGCATCCTCCTCAGTCCACCTTGATTCATCCAGACTGCGCACGAGCCAGATGATGGCCATTTCTGTGGCCGGATGCATGAGAAAGCTGTCATGGGAATCTGGCCCCACCGAGTACATGTCTAGATTGGGCTGGATCATGATCCTTCACGGGTTGATGGCACGACGGCACGCGATCCCCACTACACCGCAGTGGGCAGCGCGTCGCACGGCTCCACCAAAACTCGCCGCTACGGCTGCTTTCTTCCAATTACAATCTTGTTAGGAACTGGCCTGCGCGAACTTTGCAAAGGCTGGGGACCTACTCTCGCCGCCGCGGAAGACGGATCTCAAACTCCGTCCAACGGCCATCTGAGCCCTCCAGCGTGACATCGCCTCCATGCGCACGGGCCAGTTCACGGGCCAGGCTCAGGCCCAATCCCCGCCCCGGGATGGGGGCGGAGTGCTCTTCCCGGTAGAAGCGCTCAAACAACCGCTGCGAAGCCACTTCATGGCAGGCCAGGCTCGTGTTGGCGATCCGGATCACCACAAACTCTTCCTCCTCACGCACCGTCACCTTGATGGTTCCCTGGGGGAGGTTGTACTTGATGGCATTATCCAGCAGATTGTGGATGATCTGGGTGAAGCGGCTCTTGTCCACCGGCATCATCAGTTCCGCAGGGATCTGCGCCTCAAAGGTCAGGCTCTCATCCCCAGCCATGATCACCGCATCCTCCAGGCAGGACTCAAGAATCTCGGAGGCGTTTTGCATGGCAAAGTCCAACTTGAACTGCCTGGCATCCATACGGGAGAGCAGCAGCAGATTTTCCACGATGGAAGCCAGCAGGGTTGTCTGTTCCAACAGGGAGTTGATGGGAGGCTTCAAGCGACTGGGTACCTCTGAAGACTCCAACAGATCTTCCACCCCGGCACGCAGCAGCGTCAGCGGTGTTTTCAGCTCATGAGAGGCATCCGCGCTGAAGCGTGTGGCCTGATTGAAGCTCACGTGGAGCCGGTCCAGCATTTCGTTGAAGACATTGGTCAGGCGCCCGATTTCATCCTGAGTGGTGGCCTCAGGGAGTCGCTTCCCCAGATCCGCCGCCGTGATCTGCTCCGCCGTTTGAGCCAGGAGGCGAATCGGAGCCAGCGCCTTGCCAGAGATAAAGCGTCCCCCAACAAAGATGACTGTCAGCAAAAACGGCAGGGCAATGAGATAGGCCACGGCCAGCTCCCGGGTCGCATCATACACCTCGTCCAGATCCATGCCGTAGCGCACGACCATGCCCTTCGACTGGGTGACCAGCACCCGGACCGGCTTGCCTTTGAGCTGCACATAGCTGAACCCATGTGGCAGGCTTCCCAGCACATCGCCCCCAATGTTGGGCGAACGGTACAAGACCACGCCCTGGTCGTCCTCTATTTCGACGAACCGCTCAGGCTGCCCACCGGGGTGAAAGACCTTGATGGCGGTCTGTTCAACGTTCCACTGACTGTCCCCCCGATGTCTCGAGGCCATGTCGATGAAATGCCGTGACGTCCCCAGGAGCCGCTCCTGCGTAGCCTCGATCTGCTCATGATAGACATGAATGAGTGTGAAAATGCCGGTGGGAACAAGCGCCACCGCCACCACCAACGCCGACCACAGCGCGATCTTGAGCCTGAGCGGAAGCTTCTTCACGGGAGGGAATGCGCTTTAAATGAATAGCCAACTCCCCGGACGGTGTGAATCAGCCGCTCCTCCCCTTCCTCTTCAATCTTCTTCCTCAGTCTCTGAACATAGACATCTACGACATTGGTACCCGTGTCGAAGTGGTAGCCCCAGACATGCTCGCACAACGACGTCCGGGAGTGCACCCGCCCGGGAGACCGCATCAGGTACTCCAGCAGCGCATACTCCCTCACTGCCAGATGAATCGTCCTGCCCGCGCGCACGACATCTCTGGTGATGAGATTCACGGACAGATCCGCCACTTGAAGAATGACGTTACGCTCCGGGGTGGAACGTCGGTTCAGCGCCGCCACCCGGGCCAGCAACTCTCTCATGGCAAAGGGCTTGCCCATATAGTCATCCGCCCCAAGTTCCAGCCCCTCCACCCGCTCCGACACTTCGCCACGTGCCGTGAGGACAAGGACCGGCGTCGCCACATGACGCTCACGCAAGAGCTTGAGCACGCTCAGTCCATCGCGGCCCGGCATCATGATGTCCAGGATGATGGTGTCATAGGCATTGGCCAGAGCCAGCCGGAGCGCGTCGTTTCCGTTGTGCACCTCTTCCACGGCATAGCCCGCCTCAGCCAGCGCCTTGCTGATGAAGCTGGCGACTTTCTTTTCGTCTTCGACTAGCAAGATGCGCATGGGGTAACTTCAAGGATCTGTCAATGCCAGCCCCCGGCCCAGGTTTGGGAAGCCCGCTCAGGGTGCCACAACACCATCAAACTACTGACAGTCTTTGCAAACGGGAAGCCCAATATCAAAGCCTTGTCACCTCCCGCCCCCCCTCCGGCAAACAGCCTGGGACAGAGGGATTGACCACGAGAGAGGCCAAGTTGTTTCACGTAACCTCAAGATTCTAACAGAATTGTAATGGTTGATTTAGCCTCCTGTCATCACAACATCCTGCTCATTCTTGACAGGACCGCCCGGTTGTGGGCGAACTGGGACATGAAAAGCTGGCTCGTCTATGCAGTCATCTCCATGGTCTTCGCAGGCTTGACTTCCGTGGTGGCAAAGATCGGCCTGACCGGCGTCTCCGCCGAGCTGGGCATTGCGGTACGGACCTGCTTTGTGTTCGCCTTTGTGATGGCTTTTTCTACCTGGGCCGTGCCTCCCGCGCAACTCCACACACTGACCGGTGCGAACTACCTCTGGCTGGGCATTTCAGCCGCCACCACCACCGTCTCCTGGATCTTCTACTACAAGGCGATCAAAGACGGAGACGTCTCCACCGTGGCATTGATCGACAAAGGCAGCGTCGTCATCGCCGTCCTCCTCGCCTTCCTCATCCTCCACGAAAAGCCCACCGGCAAAACCCTCACCGGCAGCGCCCTGATCCTGGTCGGCCTCCTAGTGATGGCAAAACGATGACGTGTAGCCCCCTCTGATCTGGCCTGGTCAGGGCTTCCGAGGCTACATCGCCCTCCCCTACACCAGCCACCAAAAGATCACGACACACGCAGCGGCGAAGGTGCCGGCGAGGACGAGGCCGGTATTGCGGCGGCGCCTGATGTAGAGCAGGAGGCCGAGGCCGGTGACGGACACGAGGGCCATGGCGGTCTTGGGGCGGATCTCCAAGGACTCATACTGCTGCCCCCACACCTGCTCGATCAGGGCGGGGCGCGTCAGCACCTCCTGAAGACTTCAGCATGCACTCCAGCAGGGCGAACTCCCGCACTGGCAGGTGAATGACATTGCCCCCCGCTTCACCTCCCACGTGACCATGTTCATCGTGAGATCGGCAATCTGCAACGTGGTGGCCCGGTCCGGCGGCGCCCACCGCGTCAGCGCCGATACCCTCGCCAGCAGTTCCCGCATGGCAAAAGGCTTTCCCATGTAGTCATCGGCCCCAGCTCAAGTCCCTCGATGCGCTCCGAAGTCTCACCGCGGACGGTAAGAAACAGCACCGGCGTCAGAATCTGGCGCTCCCGCATCTGCTTCAGCACGCTCAGACCATCCCGCCCTGGCATCATGATGTCCAGCACCACAGTGTCGTAGGGGATCTTCTTGGCCTGCGATAGCGCCTCATCACCATTGTAAACCACGTCCACGATGTACCCGGCCTCCGTCAAAGCCTTCGCAATGAACCGGGACACCTTTTTTTCGTCTTCAGACAGCAGGATGCGCATGAAAGCGCCACTCGCTGCATGCCAAGCCCGTCCTGCAAGCGGGATTGCGACCTTCGGCAAGACGAAGAGTCATCGCCCACGCCCGGCAGCGGTGCCAAACGTCTTCCTTGCGAGACAGCGTCCGATATGTCACTGCGCACCTGCGCATAAGCAGAGCCGCCCCCCTCATTTGACGGAGCACCAGTCGATAGCGGGCGCAAGTTGAAGAGTGCGTTTCATGTGTGCATATTTGCATCTGGGTTCTTCTGTCATTCGAATGAATTTCGAGTATGCCACCCTAAACTTGATGATCTTGTCCGTGATTGCATTGTTGGATCGTTTTCAGCCGAACAGAATCAAATTTGGCAAGCTTGCGGGAGGCATCCGTGCTGGTGTCACAGGCCCCCTTTGCCACCCAATGCCAAAACACCCGAATTTGGCCGAGGCTGTAAGTTGGCCCACCCCTGCCCCATCCAATCGTATTGGGCTGCGGAGAAGCACAATTACTGAATACCCACGCTGAGTCGATGACTTCCCATTCAGGAACTGCGCTCGACCGGGAAGATCGGAGCAATCGCCTCGTCGATTGCTTTTTCTACGGGAACTACTTTTTAGGTGTTTGCGCGATTGCTCAGGTTATTGAAACCACCGCGTTGCTCAAGCTGCCAAAGAGCAACGTTTGGCTGCTCAATTTCGTCTTCGCCGCAACGGTTCTTTTTTATACCTATCCATACGTCAAGCGACGATTGCCAGAGAACAACAATCCTCGGACTCAGTGGTACCGTCGAAATTTTACTTTCGTATGTGTGAGTCAGATCATTCTGACGATATGGCTCGCCGCTGGGGGGATGGCATTTTTCTGTACACACTTTGATGCGCTTCTGCAAATGAGCGTGTGGGAATGGGGATTGCTCTCCGTCTTTCCTGTAGCCAGCGCCTTCTACTATGGAGCAAACGTGCTGTCGCTCCGCGTCAATTTGCGGCGGGTGGGCCGGCTAAAACCCTTCCTCATCGGATTCGCGTGGGCGGGCCTGACTTTTGTATATCCCATCTTGTTTGCCAAGATCCAATACAGTCACAGTCTCAATTTCACATGGTTTCCGTACATGTTATTTATGAAAAATTTCATGTTCATGTCCATGATTGCGATCCTCTTTGACATCAAAGACAAGGTGTCTGATCGCGGAAGCGGTCTTGACACCTGGGTTGTCAAGCTCGGGCTACGAAAGACTCTATTCCACGTCACCCTCCCACTAACAGCGTTGGGAGTTCTGACCTTTCTGTCCTATGCGGTTACACAAGGTTTTTCGAGCATCCGCATGCTTCTTGTCCTGATTCCTTTTGTCCTTCTGATGCTGGCAATAATTTCGCTGAGGAGGCCACGTTCGCTTTTGTACTATCTAGTCGTGATAGACGGGCTG
Source organism: Verrucomicrobium sp. BvORR106 (assembly GCF_000739655.1). GTDB lineage: Bacteria > Verrucomicrobiota > Verrucomicrobiia > Verrucomicrobiales > Verrucomicrobiaceae > Verrucomicrobium. Next base: position 181,957 of record NZ_BATR01000112.1, on the reverse strand, counting down.
ATGCTTGCCAAGGCACTTTTTGGGATTGCGGCTGCTGGATTCGAATAGGACATCCAATCAGTTGTGTCTCGGTAGGAAAGGCAGGGCGCTTCTCGCAACAATTTACCTATGCGGAGCGTTTGAGTGATCACCACTCCAACTCTCCATGCATCTTTCCCGGTATTTTGGCACTTTTCTAATCACTTTCGCCCTGCCCTTTCTGATCGCTCCTGATGCCCCCGCATCCGAATATCAGGGGGTGCGCGTGATCGCCCATCGCGGTGCTGGCCATGAATTCGATGAAAACACCCTCGAGGGCTGCCAGCAAAGCTACGGGCGTGGGCTGCGGGGCTTCGAGGTGGACATCCGTCTCACCAAGGACGATCAGCTCGTGCTCATGCATGATGCTGAGTCCTCCCGCACGACCAAGGGTACGGGAAAGATTGAGGAGCTCACCCTCGCCCAAGTTCGAGAGCTTCGCACCAAGGACCACGGAGTCCCTGTCCCCGCGATGGCAGATCTCGTGGCGTATTTCAAAGACAAGCCGGATGTCACGTTGCTGCTGGAGTTGAAGACTTCAGACACGAAGGTCTATAGCGAGGAGAGACTGGCGACCTACGGACGCCTCGTGGCCGCAGCCGTGAAAGACCTGCCCAAGGGGACCTTCTGGTTCACGTCCTTTGACCGTCGGGTTCTGGCACTCATGAAGCGGCTGTTGCCCGAAGCGCCTACCGGGCTCCTCACCGGAACGCCTCCGACTCCGGCCTTCATTCAGGAAGCACTCGATCTGGGATGCGGCAGGCTTTCAGTGTCTCTGGATCACACCAACCGCCAATACGCACACGAGGTGAAGAAAGCCGGTCTCCAGATTTCACTCTGGCCCATCCGCTCCAAGGAAGACGCCGATCTCGCGGTCATGCTGGGGGCCAACATCCTCTGCACGGATGTTCCAAGCGACTTGCTGGCATCCCAGCGCAATCAGGCTGCGCCTCCGAAAGGAAGCGCCCCCGAGCGGAAATAGCAAGCTGGCGAGCGCCTCCATGAGTCGGATCATCCCCTACCCCTTCCGCTCAAACTGGTGAATCGCAAACTCCTTGGCTGACTCACCCAGCACCGATATGGCCGCCTCCTTGGTCAACTCGGGGGAAATCGACTGCACACGCAGGGCCTGTACACCGAGTTCGTCGGTGGCGGTGATCTTCACACTTGAAACACCTGGCAGTTTACCCAGCGCCGTCTTCACTTTGGTAGAGCAGGCGCTGCAGAAGACACCGCTGATGCGGCCCTCATAGGTGTAGACGGTCTTGTCCTCTGCCTTGGTGCCCATCACCAGCGCAGTAAGAACGCACAACAATATGGCGAGCCGAATCGGCATCGCGTACACCCCCCTGTTCATTCCGGGGTTCACCCCATCCTTTGTGTTCCTTTTCATATTTGTTTTCATGATCTAATTCCAGTTCACTTAAGTTGATTGACTGACACCTGACATTCACAGCTCCGGATCTTCCAATAGACGCCTGACGTCGCTATCCAGCCGCTCGCAAAAGAGACTCGAGATCTCAGGCTGCGGATGAAACACTTCGTAATAACCGCGAACCCATCCTCGCCGATCTACCAGCACGACACGGAGATCGTGCTTGTACACATCCAGCGGATTGAGTCGCTCATCCGGCGGGATGGTCTCGGGGCCATTCATACCGAGCCCCTTTTCCATGAATTCCCAGAGCCTGGCTTGGATTCCCGTGAGAAACCACCAAGACGAGGATTTCCCTGCGCCCAGGCCCTCTGCATAGGAAGCCAGCACTTCAGGGGTATCGCGGTCCGGCAACACGGTGATTGAGACCAATTGGAAATCACTACGGCTGCTGTGCTTCAGGTGCAGGTTACGCAGCTGTCCCATGACAGCCGCGCAGCCATGCGGACACACCGTGTAAAGGCAGGCAAAGACTCGCACCTTTCCTTCCAGCTCGGCGGCGTCCACCGTACGCCCATCGCGCTCCACGGCCTGCAGGTTGCCCTGCACCTGCCGGTAATGGGCGGGTGGTTCTGGCCCTGGCCTCCCCTTCTGAAGCGCCGTGTGCAGGAGCCACGACAACCCCAGCAACACCACGCACACCCCGGCAATGACACTCCAGTAGAAGGCGGGCCGTATTGGCACCCGGACATCGCCAGCGGACATTCCATCAGTCTCTTGGTTCATGAGCTTACTCCACCGGAATCTTCAAAAGTTCGGCCTCCGTCCATGGACCACTGCGCGAGGCCTCGGCCTGGCGCACCACCCCCACTTCCGCGGCGGTCACGGCCGGAGTCCCCGCGCCGAACGCAGCCCGCACGTAGGTGAGCACATCCGCCACCTGTGCATCCGTCAGAGTGCCCTGAGGTGGCATGATGGGTGCTGGGGTGGCAAACGGCTTGCCGTTCACCGAAATGGGACCAATCAGCCCATGCAAGACCATACGGATCAGACGGTCAGGCTTCTTCGCCGTGACCCAGTCAGATCCGGCCAGGGGCGGAAACATCCCCGGGATACCCGCGCCGGTGGGCTGATGACAGGCAAAACACACGGTGGCATACACTTGCTTTCCTGCCAGTTTCTGGGCCACTTGCGCCGGTTCCTGGCCGGGCAGCACCGTGGAGATGAGAACAAGGAAAAGGGTTGGAACGGCTGAACGAATCTTGAGATAGTCTCGGTACAACATGGCAATCAAATGGGCACAAAGCGTTGGGCTCAGGAGCATTTCCATCACGAGGACATGACACCACCTGGGCGTGAAGAGTCCGAACCTCTCTCGACGAGCAGGTTCCAGACGATAGTCAGATGATCCAAACGAGACGCTCGCAGCTCGATCCCCATCCCCACCGTGCTTACGGAAGATCATGGCCCTCCCGAGGGCAATCGACACAGGTACGTGGAAACTAATGCAGCAACGAGCTGGCGTCTCAAGCTCCGCCTCGGGGCGGCGGCGTGGCCGGCCCGTCGATGTGTTGGGCGAAGAACGATCGCGGTGCCGAGAATCCCATCGACACCTCTCCGCAGATCCAGGGCGGCTCTGGCAGATCCAGCGCCACCGCAGAGGCCATCAGCCAGGAACCAGGCTGATCAGCCTTGGGCAGGGACGTTGGCCTCTGTTTCTCTTCCTGAACGCGGCCGGCCTTGATCTTGAGGCACATCGGGCAGGGATGCTCCCCGTCCAACGTGTTAAGAACGGCCTCTACCAAACTGCGATCTTGCGAGTAATCCCGCAACATCTGCGCCCACGCCACCATCTGCATGACGCCCCAATGCCCACCCACCAAATGCAGGGCAGCAATGAGACACAGCAGAGATTGCAGGTAACGCTTCACAACGGCGGCAACGATGGTTAGCAGCGGCTCGTTCGTCAACGGGAAGTTGCCCATGGTGGAGAGTCACATGCCTCTCGCGAACGGGTCGGAGTTCTCACCCATAACATGCTGTCACCCACCGCATCCTCTCCTCCACCCCAGTAAAACAAGGCAGGAAACACATCCCGTTCAGCAAATCATCGCAAAACCATCCTTCATTCAGACCTCATGGACGCGACAAATTGCCGCCCGCTCCGGTGCCCCCCTGTTCACGATTCCCACGCTGAGCTTTCCTCATCATCCCAATAAACCAACGCTCCTCTGCGGGTGCAAGGGGACACGGTACTTCTATTCATTCGGAAAACCTTTTTGCAGCCACCCATTTTCCCGGATGTTTCCGCTGGCACTCTCACGCGCCACGCCCCCCGTTTTGTGTCGCCATCGAACTGGCCTCCATTGGCCAGAGAGGCAATCATTGATGTCGTCTTCGTCAAAGTTCAGCGTCTGCGCCCGCCCCACATCTGGTGCCATGCCCAGGCGCTCCGCCACACGGTCGATCGCGATCTCAGCCGTTCGGCCTCCCGGCACCTCTACCCGGCCTCTCTGCGCTGACGCGCGGATTCTCCGACACTCGTTGCTCTCCCTACTCGGCGCGGCTCCATGTCAATTATTTTCAAAGTTTATGTTTTCCCCGGCCAATGCCCCATGTTACAGCGAATTCCAGGCACCTGACTCCTTCATGAACTCCATCACTCCAGCGTCTGAAGAGGCGCTCTGTGCCCTCCCCCAGACACAAAAGCTCCTCATCGTAGATGACCACCCCGCCTTCCGCAGCGGGCTCGCGGCAATCGTGCGCCGGGTGGGGGAACTCACCATTTGCGGTGAGGCAGGGAATGCGAAGGACGCGATGGAAGTGTTCCACGCCTCCCAGCCAGACATGGTGGTGATGGACATCTGTCTTCCCGATACCAATGGCATCGAGCTGACCCGCCAGATGTGTGAGGAGCGCCCAGACGTCCGGGTCTTGATCCTCTCCCAACATGAGAACCCGCTCTACGCGGCGAAGGCCCTTCGTGCAGGGGCCCGAGGCTATCTCCGGAAGGACGAAGGCCTCGCGGAGTTGGCACTCGCCTTGCGACGGGTTAGCCGGGACCGGCTCTACGTGAGCAAGCGCTTCCACAGTCACCTGCTGCTGGACGCCATGGCCAAATCTGACTCCCCCCCGGCGGACCTGCTCGCCAGCCTTTCCCCGAGGGAGAAAGAAGTGTTCCTGTGCGTGGGTCGAAACCTGGCCACCCAGACCATCGCCCAGGAGCTCGGCATGGGCATCAAGACAGTCGAAACCCATCGCGCCAGCATCAAGAAAAAGCTCAATCTCCCCAGCGCGGCAGAAGTCGCCAGCCTGGCGCGCGACTGGTTCAATCTGGAGAACTTCACGGACGTCAAACCGCACTCTCAGACTGATCTGGGCTTTATTCAGCCACAAAGCGCCGTGCCCGCCTGACGAAAAGCTCGGGAGTTCCTCTGATCGTCCACCTTCAGCAGGTGCCACCATGTTCCAGCAAGGGGAGTGATTCTCCCCAAAATCGGAACCAGCACCATCATGGAACCGATCACCAAGACCATCGATATCGAGCGCTCCCTGCGGACCTTGTACAACCAGTGTCCACAGTTCGAGGCAGTCGATCCTGGGCACACCCGCGTCACTCTCACCCTACAGCCGCGCAGGCCGGAAGACATCTCCCTCTGCCTAAGCGTCACCAACACCGGTCGTAGTCGACGTGAGGATAACAAACCAATCGCGTGCGTTTGGGATTGGCACCAAGGAACCGACTCTGGCTCAGCTCTCAGTAGGTCCCCTCAGAGGATTTGGGCCTGAAAGGCCCACAGAGCCCAGCCCAGGGGCAAAGGCCACGAAGTGGACGGAGACCCTGGGTACTCCCATAGAGGATGTTCAGGTGGGAAGGCCAACAGCATCCGCTATCGGCCCACCGCAATCAACACCTCCACTTCGGTTGGACCTGATGTCATGCGCTGACTGACGTTCGCGGCAAGATGCCGCAAACAACACGCAGGATGCATGCGCTCCCCGAGCTTCCCAGGCACAGGCCATTTGAGGCCTGTCAGTCTGAGCTTCACTACCCAGGTTCCTTGGCAGGCACTTGTCTCCCCGTCTGCCACTTCCCTCCCGCTAAACACCTCCACCTGCCCAACACTCGCCCCTCCTCCGCGAGGCCCGCACCGCAGACGCTTCAGCTAGTGCCGGCCAAGGAACCTGGGGGACTGACGTGGAGGTGTTGATGGCGGTGGGGAGAAAGGGAATGCTGTCCGCCTTCCCACCTGATCATCCTCTGCGGGGGTACCCAACGTTGACTCGCTTAGGGCTCGTCCAACGTTGGGCTGTGTTAGAGATCCCCGCTGGGGATCAGCTTCGAACTGAGAATGGCACCTCCGGGTGGTTCCTTGGCGGCCACCCCAAAACGCGCGCGGTTGGTCTGTTCTCCTCACGTCGTCAACTACATGGCCGCTGGGTGATTGGTCAGCCATCACCAGTGGGCAAGCGCACAGGCGTCAGCCACCAGGCCGCCTACGGCCGCGTTGGCTGGCAGGCATTCCTCTCCGCCAAAGCTCGCCCCAGGCTCACTCCGCCAGTTAGCATGACAAGAATCATTCTGGGCATCTTTCGCCATCTCCAGTCCCGGCATTCACTTCGAATGAACACGCTTTCTTTTGTCTCTTATTTCTCGCGTAGGCACTTGTGGTGAGGCAGGTTTGTCACCCCTCACCTGGGCGTGGGCGGCGTTTCAAGGCTCGCCCCAGGACATCCCCTCACCCGCATCTCATGCCCCGTCCCCCAGTTGATCCCGCCACCCGCCTTCCGGGCCTGCGTGTCGTTGTGGTTGAGAACCATGAAGACACTCTTCTTTACCTCACACGCTACTTGAGATCCCTGGGTCACCAGGTACAGTCCGCCACCAGCGTGCAGGAAGCTCTGGAGCTGGTGCCGGGCAGCGATTGCCAGGTCCTCATCTCAGACATCGGTCTGCCCGATGGAGATGGCTGGGAGATGATCTGCCAGATCAACCCCGCCCGTCACGTCTATGCGGTGGCCTTCAGCGGCTACTGTTCAAGGGAGGATCAAGAGCGGAGTTTTGCGGTGGGTTATCACCGCCATCTGACTAAACCCGTCACGCTAGACCACATCAACGAGGTACTAGCGGCCGCCCGGGCTCATCAGAATACCTTTGCCTCGGAGTAGAGCGGGGCTTTCCCTGTCTGCCCGCGCCAACGCCCTCAAGTTCGAGGCAAAACCTCGCTCGAATGCACGTAGTGCGAATGTTTGGTTGCAACACGAGAGGCCCCACGCTGACTGCCGTTCCCGGCAAAATGCCGGAAACAGCACGCAGGGATGCGTGCGCACCCCTGGATTTTCCGGCACATGTCGTACTAAGACCTGTCAGACCGCCACAACTTCTCTCGCGGGCCACTCGCCAACGTTGAGCGGCCTCAGGAGGTCAGCTACCCCGCTTGGCCTTCTTCGCCTTGGGCGCCTTCACCGTCGTGGTAGGGGCACTCTGAGCGGTTGTCGTATGGCCATTGGTGCCGCCCGCTGCGGTCTTGATGGGCGAGGCATCCCGGGCACCGGAGATCCAGTCATGAAGGGGGAGCCATGTCTCCTCGCCGCCCACCCGCACAAAGTCCTTCTCCGTGAGGATGCTTCTTTTGTGGAAGTCGATGATTTCGTCGGACTTGAAGCCACCCAGTTCTGTGAAATTACGGCTGATGTAGATGAGCTCGGACATGGAGATTGGTGTGTATAAAGAGTTGCGCCATGCGGCCTCACGAGCCTATGGCTTCGCGATCATTCGCCCCCAAAGGGTGCATCGGTCTCTCCAATTTAATCCCTGATGCGCGTATCGGGGTGGGCGCTCAGCCGCTCACGATTCTCCACCGTTTGCGATCGGTTCCTTATACGGCCGCCGTGCCATCACGACATCAGCCTCTCACGCCATTGCAGCGCAAAGTTCACCAACTGATCTGCGGTGCTCAGCTTCAGCCTTGCCATGATGTTGGCTCGATGGGTCTCAATCGTCTTGATGCCGAGACCGAGTCGTTCGGCAATCTGTTTGGTGCCGTAGTCCTTGGAGAGCCATTGGAAGACTTCCATCTCACGATCCGTGAGACACGAGAGGTTCTCCCTGTCCTCCTTCTCTGACAACCGTTCCGAATGTTCCAGCCTGTACACCAGGTGATCCACCAGCTTGGGGGGCAGGAAGAACTCCTTCCGCAAGATCTGCTGCACCGCGGGCTTGAGCAGGCTCTCGATATCGTCCTTCACCAGATACCCGTCCGCACCAGCCTCCAGGGCCTTGAGCCCGAAGAACGACTCATCATGCGCGGTCAGGATCAGCACGGCAGTGCCTGGAGACAAAGACCTGATCTCCGGGATCAGTCTGATGCCGTCTCCATCAGGCAGATGCACATCTACGATGGCCAAGTCTGGCTGAAGGGTGCGCACGGCCTCGAGTCCGGATGCCACGTCTGAAGCCTCGCCGCAAACAAGGGCACCGCCTATTTTATTGATCCATTCCGCGACGGCCCTTCTAAACAAATGATTGTTTTCAATCAGCAGAACACGCGCTGCCGACTCGGGATTTGATGCGGAGGGTTCTTCGTTCAAGAGCGTGTTTTCATGGAAACTTCATGACTGCCCCAGTTCTGACCGGATCGCGCTCTCCGGAAGCACGCCCTACCACACTTTCAGGTGAAACCCTTACCCCAAGAGCCGCAATTTTTTCGCCACGCCCCCTTCCTCCGAACGCGTATCTCTTTCCGCCCCCCTGAACCAGCAAGATTTGCCCTTTATCCCTATGAACATTTCTCCGGGAAATTCTGACGATACTGAGCAGCAGCACATCCACCCCACGGACGATGAAAGAGTGGATGAAGCGATTGACGAGTCCTTTCCCGCGAGTGATCCCCCCTCCTGGACCGCAGGGGTAGACCATGAAGAGGGCGGCTCCTGACCTTCGGCCCGTCAACCGAACTTTCCATGAACCTCAGGAAGTGAGTGGCGACCGGAGGGATGCGGCTCACAGGGAAAAAGAAGAGCGGGGACTCCCATCCCCGCCCTCCGACTAACAACTCTCACAACAACAAGACATCGATGAATCGCCACCAGCCAGGGTGGCGCGCTTGTCAGGAAAAAGTTTTTCCTTTTCGTGCAGGATTCCAGCACGCTGCACCGCAGCGCCCCCAGTCAATTGCGAGGGATGGCAATCAAGCCCAGCCTCCCACCCAGCAGTTGCGGCCGGTGGACGCACTCCGTATAATCGTGCGCTATCCCCCACCCGCCTCACCAACGCCCTCTATGAATCCCAAGGTCGATGACTTCCTGAGCAGAGCCAAGAAATGGCAGGATGAACTGACGAAGCTGCGAGCCATCGCACTCTCCTGTGGGCTGACAGAGGAACTGAAATGGGGCAAACCTTGCTATACCTTCGAGGGCCGCAATGTGGTAATCCTGATCGGCTTCAAAGAGTACTGCGCCCTCCTGTTCTGCAAAGGCGCCCTGTTGCAAGATGCCAAGGGGATCCTGGTACGCCCCACGGAAAACACCCAGGCAGCGCGTCAGGCCCGCTTCACCAAGAGTGCTGACATCGTCAAGAACCAGGCCATCCTGAAGACCTACATTCGGGAGGCCATGGAAGTGGAGAAGGCAGGCCTGGAGGTGCCACTCAAGGACATCTCCGAGCACCCCGTGCCAGAGGAGTTTCAAAACAAACTGGACAAGAGCCCCAAGCTGAAAGCTGCCTTCAAGGCCCTCACCCCGGGCCGGCAACGAGCTTACCTGCTGCACTTCTCCAGCGCCAAGCAATCCAAGACCCGCGAGTCACGGATCGAGAAATGCACACCCCAGATCCTCGCAGGCAAAGGCCTGGACGACTAGGGCGGACCTGGGTGGGGTGGGCGTCGATCCGAAGGGTTGCGACAACCGGTCGATCTCCTGGCTACTGCTGCTGTTCACTCCGATTATGTTCAGAACAGACGCTCCTCGTCCGTTTGGGACATAGCCACTTATGCTCGCACACCTGCCGGGTTTCACCGTCGTCACGCTCACCTCAAGATGGATCCCGGGTACCCTGGCCGCCCTCGGCATACTGCTCTGGATCGTCGGCGTCTGTTTCCCCGTCTATTCAGAGCCTGGCATTGCGCAGCGCTTGTCTCACGAGTTGCAATCTCTCCCAAGTTCCAGCCAGTCCCGTGAGTGGTACCGGCAAATGAAGAACTATGAGACGCCTCACAAGCGTCTCACGGATCTGGGCCGTGGCATGATGGCGCTTGGGGCAGGAGTGCTGGTCGCTCACTACGTGGGAGCCTTCTATCTTCGTCACCAAGGCTGGAAGCGAATAGGCTACTTCTCCGTGGTCTGGCTGGGTCTGTGGGCCATCAAGATCCCCTTCTCATCGTGGTATTATAAAGTTCGTCTGTGGCGGTGGGACTTTCCCATCTGGGACGACGTCACCACTATCAACGTGATGAGTGAATCCATGGTCTGGATAGCAGGTGCCTTAGTTTCTCTGCCAATAGTGTTCGCCTTCCTGTTCCGTCATGAATTTGCCTCCAACCTGCCCCCGCGCCGACCATCAGGGTGGTTGCGGTGGGCACGAGCCCTGGCACTCTGGCTTTGGCTTGCGTTGTTAATCGTCATCGTGGGTGCCTCCGTCTGGGATGGAGATGAAGGCATGATCATTTCCTGCGTCGGAGCCATGCCACTGCTGCTGGCTATGCTCTCCGCAAACCCAAAGACCGCAAACAGCCCCACCACGCCCGCCGCTGACGCTTCCCCTCTTTTACCGCCAACCGATCAAACATCTGAATCACCGATCTACCGGTTTACTGAATTACCGAAATACTGAATCACCACCCTACCCTTCCCCGCCGCCCTTGCCCACGGGGGCCAGGAGGGTGTCATGCACCACTGCCAGGGTGTAGTCCCGGTTGAGCTTGGAGATCCATCTCACCCCAATCCGCTTGGGACAGGCGGCCTCGCACTCGTATTGGTTGGTACAGTTGCCGAAACCGGCCTCGTCCATGGTCTTCACCATGCCCAGCACGCGGCGGTGCTTCTCCGGCTGCCCCTGCGGCAACATGTTGAACTGACCCGCCTTCGCTGCGGTGAAGAGCATGGCACTGGCGTTCTTACACGAGGCCACGCAGGCCCCGCAGCCAATGCACTCCGCAGCGTCCATGGAGGAATCCGCCGCCTCCTTGGAGATCGGCAACGCATTCGCATCCTGGGCCGCCCCCGTGCGCACGCTGATAAAACCACCTGCAGCCATGATGCGGTCAAACCCGCTGCGGTTCACCATCAGATCCTTGATGATCGGGAAGGCCTTGGCTCGAAAGGGCTCAATCCAGATGGTGTCGCCGTCGTTGAAAGTGCGCATGTGCAGCTGGCAGGTGGTGGTGCCGCGCTGAGGCCCGTGCGGCACCCCGTTGATAACCATGCCGCACGTGCCACAGATGCCTTCCCGACAATCATGGTCGAAGACCACGGGATCACCAGAGACGGAAATCAGCTTCTGATTCACAATATCGAGCATCTCTAGAAACGAGGCCGTTTCTGGAATTTCACTGGCTTCGATTTCCTGAAACCAACCACCGGCATCAGGACCAGGTTGACGCCAGATTTTCAGGTGCAAATTCAGAGTGCGGGCCATGGAAGTCTTCAGGTAAAAGTTGCGGAATAGAGAAGGCATCGTCCCCGGGCAAGGGACCCATTGCGAAGGAAAGTCAGACGTAACTGCGGACGGCCAGGTGAGCCTCCTCGAACTGGAGAGGCTCCTTGTGGAGAATTGACCGCGCGATATCGCCGGTGTACTCCCACGCCGCCACATAGGTGAAGGCCTCATCATTGCGTCTGGCCTCTCCAGCCTGGCCCAGCTTCTTGGCCTCATCGTCCTTCGTGTACTGATGCTCCACGCGGAAGTGTCCACCGCAGCTCTCCTCACGGTGCAGGGCATCGATGCACATGAGCTCGCCAAACTCGAGGAAGTCCGCCAGACGACCGGCTTTTTCCAGCTCCTGGTTCACATCAGTCCCGCTACCAGGCACCGTGACATTGTTCCAGAATTCTTCACGTAGTTCTGGCAGTCGCGCCAGCGCCCGCCGCAAGCCTTCGTCACTGCGCGCCATGCCGCACTCATCCCACATGAGCAGCCCGAGTTCGCGATGAAAGCTGTCCACAGATCGCTTGCCGCGGATGTCGAGCATCTTCTTGGTGCGAACATTGACCGCCTCCGCCGCCTCCCGGAAGGCCCCGTGCCCGGTCGTTACCGACCCCGGCTTCTGCGTGGCCAAATAGGGGGCAATGGTGGTGGGAATGACAAAATAGCCATCTGCCAGCCCCTGCATGAGCGCACTGGCCCCCAACCGGTTGGCACCGTGATCAGAGAAATTCGCCTCCCCCAGTACAAAGAGTCCCGGAAGATTGCTCATGAGATTGTAGTCCACCCACAGTCCGCCCATCGTGTAGTGCACCGCGGGGTAGATGCGCATGGGTCTTTCATACCCGCTCTCTCCTGTGATCTGCTCATACATCTCGAAGAGGTTGCCGTACTTCTCCGCCACCACTTCCTTGCCCAAACGCTGGAGCTCCGCCTGTGGGAGTTCCCTGCCACCCGCACGATCTTTTCCGTAGCGCTCTATCGCGTCCGCAAAGTCCAGATACACGCCGAGCCCGCCCGGACCCACGCCCCTTCCTTCATCACAGGCTTCCTTCGCACTACGGCTGGAGATGTCACGCGGAGCCAGATTGCCGTAGCTCGGATACTTGCGCTCCAGATAGTAGTCCCGGGCATCCTCCGGAATCTCACTCGGGTGCTTGCCACAATCTTCTTTCTTCTTCGGTACCCAGACACGACCATCATTGCGAAGCGACTCAGACATCAGCGTAAGCTTGCTCTGGTAGTCCCCGCTCACAGGGATGCACGTGGGGTGGATCTGCGTGTAGCAGGGATTGGCAAAGAGCGCCCCCTTCTTGTGTGCCCTCCAGATGGCCGTGGTGTTGCAGCCCTTGGCATTGGTGGAGAGATAGAAGACATTCCCGTACCCTCCCGTGGCAAGGAGCACGGCATCTGCCGCATGCACCGTCACCTCTCCGCTCACCATGTCCCGCACCACGATGCCCTTGGCATGCCCTTCCACCACCACCAGCTCGAGCATCTCTGTTCTAGGAAACATCTGCACATTGCCGCGGGCGATCTCCTTGCTGAGAGCGGAGTATGCGCCCAGGAGCAATTGCTGGCCGGTCTGTCCCCGGGCGTAGAAGGTACGGCTCACCTGAGAGCCCCCGAAGGAGCGGTTCGCCAGCAGCCCACCGTACTCCCGCGCCAAGGGCACGCCCTGGGCCACACACTGGTCGATGATCGCGGAGCTCACCTCCGCCAGTCGATACACATTGGCCTCTCGCGCGCGAAAGTCTCCACCCTTGATGGTGTCATAGAACAGCCGGTGCACTGAGTCGCCGTCGTTCTGGTAGTTCTTCGCCGCATTGATCCCGCCCTGCGCAGCGATGCTGTGCGCCCGCCGTGCGGAGTCCTGGTAGCAGAAGCACTTCACCTTGTACCCCAGCTCAGAGAGCGTGGCCGCCGCGGAGGCCCCCGCAAGACCGCTGCCCACCACCAATACGGTAAACTTCCGCTTGTTTGCCGGATTGATGAGCTTGGACTCCTGCTTGTGGCGGGTCCATTTCTGGGCCAGCGGCCCCGCGGGGATTTTCGCATCGAGCATGATCGTGGACATGGGCGCGGAAGGTTGAGGTGTGAATGAACATCTGGCGTTGGCTCAGTGAACCCACTTGAACCAGACGGCGAGCACGATGAAGGCATTTCCCCCAAAGATGAGAGCGGCATACGCCCGTCCCACCATCCGGAAGGTCCCCATGGTGCGCGGAGTGCTGAGGCCCAGCGTCTGGAACATGCTGCTCACCCCATGGCTCAGATGGGAGCAGAGCATGGCCATGGCGATGAGGTAGAACACGGAGGCCGGCCACCACGAGAATCCATCAATGACCATGCGGTACACATCATGCACCTGCTCCCCGTGCAAGGTGGTCTTGTAGGTGGCATACTCATTCCCCACCCGGAGGGTGAAATGCATGAGGTGATACACGATGAATGCCAGCAAGGTAAGCCCGCTGAAGATCATGGTGCGAGAGGATCGGGTGGCCTGGATCGTTGCATCATACCCATAGCGGCCAGGACGGGCCGCGCGATTCTCCCTGGTCAACTGCACTGTCAGGACCACATGCACCACGGTACACGCCAGCAGCCCGATGCGCGCCACCCAGACCCCCATGCCGTGCAGCATCGTCTGAAGCAGGTGTCCATACTCATTGATCGCGTCCGGCCCGGCAAAGATGAGAAGGTTACCGATCATGTGGCCCAATACGAAACCGGCCAGTACCGCGCCAGTCACGGCCACCAGCGCCTTCTTTCCGATGGAGGAGCCAACCGTCAATGCCACCGCATGTGTGAGAGTGCTCATGATGATGAAGATGATGAATCGGGTTGCATGAAACTTCTGAAAACATACTGACAATGACCCGAGGGCTATTCGGGATCCTTCCTCTCCAGCAGGGCTCTCAGCCGGGCTTCATTCTCCGGCGGAAGTGGTGCCTGCAACACCCGGCACCGCCCGGCAAACCGCTGCAGCCCGGCCACGACCTCGTCCGGGTTGGTTTTGCGCACCAAAACGAAGAGCGCTGAGGTACCGTTCGTGAGCGTACTCCCCAGTTCTCGCATGAATGCATCACTGATCCCCACGTCAGAGAGCCTGCCGGAGATCGCCCCGATGCCCAGCCCCAGCAATACTCCGGATGGATTCAGAAAGATGAGCGAGGCCAGTAGCCCGGCAAAGGAGCCATAAGTGGCACCGATCACGGCCAGGTTATCCTGCTGGTGGAGCGTCACCTTCCCCTTCTCGTCCCGCACCACGACCACCATCTCCACCGCATCCATGGTATGCACTTCCTGCAGCCTCGTCAGCACACCCCGCATGTCGAAGGCCTCAGCGGCATTGTCAAACGCCACGACCACCAGCCGGGTGTCACTGATTCTCGCGCTGTCGTCAGGTTGTTCCATAGATACCTCCTAACCATCCTCCTGGATGCCATCGATGAAGCCCTGTGCCCCGTTTTGCAGATTGGCCGCATTGGCTTCATCCGTATCAATGTGCATCGCCAGGGCATAGCTGGGATCCACGCGAATCCGTACGTCGCCAAAGATCAGTTCCCGCTCCCCCTGCACGCGGATCCGCACGCTGCTCTTGTCCCGCACGCCATATCTTAAGGCATCGGCCGGGGTCATGTGGATGTGCCTCAGCGCGCAGATCACTCCCCGCTCGATGTTCACGCTGCCTGCAGGCCCCTCCAGGGTGCAACCTGGCGAGCCATCGATATCCCCGGACTCGCGGATGGGCGGCTGGATCCCCAGCTTAAACTGCTCCGTCATCGCGATCTCCACCTGTGTAGCCTTCCGCGCCGGCCCCAGCACCCGGACCCGTTCGATGCGGCCCTTGGGCCCCACAATGGTGAGCTGTTCCTTGCAAGCAAACTGCCCGGGCTGGGAGAGGTCCGCGTGCTTTGTGAGCTCGTGCCCTGCACCGAAGAGGGCCTCCACATCGGAGGCAGAGAGATGGATGTGGTGCGCGGAGACCTCGATGGGCACAGGCGCATCCCGGCAGGCGTCGCTGGCCTTCACCAGGTAGTCTCGCGTCAGCACCCGCAGCGTCTCACGGGCGATCATGCGCTCCTCATCGGTGGGCACCACCAGCACCGTCACGGGCGAGCCAGCGGCGGAGATGCAGCTCACCACTCCGCTGACCACGCGGCGGTTGAGCTCCTCATCCAGCAGGATGCCCATGCATCCCAGGCCCTGGAGCGCTGTGGCCCGAACGCCAGCGCTGCCCTGGCCGATGCCTGCTGTGAACAGGACCACATCCACGCCCCCCATGGCGGCAATGTAGGCACCGATGTACTTCCTCACCCGATAACAAAAGACCTTGAGCGCCGTCAGAGCCCGTGGGTCCCCTTGCTCCGCCGCCTGCTCCACCTCGCGCATGTCGCTGGAGATTCCGGACAGCCCGAGCAGGCCGCTGCGCTTGTTCAACATTTCATCGAACTGCTCCGGCCCCATCCCCTCCGTGCGAGCCAGATGCGCGGCCACCCCAGAGTCGATGTCTCCGCAGCGGGTCCCCATCAGCAGCCCTTCCCCCGGCGTCAGCCCCATGGAGGTGTCCACCGAGCGACCGTGGTCGATGGCGCAAATGGAGGCCCCATTGCCCAGATGACAGCTGATGATGCGCAGATCCCGCGGCCGTCGCCGCAGGTGCTGGGCCGCAGCCAGCGTCACATAGCTGTGAGAAGAGCCGTGGAAGCCGTAGCGGCGGACACCCTTGGTTTCATAGTACTCATGAGGCAGGCCGTAGAGATAGGCCTGGCTGGGCAGGGTCGCATGAAAGGCCGTGTCAAACACCGCCACGTGCGGCACCCCGGGAAAGGCCCGCCGGGCCTCGCGGATGCCCGCGGCATTGACCGGGTTATGCAAAGGCGCGAGGGCGCCCAAGGCCTCGATTTCCGCCAGCACAGCGTCATCAATGATCGTAGCACTTGAGAACTTCTCCCCGCCATGCACCACCCGGTGCCCTACCACCGTCACCGCTGCGCGATCCTTCAGCACCCCAGATTCAGGATGTACCAGGGCGCTCTGCATTGCCTGGAAAGCCTCTGCAAAGCCGCCGGAAGGCAGGTCTTGCTGCAGCTCGCCTTTGGCGGACTTCTGGCTGAGTCTCATTCCAGGCTGGCCAATGCGCTCCACCTGCCCGCCGGCGGAAAGCTCTGGCGTCTCACTGTCAAAGTACCGGTACTTCAGTGAAGACGATCCGCAATTGATCACCAGGATACGCTCCGGCCGTTCCCCCTTGAGCTCCAGAGGGCCCCCTTCAGCAGGTTTGCGGTTCAGTGCAGCCGCTCTGGCGGGGTCCTGCAGGGCCAGCTGCACGCGCGTGCTCACCGTCAAGGCGATGAGTTGGGCCGCACCGGGATTGGCCATGATCCGGCTCTGGAACAAGGTCAAAGGAACCAGCATGATTCGGCACGGCGTGGCTGCCACCAGATCCGCCACAGCGGGATCCCCACTCATCAGGGCCAGTTCACCAAACGTGCCCCCCGCCTGGATCTCCCCCAGTGGCAGCGCCCCGGCGCCTGAGGAGGGAATCAATCCGTGAATCACCCCCTCCAGCAGCACGCCCAGGAGGTGCACCTCATCCCCGCCGTGGAGAATCACCTCCCCGACCTGGTAGTCCCGTACCAGGGAACCTTCTACCAGATCACGGCGCTGGGCCTCCGTGAAGTGGGAGAGGAGCGGAACGCTCGTGTTGACAAAGGCCAGATCACTCGCAGTCATGACTTCAGCGTGAGCAAGCAGGTTGCATCGTTGTTTCCTACACCTGGCGCGGGTGGGTCATATTCTCCGGCTTGAGCAGATCATCCAGCTGCTCCCGAGTCAGCCAGCCTTTCTGCAGCACCAGATCATACACGCTGCCCCCCGTCTTCAGCGCCTCCTTGGCGATCGCAGCACTTCGTTCATACCCCAGCACCGGATTCAGTGCCGTGACCAGCCCGATCGAGTTGTGCACGTATGCCAGGCAGCGCTCACGATTGGCCTCGATGCCAGAGATGCACCGGCTGTTCAGGATGATGGCGGCATTCCTCAGGAGGGTGAGACCGAAGAGCAGGTTAAAGGCAATCACCGGCTCCGCCATGTTCAACTCCAGTTCACTGGCCTCGGCAGCCATGGAGACCGTCACATCCGCACCGATGATCTGGAAGCAGATCTGGCTCACCACCTCCGGCACTACGGGATTCACCTTCCCCGGCATGATGGATGAACCCGGTTGCATGGGAGGCAGCTTGATCTCATACAGACCGCAACGCGGTCCGGAGGACAACCAGCGCAGGTCGTTGCAGATCTTGGAAAGCTGGACCGCGGCCGTCTTCATGGTGCCGCTCATGAGCGAGAACTCGCCGGAGTCCTGCGTGGCTTCCACCAGATCTCCAGCGAGCGTGACGGGAATGCCACTGACCTCAGCGAGCCGCTGCGTACAGAGGGCTGCATATCCGGGCGGGCTGTTCAGCCCCGTGCCAATTGCAGTGGCTCCCATGTTGATCGCCAGAAACTCTCCGCCCGCGTGCTTGAGATGGCGGATGCCATCTCCGATCATCACCGAGTAGGCGCCGAACTCCTGACCCAGCGTCATCGGCACGGCATCCTGATTTTCCGTGCGTCCCATCTTCAGCACATCGGCGAACTCTTTCGCCTTGTTTTCCAGCGCCGTACGCAGTTCGCGCAGGGCAGAGAGCGTATCCTGCAGTGTCAGGATGACGCCCAGCTTGATAGCTGTCGGGTACGCATCATTGGTGGATTGCGAGCAGTTCACGTGATCATTGGGGTGGAGATGCTGGTACTCCCCCTTCTTATGACCCAGGATCTCCAACGCGCGGTTGGCGATCACCTCGTTCGCATTCATGTTCGTGGAGGTGCCGGCACCTCCTTGAAACATGTCGATCACAAACTGATCGTGCAGCTTGCCAGCCAGGATTTCATCACAGGCCTTCACGATCGCCTCCGCCCTGCCCTGCTCCAGCACGCCCAGCTCGCCATTGGCGAGGGCGGCAGCTTTCTTGACCAACGCCAGCCCGTTCACGAAGTGGCGGAAGTGATACAGATGAATGCCAGAGAGCGGAAAGTTCTCCACCCCACGGATCGTCTGCACCCCGTAGTAAGCATGATCCGGCACATCGCGCTCACCGAGCGAATCATGTTCACGACGCACTGCGGAGATCTCTGCGGGCCCGTGTTCCCCGGCGATGCGCCCGGATGCCAGGCCAATCCGATCACTGAGCCGCGCCGCGACCCGGCCGGCGATGCGGTAGTAAATGTCCGGCTTCTCTGCACGGATCTTCTCCAGGATGGCCCGGGTGATCTGCCAGACCGCTGCACCCCGCGGAGCCGTGGCGCTGGTGGCGTGGGGAGAATCATCCAGCATCACCCCCTCACTGAGAATGGCCCCAGGCTTCAGCGTGGCCAGGATCACACTGCGGGCCTGCGCACCGCGCTGCACCTCCACCTCTCCATCAAGCACAATGCCGAGCCAGAGACGCGGCGTGCTCTCATGAAAGAGATAGGCACCGGATTCATAGGAAACAACTCCACCCTGCTGAACGACGGCGGCCAGATCCTCCGGCGCAATGCCCATGCGCTGGGCGGCTGCTGAAATGGTCTCTTGATTCAAGTTCATGGTATGAATTCTTCGGTTACTTTGGAAAGAGGGCTCCGATGAGCAGCCCGATGGTCACAGCCCCCACCGTGCAGATGATGCCCGGCATCATGAAAGAGTGGTTCAGGAGATACTTCCCGATCCGCGTCGTTTTTGACCGGTCGAACTGGATGGCGGCGATGATCGTGCCGTAGTTCGGGATGAAGAAGTAGCCATTCACAGCAGGGAACATCCCGACGAGCAGCGGCGCAGGGATGCCCAGCGAGAGTCCCAGCGGCATCAACGCCCGCGTGGTGGCCGCCTGACTGTAGAGAAGCATGGAGGCGAGGAAGAGGCCGATGGCAAAGGTCCACGGGGCCGCCCTCGCCATGTCGCTCAACCCTCCGATGATGACCTCACGGTTCGCGTTGATAAAGGTGTCCCCCAGCCAGGCCAGGCCCAGAATACCGACAATGGCCGTGATGCCGGACTGGCACGTCTTGCACTTTGGCACCTCCTCGACCGGAGCCTTGGTCACCGTGAGGATGATCGCAGCCACCGCCAGCATCACGATGGCGATCGAGATCGGCATCGACATCACAATGGGTTTGGCAGCGCTACCGACTGTGCGCAGTTGGGGGAAGATGCCCGCAAGAACAATGAGGGCTACGCCAGTGAGAAAGATCAGTGCGCTGGCCTTGGAGCCCTTTTTGAGGGGAGCCACCGTGCCCGAGGCACTTTTACCAGGAGGCTGAAGCTCGCCTGATGCCAGAAGCTTCTGATACTCGGGATCATCCTTCAACTCCTTGCCCACGCGAAGCTGGAAGAAGGCCGCGATGATCACGGCGATCAGCGTGGAGGGCACACAAATGAGCAGGATCTGCACGAGGCCTATTCCGTGCGAGGCCATCAGTCCGATCATCGCCGCCGTGGCCGCCGAGACCGGACTGGCTGTGATCGCCTGCTGGGAGGCAATGGTGGCCACGGCCATGGGGCGCTCAGGCCGGATGCCATTTTCATGAGCCACCTCATAGATCACCGGCAGCAGCGGATAGACAATGTGCCCCGTGCCTGCGGCAAAAGTGAAAGCGTATGTCACCAGCGGTGCCACGATCGTGACCTGCTTGGGATTCTTCCGGATGATCTTCTCCGCCAGGCGGACGAGGAAATCAATGCCACCCGCCACCTCCATGGCAGAGGCCGCCATGATCACCGTGAGTACGATGAGAAGCACCTCTCCGGGGATGGCCGCCGGAGCGGCGCCGAAACCGAGGACGAGCACCAGCAACCCCACAGCGCCCCAGAGGCCCAGGCCCACCCCGCCAGCCCTGGCCCCCATGGCGAGCGCCCCCAGGATGACGGCAAATTCAAGGATCAGTTTGATGTCCATGTTATGAGTCAGCCCAGCGGCTGGTCGTTGGTTCTATGTAATACATTACCTCTGGTTCTGCGGCAGATCCCATGATGGACCCGGAACGCAAATAGAGCCACCCGGCTCCACTCCCCCGTATGATGAACGTCACGGCTCTATCTGGATATAAGACCTTGGTCCGACAGAGTCGCACACCTCATCCTGCGCCCTGCCGGCCCACCATCCTTCTCACCCCACGCGCATGGATGATGGAATCCATAAACGTGGCCAACCGCGCCGCCGTACCCACGTGCTCCTGCTCCAGCTCCTGGGAATGGGCCAGATGATTGCGCAAGGACTCGATCGCGCGGGCAAACCGGTCGGCCTCCCGCCGGGAGACAAATCCCAGATCTTCAATCAATTGCGGCTCATGGAGCAGGATATCCGCCTTGTCCTTGATCTGCAGGCAGTCCACCAGCCGGCAGTCGCCTCCACAGCGTCGCCGTTCCGTTTGCAGTGCCTGGGCCTTGCCCAGCCTGCCCGCTGAGATCTTGTCTCCCCACGCCTCAGCAGGATGCAGCTCTTCAATCGCCCAGGTCATGTTCAGATCCAGCAGCGTGACCGTGCCGAACAACCACATCCGGAGCGGTGCCTTCTGCAGATCCTGGTGGCAGATCACCCCGCCCACCTCACCCAGCCAGCGCACAAACACCCGCGGGGCATGACTCATTGCTGTCAGCACCGTGCCCAGTCCAGCATCTGCATCCACCGCCGACTCTTCCTGAAACGGCCTGGCAGCTTCTTGCAGGGAACCAGATGCCGATGCCAGATCCTCCTCATCCACCCACCCCGTCACCAGACCACGCTGTCGCACGCCCAGCACCGCGCGCCCGTCATCCTTCATCAGCTCCCGCGCCAGACCGGCCTGCTGGTTTCCATCCAGGGAGGCCAGTGGCTCCACCAGGTCTGCCGCGGTCAGACTTTTGGAAAAGGTCTGGTGCAGTCGCGCCACACTCCTCGGGCGGCTGGCGGTGAGGCCGGATGGTTCCATCATGGCACAGACAGGCAGGGTTGAGGGTGGCTCCTGGCCAGCCTACGCCCGGTCCATTTTGCCTGCACCTCTCTTCCCGTAGGACCTAGGGCGTATCGACTCCATCGCGGGGTTCATGCTAGAAGCAAACCTGTGGAAGCACCTCCCTGCACCAGGCGCCCGTTAGTGCCCCTTGCCTCCCTCCACCCTTACTGGTAGTTACTCTGCATGCCATCGCCCCCCATCAAGGAGGAAAAGCATCCCAAGCTGAAGCCTCAAACCTTTCAGCGGATGAAGCGCTCCATTGGAGTGTTTTTGTCCTCCCCCGCGGGCGGCCGGGCCAAGATGCTGCTCTTCATGCTGCTGGCCTGCATGTTCTGCATCAATGGCATGAACGTCCTCAACAGCTATGTCGGACGTTATTTCATGTCTGCCATTGAGAAGCGGGACATGGCAGCCTTTGTCCACTATGCCTGGCTGTACGTCGCCGTGTTTGGCGGCTCCACGGTGGTGGCCGTTTTCTATCGATTCGCCGAAGAGCGGCTCGGGCTCCTCTGGCGGGACTGGCTCACGCACCGCATCGTCGGTCTCTATGTGGACCAGCGGCTCTACCTGCGTTTCGAGGAGTCCGGTGCGCTGACCAATCCCGACCAGCGCATGTCAGAGGATGTGAAGCAGCTGACGGTCAGCACCCTCTCCTTCCTGCTCCTCATCCTCAACGGGACCATGACCGCCATCTCCTTCTCCGGCGTATTGTGGTCCATCAGCCCCAAGCTGTTTCTCGTAGCTGTCGTCTATGCCGCGGTGGGATCCGCCCTCACCATCTGGCTGGGCCGCCCGCTCATCCGGCTGAACTACCAGCAGGCAGACCGCGAGGCCGATTTCCGCTCAGAGCTCATCCGCATGCGGGAGAACGCTGAAGGCATCGCCGTCACCGGCAACCAGCAGACCATCCGCCACCGGTTGATGACCCGGATTGATCAGCTCGTAGGGAACTTCCGCAGGATCACCGAAATCAATCGTAACCTGAATTTCTTCACGACGGGTTACAACTACATGATCCAGCTCATCCCTTCGTTGATCGTGGCCCCGCTCTTCATCCAGGGGAAAGTGGAGTTCGGAGTCATTGGTCAGTCGGCAATGGCCTTTGCCACCCTGCTGGCCGCATTCTCGCTCATCATTGCCCAGTTCCAGGCCATCTCCTCCTATGCCTCCGTCATCACCCGGCTGGGAGAGTTTGTGGAAGCGACGGAGTGCGCGGGGCTGGATTGCGACGCGCCCCAGGTCGAGTATGCGACCGGCTCAGATCGTTTCCTCTATGCCGGGCTCACGCTTCGCACTTCCAGCAAGGATCATACGGTTATCGTCAGCGATCTGAACCTCACCCTCACCCCGGGGCTCCGCGTGCTAGTGAACGGCCCCTCCCAGACCGCTCGGGTGGCTCTGTTCCGCACGTCCGCCGGCGTGCAGGTGGAAGGCATCGGCAGCATCGTGCGCCCACCTGTCGAGAAGCTCGCGTTTCTCCCGGGCCAGCCCTATCTCCCGCCCGGCTCCGTCCGTGAAATCGTCATCCCCGCCGGGTGCGAGGAGCGCGTGAGCAACGAGGCTCTGTGGCAGTTGTTTGATGAGATCGGGCTGAAGTCCTCCAAGCTAAAGTCGGACGAAGACCTCACCACCCCTCATAACTGGGAGGATCGACTTTCCATCTCCAAGCAACATCTGCTCTCCATCGCCCGCGCCCTCCTTTCTGACCCGGAATACATCTTCCTGGACCACATCGAGTCTGCCCTGGGGGAGAACCATGCCGAGATGGCCCTCTCCGCCCTCCGCGCCAGAGGCATCACTTGTGTCTCATTTGAAGAGAGCGAACCTGACCCAGCCCGGCACGATGCCGTGCTGGAGCTTCACGATGATGGTTCATGGAAATGGATTGAGCTGCGCAGCAACGGACCACGAATGATTTCGTAAAGCGCAGCGCATCAACCCATTCCCACTTTCACCGCGAACCTCCCCTCTTTGCCCTGGAGCGGAATGCGCGCGATGCCTTCCACCACCTCGCAGACTGTCCCGTCGCAGCTCGCCTGCACCACTTTCCTGCCACTGCCCTGCTCACCGCCAATGGTGATCTCATAGACTGCATCGGAACGGCTGTCCCGCCAGATGACACTGTAGGTTGTCCAGTCATCCGGCACGCACGGCTTGATCACCAACGTATCGCCATTCTCCACCCGCAATCCCAGGATTGATTCCACCGCGACCCGGAACATCCAGCCCGAGGAACCAGTGTACCAGGTCCAGCCTCCGCGCCCAACGTGGGGCTCCGCGCCATAGATGTCAGCAGCCATCACATACGGCTCCGTCTTGTAGAGATCTGCCGCCTCCTGGGTCCTCGCATGCGCCACGGGAGACAGCATCTCCAGCAGCCGCAGCGCCCGGTTGTTCTCACCATACTCAGCCACCGCCTTCACCACCCAGCACGCCGCGTGAGTGTACTGGCCGCCGTTCTCTCGTACTCCCGCCACATAACCCTTGATGTACCCGGGATCATTCGCGGTCTTCACAAAAGGCGGAGTCAACAGACGGATGATGCCATCACTCTCCGAAATAAGGCGCTGCGAAAGGGCGTTCATCGCACTCGCCGCCCGCTCGGGCGGGGCGGCCTTGGCGATGACCGCCCAGGACTGGGCGAGCGCATCGATCTGGCACTCGTCACTGAGCCATGAGCCCAATGGCTGACCGTTGTCATAGTAAGCGCGCCGATACCACTCCCCATCCCATCCTCCCTCGTTAATGGCATCGTACAGTGCCTTCCGATGGGCGGTGTAGCGCTCAACTCTTGAGCTGTCACTCCGACGTTCACAGATGGGAATGAAGAGACCCAGGATGTGATAGAGGAAGAACGCCATCCACACACTCTCGCCCCGCCCTTCGCGGCCCACGCGGCTCATCCCATCGTTCCAGTCTCCCACCCCCATGAGAGGCAGGCCATGCTCCCCCACCTTTAAAGAGCGGTCCATGGTGCGGCAACAGTGCTCGTAGAGATCGGCATCGTTCGGTGAGATCTCAGGCGTGAGGTACACCTCATCCTGGTGCTCCCCTAGAAGCGGAGCCGTCAGGAAGGGCGCCCGCTCGTCCAGAATGCCCACGTCTCCGGTCGTGCCCACATAGTCCGCCGTTAGAAACGCCAGCCACAGCAGATCATCAGAGAATTTGGTGCGAAGCCCCCGTCCAATCGGCTCCGCATGCCACCAGTGCAGCACGTCCCCTTCCTCGAACTGGTGCCGGGCATGCAGGAGGATCTGGGCCCGTGCATAGGCGGGATCCAGTGCGAGGAGTGAACCAGAATCCTGCAACTGGTCGCGATAGCCAAAGGCCCCGCTGGACTGGTAGAAACCGGACCGTGCCCACATCCGGCAGCACAGGGTCTGGTAAGCGAGCCAGCCATTCACCATCACGTTCAGGATGGGCGAGGGAGAACTCACCTGCACCCCACCCAGGAGGGACTTCCAGAAGGCACAGGCCTCTTCTTCAGCCGTCAGAACGGCATTGAGCGCGCGATATTGGGAAACCAGAATCGCAGCCTCATCTTCGTTCATCACCTCACCCAGCAGCACCACGCACTCCACCGTGGCACCGGGTTGAAGGTTAAACACTCTCTGCTGCACAAAGCAGGGATCCAGGCCGGTCCCCACGGCGCTGTTCAGACGTCCGCCCGAGACCAACGCAGCAGGATTCACCGGCGTGCCATGCTGGCCCAGAAACGCAGCCCGGTCTGCCGTATGCGCACTCCCCACCACCACCGCACCATGCACCTGGAGATCGCTAAACACCAGGCCACCCCGAAAGTCTCCGGCCGCCAGGTTCACCGCCCGCAGGCTGCCGTCCGCCTCGAGTCGGGTAGTCACCATGCTGGGTAACTCTGGCAGCGAGCCCAGCACCAGCCTCTGATACGATGTGAACGAAAGGTTCCGGACCGTGCCTCCGCGGTTGGTGAGACGAAGGCGCACGATCTTCAGCGGATCCTCTTCAGGCACAAACATTGTCACCTCATGCTCCAGATCCTGACACTGGGTCAGGAACCGGCTGCGCCCGAACCCATGCCGCACCTCATAATCTCCTGAACTCGGCACTGGACCTGGCAGGGGCGACCACACCTCCCCGGAGGATTCATCCCGCAGATAGTACGCTTCACCGTAGGGATCCGTCACTGGCTCGTTCGACCAGGGGGTGATGCGGTTGGCCTGGCTGTTCCTGGCCCAGGTGCAGCCAGCTCCCGCCTCGCTCACTAGGAACCCAGCCTTCCGGTTGGCCACCACATTGATCCACGGCAGCGGTGGACGGCTCAGCCTACCCTCCCTTTGAGCCAGGCGAATGACGTACTCGGTGCCATCCTGGCTAAATCCGCCGTAGCCATTGAAAAATTGAAGCGTCTCCGTCGAAGCAACGACCTTCCCTTCAGCCGAGGCCTGTCTTTGCACGACGGGAGGTACCAGCGGTGAGGCCTGGGAGTTCACTACAGGAAGGCGCTGCTCCACCACCAGGGATGCCGCCGCCAGCAGCACTCTGCGATGGGGCTCCGGGAGCTCTCGTGAGTTCAAGGTAAACACGCGATCATCCAGTCCGGCGGGTGCCGGCCTGGCATCCTCTGCCAGGACGATGAGATTCGTGAAGAATCCCTTGGCCCCCCAGTACTGACGTGCCCGCAAGACCTCCTGCGTCACCGGCTTGCCCCACCCGCCAGACACCACGATCTGCATCCGGTCTCTGGGAATCTTGAACTGGCCAAACACCGCATTCACATCCGTATCCGCAGGCAGATCCACGGCCGCGGGTTTCAGAGCACGGCTGCCGTAGTGCATCGCGGCTGCGAGCGATTGAAGATCCGCTGCTTCCTCAGCACTGAGTTTGAGATCAGACCAGAGGCTGCGTTCATGCTCCTCGGCCGCCACGTAGACCTGCTCCCACTGCGCAGCAGTACGATGGCTCTCCGTCACCGTCCGGACCTCACGCGAGGTCTCCGCGATGCCGGTAAGGAAGGCCAGCACCTTGCTCTCTCCTGGATCCAGGTCCACCACCGCCCGCAGGCTGCAGCAAGGGTCCAGCACATTCCCCACTGTGCCGGAGAGTGCCCCCTCCAGCGCTGCAGGCTGGGCCGCCGTGCGCCCCCGTCCGAGAAAGCGAAGCCGGTCCGTCTCCCAGCCCACTGCGTTGGCACCGGCGAGCGCGTGATAGAGGCTGGGCCACTTCTCATCATTCCCGCGTGGCCGCCTCTCTGTGACCAGAGCCCCCTGCTCCGGCACGTAGCGAGTTTGCAGAAATAACTTGGAGAACGCCGGATGCCCAATGTCCGCCCCTTGCCAGGTGAGCACGCTCTCCAGGTAGCTGGTCACCTCAAGGGTGCGCCTGCGTCCCGACAGGTTTTTCAGGGTGAGACGGCGGATCTCCATGTCAAACTGGGGCGAGACCGCGACATCTACCTGCGAGAGTATCCCCGCCTGCTCATGCAGCAGGTGGCAGGCCCCTGCCGAGGCAGAAAATACGTACCGCTCTCCGCGATGCCCCACCGGCTGCAACCCCGCGGACCACAGCTTGCCATCACCCACATCACGCAGGTAGATGAACTGGCCATGGGCGTCTTCCACAGGATCCCCGAGCCACCGGTTGACCACATGGCCATGTCTTCGGGACTGCCCCGTACCCGCAGCGGTGATCAGGGCGAAGTATCGGCCGTTGGCCAGCAGGCGGGCTTCCGGGTGGACGGTGGAATGCGGTGCACTCATAGGATGGTGTGAAAGACGTAGAGGCCATCAGCCCTCCGGGCTGGCGAAGGAAACAACCACGCGGGCAGGCAGTTCACGCACCACCACCTCGCGGGCATCAAACTCGGTGACGGGCTTGTCGTTGACCGTGACCGCCTGAATGGAGCGGTCCCCCGGTGGACGGAAAACAAAGCCTCCGCGTGGTAGGCGCAGGCCGCCGCCCAGCTCCAGCAGCAGCGTACCGTCCGGCTTGCGGTCCAGACTAAGATCCAGCCGGCCAAACCAGGTGGGCAGCTCGCAGACAGAGATGCCGCCGCGCTGGGAAAGCCAGCGCTCGTCCACGCCTGCACCGATGATGAGGGCATCATCCACCTCCCGCTCATAGGCAAAGAGGGCGGCAAACACGAGCATGTACTCTGCGGCGATCCACGTGTGGGGCACATCCCCCAGGTGACCCGGGCTGCGAGGGTCCTTCCAGGAAATCTCCGGCCACTGGTTCCAATGTCGGGGTCGGCGGTCCGTGAGGAAGAACTCCAGCAGTTCCAGTGCTTCCGCACGTTTGCCCAGATGCACCAGCGCTCCCACGATGCGAATTTCGTAAGCCGTGTAGTTGTTCCACTCCATCTCCCCCCCGTGCTTCCGGCGGAAGTCCCGCACAAAGAGCGCGAACATCTCGTCCAGTTGTTTCATCGGCAGGTGGGCCATGCTCTGCAGCAGCGTCACAGCATTGGAGGTGGCTGTGGGATCGAAGTCCGCCCACTCCACGGAGCCCGGCACATAGTGCAGCCCCTTTTCCGCGATCACGTGATGGATCGAGTCACAAAGCGTGTCTCTGAAAGCGTAGGCCAGTTCTGTCAATTCACGAGCCTCATCCCCGTGCCCCAGCTCCGCAGCCATGGCCGCCGCATCCTTCAGACCGCGCAGCGCCCAGAAGTCATCCCAATACGCGTGCACAGGGTGGGCCAGATAGCCCTCGTGGCTGGCAGATTCAGGAAGCAACCCGTAGCGCGCCTTCTTCTCCGGCGTGAGGTACTCGGGCGTGAGTCGTTGCGCCCGCAGCTGCTCAATGAACTTCGCCGCCTTCACCACATACGGCCACATCTCCAGAAGAAAATCCCGGTCGCCCGTGAAGCGGAAGGATTCCATCACACCATAGATGAGCTGGCCGTGGCTGTCGTGCTCCACCAGCCAGTCTGGGCCCGTACGATCCACACAGCAGGGCACAAAGCCGTCCTCTCGCTGGTAAGGTGCGAACCAGCGGATGAACTCCGGCAGCGCCTCGTAGTCACCTATCCGCATCAACGCCGCGCCCATGATCACGCCATCCCTCACCCAGGAGCGCGTGTAGCGGCGAGGGCCGGGATGCAGCGCCGGGCCATCTCGATTGATGAGAATCTGGCCGGCCGCTGTGCGGAACGTGCGCGCCGCCTCCCGAGCCACGCCTTCCGGCAGTCGCCAGGTCACGGTGCCAGTGCGGCGGCGCATGACGCGTCCTGCCTCCTCAAACTGCGATGCCCCATCCAGAGCCGCGATGGCATGACGCTGATTGATGTCCAGCAGACGCTTGAAGCCAAAGGGCACCGCCACATACAGGTCATGCTCCGTCTTGGGTTTCAGCGTCAGATCAAATCGCATCGCGGCTGAGGCGAAACCAAACTCATCCCGCACGGTGGATTGTGTGGGCAACCAGCCTGCCGCGATGAAGTCAGTGATGTTCCCCTGCTGAAAAGCCAGTGCCCCAAAGGCTCCTGGCTTCTGGAGCGGCACCACCCACTTGTCCCCATTGATCTGCACCGCCCCCTCCTTCCAGGCGATCTCATAGATCTCGCTCACCCCTCCCAGCCCCACCCAGCCGTGATTGCTCTGCGAGCTCTGCCAGGGTGGATTCACCTCGAACGGACGCACCGCCACGTGAAAGTGGATTTTCACGGGCACCTTGCCGGTGGTGCGGAGACGGTAGCGCACAAACATCACCGCATCCTCGCCACGCCCCGTGCCGCATACGGTGGTCTCCAGCGTCAGCCCCGGGAGCGTCCAGTGCGCCGAGGGGATGGCCAGACCGTCCTCCCCCTGGCAGACTCTCCGGCGGGCATCAGCCCAGGAAAAGACACGATCCTTCACCTGGATCCAGGGTTCGAGGGTAAAAGTGCCCATGTCCGGCTCCACCAGCCCGTCTTCGTTGATGAGCGAACACGTCCTCCCCTCCGGGGTGCCGGCGCAGGTCCAGTAGCTCTGTTCGCGCAGCAGCCAGCGGGGATAGCGCCCGCGCCCGCTGCGGGTCGCGATGGCATGAAAGAAGTCCACCACGGACCGGGAGAACTCAAACGACTTCACCTCCAGATGGGTCATGGCCACCGGTCCGTCGAAGGTCAGAAGCAGATGCCGGGATTCAGATCCAGGCAGATAGATGTAACTCCTTGAACCCTGATCATTGATCGACTGGTTCAGCCGCTGCCAGGTTTCCCCGTCCTCTGACGCCGTCACGGTGAAGGACCTTGTGGCGGGCTTCGGTGCCCAGTCGATGATCAGCCCCCCGTATTCCCGCAGGCCATGGAAGTCCAGCCTCAGCCATGGACTCTCATCCCCTCGGGCGCTGCGCCAGCCCGCATCCGGCTTGTTTCCCAGCAGATGGTCGGCACTCGTCCCTCGGGCGCATGAGGAGGTCGTCACCAGGGGAGATTTCCGGATGGTCCGGTTTACAAAGCGGAAGTCATCCAGCCACACCGTTCCTCTCCCGCCCGGGCCAGCACTGATGACAAACTCCACGGCGCCCAGCTTCCGCAAGATCCCGCCTCCCGCGGGACCCCAGGCGAATTCGATCTGGCTGCTCTTGATGCAGATCGGGCGCGGCTCCAGGCTGAACTCAAACTCCTGCTCCATCCATCGCCACACATTGCGCCCGCTCGTATCCGCCAGTTTGAACTCCAGGTTGTTTCTTGGAGCCTCACCGCGCACCTCAAAGGAGAAGCCATACGCCTCCGGCAACGGCATGGAGAAGACCTTCCGCACCACGACAAACCCGCCCCCGCCCATGAAGTCAAAGTCCAGGCGGAGGGCGTGTCCGCCCCTCAGCCCCTCCTCACTCTTCACCGTCAGCCGGGCATCACCGGAGGTCACGGCCAGCCAGCTTGCCGGATTCGTGAAGTCATCCATGAGACGTGTGTTCATTCGGAAATTGGGTTTGGGGAAGCAACCTTTACTGGGCCTACATCAGCCTCGCAGGCTGTCCTGTGGTGGCCAGCACCGCACGCCAGAGCTCTCCGTTCACATCCACCTGCTTGCTGGATCGTGCGATGAGATCGATCGGGACGTGCACATAGTGCCCATGGAGGAAGCTCACCACCAGCCCCGTCCTGCCTGACATGCCGGCATGCACCGCGTGCCGGCCCATGCGGTCACAGATCAGGGCATCCTCGGTATTCGCCGGGCAGCCCCGGATCTGGTAGCTGGGGTCGAAGTAGCGCATCGTCATTTCAATGCCCCGGGCCTTGAAGTGGGCATTCAGACTGTCGCGAAGGTGCAGGCCGATGTCCTGAAGCTTGGTGTTGCCGGAGGCATCTTTTGACCCCGTGCCCTGCAGCAGATCCTGCCCCGCACCTTCCGCCACCACCACCACGGCATGGTCCTTGGCAGCCAACCTGCGCTCCAGAGCCGCAAACAAGCCCGACACGCCCTCCAGCGCAAAGGGAACCTCCGGCACCAGGCAGAAGTTCACATCCTGGCTCGCCACACTGGCTGCCGCCGCGATGAAGCCGGCATGCCGCCCCATCAGCTTCACCACCGACACCCCGTTGTCCACACTGCGTGCCTCAGTATGCGCGGAGTTGATCACCCGCACCGCTTCATCCACCGCTGTGCCAAACCCAAACGTGCGTGAGACATACTTCACGTCGTTGTCGATGGTCTTGGGAATACCCACCACAGCCAGGGGGCGCCCTTGACGGCGCGCCTCCTCATAGATGGCGTATCCACCACGCTGGGTACCGTCTCCCCCGACCGTGAAAAGGATGTCCACTCCCAGATCCATGAGGTACTTGACCGCCACCGACACTTCCACCGGGCCTCGTGAGGTTCCCAGCAGGGTGCCGCCTTCCTTGTGAATGTCCTCCACCACGTCATCTGTCAGTTCCAGCGGGGCCTTGCCCACCGCCGGGTCCAGTCCCCGATACCCGCCACGGATTCCCAGCACCGAGCGGACGCCATATCCTCGAACCAGCTCCCTCGTCACAGAGCGGATCACATTGTTCAAGCCCGGGCACAGCCCTCCGCAAGTGACGATCGCCGCCCGAGTCTCCGCCGGGGCAAAGTACAGCTTCTTCTGTGGCCCGCACTTCTCAAAGAGGAGCAGGTCATCGGGGATCAAGCCCCCGCGCCAGCTGGCCGTGGAGGGCACATAGCTCGCCTCATCTTCGGCATTGAGCACGGGCGAGTCATATCTGGCGTCCCCGAGACGGGTGATGATGGCAGTCTTCATGTGCAGAGTGTAATCGCTAACACCTGGGCGGAAAGAATTCTCAGCAGGGTGGTAAAAGGAAATACGGTGGCATAGGCCACGGCTGGAGCGTCTGAACTGGCCATGTTGGAGGCAAACGCCAGTGCAGGAGGGTCCGTCATGCTCCCCGCTACCAGGCCGCTGAGATCCATATAGTTCATCCTCAATACGAGCCTCGCAAACACCGCGACCGTCACGAGCGGTACCACGGTGACGCAAACACCTGCCAGGAGCCACATCGCCCCGGTGGCACTCACAATCGTTTCAAAGAACTTCGCCCCCGCGCTGAGCCCCACTGCCGCGAAGAACAAGGCGATGCCAAATTCGCGGAAGGCAAGATTGGTGTTCACCGGCATGTGCCAGACCTGACGCCGAATGCGCCCCACCCTCCCAAGGATCAGAGCCGCGATCAACGGTCCACCCGCCAGACCCAAACGAACGGGATGCGGCAGCCCTGGAATAGGGATCGGCATGGTGCCCAGCAAAATCCCCACCGCAAGACCGATGAAGAATGGGATGAAGTGGGTTTCGCTCAGTTCCTTGAGTGAATTCCCCACCGCCTCTGCGGCGAGATCCAGATCCTCCTTGCGACCCACCAGTTGCAGCTGATCCCCATACTGCAGCCTGAGTCCCGGCACAGCGGACATTTCCAGATCCGCCCGGGTCACCCGGGTAACGGCCACATGGTAGCGCCTGTCCAGATGCAGCTCCCCCACCGGTTTGCCCAGCACTTTGCGATCCGTCACCACCACGCGTCTGAAGGTCACCGTGCTTTGATCCAGAACGAGGTCTTCCTCACTGCGTCGGCCGATCACCCGCTCCATGGCCTCCACTCCCCGGAGCGGTCCCACCACCACCAGCAGATCCCCCACGTGGAGGATTGTCTCGTCCGTGGCGGGCTCCACCACCCCCGCATGACGTATGCGGGAGAATGTGACGCCCGCCTCCACCCGGGCTGCGAGTGTGCCCACCGCCACGCCTGCCATATCTGACTGCGTCACTTCCAGCGTCCTCCGCTCCAGCGGGTCCGCCTGCACCTTGTTCATCGCAGCGAACTCCTCCGCCTCCTGCGCCACATTGATCTTGAGCAGTCTGGGAAGCAGCATCAGGGTGACGATGATTCCCAGCGTGGCTGCGGGATAGGTCACCGCGTAGGCCAGGGCAGGCAGCGCCATCCTGTCAGCGGATACCTCCGGCAGCATGCCCAGCGTCTGCGTACCCGCCCCCAGCGAAGGGGTGTTGGTGGAGCCGCCGGAAAAGACTCCCAGGACCGCCGCGGGGTCGAACCCGGCCAGCCAGCCAGAGAGTGCCGCGATCACCGCCCCCATGACCACCACGGCGGCGGTCAGCAGATTCAGCTTCATGCCCTGCTTCCGCAGCGCGGCAAAGAAACCCGGCCCAAGCTGCAGACCGATCGTGAACACGAAGAGCACCAGCCCGAACTCCTTCACAAACGCGATGACGTGACTGTCCACCGCGTCCACGAAGTGTCCCACCAGGATGCCTGCGAACAACACCCCGGCCGTGCCGAGTTTGACTCCACGAACCCGGATGCTGCCCAGCGCCATCCCAGCCACGCAAACCAGTGCCATCAAGGCCATGGCATGCGGGATGGGCTGGGTCTCGTTCAATTCGAGGAGCCAGCTCATGATTCGTATCTCAACCAATTGGGGCCGCCGCCCGCACCTCCGCACTTGCCCCGTCTGCGTAGGTTTCGAAGTTCTTGATGAAGAGACCAGCCAGCTTCCTGGCGGTGGCATCGTATTCCAACTTGTCCGCCCACGCGTCCCTGGGGCGCAGCATTTCTGCCGGCACACCGGGACACTCCAACACAATGTCAAAGCCGAAGACGCTGTCACGTTCTGTGCGCGCATTCGCCAGGGAACCGTTGTGAATGCCGTCGATGATGGCGCGGGTGTCTTTGAGGCTGATGCGTTTCCCCACGCCATAGGCACCTCCAGCCCACCCGGTATTCACCAGCCAGACTCGGGCATTGTGTTTCTTCATCTTGTCCGCCAGAAGCTCCGCATACTTGCTGGGATGCCACATCAGAAAGGGCCCTCCGAAGCAGGGAGAGAAGGTCGCCTGCGGCTCTGTCACCCCCATTTCCGTGCCCGCCACCTTGGCCGTATATCCGCTGATGAAGTGATACATGGCATGCTCTGGGGACAGCGCACTTACCGGCGGCAGCACCCCAAACGCATCACACGTGAGAAAGATGATGTCCGTGGGGTGCCCGGCCGTGCAGGGCACCCGGGCGTTCTGAATGAAGTCGATCGGGTACGCCCCCCGCGTGTTCTGCGTGATGCTTGTGTCGGTGTAGTCCACGTCCCGCTCTTCATCCAGCACCACATTCTCCAGCACCGCACCAAAGCGGAGCGCCTGGAAGATGTCCGGCTCGCTTTCCGGAGTCAGGTTGGTCGCCTTCGCATAACAACCGCCTTCGAGGTTAAATATCCCATCGTCGCTCCAGCAATGTTCATCATCACCAATGAGATTTCGCTTGGGATCCGCTGAGAGCGTCGTCTTGCCCGTGCCGCTCAGCCCGAACAACAGGGATGACGCACCGGTATCACGGTCAGATGTGGCTGAGCAGTGCATGGAAAGCACCCCACGAAGCGGAGCAAGATAGTTTGCGACCGTGAACACACCCTTCTTCATCTCCCCGGCATACTCTGTGCCGAGGATCACCAGTTCCTTGTCCTCCAGACTCAGGTCGATGCTCGTGGCCGAGCCCATGCCTTTGGTGAGCCGGTTCGCGGGAAATGCCCCGGCGTTGTAGATCACAAAGTCGGGTGAACCAAAGCTCGCCAGCTCGTCCCTGGTGGGACGAATCAGCATGATGTGCATGAA
Source organism: Verrucomicrobium sp. BvORR106 (assembly GCF_000739655.1). Taxonomy (GTDB): domain Bacteria; phylum Verrucomicrobiota; class Verrucomicrobiia; order Verrucomicrobiales; family Verrucomicrobiaceae; genus Verrucomicrobium. Next base: position 147,848 of record NZ_BATR01000112.1, on the reverse strand, counting down.
CAGCGCATGGTAGGGCCGGGAGCAGATCACCCTCACCTTGATACGGTGCTGAGGATCCCATCCGGCAAAGCCGTCAAAGCAATAGAGCCGGTCCCGTGTGTTGAGATAGTCAATGGCCCGCTGGTGATTGATGGCAAAGATCTCCTTGGTCATGGCCACATTCACCGGTCCCCACCAGATGTTGCCTTCGGAGTCCGGGTGATTCACCACCCGCTTGTCCTTGGGGGACCGGCCGGTCTTCACACCAGAGTAGGCCACCAGCGCACCATTGTCAGCGATGCTCGCATCCTTCTCGTAGCGAATCGCGTGTTCATACAGAGCACCAGGAGGGAGATTGTGGTGGACTTCCGCCACGGTCAGCCCGTGCTGAATGAGATCGAGGAAATGACTGGATTGCGTGCTCATGTTTATCATGCATTGACCCCGACTGCTACAGGTCCGCCGTTGGAGTCAGGCACGGACGAGGAGGCTGCGACAACGGAAATTGAAAACAAGCCGGTGACCCGCCCGAATCACGGAACCAGATCACCGGCAGTAGCTCGGCCGTTATTTGGGCGGCATGGTCGGGTTCAGCGGTGGCAGCTTGCGGTCCACCGGCGGGATGGAGGCAGATTTACCAGCTTCCGCGGGCTCCGGCAGCCGCACCAGCAGCCATGTCTCCGTACGATTTCCACTGAAGTGGATGGTCACCGTACTCACCTCTTCGGTCAGGTTTGCAAGGCTGGTCGAGCAGACGGTGCCGCCCTTCTCGCCAATGCGCCAGACCACCGTCTGGGTTTTCTTGTCCAGCTCTCCGGTGATGGGACGGGCATCTTCTGTAAGCACGTTTTGATACGCACCGGAGATCACTCCGTCACGATTGATGGACAGCTGCATGAAGAGGATGGGATCACCCTTCTCTTCCTGCACCAGGGAGAACACACCCAGTGTCATCCATTCCTCCGGTTTGCCTTCTGGGGCCGGTGTGGGCGGCGGGGACTGTTCCATTACCAGGACTTTCTCGATCACTGGCTGGGTGTACTGAGCCACCGGCATGGGCTGGTTGTCCAGATACACCGTGTCACCTTCATAGACGACTGTGGAGCCATAGTCCGCATACACCGGCGGAGGAGCCGCCGTAGCACCATAGACCCAGCTGGAGACACCCGCCCAGGCGCACGGCCGCCACCACCACCAAGGATTGTGCGCAAAGTGGCCAAAGCCATGATAGTGGCCGTGTCCCCACCAGCCCACATGTCCCCACCAGTGGTCGTCGAAGCAGTCGTCATGGAAGTCCTGGACATTGTCCCAGACCTCATCCGCCCGATCCCAACGGTAGTCCCACGCATCCTGGCGATGCTCCTGCCAGTCGTCGCGATTCTGGTTTCGCCAGTCCTGGCGGTCGTTCCTGGCATTTTCGAGCTCGTTCCAGCGCTGGTCGCGATTGTTCTGGAAGTCATCGTGGCGTTGCTGCCGGTTGTCCTGCCGTTGGTCCCAGGCGTCATGCCGGTTGTTCACCCGGTTCTCCCAGTTTTCTCCGCGATTCTCCGACCAGTCTCCCCAGTTGGGCCGGTCTTGAGGCCGTTCGGGACGCGCTGGCAGATTTCCTGGACGCTCACCGATGCTGGGCCTTTCGCCAATGGGTCCTCCACCGATGCCTGGGCGGTCGCCGATGCCGGGACGTCCGTCCCCGATGCCACCCGCCGGGAGTTGCGAGGGACGCTCGCGGCCTCCTTCAAAGGCGGGAAGCTGCGAGATGGCGGCACCTGCACCCGCACCCGCGGCGATACCGAGGAAATTACCCAAGTCACCCTTGCTGGGTCGCTGGGACGGCAGAGTGCTGGGAGTCCCCGGTCTGCCGACGTCTCCCGGACGCTGGGCCACTCCGGGGCCACCCGGGCGGGAGGGTAGCTGAGAAGGTCTGTCCCCTGCACCCGGACGATCACCCGCACCAGGACGCGCTGGCAATTGGGACGGGCCACCACCGACTGTCGGGCGATCGCCCGCGCCGGGACGAGCCGGCAATTGCGAAGGGCGGTCTCCTGCACCAGCACCTGGACGGGCCGGAAGCTGACCGGGACGATCCGCCACACCAGGCCGGGAGGGCTGCTGGGAAGGTCGGTTAACTCCTGAACCCGCTCCTCCGGGGCGGCTGCCTGAGGGCAGTTGCGAGACGCTGTTCCCACCTGAAGGACGGTTGGCCACGCTGCCGCCGCCGCCAGCGGGCTTCGAGGGCAAACGCCCGCCACTGGGCCGGGAATCCCCGCCAGAGGGTCTCTGGCTCGGCCGGGAGGCGACACTGTTGCCCCCTGAAGGACGAGATCCGCCACCGGATGGACGAGAGAAATCTCCGCCGCCGGAAGGCCGGGATCCGCCACCCGAAGGTTTGGAGCTCCCACCTGACGGACGTGATCCTCCCGACGGCCGGGATGAACTCCCCCCACCTGAGGGCCGGGAGGAACTGCCACCGCCACCAGACGGTCTTGAGAAACTACCACCGCCGCCAGAAGGCTTGGGCCGGCTGCTACTCCCACCACCCGAAGGTTTGGGACGGCTCCCCCCTCCTCCACCGCCACCCGAGGGGCGTGACATGCCGCCCCCGCCACCTCCTCGTGATCCTCCTCCACCACCACCGCGGCCACCACCGCCACCACGCGCCTGCACCTCCGCATGCTCAAAGAAGATGGCCAGGCCCAAGACCATGGCCAGCACTGAATAGACTCGCGACTTCATGGCTTTGGGAAGTTAGTTGCTTTTCACACGCTTGGCTTCAATGACGCCGATGGAGGGCAATGGTTCGCCATCCAGGGTGCGGCTGCCTGACTGCCAGGTAAGCTTGTCTTCACCCACCTTGGTAATCGTGTTCTCAGCGGTGGTCCTGCCACCATCGGGATTCACGCCTGACTCCCTCACAAGCCAGCGATTCCCCTCATGAGTCCACTGTCCTTCCGCGAACCCTCCTTCTGCATCGAAGGTCCAGGAACGGATGGTTTCATTCACGGGATCCCACCCGATGATCTGCCAGCCCTCCAGCAGCGTCTCCTCCCCTTGTCTCACCACCACATTTCGGGTGATGAAGGCCGCGCCCTTTGACCACACATACTGGCTGCGCACCGTCAGGTCGTTCTCCTTGTCTGAGTCTTCCCAGTCGCCGATCAACCAGGCAAGCTCCGCGAGCTTCGCCCGCGGCTCCTCTTCAGCTACGGGGGACTCGATCAACTGGCTGATCTTCCACTTGTCGTCCTTCTTCACGTGGATGGCCGTGTAGGTGGAGCGCTCCACATCACCATCCTTGGCCGTCACCTTGGTGGCGCCTTTTTCGACCACCACCTCCGGAGAGAGCCTTCGGACCGAAACGGACGCGATCTCCAGCTTGGCCCCTTTGTTCCCGGCGAAGGCATCACGGATGCCACCTTCAATTTCCGCGAACCCATTGAAGGACCGGCCATCCTCTGTGGTGTATTCCGCATCTTCCGCAAAGAAGCCCGCCAGAGCTTTGACGTCTCCTTTGTTGTAGGCCGTTTCATAAGCCCTGTTCAGGGCATCAACGGCAGTCTGCTCCACGCTGGGGGCAGCTTTGTCAGGCTCTTGGGCGGACAAGCTGCAGATCACAGCGAGCAACGTGGTAATGGACAGGGACAAGGCTTTCATAACCGGGTGGCATTCGTGCAAATTTCAGGAGTCATTTTCTCCAAATCACACCCTCCCCGCCATAGGACCATGGTCCGATGCCAGTGATGCCACGCCTGACACGCCCCCCTTACTTCGACCCAAAGGGTCCCCCCCAACACCTAGCAACGGTTCACTCCCCCTCGCCCACTGTCCGCAGCGTGAAACTGAATGTCGCGCCACGTTCTTTATTGTTGTCCACCCAGAGACGGCCTCCATGGGCCCCAATGATAGCGCGGCAGATGGACAGCCCCATCCCGAGACCCTGCTTCTTCGTGGAGAAAAAGGGCTTAAAAATGCGCTCCGCCATCTCCGGAGCCAGGCCGGGACCACAATCCGACACGGCCACGAGGATGAAGCCGGGATCCGACGGACGCGTCTCCACCAGCAGCTGTCGGTCTGGCGGGGGGCTGGCCGCCATCGCGTCACATCCGTTCAAGACGAGGTTGAGCAGCACCTGTTGCAACTGGATGTGATCCCCCTTCACCAGCGACACGTCAGAGGAGAAGCGTGTTTCGATGGAGACTTTGCGCTCGATCAGGTCGTTGTTGATCAGGAGCAGTGCCTGTTCGATGTCGGCGTTGATGTCGCGAGATTCCAGCGCTGACTCGCCGTTTTTCACCATGTTCCGCATGCGCTCGATGATCTCGTTGGCCCGTCGATCGGCAGACGAGATGTCCTCAAGACTGCTGCGCACTTCATCAAGCTCCACCGGCACGTTGGTAAGATACCGAAGGGCGGCCTGGGAGTTGGCCAGGATCGTGGTGAGCGGCTGCTTCAGTTCATGCGCCAGAGATGCGGACAGCTCCCCCAGCAGGGTAACGCGGCTCATATGGGCCAGTTCCGCCCGCATCTGACGGGAACGCTCGATCTCCACCAACTCCCGCGTATGCCTCCGGTTGGTCAGCCACAATCCTGCGGCTCCACCTGCTGCCACCAGCAGGATCACGCCACTGGCGCGGAACCACCAGGTCTCCCAAAACTGAGGGCGAATGATCACTGCCAGACTGGCCACGGATTCGCTTCGATGGCTTCGGCTGTCCGTCGCCACCACTTGGAATCGATAGCGCCCTGGAGAAAGACCGCTGTACGAGGCGAGCCGCCGGCTCCCCGCCTTCACCCACCCCTCATCCACCCCCTCCAGCCGATGCTGGAAGCGGATCCACTCCCCGCCGGCCAAGGCGGGTGCCGTGTAGCTAATCTCCACGCGATGCTGTCCAGAAGGCACTACCAACGGCTTCCCTAAAGGACGCCGCTTGCCATCCACCATGGCGCTCTCTACCACCGCCTTGGGATCAGCCATGCCCATGGCGAGCACCCGCTGAGGGTGAATTTCCGCCACGCCCCCCACGGTGGGGAACAGCAGCCTGCCATCCCGCGTCTTGATTGCCGGGGGGGAGCAGCCACTGGCGCATTGGGGGCAAAGCACCCCTTCGTTCTTTCCGAACACCACCGGGTGCAGCTCCGCAATCAAGCCGGAGTCCACCGCGGCAAGGTCCCCGCGCTCGACGCGCATGATCCCACGGTTGCTGCCCAGCCAGATGGCCCCCTGATCGTCCGGGAGGATCTGGGAAATCACATCGTCTACCAGGCCCTCGCGCATGGTGTAGTTCACCACCTTTCCCTCTTTGAGGCGGGAGAGTCCGCCCCCCAGGGTTCCGATCCAGAGAGTTCCGTCCGGATCACGGTGCAGTGCCCTGATGTTTCCTGATACCAGCCCGTCTTCCCGCCCCCACTTTTTGAGCAGGCCCGTCCGCCAGCGGTACACGCCGGAGGCGCTGCCCACCCACAAGGTCTCCTCATCCTCCGGAACCATGCTGGTGATGCCACCTGGGAAGGTGCCCCGGGGCGCGGCCATCATCAGCTTGCTCCCGTCCCACTTCAGCAACGTGCCGTAGTAGGTGCCAAACCACACGGAGGCTCCCAGTGACGCCACCGCACGCACGGCCTCCCCTTGCACGGGTGCGTCACGGAACAACATCGTGGCCTCCCCAGATCGCAAGCGGCAGGCGAACTGTTCGCCTGCGAACCAAGCACTGCCATCAGGTGCCACCAGGCTGCAATAGACGTGCGGCAGAAACTTGCCAAACGCAGGGTCAGAGATCCTCGTGAACCTGCCGTTCTCAAATCGCAGGATGCCCTCCGTGGAGGCACACACCAGCCAGGATCCGGAGGCTTCTTCCGCTATGGAGGTGAAGGCTCCCGGGCGCCCTTGTCCAGGTTCAGCCACCCAGTAGTTCAGCACCCGGGGGGAGAGCCGGTAGAGCCCGCCGTAAGTGGTGCCCGCCCAGATGTTGCCCCCCGATCCACCAGCAGGCTTCGCACATTGCGGCCGGCCAGGACGTCATCCTGCGTTGCCCGCTCGAACCTTCCCTCCTTCTGACGATACACCCCCCCATGGCGCAGCCCCGTCCACACGGTGCCGTCCACGCCTTCGACCATGCACTCGAAACTTGTATGCGGCAGCCCTTCTGCCGGTCCCAACAGGGTCCAGGCACCATCCTTCCCTTTCCAGATCCGGCCATTCCCCATGCCAGCCCACACGGTCCCATCCCGAGCCGCCATCAAACTGTAGCAATCGCCTGATGCTGGCCCCGGTGTAGGCACTCGGACAAAGCGGCCAGATGAGTTCTCGAACACGCCCACTTCAATGACCGAAACCCACAGAGTGCCACGCCCGTCTTCCGTCACGTCCCGGATCTGCTCACGGGGCAGCCCCCACTCGTGGCCGATCAGGGTAAACTTGCCCTCCTGCCAGCGCACGAGCCCATCCGACGTACCGATCCAGACCGAGCCGTCCCGGCCCGCCGTCATACACACCACATCCCCGCTGCTGGGAAACCCTTCTGCGGACTCATAGCTGGTAAACGTACCCTTGTCCCAGCGGCTCACTCCACCTCCGGTGGTGCCGATCCAGAGCTGGCCATCCCGGCTCTCCACCAGAGCGGAGATACGCAGTGAACGCAGTCCGTCCTGCAGACCAAAGTTGCGAAACCGATAACCATCAAAATGGGAGAGCCCGCCTCCTGTCCCGACCCACAGAAATCTATCTTGTGTTTGCACCAGGGCATTGATCGTGTTCTGAGGCAGGCCGTCATCAGTCTGCCAGTTTCGTGCCACCCAGTCTTCGCGCTCGGGGGCCAGTGCCGCCACAGTCGTTACTTCGGCGACCGTAAGCGGAGCCGCTCCCTGCCCGCAGACCTGCACCTCGTATCCAACGCACAGGAATGCCCACGCGGCAATGCCCCCCACCCATGAGATCTTCATCCCCTGGTAAGCCGTCCCCGCAGTCCACCTGGCTAGCTTCCGCATGTACACCTACGCAATAACGGGTTCGTCCACTGATGTCAGTAGAAAAAACCGACTATTATTTGCGATGATGCATCCTTAAATGTCAGTGATTGTAAGATTACGATGAACTAGTGCGATTGATCTTGCCCCAGATTCCGGTGAGCGTTGTTTGCGCTGCTGCTTTGAGCTTTTCCACAGAGGTCCCTTCGGGCAGACTGATGTCGAACACCGGGTCCCCCTGCAATTCACTCAGTAGCTTCGTCGCATCTCCACTGCTGGTGAACATGAACTGCTCCTTGTCCTTTTCCGAGAGGGCGAAGACGGCAATGTTGAGCACCCATGTGCCATCCTTGCGCAGAAGGAAGCGGTCCTGTTGCAAGGTCGTACTGCCAGGTGCACTCGCCTCCTGCCGGACGATGAACGGTCCGCGCCCACCCGGCCCGGACCCGAGGTTGATCATTTCACAGTTGTGGTAGCTGTTGGTCAGGGTTGCCATAATTCGTCAGAGGTTGGGATGTCCGCTTGGTGGTTGTCGTTGATCTCCCGCCGGAAGGGACAACTCACCAGCAGGCTGCAGAGAAGAAAAGTGGTCCACCGCATCGGCGACCGAGGTCAGACGGTTGATCTCACCAATCTTCTCCTCAAATCCCTCCAGCCGCAGGGTTTCGCGCACGGAAGCATGCGCCTCGACCACTTGAAGCTGGCTGCCCATCGCCACGATCTCACCGTGGAGGGCGATCAAGGTCTGGGCGGACTGGAGATCCACATGAGGAGCCGCTGAGAGATCGAGCAGGACCAACGATGGCACCGGCACCATCGCTGCGGCGCGATTCACAATCGCATCGCGCACATGGTCGATGTTGAAATAGTACAGAGCGGACTCTGGTCTCACCAGCAAGGCACCAGGCACGGCTTCGTTGTCAGCATTCTTGGCCATGTCAGAGTAGCGACGGGTGCCAGGGATGCGCCCCAGGAAGGCCACATACGGGTGAGAAGACCGCCGCAGGAGTTGCAGCAGAGAGATGACGGCACCGATCATGACACCTCTCAACAATCCCGAGCCCATCACCCCAGCCATGGCCGCAATGGCTACCACGAATTCCGCCCGGTAGTGCACCCAGAGCTGGATCATCGCCTTCAGCTTAAAGAGCCCGGCAATCGCAAAGAGCACGATAGCAGCCAGCACGGGCTGCGGCAGATCATGCAACAACCCGGAGAGAAAGACCGTGATCAACACTACGATGAGCGCAGAGATCAGCCCGGACAACGGCGTCCGGGCACCCGCGCTTTCGTTCACCAGACTCTGTGACATCCCGCCACTCACCGGGAAGGAACGCCCCAGTCCTGCAGCCAGATTGGCTCCTGCCAGCGCGAGCAACTCTTGATTCCCATCAAACCGGCCACCGTGCTTGGCACAAAACATCCGTCCAATGGCGGCAGTTTCCACCGCCCCAAGTAGGAAGCACGCCAGAGCCAGGGGCAGCAACTCGTTCAGATCCGCCCAATGCACCGCAGGCAATCCGGGTACGGGGAACCCTTGCGGCACGTTGCCCAGCATCTTCACCCCGCGCGCCTCCAATCCCAGCAAGGAAGACAGGAGAATGCCTCCCACCACTACAAACAGAGCCACTGGCTTGTTCTTCAGATAGATCTTACCTAGAACCATCACCCCCAGCGCCAGAAGCCCGATCACCAGTGAGGCCACATTTGTATCTCCCAAGTGAGAGAAGAAATGCCCGGCCCGCTCCCAGAAGTCGCCATGACTGCCTTTAAATCCGCAAAGCTTGGGCAGCTGCGTGGAGGCGAGAAACAGGGCCAGACCGGACTTGAACCCGATCATGACGGGATCGGAAATGAAATGGACGATGGCTCCGGCCTTCATCAACCACGCCAAAAAGGCCAGCGTTGCCACGATGAGCGCCGTGCACGCGGCAAGTGCGGAGAATCGTGAGACATCCCCCTGGGCAATGCCTCCCAAAGAAGCCCCCACAAGCAGGGAAATGGCGGAAGTGACGGTGATGGCTGTGTGCCGTGAACTGCAAAACAGCCAGAACACCAACCCGGAAAACATGCAGGCATACAACCCTGCCTCAGGAGGCAGATTCGCGAGCGAGGCGTCCCCAATTCCTGCCGGCAACAGATAAGCGGCCAGGGTGATTCCAGCCAGCACATCCTGCTTCAGCCAGCCAGGCTGGTACGCACGAAGCCACTGCAGAGCTGGCAGCAGGTTGCTGGTGGACGGGGTGCTCATGCGCTTGTGATGTGTTCTCCCTCGGTGGCGCAGATCCCCTGCTCAATCATCACAGCCGCTTATCACTCGTTCTCCAGTTCCTTCCTCGCCACGGCCAGTTCATCCTGCTTCGCCTTGTCCACATGGGGGTAGACCAGGTCCAGCGAGGCCAGGCCGTCGATGATGGCTGCAGCCACGACCACGCGGGTGAACCATTTGTTGTCCGCTGGCACCACATACCAGGGTGCCTCTTTGGTGGCGGTGTTCCGGATCGTCTCCTCGTACGCCTTCGCATAGTCCTTCCAGTGTTTCCGTTCCGCAGCATCGGTGGCGGAGAACTTCCAGTTCTTCTCCTTGTTCTCGATCCGCTCCATGAAGCGTTTCTTCTGCTCCCCTTTGGAGACATGCAGGAAGAACTTCCGCACCAGCACGCCGTTGTTTCCCAGATACCGCTCATAGGCGCGGATGTCCTCGAACCGGTTCTCCCAGAGATCCTTGCCCACCAGTTTCTCCGGCACCTTCTGCTTCTTCAGAATCTCCGGGTGCACGCGTACCACCAGCGTTTCCTCATAGTAGCTGCGGTTGAAGATGCCGATGCGGCCACGTTCCGGCAGGTGCTTCTGGCAGCGCCAGAGATAGTCGTGATCGAGATCCTCGGGAGACGGTGCTTTGAACGAAGCCACCTGGCACCCCTGCGGATTCACCCCGCTCATCACGTGCTTGATAGCCCCGTCCTTCCCCGCAGCGTCCATCGCCTGAAAGATGAGCAGCACCGCCCAACGGTCCTGCGCATACAGCAAGTCCTGCAACTGCGCCAGAGCCCCCACCCCCATCTGCAGGGCATCCTTGGCTTCCGGCTTGTTTTCCTCCGTCAAGTCCCCAGTGTCGTCAGGTTCCACATCTTCGAGACGGAATTTCCCACCATCGGAGACGCGATAAGGTTGGGAGAGCTTGTGAGCCCGCTTGATGATGTCTTTAAGCTTCATGAGCAGCGCATAGTAGAATCTCCTGACAAGGCGCAGGCATCCTGCAAGATAAGCCGCGAGCCCGGACCAACCTTCTGGGCCCAGGGCTCGCAGACTGAGACCTCCTAGTATCTCAGTCCTTGACGCCCCCGGGCCTTGTCATTCCAGTTCTCCCGGCGGTCCACCCGGTTCTCCAGATGATCGCCCGGCCCGCTGTAGTGGCGTCGGTCATAACGATCCTCACGGCGGTCATAGCGATCTTCCACACGGTCCACCGTGCCCACGCACGAGGAGAGACCTGCGAGCACAGAGCAGCACAGGGAGACTTTGATGCACAGATTGAGTTTGGTTTTCATCGTTGTAGGTTTGGTGAAATACTTTTAGGCCCGCTCACCGTCGCCCTTCATTTCTGGGCGGTGGTGAATCCCCCGCCCAGTGCCAGGTGGAGGTTGGCGCGCTCACGCAACCGCGAGGCACGGATCTTGGTGAGCTCGATCTTGGCCGCGAGGTTCTCCCCGACGAGGCGCAGGATCGTGAACATGTCGGCCTGCCCCTGATCCACCTGCTTCCGGCCCAGCGTCACCGCCGTGCCGCTGTTGCTCACCATTTCGACGAGCGCCCCCTCCCGGCGCTTCAGATGGTATTCACTGGCCAGGGCATCCTCAACCTCGGCGAAGGCCTTGAGAGCTGCCGAGGTGTAGTCAGAGGCAGCCGCCCGTTGCTCGTGCGTGCGAAGGTCTTGCGCAGCTTTCAGCTCGCCACCGAAGAAGATAGGCTGTACCACGCCGGAGGCGAGACTCCAGTTGATGGAGTCCAGCACTCCCACCCCGTCCAGGTCGGCAGTACCTGCCCCGCCCATCGCACTGATGGCGAAACGCGGCAGACGTGCCGCCCGGGCCTCACTCACCCGGTGGAATGCCGCTGCAAAATGACGCTCGGCGGCAATCATATCTGGCCGACGCTCCAGCAACTCCATGGGCATGCCCGCTGGCACTGCCCGCAGGCCTGTGGGGAAGCTGCTGCGGATAGAGGCCTTTCCAGCCGGGTAGTGACTGGTCACCACCTCGATGGCGCGCACCGCATGATCATGCGCAGCCTCCGCAGCATAGAGCGTATCCCGCGCCGCGGCAGTACGTGAGTTCACCTGCGCCAGTTCAAAGTCACTGGAGAACCCCTGCTCCTTGCGTTCGCCCGTGAGCTTGGCGTAGTCCTGATAAAGGTTCAGCGTTTCACGCGCATTGGCCGCCTGCTGGGATGCCTCGATCGCGGAGAAGTAGGCCTTGGCCACCTGAGCCGCCAGTGACTGTCTCGCGTACTCGTAAGTGGCCTCCAGCGCCATGCTGTCGGATTTTGCCGCAGCTTTCTTTGATCTCACCCGCCCCCATACGTCCGCCTCCCAGGTGGCCCCGATGCCCAGACCATAGACCCAGCGCTGGGACGAGGAATCAACACTACGGGTGTCCGGGCTCCCGCCACTCAGATTGAGTCCGAAGGAGCCCAGCTCCGCAGGATCAATACCCATGCCCACATCGCCGGAGAATTCGCTACCCTGCCTTTCACCCAGCCCTTTCAGCCCCACTTGGGGATAGAGGGAGGCCGCAGCGATCCTTACCGCTGCTCGCGAAGCATCCACCCGTGCAGCGGCGGCCCTCAGGTCCGGATTCCTCAGGATGGCCTCCTCCACGAGCCGCGTCAGGGAGGAATCATTGAAACTACGGACCCAGTCCGGGGCGACGCGCCCCTTCGTGTGCGGCGCACCCCAGGTTTCATTGACCTGGGAGCGCGCGTAGTCCGTCATGATGTCGCCGCCCGTGGGTGGCTGCTTGATGGCGCAACCCGCGAGTAACAGACAGGGAGCAATCGGAAGTAATGCCGTGATCTTGGAGTGCATGGCTGGAGAGAGAGGGTGCAGCGCTTGCTCAGTGAAGCTTGAAGACAAACCAGTCGACCTTGGTGGACACACGGACGAAGACCTTCCGGATGATGTGAAGGAACTTGCCCTTGTCCGTGTAGATGGCACCACCGCCCCGGGCTCCTGCCGCCAGGAATAGCTCGCGGTCTTTGGGTTCAACCAAGAGCCGCACCGCGATGCGTTGCTCCGGCATCTCCTTGGGCAGCGTATTGGGAAGATTGCCGTTGATGGGCATCTGCCCTTGGGCCGTGGCCCAGAGGATGGAGTCCACCTTGCATTTGATGATGCGGTCCGGGTAAGTCTTGAGGAAGATCTCCGCCTCATTGCCCGGCTCCACGTAGCGCAGCTCGTTCTGGTGATAGAAGGCCAGCACCCAGGGATCATCTTCTTCGATAAAACTCATCACCGGGAACATGGGGAGCTGCACTGCCCGTACTCCAGGCCGCAGCGCCAGGTTGGCTACCCGGCCGTTGGACGGTGCCAAAAAGGTGGTGCCCTCCAGATCATACTTGGCTGCCACCAGATCCGCTTCTGCCTTGGCAATCTGCGCCCTGGCCTCGGCCACCTCGTCAATCTCACCCGCCTCGGTACGCGCCTCGATCTTTTGTTTGATCTTGGACTCGCTGGCCTGCGCGCCAGCGATCTGACTGGTCAGCTGTGCCACGTCAGACTCCGCCTGCTCCTGCTCCGCCCGGCGGCCTGCGCCGGAGGATGCCAGTTGGGTGAACTGGGATACACGTTTCTTCGACAGCTCCAGCTTCACTCGGAGCGCCTCCGTATTGGACTGGGCATTCTTCAGTTCATCATCCAGCCCCCTTTGATACGCCTGCGCCGTGATGAGCCCCACCTTCAGTTCCGCCAGCCTCGCTTGCGCCGCATTCACTGCTTCCTGGAAGGGCACCGGATCAATCTTGAAGAGCACATCCCCCTTCTTGATGGGACGGTTCGGCTCGATGGGCACTTCCGTGACCTGCCCGGAAACCCGCGGCACCACCGGAATCACGTAGTTCATGGAGCGCACATCATGCGATGAGGGCGCCACAATGTTCATGAACAGAATGATCACGGTGAGCCCGAAAATGGGCAGCGTGACCACAATCACCTGGCTGACGATGTTCCAGGGCAGCAGCTTGAACTTGAAGAAGATCAGCCAGACAAAGATCGAGTAAATGATAAGCAGGATGAGTTCCATTAGACCGTCCCTCCTTTTTCGGGTTCCGCTTTCTTCCCATGACCGTGACCGACCGTTTCATCCACGTCCGTCCCGTAGGCGGCCTTGTAGAGAACGGGCTTCATGTAGGCCCACAGCCAGGCCAGCGGCCAGAGCAGGCCCCCAAAGACGAGCGAGAGCAGGCACAAGCACTGGATGGCACCGGTCTGGGGATGCTGTTTCTTCTCAGCAATCTTCTCGGGCAGGATGTGCACCAGCCAGAACACTACGATGCCAATGATGGGCCCGATGATGATGGCCACCCAGGAGATGACGTTGGCGACGGCATCCAGCGTCTCGCCGTGAAAGAGAGACGCATGGGCCTGGCCCGGCTGGATCAGCAGAAACAGCGCTGGCAGCAGCCACACCGCGGTTCGAGGGAGGGGGCACGCCGCCAACCTGGGCGGTCCGGTGTTGATCGAGAGGTTCATGAGTTTGAGGTGAGAGTTGATTTCACAGGCTCGAAGAAGGGAGAAGATGTCGGCTCATGCCGGACCGGCCTCTTGCCGTGCGATCGCGGCCTTGGTCGCGTTGATGTTGGCGAGTTCGATGACATACTCAGAGTACCCCTGGAAGAGAGAGCCGAAGTCGCGCCGCAGCGTGACCACCGCGTTGCGCAGGGCTTCGTCCATGTTCTTGGCATCCTTGGCACTCGTAGAGGTGGTCGCAGTCTCGTAGCCGGAGGTCACCTCCAGCTGCTGGGTCTTCCGCGTTTTCACCAGCTCATCGCAGCGCACCAGTTCCGTCATCAAGGCATTCCGATCCGCCTCGGACTTGGAGGCCGCGATACGGTCTGAGATGACCCGCTTCTGCCGCTCGATGGAGTCAATGCTGCGTTGCAACCCTTTGGCCACCTTGTCCCGCTGTGAGTTGGTGTGGGCGCTCAGCCGGCGATTCTGTTTGTAGTCCTCGTTTTCGGCATAGGTGGGTCCGTTCCAGCTGTCGCCGGTGACCTTGTAGCGCTCGTAGTCCTTGGGGGTCGGCAGAGACGCGGTGAGCCCCATGATCTGCTGTACCCGCTTCTCAATCCGGGTGTCAAATTTCGCAATGGCCGCCTGCTTCTGTTCCGGTGTCAGATTCACCGTGGGGCGACGCAGCTCCTCCTGCAACCGTGCTCGGCGCTGCTGGTAGTAGGAAATATTCTTCCCCAGCGCATCAATGGTCTCCACCTTGATTCGAGTCATCTTGGACTTGCTGTCGTCAGAGTCCCCCACTTTTCGCAGGGTCTCCACGATGCGGTCCACCGTGTCCTCGATGCGGGAGTCTGCCGCCTTCAGCTCACCCCGCAGCAGGGCGGCTCGATCTTCCCTGGCCTTCAGCTGGGCCTCCAGCGCAGTCGGCTCTTTCGCCAGAGCCGGGATGGAGGGAATACCCCAACCCACTAGCATGGCGGCCATGAGCAGCAGGGTGCCGGAGGAGTGGACCGGCTTCAGAAGGAATCGTGCTTTCTTCATAAAGGTTGCGTGCTTTAAGGGGTGGATTGCGAAGCGTGCCCCATCCTCTTGCATTCAGGCGCAGGTTGCTATCGGCCTTTGGTCCTACAGACCCCCAGTCAAAAGGTGATCGAGTAGTTGCAGATCACACGGAAGTCCTTGAGGTCGTCCCCTGTACCACCCCGTTCGTCCACGATCGCGTAGCGTAGCCGCAGGGAGAGCCCCTTCAATACCCCCTCTGGAGCAGCCCACTGCAGATTGAGGTCGTACTCATCCCTTGCATACTGGTTCGCGGGATCCGGATCAAGACCATGCACCCACAGCGCGTACGCGCTCAGTCCTTCGACCCACGGGATGTCGTAGGCAGCCCTCAGCATGATGGCATCTTCCCCGTCGCGGTTGTAGTCCTCCACCTGCACGGCAGTGTATCCGGGATTGCCGCTCCAGGGGTTCTGGATGCCGCCATCACCCATGATGTTGGTGTAGGCCGCGGTAACCAAGGCGTCCCCCACTGGAAGCTCAGCCTTGATGCCAAACTGCTGGCTGGAATCCCCATCCTCCAGCAACAGATCATCGCCCACACTGCGTTGGTCGATAAACTGCACGGCAAATCTAGGTTTCAGCTTCTCACTGATCGGCACCTCCAGCTTGGCCTCCGCATAACCGATGTTCATGACATCATGGCAATAGTAGTCAATCGCCCCCACAGAGAAGTCCCCCTTCTTATAGAGAGCACCGGCCGTGAAGACTCCCCTGTCCGCGTCCGCTCCCGCATCCCTGCCCATGGAGACGAAGTCATCAGAGTTGCGATCTTTGATCGCATCCACATAGCCCAGGCCGTACTTGAGCGTGGCACCTTCACTTCCCAGATCTGTGGTGCCCTGCAGGGAGATCGCCTCAAAGGTATTGGGCGTCATGCGTGAGTCATTGCGGTTGATAAACGGCGTGTCGTACTCCTTCCGGCCAGCATACAGATGAAGGTCATCCATGATCCGCACATCCACATAGGCCTCACCCAGGACGGTGTACCCCTCCTGCCCGGCAGCCAGGATGAGAGTGCCGTCCCGCTCATCGTCTCCAGACAGGTGCTGGGAAGTGTACGCCGTGACGCCAAACGCCACGTGATCCAGGAAGTACCCGGTTTTCACCCCTGCCCAACCCCCGGTGGCCAGAGCCTCGCTGATGGAGCCGTCATACTTCTCCCGGTAGAAGTAGTAGGTGCGGGAATGCAGCGTGAACTCCGTGTCCTCCAGAGCCGATTTCCGCTTTTCCCGTCGCCACTCAAGGTCTCTCCAGTCAAAGGATTCATCGAGGGGCGTCTGCCCCTGCTCGGTGGAGCTCGCCGCCGCCCCCTCTTTGGCAGGAGTCTGCTGCTGACCATGGGCTACGGGGGACAACCCAGCGACCAAAGAGATCCCACCACCTATGACCGCCAGCCACACCCGGGAGCAATGCCGTGTTTTCATCTGGGCCGCAGCATGACGAATCTCTCCCCATCAGACCATCGGACCTTGGTCCTATTCCTTCCTTTCCAATGCATTAGCATGCACCTAAAGCTCAACCAATTTCGATTGTAGAAACTAGAGATTAGCTTGACACTTCGCCAAGGAACGGAGAAAAATGACGAACTCTGGGAGCCATGTATGCAAGCAGAACCAACGATGATGGAGTCTCCGCCTGCCCATCCGGCAGGAATGGTGTGTGTGGTGGATGACGACGGTCCGGTCCGCAGAAGCATCGAGCGACTGATCCGTTCCTGGCGGATGCAGGCCACCAGCTTCCCCTCTGCCGCCACCTACCTGGAATGGTCCCGCCTAACTCCGCATCCCGAGGCCTGCTGCCTGGTGCTGGATGTGTGCATGCCGGGATTCGACGGACTGGAGCTCCAGCAAAATCTCGCCGACAAGGGCATGCAGATCGTGTTTCTGACAGGCCACGGGGACGTGCCCACCTGCGCCACGGCCATGAAGGCCGGAGCCGTCGATTTTCTCACGAAACCGGTAGAGGAGGACAGGCTCTACACCGCCATCGCCGCCGCACTGGAACGGTCCAATCAGGCCCGCCTAAGTGCACAAGAAAGCATCGCTGCCAAAAATCGGCTCCAGTCCCTGACTGCACGTGAGGTGGAGGTCATGCGTTGCGTGATCGCGGGCATGCTCAACAAGCAAATTGCCGATGTCTTAGGCGCTGCAGAAAAGACCGTAAAAATTCACCGCGGCCGCGTCATGGAAAAGATGGGTGTGTACTCTGTTGCCGATTTGGTGCGTTCGGCGCAAGCCGCTGGCGTGCGCCCCATGGAGTCCCCCAGACTCAACTAGCCGCCACCGGCATTTTGCTACTCCGCTGATCAACAGTTAGTTTCATCACTGCAGAGCTCTGCACGATCTGGCCAACGCGCTTCAACGAGTCCAAACAGGTGACTCGAATCAGCGACTAGCCCTCCGTATGATCCCGGAGCCTCATGTAAGACCTAGGTCCGATAGGCTGCGACGCGCGAATATTGGAGTGTAATCCCGACTCCAACGCCATGTTACCCCCGCCGATACATGTTTATATCGTGGACGACGATCCGTCAGTCAGGGCTGCGTATGCACGACTGCTGCGATCCGCCACGATGGAGGCGCAGACCTTCAGCTGTGTGGAAGAATTTCTGAACGCCAGAGTCACCGATGCCAATTCCTGCATCGTCTCTGATGTGATGATGCACGGCACAAGCGGCCTCGAGCTGCCGGACAAGCTGGCCCACTCGGGCCGGCAGATTCCAGTCATCTTCATCACGGCCCACGACAACAAAGAACTACGAGACCAGGCCCAACAGCTTGGGGCCGTCGCACTGTTCCGGAAGCCCGTCGATGGCCAGGCCCTTCTGGATGCCATTGCCTGGGCCGTGACCAAACCCCGTCCGCTCGGAGCGCAAGGCGGCTGAGAGTCCTTGGCGAAATAGGACCAAGGACTCATAGATAAGCCGCCCATCCCCGTGCAGAATGGCGATGATGGCTCCCCTTACACGCATGTCGCTCCGCGACCTAGTCCTGTGCACCGCCCTCTGCGCCTCGCTCAATGCCTGCTCGACCCTGCCGTCGGCCGGTGTGAAGGACGCGGATCCCCTCGGAAAGGCCCTCGCCACCACAGAGAGTCTTGATGCCGCCAGATCTCCTGCCAGCGTCAACACCCCGCCGATCTCCGCCCACGTCACCGAGGAAGTGGTGGTGGCCTGGCAGGAGCAGGCGGGCGGGTTCAAGAACCGGACCCCCATGCTGGTACAGCATGGAGGCCAAACCTACCGACTCACTGCCACCGCCCCGGCTGATATCCAGATCGATGAACTGGTTCCTGTCGTGCCGCAGGAAAAGCGGAAGCTGGCAAACCCCGTACTCCGTCCCGGAGTGGGCACCCCGTTCGTCGCCCACTGGTTCAGCACGGAAGAGCGGAGGAAGACCCACCCCTTCCTCTCAGAAGTCGGTTACCTCCACCCCGTTACGGTCACGCTTGCCTTTGGTCCCCCCTCTCCTGCAGGGCGTGAGGTCAGGCTGGTCGTGCATGACGTGCGGCGTGAGGAAACTGCCGTCGTCTCAGGCAAGCGCCAGCCACTGGCGGCCGACTTCAGCGCTCCGGGGGAATGGATCCTGCAAGCAGTGTCCACCCGCAAGGATCTGGGCATGTCCGGCTTCGGCGCGATGCGAAACAGCGCGAAGTATCTCGACAAGATGGGTTTGTTTGGGCTCGAACCGCCTGCTCCAGACCGCGTGCCCGTCATCTTTGTGCATGGCCTCATGTCCCGCCCCCTCACCTGGCAAAACGCCTTCAATGAGCTGACGGCCGATCCCGTGATCCGGAAAAAATATCAGATCTTCTTCTTTCGCTATCCCTCCGGCGTACCTGTCGCCTTCAGCGCCAAAAATCTGCGCTCGGAACTGGCAGGTCTTCATGATGAGCTGCATCGGCTCGGCAACGACAAAGCCGCCGATCACATGGTCCTCATCGGCCATAGCATGGGCGGCCTCCTCAGCAAGATGCAGCTTGTCCGCAGCGGCGACCGGCTCTGGATGAACATCCTGGGAGACACGCCGGACAAACTCAAGCTCAGCCCGCAGGAGCGTGAGGCGTTCAAACCCTACATGGAGTTCGAGCCCAACTCGCACGTGGATCGCGTCATCTTTGTCTGCACGCCACACCAGGGCAGCAAGATGGCTCAGGGCCTGGCCGGAGCCATCGGCCGCGGCGTGATCAGCCTGCCAGGCCGCATCCTCGGTTCCACCTACGACCTCATCCAGGGCGATGGTCCTGACAACCCCATGATGAAGAAATTCCTGGGCAAGGGCATCCCCAGCAGTATCGAGAACCTCAACCCTGAGTCCCGCTTTGTGAAAACCTCCACCCAGCTCGAGCTCAAGCCCGGACTCCACATCCACTCCATCGTCGGGAACCGGGACGGACGCCTACTCACCGATCCGAAGTGCTCAGACGGAGTGGTGCCCTACACCAGCGCCCACCTGCCCAACGTGGAGTCCGAGCTCGTCGTCAATGCCGACCATGGCGCGCATGCCAAGGCCGAGGCCATTGCAGAGATCCGCCGCATTCTGCTGCTCCACCTCAAGACGATTTCCTACCGCTGACATCTCAGACAGCTCCACCGTCCAGCCGTGCCATGAAGATCCATCCAGCCTTCGCGCTTGGCACCAGCGGCATGCTGGTCGCCACCCTGCTCACCTCCTGCGGCCTGATCGGGCTGCGAAAGCATGTGGAGACCCTGGAGGCCCGCGGCAATGTCACGGTACGGGTTACTCCCCCACCCAGGTCCCAGCCTGCCACCTATGCCCTCGCCTGGCGCATGGAGAACGGCAGCCGCAAAGACTCAGCGGGCTTTCAGCAAGTTCCTGCCAGCGGTATCGCCTCGTTTAACTTGGGCCTGGACCACCTGTATCGCGTAGGAGCGTTCACCGATGACAATGGCAACAACGCCTATGATGCAGGCGAGCCGCTCGACTTCATCAAAGACGTCAAGCCGCTGTCCCTGACGGATCCCAGCGTGAAGCCCAAGATCTGGCCGCTCACACTCCGCAGAGACCACGGACTGCCCCCAGGCACCGTCATCCAGGTGCCCAAGCAGAACGACGCCCTGGGTGGCAAGACCAACCTCGCCCTGGGTGAAGTAGCCTCGCTGGACGATCCCAGGTTTGCTCCGGAGGCAGGCAGCAGCGGCTTGTGGCGCCCGCTGGACTTTCTGAGTAAGAACACCCTCGGCATCTACTTCACCGAACCCTACGATCCCCACCGAATTCCGGTGCTGTTCGTTTACGGCATCGGCGGCAGTCCGCAGGACTGGCGTTATTTCATCAACCACTTTGACCGGAAGAAATACCAGCTCTGGTTCTACCACTACCCCAGCGGCATGCGGCTGGACCGCGTCTCGGGGGCCCTCTCTCTCGGCTTGCGCTCGCTCAAGCGCCAGTATGACTTTACACAATGCTACGTCGTTGCCCACAGCATGGGCGGCCAAGTCTCGCGCCCAGCCATCTGCACCGCCGTGGCGGATGAAGGCCAGAACTTCATTCCCAAGTTTGTTTCCATCTCCACCCCCTGGGGCGGACACAAGGCCGCCGAGCATGGCATCCGTCACCTCAAAAAGCCGGTCCCCTCTTGGCTGGATGTGACACCCAACAGCGACTTCCTTGCCCGGATCTACAGCACGCCCCTTCCCCGCGGCACCACCCATGACCTTGTGTACGGCTCCATCGATGGCGGCCCCTTCTGGATGAAAGAACTCAACGACGGCGTGGTCACCGTGGAGAGCGAAACCGACCTCCGCATCAAGCAAAGCACCACCTCCTTCAAACATCTGACCCGGGAACACGTGGAGATCTTGAACCAGGAGGAAACCCTCCGCTGGGTGGAGAAGCTGCTGGCAAATTGAGCGCCAAGGACGTCGACACAGGATTCATCCTGTCTATGGTCCACCCCCACATGGACAGAGCCCTCTACGACGACGCGTGGCTACGCTTCAGGCTGTTTGATGAGCTGTCGTGGCACCCAGAACGACTCGGCAAGCGTCGTCGCATCTTTGCCGCCAAGTCAATCTCCCTCACGACTGACATGTACCTCGAACCCGCCAGCCCGGAACCGCACCGGGAATGGAAACTCAACGGCGGAGAACCAATCCAAAGCTTGTTCAGCCATTTGGGGCACTCGCCAGCAGAAACGAGGCATCGATCCTCTACGCCACGAACGACGACGGGGCATTTTTGGTCCCCCACTGGGAGCGAGAGTTTTCGGCAGAACACTGGACGCCCGATATCTTGTCAGAGTTCGAGACCACTCCAGCGGAACAAGGAGGTGCCCAGCACCTTGTCCTGCTCTTTCGCGCTCGCCAGTCTGCAGTGATTTTCACCAAGCACTCAGGTCTCCAGATTGACTACTACGGAAGTACCGGGATGTGGCAGGAGCTTTCCGACATGCTCTATCGCAAGGTCGCCAGGCCCTCCAATGGCTCGTAGTCCAGACCGCCCGCGCAATCTTCTTGGTCGTATCCCCTCACTTCTTGGCGGACAACCCCGCCGTGGTAGCGGGCGAGTCCTTCTCCCGCAACATCTGGTCATACTTGCCCCGATCAGCAAAGTACGCAGCCCCATCCAGCGGAGTGCCGTCATTGAAGACGATGTGAAATCGGCCGCCCGTCTCATGCGCCAGACGCTGCATGGCCGGGGCACCCGCACTGGTGTGCATCAGGAAGGTGTTGATGCTGGCGTGGGCCTTCTTCTCTTTGTTGTAGCCCAGAATAAGATCCACGTCCGCGCCACCCGTGCCGTCGGTCATGAAGATGATGGTCTTCGGCGCAGGGTTCATGTTCAGCGCGATCTTGAAGGGCCAGCGCCAATCCGTGCCGAACCACCGATCCTTGCCCTCCAGGTCCTTCATCGTTTCCCGGGTGTGCAAAGGCGAGGAGTCGATCCAGTCGTCGGATGGCAGTTCCTCATCCTTCCCTTCGAAGGCCCAGTCGCTGGCCACGCCATTGGGTGAGAAGAAGCGGTACTTCGTCCGGCTCCGATGAACAGCATAGGTAACCCGCTGGTCACCCCGCTGCTGGTCGATCTTCCAGCGACTGCCAGCAAACCGGGCCCCACCCGCAAAGAGAATCACTTGGTACTGGGATCGAGGCGGGAGTTTGGAAAGCGTCTTGCCCATCTCCGCCACCACCAGATCCATTTGGGAGACTTTCATCGAGTTCGAGAAGTCCAGGATGAAAGCCACGCGATCGAGCGGCGTGCTGAAGCCGAAGAAGCTGACTCCCCTGGCTGAGCCAATGCCCATGCCCACGCCCGATCCCCCCCTTTTCCCAGAGAGCCGAAGCCACCTGCCTTCATGGACTGCGTGCCCAGAAACTCACCTGAATCCGGCATCTCCAGCGCCTCCAGAGGCAGGTCTGGAAGCGCTATCGAAGCCCGGTCACTGGTGCTGACCAGGCGCTGACGCGGCAGCGGATTCTGCAGATGATTGTATCTTTTGGCCTGCACCTGATGCGCCAACTCACGGGTGGCTTCCTGACCTTGCTTGCTGCCACCTCCAGGGAGGAAGTCCACCTTGCGCTCCGTCACCAACGTGCTGACCACAAAAGCTGCGAGAGTCAGCAACGCGGCATGGATGCCAAGGCTCAGCAAAAGCGAACCCCCACCCAACCGGCGCCAGTAACTCGCAACCACTGGTGAGGCTGGCAGGGAGGCGGCAGGCAATGAAGAGCCCCCAATCGGCGGTGTCGGCGGTGTCGGCGGTGTCGTCGGTGCGGGTGCGGCAGGTACCCCAGTCAGATTATCGGGCTCAGGTGAAGGCTGCGTTGCCTGGGTCGGCACTTGGCGGACGTGCCAGGGATTGTCCTCGGGCGGACGCAGCTCCTGAATCTGCACGACAGGTGCGGGCTTGCTGACAGTGGGGAAACTTGACATGATGAAGTTATTTCAAAGATCCACCGGCTCCTGCGTCGGCATCAGACCACTGCCAGCAACGTCTCCCGACACGCGCGCCTCGCCTCATCGGGCCTGGCGGCGTCAATAGCGGAATGGCCAATATGGACCGGTCAGCCCTCTCGGGAATGCCCAGGCCCCTCTTTGCCCTTCCGCATCAAGGCGTGGTTGTTGCGAGCAGATGCTGTCAGGAGACTGGAAGGATCATGGGTGAAAAGAGTCAGGGAGGCCCGATGCCCTTCTCGCTTGGAGATCAGTGTATCGTGATGTCGTGATTACCTTCCGCTATCTGGATGGGTCCACAGAATCAATGCCGCCAACAAATGCACACTGATTCAGTGTGCATTGAACCTAGGTGGCAAACTTGAGTTGTCCACCTGAAAAGCCAGAGTTTTTGACTCATGGACCATTTCCGGCTTACCGCAGGCCTGATTCATCCTCGGTTGCAGGGCTACTTGGTTCGTTGAGTCAAACGATCCGTCAGGGGGTCGAGATGCCAGTCGCCTAAAGGCAGAGCGCAGCGGGAATCCGTCCCGCCAGTCTGAAGCTGCGGCATCGTCCGCTGCCACCGGCAACCAGAAGCCAGCAGGAAACGCCTGCCGTTGACGGCTCAGCGAAGCTTTCCTCCAGGAGGTACACGGGCCAATTCAGTTCCGCCCGTGCATTCAATTTATGTCGTGACCTCAACCGGTAAAGATTTTTCGATATAAATTCAAATGTACACTTGGACAGTCAGAATTAAAAAATCTGTTGATTCCTCTAGACAAACCAAACCCGGGACGTAAGATCAATTCACACTGAACTAGTGTACTTTGCAGTTTCCAATCGGCTGCACGGTCTTTCCCTATCCAGACAGCGGATGGAATCAGTATCTTCCAGTGGACCGATCTCGAGGATGAGAAGGCCACGGACCCATCGCTAATACATGCTCCCTTCCCCTCCCAGCATTGTCTCCGGGCCCCACCCGGGCTGTTGATCCCGCCTAACTCATTTCCCCTTTAAGTTCTGGTCGCCTGACCGGGACAGGGGTGTGCACTGCCAGGCCGCCTGCCGCCCTTTGCCGCAGACCGGAAGCTGTGTCGCGCCCTGCTCTGACCAGCACGCCTCACCTGCTCATGGCGGGCCGCGTCTGGTTAGTTCTATGAAATATCTTTTCTTCATCACCTCCCTTTTGCGACGACACCGTCCACTCTGAGCCATGCATTCCCGGCCATCTCTCAAACTAGCCCACCGACACCCGTCGGGGGCTGCCCTCATCATGACCCTTTTTATTGTCGGGGTGCTGACCATCCTCGTGGTCGGATTCCTTTCGACGATGACGACGGAAAGGCAGGCTGCCAGTGCTTATGAGGAATCACAACGGACCAAGCTCGTCGCCCAGGGAGCCGTCGCGCATGCGATTGATCTGCTGCGGACCAACATTCCTGAACCGGCTCGGCTTTCCGAGGGACCGGACACTGCCCCCGGAGAGAACTGGGTCACCAATCCCGGTCGCCTTACCATCTTGAGGGAGAACACCGGCCCAAAGTACATCCCGCTTCACACCGGAGAAGTCACCACCGCCCCCGCACCCGGAGTCCTGCGTGATGCAGAATCTGTGGATCTCAACAAACCTCTGCCGGGGAGAAAGTCGCCAGCCATTGTGCCTGCTGCGAACGGAAGTTCCGCTCGCCCGGAAATGCGGGTTAAATGGGTTAACCTGCTCCAGGACCCCTCCCGCGCCTCGGCCGACGACAATCGCATTACCGGCCGATATGCCTTCTGGATCGATGATGAGAGCACCCGCCTCAACTTTAATACCGCCATGGGCAAGCCCGCCACGGGAGCGGACTCTCACTACGACACCCAGGTGGCTGCGGGCTTCATGCCGCCCGTGTTCACCCGTGGCGGCACCGCCACCACCGCCAATGGCCAGCCTGCCCAGTGGGCATTGGGCAAGCCACAGTCCGTGAATCTGGATGTGCTCTTCAGCAATGCCGCTGACCTGAATCACGAGAAACTGCTCGCGCACTCCTTTCTCAACGGCTTCGCCAGATACCCTGAAGCCATCAAAGACTTTATCAGCGTAGCTGATCCTGACGCGTGGTATGAAGCCAACAAGTTCAATCTCACTTTCTACAATCGCAGCCCGGAGTTCAACGCCTTTGGCCGCTCGCGCCTCTTCACCAGTTATGTGCCGCTTTCACTGGAGGCAGGGCCCAACTTTCAGCTGCCTTTCATCTACGACCCTTCTTCCAACAACGGCGTCGTCATCCCGAAAGGCGTAGAGGGAGACCTTGTCGATGGCACGTTGGAATCCGGGCGTTTGGAGGACAATCAGATCCTGCATCTGAATTCACTCCTCGGCTTCTTCGGCGCCAGTGCGGACATCACCGGCCCCAGCGGCTATGTCTCGGATCAGGCCAACATGGTGAACCGGAACCAGATCCGCATGCTGGTAGAGTACTTCCGCAGAAAGTGGCCCGGCTACAACCGGAGCTTCGTGGAGAAATATGGTGAAGTAGGCGCCTACCAGATTGCCCTCAACATCCTGCAGCAGGCCCGCATGAGCACCACCCAGATCGCGAAGAACCTAGGGAATTTCAGCAATGCCTGGGGCATGCGCAGCACAAGCGTGATCTTCTTCCCCAATGCCTCGGAATTGAGCGGGTACGCCCCGGAACGCTTCTACTGGAGGCTCAAAGACCCCACCACCAACAAGGTCGTGCTCATGCTGCCCCAGACGCCCGGCCCGCACATCACTGAGGTGCGTCTCTTCGCCCAGGCCAGCGAGGCCACGCCTGCACCCAAAACCGGCACCCTCACCGCCAACTCCCGCTACATCAAATACTGGTACGAAGTGGAGTATTACATGCACCCGATGGGTCCGGTGCTGGACCTGAGTTATTTCCCTACGCGGATGGACTACTTCCAGCTCAACGTCCGCGGCGGCGGCAAGACGGCAGCACAGCAGTTTGGCCCCACGGACGGCAACGACACCCGCGCAGACAAACAGTGGCAGAATGATTTCATGAACCTCCTTGCCACCTATCCCGCGGCAGGCACCCTCATCGGCCCAGCAGGTGCCGTTTGGGCGGGGGCCGCGGTGCCCAACCGCGTGGTGGTAAAGAGCCCGGAATTCTACGTGAGCCAGTGGCAGCGCAACGACGCCAACGCCACCGGTGGCAAGAGTGACACCGTAGCCCGCTTTGACAACGACATCCCCAACCTCAACGCGACGCAAAAGACCAACATCTGGGATCCAGTCATCTTTGACAAATCCCTTACCCAGGGGAAGGCACAGTTCACCGTCAAGTGGCGTCCCGGACAGGGCATCACCGGAGCGAACAACCGCCCCCGGCAGATGATCCCGCTCGGCCTCACCCAGAACGACACGCTCCAGGCCAGCTATGTGGTGGACCTCACCAACACCACGACCCCACAGGTCGTGTCCTGGCAGATAGCCGATCCCAATCTGAGCCACGATGTCACCAAGTGGGTCATGACTGGCCCCGGCCAGGAAGGTGCCATCGGCACGCCCGGCAAGGTCAATGTCGGTGAGCCTGACGAAGGTTCCTCGGAGAAGAGCAAGTTCCGCTATGTGCAGCGCACCCCCGAGGACGCGTTGATTGGTGAGGAACCCTACGACCGCCCCGACGAGTACGAGCAGACCAGCCGTGTCGCCTCCCCCGGCTACTGGTCCCTCCTGCACACCGGCATGCGCAGCGGCACTCCGTGGCAGACGGTCGATCTCAGCGCGAATGCCTCCACCAACACTCCGCCGGACTGGCTGCTGCTTGATCTCTTCGGCGCGACCTACCCCATGGCGCATGACCAGTGGAAGATAGACCAGAAACTGCCCGACAGCTTTTCCACGGCCTCCTACATGAGTTCCACCGCCGGGCAGGTGAACTTGAACTCCCGCATCTACCCGAAGAACGACTGGTTCAATCCTCCCGCCCGCAAGCTCCCGCTGGAAGCCGTGTTCAAGCACCTTCGCTCAGATTCACAGGTCACCTCACTCGTGGACGGAATCGACAGCTACCAGTCAGACAGCCAGGTCTTTGACTACGTGGGAGAACTGGCCAACGTCCCCGGCTACGATGGGACCGCTGCCACGCGGTGGGGCAAGGAATCACTGCTCCGCAATATGGCTGGCGTTCTTACCACACGCACGAACACCTTCGGCGTCTGGGGAGTTGCTCAGACGGTGAAGAAACTTCCTCGCAACACGGACAACGGCACCTTTGAGAGCGGTGACCGCGTCACGGGTGAGAAGCGCTTCTACGCCCTCGTGGAGCGTTACATCTGGCCCGGTCGCGATGGAGTTCCAGGAAACGGCCACACCAGCAACGTGGGCAAGTGGGACCGTATCGCCACGCAGACCTCCAAGATCACCACGGCAGACGGCACCACCGACACTCTCTTCCAGCTGCCCGGTTCCCCACCTCTGAAGCGGAGCGGCGATGGGGAACGGCTCGATCTGGATGCCACCGGCACCTATCCCAAGTTTGACGGTCCCGAACCGGTGGGCATGGATGCCTACACCAAGTCAGCCCTGGGCACCATCAATTACACCGCGAGTTCTCTCGAAGACGCCTACAATCCGCCCCAGCCCGTGGTGAAGTACCGCGTGGTTTACTTCAAGTACCTCGATCAATAAGCGGCACCATCCGCCGGATCCTGCACGGAACGGCCCGCGCCTGCTAATTCAGTTTCCTGAAACCGTCACTGACCCTGCCCGGGAAGGACTGGCCAGCTCCCCTCTCCCCCTCCTGCTCCCAGCGTCATGTCATTGCTGCCCCGCCCCCTGGTCCTTGCCGCCCTGCCCATCCTGTCGTTTCTTCCCATCGGAAGCACACCCGCCGCAGACGTCTATAAAGCTGACAACAACACCCAGATCTCGCAGGCAGCGTCATGGTCGGGTGGTGTCCTGCCCACCAGCGCGGATACCTTTGTCATCAGCGATATCTACACCCAAACCGGCAACTTCGGCACCGGGGCTCCTCTCACCTACTTCGGGCTCCGCGTAGAGGGGACCTTGACCTCTCTCATCACCATCAACAATACTGCCGTCGCCAACTTCGTCGCCCTGGGCGCAGGAGGTATCGATCTCTCCACCGGGCATCGCAGCCTCACTATCGGCGGTCTGAAGGCGGATGTGGACCAGACCTGGAACCTGGGATCCAACACCCTCACCTTGGGCAGTGCCCGCCTGCAGGGGGCCGGCAACGTCACCGTCATCGGCACCGGTGAACTGAACCTGCTGGCCAGCAACATCATGACCA
This sequence comes from Verrucomicrobium sp. BvORR106, assembly GCF_000739655.1. Lineage (GTDB taxonomy): Bacteria > Verrucomicrobiota > Verrucomicrobiia > Verrucomicrobiales > Verrucomicrobiaceae > Verrucomicrobium. Next base: position 119,937 of record NZ_BATR01000112.1, on the reverse strand, counting down.
AGGGGCTCAATGTGACGGGCGTGCGGGTGAACGCCAGCACGGCGACGTCTCTTGGGGCCACTGCGGCCGTCATCCAGAAGATCAACCCCACAGGTCAGGCCTACCTCACCGCCACCGGCACCTACGCCAACAGTTTCAATCTCTCCGGCACCGGCTGGGGTCAGGAAACCACCAAGCTGGGAGCCCTGCGTCTTGCCAATGGTGCTGCGGTAGCCGGCAGCATCACCCTCAGCGGAGACGCGCTCATCACCGCCTATCAAAGCACCGGCACCCTGGCAGGTGCCATCGGTGAGACCGGCGGCGCCTACGTCCTCCAGCTCGGTATAGCTGATGACACCGGCGTCATCACCCTCTCCGGCACCGTCAATCTCACGGGGGGCACCGTGGCTCGCGGCGGCACCATCCGCTTGGGGGCCAACAACGTCTTTGGCGATACCAATGCCTTCACCGTGAACGGGGCCATCCTGGACTTGAACGGATTCACCGATACCTTGGGCACCCTCACCTTGACGGCGGGAAGCATCGTCAACACCGGTGCCGCCTCCACCCTCGCGGCCACCGACATCATCGCCCAGAGCGGCTCCATCGCAGCCTCACTGGGCGGCGGTAAGCTGACCAAGACCACGAGCGGCACGGTGACCATCACCGGCGTCCAGAGTTACACCGGCGGCACCCAGATCGACGAGGGCATCCTCTTGCTGGACGGTGCCGACCTCCTCTCCCCCACGGGATCCGTGCAGGTCAACGGAGGTGCGCTGGACATCTCCGGGCACAACAACCACGTAGGCGCCGTCGTTCTCGCTGGCGGCAGCATTGTCAACACCGGCAGCACCGCCGCCCTCACCGCCACCTCGTACGAGGTTCAATCCGGTGTGGTGAGCGCAGTGCTGGCGGGTTCAGGAGTCAATCTGGTGAAGAACACCAACGGAACCGTCTGGCTGACTGCAGCCAACACCTACTCCGGCCTCACCACGGTCAACGCGGGCACCCTCCAGGTGACCACTCAGCATGCCGGGGGCGGAGGTTTCACAGTGAACACCGGTGCCCGGCTCGCCGTCGGCCTGACCACAGCAGGCGACTCGCTGGTCGCCAGCTCCCTCACGCTGGATGGCGGCACCCTCGTCATCGATCTGGGCACCCTGCCCAATCCCGCCACCGGCGCTCCGGTCCTGGAAGTGGGGGCCTTCACCATTGGTGCCCTTTCACAGATCGACCTCAGCGGTTCAGCCCTTTCCCTTGGTCAGTTCAGCCTTCTCAGCTACAGCACCATCACGGGCAACTTTACAGACCTCGTCCTAGGCAGCCTCCCCGCCCGAACCCTGGCTGAGCTCATCAACAACACATCTGCCAAAACGATCGACCTCAAGATCACCGGCGTGGATGTGCCCCGGTGGACCGGTCTCGCAGGGAACAACTGGGATGTGAATACCACCACGAACTGGTCCCTCGTCACCGCTGGCTCCACCACCACCTACCTCCAGGGTCCGGCTGGCACGGACAGCGTGCTTTTTGATGACCTGGCAACGAACACGACCGTCAACCTGACCACCGAGCTCACTCCTATCTCCACGACCGTCAACAACAGCACCAAAACCTACACCTTCGCTGGCAGTGGTGCCCTCGCAGGAACGGGAGGTCTCACAAAAAATGGCACCGGCACTCTCATTTTTGCCGGCACGGGCAACTACACCTTCAGCGGAGGCATCTCCCTCAACAACGGCACCCTGCAACTGGGTGATGGGGCCACAACCGGCATCACGCAACCCGGCACCGGGGCCATCGCCATCGCCGCCTCGGGCCGGCTGGAGTTTTTCCTCGCCCCCGGCCAGAACTTGACGATCAGCAATGTGATCCAGGGCAGCGGCACGATCGTTCAGAAGGGCAGCAACGTGATCACGCTGGCTGGCGGCAACAGCGGCTTCAGCGGCTCCATCCTAGTTTCCAGCGGCACACTCAAGGCCGGCTACGACAGCGCCTTCGGCACCGCCGCCATTGAGGTGGGGGTGAACGGCACCCTCGACACCACCGGCTACGACGTAGAGAACCACCTCCTTGTTCGCGGGGGCAAGCTGGCCGTCACGTCCGGATTGGAGAACTACTTGGGAGGCACCATCACTCTCGACAATGGGGGCGCCATCAACACCGCGCTGAACTCCCAGCTCACGGTGGACGACATCATTTCAGGCACTGGCGGCTTCACCAAAGGAGAGGCCGGCACGCTCATCCTCGCCTCAGCCAACACCTACACAGGCGTCACCACGCTGGATCAGGGTCTGGTCCGCCTGGGGCATGCCACTGGATTGGGTGCAGTTGGCTCCGGTAACCAGACCGTGGTGAAGGCCGCCGCCACTTTGGACCTCGCAGGTCAGACCGTGGGCGAATCCCTGGACCTTCAGGGCGGCAAGCTCACCAACTCCACTGGCACCGCCACGGTGACGGGGGGCATCACCCTGACCGCAGCCTCAGTGGTGGACGCCGCCCTCAACACCAACCTGTTGCTGCAGGGGGTGATAGACGGCGCAGGCAGCCTCACCAAGACAGGCACAGGCAAACTGGTGCTGAGCGGTACCAACACCTACGCCGGTGGCACACTGCTCAACGGAGGCACCCTCGTCTTTTCCAACGCCTCGTCCCTTCCCACCACGGGTGTGGTGACTGTGTCAGCCGGCACCGTTCTTGGCTTTAGTTTGGCCATTGATCAGGCACTGCTGGACACACGTGTGGCCACCACCACCAACGCCTTCGTCCTTGCGCTCGGCACCAACACTTCCTCGAACCTCAATCTCTCCGCTTACAGCGCTGTCAGCCTTGGGGCCCTTTCTGACCTCACCTTTTCTGGCTCGCTCACGGTAAGCAGCACCAGCTACCTCTTTGGCGGCGGCGGTGGCGTGTTGACCGTGGCCAGCAATCTCACTGGGACTCGCGGCATCACCATCGGAAATGGCGGCACGGTGGTGCTCTCAGGAAACAACACCCACGTGGGCACCAACTCCATCTCCTCAGGTCTGCTCAAGCTGAACAGCGCCACCGCCCTGGGGGCCGCCACGAACATCCTGGCCCTGCAGTACACCGCTGGCTCGACCACCACCGTGGACCTGAACGGGTACGATGTCACCGTCGGCGGATTCACAGCTCCGCAGAACCCCGCCGCTCTCGTGCAGGTCACCGACAACTCGTCCACACCTGGCATCACCACTCTCACCGTCAACATCGCTTCCGGTAGCAACACCTTCGGCAGCTGGATCCGTGATGGCGCAAATGGTCGCCAGATCGCCCTGGTGAAAACCGGCGCCGGTACGCTGGTCTTCAGCAGCGCCACCAATACCGTCGGTGGCCACACCTTCTCCGGCGGTCTCTATCTGAATCAAGGTACGCTGGATGTGCGGATTAACCAGGCCCAGGGACTCCCGTCCGCTACAGATCTCTACTTCACCGGTACCAGCAACCTCTTGGCCAACAACAACGGGGGCGCAGCCGTGGCTGCCACCATCGTCGCCAACAGCGTGCATTTCCAGGGCGGCCTCGGCACCATTACCCTGAGCAAGTCCAACAACAGCACCAACAGCCTCTTCACCCTCAACGGCACCTTGACCCGCGAGATCGGTGCCGCCGGGAACTTTGCCTTCTCTGGCGTAACGGCCACAGATGTGTACCGCTACAGCTTCAGTGACTTCTTCCTGCCCGCAGATGTTCTGTTCGACAGTGGCATCTACTTCAACGGCAACTCCTTCGCCACCATCGACTACAACACCGGATTCCTCCGTGGTCTTGACTATGTGGGCGATTCCCTCTTGGGGGACACCACCCCAGATACCAACACCGCCAATGCGCTGCTCACGGTCGATGTCGCGACCCTGGGAGAGGTGCTGGTGGACACCACCGCCACCGGCAAGGACCTGCAGATCATCGGCACCGGCCACATCACCGCCCAGACGAGCGAGACGCTCAACACCCTTCGGATTGCTGGAAACAACAACATCACCCTGGCGGCTGGAGCCACCCTGGAGGTGCAAAGCATCCTCAAGGCGGGCGGCAATGCCTCTGAGATCAGCGGCGGCACCGGTCTGGGACTTGCGAGTGGTGACGACCGGGACTTCCTTGTCCGCACAGACCTGGCCACCGACACGCTCACTCTCTCCAGTGTCCTGCTTGGCAGCATCGAGAACGGCCTCACCAAGTCCGGTCTCGGCACCCTGATCCTGGCCGCCTCCAACCAGTACGCCGGCATCACCAACATCCTGGACGGCACGCTCAAACTTGCCCACGTCAACGGGTTGGGTCTCAACTCCTTCGCCGACCGCACGCGAGTCCACTCCACCGCTCTCCTCGACATCGCAGAACTCAGCATCTCAGAGATCATTGAACTCTACAACGGCGGCGCGGTGGGCACCTCCACCGGCACGCTCGGCACCGTCACGGGTGAGATCATCTTGAATGGGAGTGGGAGTCTGCAACCTGCAGCCTCGACCATCTTGCGAGTGAGCGGCATCATCACTGGCAGCGGCAGCCTCGCTCATACCGGAGCCGGCCAGACCATCCTGACCTCCGCCAATACGTTTACCGGAGACGTGAACGTCAACAACGGCACTCTCGTCGTCACCGGGAATCAGAACCTGGGCTTGGGGAACAAGACCATCAACGTGGCCAATGCCGCCCGTCCCGCTGTGGTGCTTGACGGCACTTCAGGCAACCTCACTCTGGGAGCAAACTACTCTTGGAATCTCAGCAGTGATGGCAGCACCGCCACCCTCGGCGCTCTCATCAACCTGGCCGGCACCAACACCATCAACGGCGTCATCCACCTCACCAACGGCGGCGGCGGCCAGGCCAAGATCTACGCCCAGGCCGGGAAGCTCATCATCAACGGCAATATCGACTCCAATACCGCCACCTCCGGCCGCACCCTTTCGCTGGATGGCCCTGCGGAGGGCGAGCTCAACGGTGTGATTAGCGATACCAGCCAGGTGGTGGGCATCACCAAGAGCGGCACCGGCATCTGGACGGTCAACGGAAACAACACCTACACCGGTGCCGTCTCCGTGACGGATGGCACCCTGCGCGTCAGCAACATTGCCGCTATTGGCACCGCCCAGGCTCTGGGCACCGGTGCCGCTGCCATCACCCTGGGCTCAGCGACCACCACCGGCACGCTGGACTACACGGGTCTGGTGGACGCAACGCTGGCCCGCAACTTCACGGTCTCTGGCGTGGGCGGCGGCATCATCAAGAACTCCAGCGGCCACCTTCTCACGCTCAGCGGCATCCTCACCCACAATGCCCGCCCGCTCACCTTCTCGCAGGGGGCCTTCCTCATCACGGGGAACATCACCGGTACGAATGCGAATTCCCACACCATCATCTCCAACGCCCAGGTCACCCTCACCAACACCACCAACAACTACAATGGCAACACGGTGGTGCAGGGTGGAGGCACCCTGAAAAACGGGGCCTCTGAGGTGCTCCCCAACGGGACCACCGTGGCGCTGGGTGACGCCACCGCCAACAGCAACGGCACCTACGACCTGAACGGGTACAATGAAACCATCACCGGGCTCTCTCGTGCCGGCACCGGCCAGGCCGTGGTGACCAACAGTGCAGCGTCAGGAACCAGCACGCTTACCGTCACGGGCACCAGCACCTACGCCGGAACCATCGTGGATGGTGCCAGCGCACAAGTGGCCCTTATCAAGAGCACCGCAGGCATCCTCACCCTGTCTGGCGTGAACACCTACACCGGGAGCACCCAGGTCACGGGCGGCACCCTGGCCATTGCCGTCAACGGCTCCCTCAGCAGCCAGGTCAGTGTGTCCTCCGGAGCCACGCTGGACCTTCTGGGCACCATCAACGGTCATGGAGTGGACTCCTCTGGCAACCTGGTCATCGGCAGCGGCGGTGCCACCGGGCTGGCCACCATCCATGGCGCCCTCACCACCACCGCCACCAGCGGCCTCTTCTTTGACATCAAAGGGGCTGATCGCGGGGCCTCCACTGCCGGCTACGATGCCATCAATGGCCTGACGGGACTCACACTCACCGGCACCATCAATGTCGCGCTGGATGCCGGGTTTACCCCCACGGACAGCAGCAGCTTCAACCTCATCGACTGGACCCTGATCAACAGCGCCTTCGTCAACAACGGCTACACGTTCAACTTCACCGGAGTGGACGTCTCCACTCTCGGGCTGGTGTGGCGTACCGATCTCTTCAGCACCACGGGGACCGTCTACCTCAGTGCCGTCCCTGAGCCCGGGCGCTTCGCGATGCTGGCCCTCGCCCTGGGAATGCTGGTGCTCAGAAGGAAGCGCCGCATGTAATTTATTTGAACCAAGCCCGGAGGGGCCTCTCAGACAAACGAGAGCAGGCATCAGCAATGTCAATAGAAGGGCGGGGTGAGCAATCACCCCGCCCTTCTTCATGAAGGTGACGATCCCGTCCTCCCTGGGGCGCGCGGACGATTCCCAAACGAATCTTAGTTCAGATGAATAAACACTCATCTGATTCCATCAAAGATTCAGTGCCGGTAGCAGACGTTGCTCCGCGAACCGCGTTCCATCCCCAAACCCCTCCCCCCTGACGCACATGAAGCCCCCCTCCAGCCGCCCCTTTTTCGCCATGCTTGCCGCAGCGACCATGGTCCTGGCCACTAGTTTGATGCCGACCACAGCCTCAGCACGTGAAGGTCACAATCACCGCCATGGTGAGGCCACTCATGAGGTTCAAACCGTCGGCCATCGTCACGGCCACCGGCATGGTCACCATCACCATCGTCGTCCACGCATTGAGCAGCGCTTCTGTGGCAGCCATCGTCATCACCACGTCCACATCTGGTACGGCCGGCATCACCGCGTCTACAAGTGCTATGGGCACCGCTAGCTGACCTCTCGCCCTGGCCGGGTAGCAACTGCCCGGCCGGGAGCATGCGAGTTTCCGCTGCAAACTAAGGCTCTGTCAGCATTAATTCGCGGTAAAAACCAAACTCAGCGATAGTTACCCACCGCGATTGCGATACGCCCGGCAGGCACATTTGCCGCGATTCATCGCGTCATGCCTGCCTCCGTTCTTCCCGCTGCTGCCGCTCAGAAGTCCGCTCGCACTTCACGGGTCCTGGTGGTGGATGATCACCCGGGCTTTCGACTTGGCGTCGTCGAAATGTTGCACGACATCGAAGGATTCGAGGTGTGCGGTGAGGCTGCTGATTCAGCCTCTGCCATGGACTCATTTCGTGATCTTCAGCCCGATCTGGTGGTGATGGATATCAGCCTGCCCGGCAGGGACGGTATCGAGGTCACAAAGATGATGCTCGCCGAACGCCCACTTACCTCCGTGCTGGTCCTCACCATGCATGACGAGCTGTTCTACGGGTTGCGTGCCCTCAAGGCCGGGGCCTATGGATACCTGCGCAAAGACGATACCCTCTCCCAACTGGCTGATGCCATCCGCCATACCGCGAGCAGAATCCACTATGTAAGCCCCAAGCTCCTCGCTCATCTCGTCACGAAGCTCTCGCACACCGCCACGGTGGAGCCAGAGGGCAAGCAGGGCATTCAAGGACTCTCCGACCGGGAGATGGAGGTATTTCACTGGCTCGCCAAAGGGCTGGGCACCAGGCAGATCGCGATGCAACTTGGGCTTAGCGTCAAAACCATTGAAACCCATCGGGCGCATATCAAAAGCAAACTGCGCATGCCCACATCGGAGTCGATCGTTCAGCTGGCTCGTGAGTGGCATGAGCTGGACGAACAATCCTGCGCCTTGGCGCACGCTGGCAACGCCCACGAGGAGAGGTGAAGACCTCGCTCAAGTGGGACAAGTGCCAGCCAGTCGGCCTATTCCTGTGAAGGCGGGGTCGCTGGCGGCGCCTGCGGCAGCGCTGGCGCACTTGGCACAGGAGGAGCGCTCGGTGCCGGGGTAGGCGCAGGCGGCGGCCCTGGAGCAGGTGCAGCGGGCGCGCCCGGCACAGCAGGCGGAGCAGGAGCGCCCTCCGGAGTGGCACTGCCGCCTTGCGGGGGTATGGGTGTGGCCGGACGTGTGGGATCGGATCCGGTATCGCGTGGCGTGTCGTAATCCCGCGTGGGCGGCCCTTCCTGCCGCGGCCCATGCTCTTTGTTGCGGTCGCATGCCGTGGCAGCAAACACGAGGAAACAACCAGAGCAGACCAGGAGGAAGGGGCGGAGGGCGTTCATGGGTGTGGGGACAGGGTCTTTTCATACAGATCGGCCCCATCCCGTCCCACGCAGGTCGGGCGATTCCCCTATTTCCCCATCAGGCGGCTGGTCACAGGCCAGTTTGCTGCATTGGAGGCGTTGGGAATCCGGTTGGGCGTCGATTCAGTCGGGAAATCAAACCCAGGTACAGGAATGGAGCTCCTAACGGCTCCCTCCTGCCCCTCACCCCGACTGACGATGAATTCAGCCAATACCATCCGTTCCAGCTATTCCTCGCCTGCCACCGATGACCGCGTGGCCGCCAACACAGCCGATGAGGTGAACCTTCGCATCCGCCGGAAGATGGAGGATCGCCTGACCCAACTGGCCGCAGGTGACAAGGATGCCATCACACAACGTCTCCTGGTGCTGGAACAGGAGTGGGACATCGAACGCGTGCTCGAGGCCAATGCCTCCACGATCGTACTTGCCTCTGCCACGCTGGCGATCGTGGAAGACCGCCGCTGGGGCTGGCTCACCCTGGCTGTGGGAGCCTTCCTGCTGCAACACGCGGTGCAGGGCTGGTGCCCACCTCTGCCAGTGCTCCGTCGTCTGGGAGTACGCACGGCACGGGAGATCAATGAGGAACGTCTCGCTCTGCGCATCCTGCGCGGTGACTTTGCGGTGGCAGTTTCCACTCCTGCAGAAGCCCTGGTGTTGGCTCACGAAGACTGACCCGGGATTCACCAGGGCGTAGCGGAGCCGCATTCCTCCGAGTGCGGCGTTGCATGTCGCATCGTGTGCATCACACCCAGAAGGTCTCGCCGCGATGGGCCGCCCCCTCGATGTCGAATATATTAGTCCTTGAACCCCATTCACGGAAATGGTGATCCCTGAACCTGCCATCAGGGGTGCATCCGTCACCCCCGACCTCTGCCAACTCCGCGATGCCACCATGTATGAAACTCGAAACACTTCACGACGCTTACGTGCATGAACTCAAGGACCTTCTCAGCGCTGAGCGCCAGCTGACCAAGGCCCTGCCAAAGATGGCCAAAGCCAGCTCCAATGAAGAGCTCGCCGCGGGATTTGAAGAACACCTCAGCCAGACCGAGGAACATGTGAACCGGTTGGAGAAGATCCTGTCCGACATGGGCGAGACCACCTCCCGGGTGGAGAAGTGCAAAGCCATGGAGGGCCTCATCGCTGAAGGCTCAGACCTCATCAGCAAGGGAGGGACTCCCGAGGTGGTGGATGCCCTGCTCATCGGTGCCGCCCAGAGGGTGGAGCACTATGAAATTGCCGCCTATGGCACGGCTCGAACCTTCGCAGAAATCCTGGGCGAGTCAGCTGCCGCCAGCGTGCTGCAGACCACTCTGGACGAGGAAGGTGACACAGACAAGAAGCTCACCAAGCTGGCCATGAACACCGTGAACGTCGAGGCTCAGGCTGCAGCCCCGTAATTCTCTTTTATTCGACCCCAATTTTGCGTGGGGAAAATCGCTGCATCCAGAAGCAGCCTCACGCATCTCTGACCCCCAATCCAGCCCCTGGCCGCTCCGCCCCCGGTTTCCCTTAGTCAGGATCGGGCCAGCAGATGACCAGGGGCTGTGATCCTTGGGCCCCGAATCCACCCGCCTTTCCGCTGCGTCAGAAACTGATTGCGTAGTTGCAGATCAGTCGGAGATCCGTAAGTTCATCCGTCGCCGCCGCTCGCTCGTCCACCAGCGCATAGCGCAGCCGCAGAGAGAGGCCCTTGAACGCCCCATCCGGTGCATTCCACTGAAGGTTGAAGTTGTACTCATCCCGGGCCTGCTTCCCGGGCTCATCCGGCGCCAGGCCATGCACCCAGAGCGCATAGGTGCTGAGCCCTTGGATTTCCTTGAACTCATACGCGGCGCGCAGCATCCAGGCAGCTTCTCCTGCGCGGTTAAAGTCTTCCACCTGCACGCTGGTGTAGCCCGGATATCCAGCCCAGGGGCTCATCATGCCCATCTCACCGCTGATGTTCGTGTACGCCGCGGTGAAGAGCGCCTGCCCCACTGGCAGTTCGGCTTTGATGCCGTACTGCTGGCCACTGTCGCCAGGGTTCAGCAGCAGATCATCCCCGACACTCCGTTGATCAATGAACTGCACCGCCAGCCGCGGGGCGAATCCCTCCCGGATGTTGAATTCCATTTTGGCCTCCGCGAAGCCGATGTTCACGATGTCCGGGCAGTAGTAGTCCAGCGCCCCAAGGGAGAAGCCCCCCTGCTTGTACAATCCCCCGGCCGCAATCACGCCCCGTTCGACTTCGGCACCCGCGTCCACCGACATGGAGACAAACTCGTCCGAGTTTCGCTCCTTGATGGAGTCCACGTAGCCCAGTCCGTATCGCAAGGACGCCCCCTTGTTTCCGATCTTGGTGCCACCCATCAGGGAGATGGCTTCAAACGTGTTTGGAGTCATCCGGGAGTCGTTCCGGTTGATGAAGGGGGTGTCATACTCCTTGCGCCCCACTGTGAGGTTCAGCCCTTCAACGATCTTCACATCCGCATAGAGCTCCCCCAGCACCTCGTAACCATGCTGACCACGTCCCAAGAGGAGCGCGCCATCCTCGTCAGCGTCGCCATGCAGCTTCTGGGAGGTGTACCCCGTGGCACCGAAGGAGAAATGGTCGAGGAAGTAGTCGGTCTTCACCCCAGCCCACCCCCCGGTCGCCAGACTCTCCGTCTCGGAGCCGTCGTAGTTCTGCCGCCCCAGATACATGGTGCGGAAGTCCAGACTAAACTTCGTCCCCGGCGGGGCCTCCACCGCAGCCTGAGCCGCCTGCGCCCGACGAGGTCGGCCGCTGAAAGCCTCCTCCAGAGGGGTCTGCCCCTGCTCCACAGAAGAAGGTGGCACCGGCACCGCGTCCGGTTGTGCATAGGCACGCGCCCCACCCCATAATCCCATCACCATCAGGGAACATCCCAGCTTCTTTGCCCGTAGCAGCTTCCCAGAAACGCGATGACGAGACGGCACGGGACGGATGGCGGAGGAATATTTGCTCATGTCGAGTCGGTGAAGCGGTTTCGGAAATAGTCCGCCTTGCCTCTGGCGCAAGCAATTCTTGTGCAACGTCTTGGGGTAATTGCTGCCTCGACGCAGTGCCCGAATGGCTGTCTCTGACCAATCGCGACTGCGCTTCCTCTGGGGCGCGCCTGAGAAAGAAACTACCAGCTAACCGAAAGTCTAAGAAAGAACCCCTAGAAATCGATCAGGGATGCACTTAACATTCAGAGGTCAGCAGACCCTGCGTTATGGTGCTGCTCAGACTCCTGCCGCAGTCTCCCCCCTCACCGCGGATTTCACGCCCAGCCATCTTTGCATTCATGCAATCCATCCATCCGCTCTTCGGCACTGCCGCCCAGTCCCCAGTCCATTCTCCCCCTCAACCCATTCCCACCGACACCTGCGTACGCAAGGTGGCGCTGGATGCCGAACTCGCCGTATGGGTGGACTCTGAGGCTGCGCGCATGGGCATGTCTTTCGGTTCCTTCGTCTCCACCCTTCTCGAGTGGGCTCGCACTGAGGACGTCGCCAGCGACGGGGATCTGGGTCTCTTCATGGCCCCGGAACGGAGTGTGTGGCAGGATCGGCCGTGAAGCGGGGCATTCCCTGACTCTCGGCGATGGTTTGCAGGACACTGCCAGCCCAGGCCTTTTATCTTACATCGAGACTCTCGACTCTTCTAGCGATGGAAGACGCTCTCCCGAGCCCCTCTCATGAGGTGGATTCCCACCTCCCTTCCTACCCTGCCTCATTCTCTGATCAGGAGCTCATCCGCTTGATCAGCCAGCGACGCTGCCCACTTTGTCTGGAAGAACTGCACCGGCGGTACCGCAGCCACCTCCAGGCCGTAGCCCGGAAGGTCCTCCCATCCAATGCAGATTGCGATGATGTGGTGCAGGAATGTCTGCTGCAAATCTGGCTCCAGGCCCAAAATTACAATCCTGAAAAAGGCCAGCCCTACGGCTGGATCGTCACCATCGCGAAACGCCGGGCCATGGATGCCACCCGGGTGCTTACCCGGGCTCAAAACCTGGCGCTCCACTATGAGTCCTGTCGTGATCGGGAGGAAGCCAGCACGGTCACAGTTGACGGGCAGGTCCGGCACAATGAACTGCATCATCTCCTGCAGTCCGGCCTGGACGGGCTGCCCGAGGATCAGCGCCACGCCGTGCAACTGGCCTACTTCCGAGGCATGAGCCAGAGACAGATCGCCAGCCACCTGAGCCTGCCCCTGGGCACGGTGAAGACCCGTCTCGTACTCGCTCTCAAAAAGCTTTCCCGCACTCTGGCCACCCTCCTGGCACCCTAGCGCATGACGAGGATGGCATTCAGACACATCCGGCAATCAATTCAAAGGAAGGGTTCCGCCTTTCAAAATGCCGGCCCTGGAGTGTTTCATGAACCCAGGCGGTTCGAGGGCAAGCTCCTCCACAAAAATCTTGGGCACCACCACCAGAGACGCATAGACGGCCCGCACTGCACCCTCGTGCGATACGGGCCGTCATCTACATCCACAACAAGTCATCACACTCGATGCATGACCCTGCTACTATGGCAGTTTCCGGTTGCCGGTCGAGCATTAGCACCCAAGGTCTCCCCTGAGCCATCCATCAGGGGGGGGTGATGAATCATCTTGCCAGCATCCGATCAGGATTGGCGATTTTCGGTCCCATCTCATCCCGCCTGCTCATGACGTGGCGGCCATACTCATTGCATGACATTCTTTCTCTGCGTCACTCCGTCCGTCCCACGCTCTAGCACACTTCCTGCTGTCTTTGCTCCAGCTGCAAGGGCGAGCCGGAGGACTTATCTTCTGCCTCTTTTCTGCGTGGTCCACGCACCAGTGGCTGGAGCGGCGATTCCCATGTGATGGTATGAAGGCAGGAGACACATCTTTAGAACCTCCCCAATCCGTCATCAACGCGCCGACGAAGTCTCGCATCCTGGTGGTGGACGATCACCCAGCCTTTCGGTTTGGGCTCAGGGAATTGATCAGCGATATGGCCATGGCCGAGGTCTGTGGAGAGGCGGAAGACGCTGCCACTGCCCTGGCTGCCTTCCGGGAACTGAAACCGGACCTCGTCCTGCTGGACATTAGCCTTCCCGGACGAGATGGCATTGAACTGACAAAGATGATGAAGGCGGAAGCCCCCCGCACCCCCATCCTCATCGTCTCCATGCATGATGAAGCCTTCTATGGCCTCCGGGCCTTGCGGGCCGGTGCCTGTGGTTACCTGCGGAAGGATGACTCTCTCGATCAGCTTGAGGATGCCATCGAGCATGCCTTGCGGCAGGACTACTATCTGAGTCCCCGGCTTAAGCGGCATCTCATTCAGCAGTTCCTACAGAACAACGGCCAACCCCAGGAAAGCTACACTCTTCAAGGACTCTCCGACCGCGAAATGGAAGTGTTCCACTGGCTCGGCAAGGGCTTGGGCACCCGACAAATCGCTGACCGTCTGGGCCTGAGTGTGAAAACCATCGAAACCCACCGGGCTCACATCAAGACCAAACTCTCCCTGGAATCAGCGGAGGATATGGTGAAGCTCGCCCGGGAGTGGAAACTGCTGGGGGAAAAGCCCGCCAACCGGATGGCGGCAGGGCGCAACTAACGAGAAGAGACGTGCCCGGCGGGAAATCAGTCAGGAGGCAGTACTCTTTATCACATCCATGCTCCGGCACCGATCCCACGCACGATTCAGGGAAAAAGGATCGGCACGCCCCGCCTCACCATTCGGGCCATGGAATCTCACCGTGCTGAAGTGACTGCACAGCCGACCTCGCCTCCCCCTTCCTCCGCAGAGATCCTTACCCCTGCGGAGTGGGAGTCGGGCAGCATCCCTGCGCCTGACTCTCGGAGCATTTGCCGGGTGCTGTTGGTGGATGCCCATCCCATCTTCCGCTTCGGCGTCCGGGCCATCCTCCGCCAGCTCAGCGGCTTTGCCGTTTGCGGGGAGGCCGGGACGGCGACCACCGCGCTGGAGGTCTTCCAGACGGAGCGGCCGCACATGGTGGTGCTCGACCCCTGCCTCCCTGAAGGAGACGGCACTGGCATCCTCCTGGAAATGCTAGGACGGGATCCCGATGTCGCCATTCTGATCGTGTCTCACCACGAGGAGCCTCTGTACGCCGCCCTTGCCCTCTCTGCGGGTGCAGTGGGATACACCCGGAAGGACGATCCGCTCAGGAGCCTCTGTTCCGCATTGAAAAAGGCCGCCCGGCATGAGCCCCACGTCAGCCGGACGTTCCGACAACACATCGTCATCAAGGCACTGTTGGATGCTGGCGGAGGCACCCGTGATTTCCTCACTCCCCTCTCCGGCCGCGAACTGGATGTTTTCCGCTGCCTTGGCCAGGGCCTGGATACGCATGAAATCGCCCGTCAGCTCGACCTGGGGGTGAAGACCGTGGACACCCACCGGGCCAACATCCGAAAGAAGCTGCACATGCCTGACGCAGCCTCCACCCGCCGGCTCGCAACAGAGTGGCACGCCATGACGGGACACCTGGAGGCACCGCCGCCGGATGCTTCATAGTGCGTTGCCTCCATGAACCCATGAGGGAGCGGGTATGGGTCGCAACCTTTGTCGGCGCCCTCCTTCCCTCCGTTCGTCATCTACGCCTCCACCGGCGTTTCATTCGTCTCGGCATACGCTCTGGCACGCTCCAGTTCCAGAGGCCGCAGTTCAAAGAAGAGCCCGCACTGGATACAGGGATTGCCCGAGATGTACTCTGCGGCCTCGTCGAGATTCTCCGCGACAATGAACCAGTAGCCTCCGATCACTTCTTTCGATTCGCCGAATGGGCCATCCACGATCACCCCCTTGGCTCCCACCGTCTTTCCGCCCACGGCAAGCCGCTGACCATGCTTCATCTTGCCCTCATCGATCATGCCTTCGATCCAGACGTAAAACGAGTCGATGGCGGTCTGAATCTGCTCTTTGGAAAGCGACTTGTCCCACTGGCCGCGGGAGAGGACGAGGTATTCCGATTTCGCGTTGCGATCACTCATGGCTTGGGGAGGTCAGAGGGGGTGAAGAAGTCTCCAGTGTGGACGTCCATGGGCAAAACGCAACACCCTTGTACCGGTCCCCGTCACGCCTTCTCTAACCCACGGCGCGAAGCAAGAGGCTCAAGGCGTAGTTCACCCGGTCTTTGCCCGCACCCGTCATCTTTGTAGCTGCAGGAAGTTTGCTACGCGTCCAGGCCACGGTGAGGCCGGGGGAAGTGAGGTGCGCCATCACGTGAGTCCCCCCTTGCCCTACCGCGGAGAACATCTCATGAGGCAGATCCGGAAACGTTCTTACCCCCCTGGCGTCCACGCCATTGATCCACCACATGTTACTGTAGCAGCCGAGATTCTCCTCCTGCTGGGTGCCGCCTCCATAGGAGACCTCACCGCTGATGACATCCGCCTTTCCGTGCGCTTTGGGCATGTTCGTCGGCAGGGGGTGCCGCAAAGCCTCGTGCACGCTCTCTGGTGATAGAGGTGGTAGCCCACTCTCCCTCCACTTGCCACCCCGCGCATACAGCAGCCCGAACCGGCAAAAATCCCGTGCCGAGATCTTGAGATGGCCGGGGGAAGTAAGCTCCCCTCCTTTGATGAAACACGGCCGGTCCTCCAAGCCGATCTTTCTCGTCAGATGCTTCAGAAGCACATGGTGATTGACCGTTTCCATATGCGTCCGGTAAACCTTGAACATCAATACCCTCCAGAACAACGCCATCTGCAGGTCATTGTAGTCAAGGTACCCGGAGCATTGGCGCTACCGTAACAGGCAGTCTGCTGTAGGAGATGCCTCCAGGTGATCTGCCGGTCTTTGAAACCCAGCCGCGCATTGAGATCCCCCAAACGAGGCTCATGGTCCATCACCAGACTGTCCAGCCCGGGAAGCAGCCCCAACTCGATCGCACGATACAGAAAGTGGGCCACCACAGGCTTGCCCGCAGAAGCCACCTCAATCGTCTTTGTAGGATGCCCCCAGTCGTGCACCAGCCAGCCTCGCCGGATGATGCAGCCGTTGCCGCCCACGTGCTCTGTGAAGGCCCTTAGCTTCCTCGCATCCAAGCCGAGTTCCGCCGGAGGTCGCCGACGCCATGTTTGGGCCGGGCGGGTGCTCTCGGAATCCTCCACGGGCTCCGCCTCTCGGCACGATGTCATCCTGCTGAAAACCCCGGCCAGCAGCCCCCTCGCCAGGTCGCGCCGGGTCACCCGCAAGCCTGCCATCCCCTCGACACCACAGTGAGCAAGTGATGGCTGGCTTGGACGATCAATATTCATAGGGACGGCTAATGCGGGACTCGATCCTGTCCCCTCGTTTGCCAAGAGCGAATAAAAGATGGTTCATCTTCCCAGACGCGGGCACTTGATCGAGTTTGCCGTGAATCCCATGCTGAATCCGCGGCACCTCCACCGTTTTCAAGAGCCTGCCAAACTCATGCCAGTTCCTCGCCATCCCTCCCCTTTTCAGCTTTCCACCGGCTGCCTCTTGCTCTTTTCCCTTGCCACCACCCTCTGCGCCCAGCAGCCAGAGGAGCTGCCGCAGGTGGAAGTAGTTTCCTCCCGCTATCCGGTGGATTCCCTCGCACAAAGCGCGTTTGGAGTGACCTCTCTCACGCGGCAGGAGGTGCTCGATCTCCCTCAAGGAACCCTGGACGGAGTGTTGAAGACCGCAGTGCCGGGCTTCAGCCTCTTCCGGCGCACCGGTAGTGAGGTGGCCAATCCCACCACACAAGGCCCCAGCCTGCGCAACCTTGGGCCGAACGGAGCTGGCCGCACCTTGGTGCTTCTGGATGGCGTGCCCCAGAATGACCCGTTCGGAGGTTGGGTGTACTGGAACCGCCTCCCTCCTGCCCTGCTCGGGACCGTTCAGGTGGAGCAGGGCGGCGGCGCGGGGCTCTTTGGCAACAACGCCTTGGGCGGCACGCTCTACCTCACCCGGCACCAGCCGGAACACGTGACGGTGGAGGCTCTCGCCGGCGACCGGGAGACCCATGCAGCCACCCTGCTCTCCCAGGTGGATGCCGGTCGGTTCCGCATCACCACCACCTTCCATGAACAGGCCACGGATGGGTACCCCGTAGTGCAGGCTGGCCAGCGTGGCCCGGTGGACATCCACGCAGACTCACGTTCCTTCCTGGCCGAGACAGGCATTGCCACCACCCTCGAGTCAGGCACTGAGGTAACCCTGCGGGGAGCATGGTTCGAGGAAAATCGCGGAAACGGCACGCCTTACACCGGCAATCGCACCGAGGCCCTGGATCTCAGCCTCGGCCTGCGGGGGCCGGCTGGCGATGTCCGCTGGGAAGCTCTGCTCTACTACCAGGACCGCGAGTTTGCCAGCACCTTCAGCTCGGTGAATGCCGACCGCACCGCAGAGACATCTGCGCTGGATCAGTACCAGGTGCCCGCGCACTCCCTGGGCTACAGCCTCACCACCACCTGGGTGGGAGGGCTCCCTCTCCCGGTCGCGGTCAAGGAGGGCTCCCGCCTGATCTTCGGTGTGGATGGACGCTGGATCGAAGGCGAAACCCGCGAACGTTTCCGGTTTGACTCCGGTCATTTCCTGAACCACCGCGTGGCTGGCGGTGAACAGTGGCTGCAAGGCCTCTTTGCCGAGCAGACTTGGCAACTCCCTGACGACTGGGCACTCACCTTAGGGGGCCGGGCGGACTACTGGCGGCTTGCCTCCGGCCATCGTCGGGAAAACGTCATCGCCCCCAACAGCCCTCTGCTGGATGTGGACTACCCCGACCGTGATGGCGTGGTGGCCAACGGCCGTCTGGGGCTGACTCATACGGTGATGGAGGGAGTGGTGCTGCGTGGCGCCGCCTACACCGGCTTTCGAGTCCCCACGCTAAATGAACTCTATCGCCCCTTCCGCGTGCGCAATGACATCACGGTGGGAAATGCCAGCTTGGAACCTGAGCGACTCACCGGCGTGGAAGCCGGGGTGACCTGGGAACCAGTCAAGGCCTGGCACTTGGGGGCAACCGTCTTCTGGAACGAACTGAAGGATGCCGTGGCCAACGTCACCCTCTTGAATGGCCCGGGCACCGCCCCTGACGGTACAGTGGTGCCAGACGGAGGCGTGTACCGCCAACGGCAAAATGTGTCCTCGGTTGTCTCGACCGGGCTGGAACTTCAGGCTCGCTGGGAGCCGACCACCTGGCTGGAAATGAATGCAGGCTACCTGTACACGGACACCGAAGTGAAAGCGCATTCCGCAGCCCTGGATGGGCGTGAACTCGCCCAGGCACCTCCTCATGTCCTGACCGGAGGCGTCACCTGGCGGCCTGCGCAGCGCTGGCAGGCCCTCATCCAGGCGCGATATGGCAGTGAACAGTTTGAGGACGATCTGAACACGCAGATACTGGACTCCTACCTCGTATGGGACGCCTCCATCAGCTGTCAGATCAACTCACAACTGCGCGTGTCCCTGGTGATGGAGAACGTATTTGATGAAGAGGTCGAAACCGGCCGCTCGGGAGATGATCTGGTCAGCATTGGTGCTCCACGCTGGTTCGGAGTGAAGGTTTCGTGGGCCTTTTGAAGCCGCCCAGCCAGCCTCCAGGTGCGATTCATTCGCGAAAGCCCGCCCAATCGCGCCCGCTCCCACCCATGTCTGACTTTCATCCCCCCGCTCCAGACACCTTCACGTTTGCGGACGACGGGCGTATCCCCAACAGTCCGCTCCCCCTCCTGCTTTACCAAGGCACGGTGAGACTGGCGGAGGATGCTCAGCAAGATCTGGCAGTGGTGTTCGAGCAACAGTTCGCGACCAACCAGTGGACCCGTTCGTGGCGAAACGGAGTCTATCCCTACCACCACTACCACAGCAACACCCATGAGGTTCTGGGAGTGTACCGAGGCTCCGCCACCCTCAAGCTGGGCGGCGCGAACGGGCACGTGACACAGGTTCAAGCCGGGGACGTAGTCGTCATCCCTGCGGGCGTCGGGCACATGTGCATCGAGCACAGCCACGACTTCGGTGTGGTGGGTGCCTACCCCGATGGCAGGGAATGCGACATCCTCACTGGGGAACCTGGCGAGCGCCCCCAGGCTCTGGATCGTGTGAAGCAAGTTCCCCTGCCCGACTTTGACCCCGTGCTGGGAAAGGACGGGGGTTTAAGGAAATTGTGGCTCGTAGAGTAGCGTTTCCACTCCAGGCCTCCGCAGAGCTGCACCCGCCCCACCTCAATCCAGGATGCGGGCAGCCCCTGCGGGCAACTGTAGTTCATTCGTGTTGAGATCCTGCCGCTCAGGGGCGGACGGGGCCACCGGGCTGGCTTTCCGACCAATGTGCGACAGCAGAATTCGCCGTACCTCGGCAATCGCCTGCGGGTTTTGATTGGACCAATGCCCGCTGGGCACGATCAGTTCACTCTGCGCCCCGTCGATATGGCTGCTCCAGTAGGGCACCAGACCATCAGTGCTTACCGGCTTGGTCTTGTCCAGATTGCCACCCTTGCCGCGGTCCGCGATGATGGAGTGGTACGGAATTCCCGGCGTGGGAGGAATGTTGTTGATCGTGGTTAGGAAGCGATTGTCCGGATCCAACGCATCCAGGCTGTTAGGCATCGCCAGGATCGGCTCACCAGTGTTGGCCGGTTTGGCAGCCTTCACCGCCTTCATGGTGTCGTCCATGTCACCGAGAATGGCCGTGCTGTTGCCCATGAGCTTCTTGCCCAGCCTGCCAAAGAATCCCACTGCCACGTCACTGCCCCCCAGGGAGGCAGAGAGGAAGACCACCCGGGAGATGTCGCTCCGGTGGTTGAAGATCAAAGTGTTTTCCAGGATGCTGCGGCCTTCCGGAGACACCTTAAGCTCACCCGGCGGCACATCAAAGTAGGCGTTCCACAGCTTCATACCGCTGTCCGTGATGAGCTCACGCGCAATCATCCCGCCCATGCTGTGGCCAATGACGACGAACTTCTTGTGTCCGGGGTACCTGGCTGACATGTCATCCAGCTCTTTCCGCAGATCCGCCGCCATCAAGGGATAAGGGAAACCAGTGGGATAGGTGTAGAACCAAAACTGGTAGTGCTGGCGGATGACCGGGTCCCCACGCAAGGCTTCAATCATCGGGGCCCAAGTGGCTTGGGAGTCACCCAGACCATGGATGCACAGAATCGGGATCTTATGAGCCTCATAGGGCTGCAGTCTGGCCAGACGGCTGGTACCCGCGAACTGGTCTGGACGGAACATCCGCTCCAACTCCGTGCGCCGGGGCTTCAACTCCGCCAGTGCCAGTCCAATCGCGGCAGTGAAATCCGCGGCGAGTGGGAAGCTGTGGCCGGACAACTGCACGTTCTCCACCTGCAGAGGGTCATAGGAAACGGCTGTGCAACGCTGACCGTCAAACCGGATCAGCACCGTCAGCCCGTAGTACACGTTCTGCCCCATGATGAAGCGGTCCTTCTTCGTGAAGTCCAGCCCGGGCTTGCTGGAAGCCACCATGGGCGCGCCGATGCCCTGCTTCACCGTGCGTTGCTTCACCAGGCTGCCGTTAAACTCAAACCGGTCGGCTGGCAGGATGCGGAAGAGCGAAGGATCGTGCGTAGGATCACCATCGGTCTTGATGGAGAAGGTCCACGGCCCGTCTTTGCCCGGGCATTTGATCGGCTGCTTCCACGGCTCCAGGCCTGCCTCGTGGATCACCTCAAAGATGCGGCCAATGGCAAAGTTGTAGTCGCGACGGGCCTGGTTGTTCGTTGGGTTGCGACGCAGCTTGTCTGACGCCAGCGACGCTGCATTGAGCAGACGCCCGATTTGCAGTTCGGGCTCTTTTCGTGGATCCCCCAGCGCCTTCTTCAGCACCGCTCCGGAGAGACTCTCAGCCTTGGCCTTTGGCCGCTTGATTCGCACCGAGGAATACCCGGAGCACCCCGTCACACACACGGTGACTATCCAGAGAACAGCGGCACAGAGAGTCGTCGGCAAGCGCATGGTTGGCCCGCCTGTAAATGCCGAATAGGGCACTCGTCAAGCGGACCTTCGCTTCCCACCCGCCTACGCAGCCATTGTGACGGATTTTTTTCCGTACACCTCCACGTCGTACACGTGACCGGAACCCATCAGCCGGGTCAGTTCAAAATTGGCCGCCGCCATCAAAGCCGTCAGATTCTCGTGGTCGCGGTAGTCGAAGCGCCGCCCGAACAACTCCAGAAGCTGGGTGGCAGCATTCCGCCGGTAAGTATTGACCACCACGCTCCCCTGGTCCGACACCATCTCATCCAGGCGCTGCACGAGGTCGATCGCCGAAGCAGCCTCCGCCTGCACAGACAGGTTCAGATGGTGTTCCGTGGTGGTGTAGGTATGCCCGTGGAAGTACTCCAGAATGCCGATGGCCGTGACCACATCATAGGGCTCCAGGCCGGTGTCGCCATGGCCCAGCCTGGCAAAAAGGTCCTCTGGCCTGGCCAGGATGCCACCGCTTCGCTCCTGCACCGCCGTGCGCCCCTTGGTGGTCTCAATCTTGTCCATCAGCCGGTTTGCCTTCTCGATGTTGACCGGGTCACGGTCGGTGATGGACACCGTGATCCGGCTGGGATCGAAACCGTCACGAATGAGCCGGTCATACACCAGGATCAGGCTCAGGCCCGTTCCCGCAGCCACCGCCTTCATTCGCACACTCTTGCCACCATCCAGCAGGGCCCGGGCCGCCTCGTACGTTGCCAGAGTCTCCCAGACCATGCGCAGTCGCACGTCCTTCCCCTGCACTGAGTCTAGGAAAATCCGGTCCCACGTGCCGGCGTTCTGCCGAATCTCTGGGGAGATCATCATGTACTGGCTGTTCATGGGATCCCCACCTTCCACCAGACATTGCGTCGCCTTGCTCGTCGTTCCCATCAGGGCGGCTGCGTAGGGGTGCCCGGACCTGTCCAGAATGACGTTCCGGTACACCGTGGCATCCCCGTGACTCGCCCCATCCGGCAACACCGAACGCGTGGTCCACTTCAACAACCTGTAGGAGATGCGGGCCAGCAATTGCTTGGCACGATTCGCCGGCTCCAGCCCAGTTCCACCAAAAATGGTCTGACTCAAGCTCGCCACGATCGCCCGCGACACGTCCTCCTGGCCGGTTGCGTACAACACGGCCACAGCCTCCATCGGTTTCAAATTCTTCATGCGAGTGACGCTTTAGACAGCCAAAGAACCAAGATGCTCATCGCCCAGAAGCAGATGCTGCACCGGTCTGTGTAAAAAATGAATCGGGCCATCGCCAGAGGCGGGCGGGTCAACTCGCAGTAAATCTGCGTCAACTCAGCTCTGGATGGCCACGGCAGGGGAAAGCCTGGAACTGCGCCACGCAGGATAGAGCCCGCTGATCAAGCCCACCACCACCGCAATGAGCACTGAGGTGATCAGGAGCTTCGGGCTCAGATCTGGCTCCAGCATCCCCTTGATGGCGGGCGTGGTTTCCAGGATCAAGAGTCCTGCCGCACCGAGCAGCACTCCCAGAATCCCGCCCAGCAGGCCCAGGAGCGCCGACTCAAACAGCACCATCAGCATGACCCGCTGCTTCCGCCAGCCCACTGCCAGCAGGATGCCAATCTCATGCGTCCGCTCGAACACGGTCATGAGCATGGTGTTCATCACCCCCAGAATCCCCACCGCGATGGCGAGGATGGAGGTGCTCCAGCTCATCGCCTGGGCCACCCGGAAGCCCTGGCTGGTACCCACCACTTCACTGGCCTTCACGGCACGCCCTTCCGGGAAGATCTTTTTGATCTCCGCCGCCGTTTCTGTCACCCCGTTCTTGTCAGTGCCCGGTTGAAGGCGGATGTCGATGAAGTTCACCTTGCCTTCATTGAGGGTAACCCTCTGCATGACAGCCAGAGAGAGGATGATGGCGCCATTCTCCACGACCGATCCGCCATCGACGATCCCCACCACATTCAGCTCTTCACTATCCAGAAGAACGGTGTCACCGATCTTCTTTTTCAACACCTCGGCCGCGAGCCGTCCCAGCACCACCGCCGGTTCATGTTCGTCCTTGATCATGCGACCTTCTACCACCTTGAGCTGGTGCCATGTAAACCCACCCCATTTGCGGCCGGACACCATGATCATGGGCGCGTCTTCCACGCTGATCAGCTGCATCAGCAGAGATGTCGTTTCCTTAATCTTCGGCAGGCTGGCGACCTTCTCCTCCACGTTTGCGTCG
Source organism: Verrucomicrobium sp. BvORR106 (assembly GCF_000739655.1). Classification (GTDB taxonomy): domain Bacteria; phylum Verrucomicrobiota; class Verrucomicrobiia; order Verrucomicrobiales; family Verrucomicrobiaceae; genus Verrucomicrobium. Next base: position 96,590 of record NZ_BATR01000112.1, on the reverse strand, counting down.
AAGACCTTCGGCATGATGCCTCCGCCCATGTTGCTCACAATCATGTCGATGCCAATGACGTCGAGCTGCTTGCCGATGCTCTTCTCATAGCCCCAGGCCATGCCCACCAGCGCCACCACCGCAGCGATGCCAATGGAGATACCGGCCAGCGTGAGCCCCGTCCGCACCGGACGACGCATCAATCCACGAGTTACAATAGTGAAAAAGGTCATGGGTGATTGGCAGGAGACGGCGTTGAAGGGGAGGTCTCAGAAACGACGCGACCATCCTTCATCCGGATGGTGCGGGTGGCCAGTCCGGCGATGCCCAGATCATGTGTGACGAGCACCAGCGTCACCTTGCGATCGCGGTGCAGCTTCAGCAGCAAGTCCAGGATTTGCTCAGCGTTGGCGCTGTCCAGATTGCCCGTGGGTTCATCCGCCAACACCACAGAGGGTCCGTTGGCCAGGCCACGGGCGATCGCCACTCGCTGACGCTCCCCGCCCGATAACTCGGAGGGAAAGTGGGTGAGGCGGTGTCCTAAGCCGACAGATTCCAAAAGTTCCGCCGCACGGTCTCTTCGCTGGGACTTCGTCAACCCCCCTTCGAACATGGGGATCTGCACATTCTCCAGCACCGTGAAGGTGGGCAGCAGATGGAAGGCCTGGAAAACAAATCCGATATCGTGAGACCGGTAATGGGCCGGATCCGGCATGTCCGGAATGGAGCGTCCTCGGAACTTGAGAGAACCTTCAGAGGGCAATGCCAGAGATCCCAGCAGCTGCAGGAGTGTGCTCTTGCCACAGCCACTTGGGCCCGTGATGGCAACAAACTCCCCTTCCCTCACGTCCAAATCCACGCCCCGCAATGCGGCCACTTTGCCGCCGTCGAACTCCTTTTTCAATCCCCTTGCCTCATACACGGAAGGTGTGGATGCCGACGGCGCGTTTTCTGCCATGCCGGAGGCTACACGGGGAGCTTCAGATGGTCCAGACGATTGTTGTTCATTCATGATACCCAACTTGATGCGCCGTGTTCTTCGAGAAGGACTACTCGCCCCCTTTGGGCCCGTTCAAGTTCTTGAGCCCTTCTGCGCTGAAATCCGCGTCGGTGTAGCTCACCCCGCGCTTGATGCGGGAGCCATCCATCTCTGTGGCGGTGGGCTGCCCGGCTCTGCGAATCACCAGCATGGCCAGCACGTTGCGCCCGTCCACATTGGCCACGTCGGAGGTATCGATCCGGCGCACCAGTTGGTTGCCAGAGTACTTCTCCACCCGCAGTGGGACCATGCGCTTCGTGTCGATCCAGGACTTCACCATCGTATAGGTGGAGCGTGCGCCCTTCGGCTTGGATTCCAGGATCTGGCAGCTCACATTGCCGACGGTCTCGGTACCCGCCAGACTCTGATCTTTCCAGGCGAAGAAATTGTCCGAAACGTCGTCATAGGAAAGATCGCCTCCCAGCAGGGATTCCTTGAACTTTGAGGCGTCGAAGGGCTGGACCTTGTCGGGAGGCGTGAAGGTCGCCCCGCTGCCATTGCTGCTGATGAGCACCGCCTCACCCTTCCGTTCCTTGGGAAAGAGGACCTGATACAGCACATCCGTTTGACCCGCCGAAGTGCGTCGGGACTTGATCTGAAGCTGCAGCGTGGTCTTCGGATCAGAAGGATTGGCCGGGGAGCTCACGATCATCTTCACCCGGATGAACGTATTGCCATCCTGCTGGAGATCACTCAGCTTTGCCGCGAGTTCCGCCGCGCCGGGGGCATCGGCTGCCAGCGCAGCGGTGGACAAGAAAACGCCGCCAGCGAGGGCAGTCAGAAAGGGTACCAGTTTCATAGAAGCTCAGCGATGATGGTTAACGCAGGGTGTTGACACGTCGTTGCAGAAACAAAACAGGCAGCGGTCCCCCAATCATCGCGAGGGATACCGCTGCCTGAAAGAAAAAACTTTGAAGGAAGCGTCACTTAGTCGTCCTTGAGATCTTCCCGGCGCTCCTTCGCCTCTTCTCGTGCTTCCTTGCGGCGTTCCCGGGCATCCTCCCTCGCCTCTTCCCGCTGCTCCTTCAGATCTTCACGCTCATCCTTGGTCAGCGGACGGGTGGGTACAGCGGTAGTGCGGGTCACCACCACGCGATTGGCGATCATACGGTCCCCTTCCTGCACATAGTGCACCGTCACAGGCACACCGCTTGAGATTTTCTCCACCGCTACCGGGGCACCCGTTTCATCCACATACACGGTGGAACTGGAGGTGGCATAGGTCAGAGGTCCCGAGGTGGAACGCAGCACAATGGTCTGGCCAGGGCTGAACTGCGAGATCGTCCCGGCACCCGTAGTGGTTGTAGTGGTCGTGCGGGTGGTCTGGGTCGCCACCGGGCCGCCAGTCGTCGTCACGGTCTTCTTAACAATCACCCGAGAGGCCACCATGCGGTCGCCATCACGCACATAGCTCACCGAAATCGGAACGCCGGAAGTGATGTGAGTAGCCTCGACGGGTTGTCCCGCCTCATCCACAAACGTCGTCTGCTTGGTGACGGAATAGCTGATTGGCGAACCGGACTCTTGATTCACCACGAGGGTCTGCCCGGGTGAATAAGTCGTGATGGTGCCGTAGCCGGTTGTCGAAGTCTCCGCGACCGTGACCTGGGCGGAGACCACGGTACTCATTGAGATGAATGCCGCAGCGACCAGGCTGGCGGCAGATGTTTTGGCAGTCGTATTCATGTTGGGGTTCTTGGTAGGGTTCAGTTCTTGCATCTGGACACCGTCACAACGCGTAGAGAACCGCGTGTCCGGTCTTCGCAAGGGATCGGGCAGTACCCCGGAGATGGTTGGGTGAGATCGTTCTGCGACTGGCAACCGATTGAGCATGAGGGAGACGCAGAGGTTTTTCCTGGGGATGGACGGCCCAAAACCTGCCCCCTCGCCCCGGAAACCATCCTCTCGAGAAGAGCGCGGCATCAGCTTCTCGCGCACCCTCGACAGAGCGTTGAATACACGAACCCCTCACCCTCTGCGCAAAACAAAAGAGCCCGGGGTCAGACTGCAAAGCAATCTCCGTCCCGGGCCGTTGGATTGACGCCACTGGCGTCATGGGCTTTTCGCCCCTATGCGGCTATTTCTGGGCTCCGGCCCGTCGCCACTGCGCTCCCACTTGAGGGTCTTTCAAGCATCCGAGGAGGTGCAGGAAAGCATGCCAGTAACTGGGAAACGGCGGATGATCATCCTCGTGCACCGGCATCAGGTCCGCCCGATGCAAAGGCAGTTCGGCGTGCGGAAGACCCGCCCGCTGGTGGTGCACACCATGGAAGGGTTCATGAAGCAACGAGAATGACACGATGCGGCCCATGATCGAGTCTGCCACAATGCTGCGGGTGGCGCTGCGGATGGTCGAGCCCGTCAAACCCACATGCTCAATATACTTGCGCCAGGCCTGAAGGTTCCCGGCAATAAACCCGGGCACCAGATACAGGCCAAGGAAGTACTTCCATACACCGAAGTAAGCCACCAGGGCCACCGTCACCGTCCAGAACCCCACAATGAAGATCAGCTCGTTCCAGATGCGGCGACGCACCTTCTTGCTGCGGATCGGCGAGTTCTTCCGGAGGAACGTGCGCAGGAAGACCATCGGGGTGACATACAGACCACAGGAAAGCTCTGCGACGGCGGCCACCACCCGGAACCAGCGGGGCTGCTTGGGATCCACAAACGGCCAGAACTCCTCATCCCGCTCGGATGAGAGATGCGCATGATGCGTCTGATGTGCCGCCCGGTAGAGGCTGAAGCTGGTGTTGCTCAGCAGTCCGATGAGCACACCGTCCACCTCATTGAGGAAACGACTCTTGCGCAGCATGCCGTGCGATGCCTCATGGAAACCAATGAGGTTCCCATGCATAAGGTGGCTGGCGGTCAGCATGAGTGGAATCGCCACCCAGTAGTTGTTGTAGAAAAGCGCGAAAAAGATTCCCGCGAGATTGATGACCAGCATCAAGGTCAGCAGCGGAAACGCAGCACGGCTCACCCAGTGAGGCTCATGCGGATCCTCAAGCGGATTGCTTGCCGGTGCGGGTGCTTGAACTGGGGCAGTGTTCATCACGATCGTAAGGAGGGTGTTCCGTCAAGTCGTCAAGACATGAGCGCGGCACTGGTCTGGCCGGGTGCCTGGCAGGCCCGCGTCAGCACAAGTTGATACAGGTCATTGAGCTTTTCAATCTCGGGCTGGGTGAACAGGGAATCCCGGGACAACCAGACCAATTCCAGCACATTTCCATCCTGCGTCACTTCACAGGCCAGATCGAACCTGGCCGTGCCAGTGGAGCGCATGCGCAGCTTCATGGAGATGCCTGGCAACCCCACTTCTGGCACGGGGTGATTCTGCAAGGCAAAACGAACATCAAAGAGCGGATTGTGGCCGGGCGATGGCACATCCCCCACCGCCTTCGCCAGCTCTGCAAAGGGCATGGCATTGGCAAACGCATCCATGGTGGACTCATGCACCACCTTCAAGGTCTCCGAAAAAGGGCGGTCTCGCACCACCTGCCCACGCACTGGCACCACGCCGGACACATAGCCCATCGTCTCCTTCATGGAAGGATGAGTGCGGTTCGCCACCGGCGAACCCACGACGATATCCTCCCCACCCGTCCATTGACAAAGCGTGGTCTGAAACGCCGACAACATGGTGCTGTAGAGAGTGGCGTGATGTTTCTTGGCAAGGTCCTGAATGGCCTGAGTCAACGGGGCCGGAATCTCCGTCACCCATCGACGCAACGCATGAGGTTCACCAGGACGCCTCACCGGCGGGGTCCACAAACGCGGAGCATCCTTCAGCAACGGCTTCCAATAGGTGGCTCGCTGCTCCAGCTCAGTGACTGGCCACTGGGCGCGCTCCGCGGCACTCCAGGCAGAGTAGGTCATCGGCACCGGAGGCAGGGGGCCTTTCGCCCCCTTCATCAAGCCCAGACATGAGGCCCAAAGGTCTTGTACAAACACCCCCAGACTCCAGCCATCAGCGATGGTGTGGTGAGCGGCAAAAACGAGCACGATGTCATCCGCCGAGCGGGACAACATCTCGATCCGATAGAGAGGCCCGTGCATGAGATCAAACGGCTCACCGAAGATCTCCTGCACCGCCTCCTCCAGCGCATCAGGACGCTGCTGGGCTTCGGGCAGATCACGAAACTTGATGTTCGCCTCCCCTGTCGCACGCACCATCTGAAACGGCTGGTCCTTTCCCGGGAGAAAGGACAGCCGTAGCGCTTCCTGCCGGTCCACCACCCGCTGTACCACCTGCCGCGTCATTTCAGGCGGGATCTTGCCCCGCATGAAAATCAGACTGCAGATGTGGTTGGCAGGGTCCGAAACCGGCACCGGCGTTGTTTCCCACAACTCCCTCTGGGAGAGGGAGAGTGGATGAAGCTTGATTTCCCCGTTGGCGAGGAGCTGTTTGAGCCGGGCGCGCTTGTCGTCAGACATGTCCTCAGGAGATCGCAGAAGTCGTACCAGTGGAACCGGCACGCGGCGTCACATCGTCGGACGAGTCGTCCCCCAAGAGGCGGTCAAGGTCCTCATCGCTGAGGGACTCGATATCCACCTCTTCCACTGCGGCAGGTGTCTCCACCACCGCTGGCGCGCTTGATGCAGCTGGGCTTGCCCCGGATTTGCTGCCTCCCACACGCTCCGCGATGAGGGTCACGATCTGACCGATGGTGCGAGCCCGCATCAGGCTAGTAGGTGGCAGAGCCACGCCAATCGCCGCTTCCAGCGAGTTCTCGATTTCCACACCCATGAGGGAATCCAGCCCCAGATCGGTAAGCGGCTGGTCGTTGCGCAGGCTGTCCGGCTTCACGCGGAGCACCCCGCCCACCACATCCCGCACGGCGGCGCCGATGACGCCCTCCCGTTCGTCAGCAGAGGCGGACTCAATGCGGAGACGCCAGTCGCTGGTGCCACCACCAGCTTGCTCGTCATCCATGCCCGTGGCGAAGATGCGTTCCAGCAAGGGGTTCTCCTGCATACCACGGAAGAACTGACGCCACTTGTTCCAATCCACCCGGATGGCGACACCTTGAGCAGTGCCCGCGGCAAGGAATCCTTCGAGCAGGGCGACCACCTCACCAGGTGAGAGAGCCGCCGTCCCCTGGCGCGCCAGGAACTCAGCCACTTTCTCATTGCGGGCCACATAACCTTCCCCACCCAGCACACCCCAGTTCACAGTCAGCGCCGGCAAGCCGAGCGCACGACGGTGGTGGGCAAGAGAGTCGAGGAAGGCGTTCGCCGCCGCATAGTTGGCCTGCGCCGGGTTGCCAAACACGCTGGAAACCGAGGAGAACATCAAGAAGCAGTCCAGATCCAGGCCAGCGGTCTGCTCATGGAGCAACCAGCCACCATAGGATTTGGGCGTAAGCACCGACTTCATGCGGTCGCGATTGAGCACCCCGAGCGGGGCGTCATCAATGACCATCGCCAGATGCATCACCCCCTTGAGTGGCACCTCGAGCTGGCCAATCTCGTTGAAGAGACGGGCCACATCATCCTTGGAGCCCACGTCGGCCGACACGGTCAGCACCTGCACACCCTTGGCTTCCAGACCTTGGACAAACTCTGCAGCACCCGGGGTCTTCAAGCCGCTACGGCTGCTCATGACCAGATGACGGGCACCTGCCTCCACCAGCCAGTTGGCCAGCACGCGGCCGAAGCCACCGAAGGCACCGGTAATGAGATAAGCTCCGTCAGGACGGACCTCAAAGGCAGGCACGGGAGCCTCACCACGCCGCGAGACGAACTCAGGAGCGAACGAGACCACCACTTTGCCGATGTGCTTGCCTTGCGCCATCTGGCGGAAGGCAGCGTCCACGCGGCACGCCGGGAAGGCCCGGAAGGGAAGCGGGTGCAATGCCCCCTGCTCCACACGCTCCGTCACATCAGCCAGAAGCTGGCGGGCCAGCTTGCCATCGCCACTGAACACCGCATCCATGGCCACGACGTGGAAGGAGGCGTTGTTACGCAGCGGCCAGAGCGGGATGCGGGAGTTCTGGTAAATGTCGCGTTTGCCGATTTCAATGAACCGGCCGAATTCTGAGAGACATGCCAGCCCCATCGGGATGGCCTCGGAGGCCAGTGCGTTGAGCACCACGTCCACCCCACGACGATCAGTGAGAGCCATCACGGCCTCCACGAAGTCGCCACGGCGGGAGTCAATGACGTGCTTCACCCCCATGTTCAGCAGGAGGGCGCGCTTGGTGGCACTACCCGCACTGGCGATGACATCCACACCCAGGTGACGGGCGATCTGGATGGCGGCCATACCCACCCCGCCGGCACCGGCGTGAATGAGGATGGTTTCCCCCGCACGCATGCGGGCAACATTCACCAGGGAATGCCACGAGGTCATGAAGACCACCGGCAGTGTTGCTGCTTCCTCGAAGCTCAACGCGGGCGGCATGACGCGCACGTCACAGCCACGGGCCAGCGTCTGGGTGGCCATGCCGAACACGGCCAGACCAAAGGCGCGGTCGCCCACCTGCACGTGATCCACATTCGCACCCACGGCAGTGATGATCCCAGCCACTTCGTCCCCGAAGATTCGGGCATCCGGGGCTTCACCAGGATACAACGCCAGGGCCTTGAGCACGTCGCGGAAGTTCATCCCTGCGGCCATGACATCGATCACCACATCATCCGGACCGCACGCTGGCTGCTCAAACGGCGCGAACGCCAGAGCATCCAGGTGACCACGATCCTTCGACTCCAGACGAAGCGGCACCGAGGCATCGAGCCACTGTTCCTGCACGGAACGTCCACGCGTCAGACGCATGGCGTAGCGGGCTTCCCCACGGAAGGCCACTTCGCGCTCTGCGTCGCGGTTCCCGAGTTCACCCAACAGCAGATCCACATCCCCTTCCGAGGCGACCGGCGGCAGATCCACGCAGCGGCACGAGATGCTGGGCTGCTCATTGTGAATCACACGGGCAATCCCGATGGCCGGAGACTGAGCCACCGTCGTAACCGGAACTTCCTGACCCACTGACTGGGCGCCACGGGTGATCAGGTCCAGGCGAACTTTGGCCGCCGGGCAGATGGAATCCTGGGCCTGGGCCAGATGCAACAGGGCATCCGTCCCACCCAGCACGTCGTCTTCATTCGTCGGTGTAGCCGGCTCATCAAGCGTCCAGAGATACACCAAGCGCTCAGGAGCAGCCTCAGCCACCACCTCAGTCACAAGCTGAGTCCAGTCTTCCGGAGCCTCTGCCCGTACTGTAAACAGATCCTGGCCGTCAGAAGCATAGGCACCCCCGCGTGTCACCACGCGGCAACGGGCACCAGCCTCACGCAGGCGGGACACGAGCTGGTCGCCCACTCCGCCAGCATCAGCAAAGACCAGCCAGGAGGTTTCCAGGTCAACACCTTCGGCCGCCTCTTCTGCCGTTGCTTCCTCGATCTCGGCCGGGGCGGCTTCCGTCGTCCAGGCCTTGCGGGCCAGCACGCCGATCTGCCCTTCCCCACCACGCGGACCAATCAGGCCCGGGAGGGAGGCAGTTTCTTCGAACCCAACTTCTTTCAGCACCTTCTCCCACTGCTCCCGCTCCATGAGCGGCTGCACAGGACGAAGTTCGCGATCCGTCAGGCTCCACCAGCCGCTCGTGAGACCGAAGACGGTCTCCGTCCAGAGCTGGGGCGAGGCGGTGTCCATGAACACCAGGCTGCCGCCGGGTGCGAGGAGATCACGCAGATGACCGAGGGCCACCCGCACGTCGCTCACGGCGTGCACGCAGTTCGTGCCAATTACAAAGTCATAGGAGCCGAGCTTGTAGTCCTGCTCCGCAGGGCCACGCTCCAAGTCGTACGCGCGGTACTCCACTTCGGGGAATCCGGCCAGCTTCTGCATGGCACCGGAAAAGAACGAGGCGGAGATATCGGTGAACGTGTAGCTATGCAGACCGCGCTCAAGTTTCGGCAGCAGGTACGAGGCGAGACCGCCTGTGCCTGCACCGATTTCAAGGATGCGCAAACCACGCCCTTCCGGCAGCGCCTTGGCCGCCTCCTGCACCGTGGCTGCGATCGCAGCCAGCCAGTGACTCGTGTAGAGACCGTCACCGTAGAACTGGTCCAGAAGATCCGCACCACTTCCGCCAAAGAGCACCTGCACGGCCTCCTTCTCACCACGAAGAATCGGGGTCAGTTCGGCGCAGTTCGCGACGCAGAGCAGCGCCTCCGGCAGATGGCCGGGATGTTGCTCCACGTACTCGCGCAGCGTGTCGTCCGCCGTGGCGGCCGCACTGTCAAACTCTGCGGTGGGCACATAGCCACCGTCCTTCGCATCCACGAGTCCACGCAGCACGAGGCCGGTCATGAGCTGACCAAAAACCGGCTGCAGTGCCGGAGCCACGCCCAGCGCCTCTGCCGTGATCAGATCACCCGCACCCATCTTGCGCAGTCCCTGCGCGAGGTGAGCCGCGGCGAGCGTATCGCCTGCCGCCAGTGCGGCTTCCAGCTTGGCACGCCCACGGGCATTCACCACCTCATCAAGGGCCACACCGGCCGCCTCTTGAAGGCGGGACAGCGGCAGCGGCTCAAGAGTGGCCGGAACACCAGCCAGCGGCTTGCGCTCCCAGCCCACATTATAGATGAGATCCCGGATGCCTCCCCCGCCGCCGGAACGACGCACCCCGGCCACGGCGATGGCACGGAAGCCATCCACCAGCACGCACGGGTTGCCCTCTTCATCGTAGATGCCGAGGCGGCCCTGGAGATACTCATCGTTAAATCCTTGAACTCCAGCTTCCACCTTGCAGGAGGCCCCTGGCGAACGAAGGAAGAGGATGCGGGCAAAGCGCACCGGCAGCTTGAGCCGGGCCTTGCGACCTTCCACCGTGCGAGCACCTGCAGAGAACACGTGCAGAGCACCGTCCATCAGCACCGGATGCAGCTGATACTCCCCTGCGCGGACCGCGGAAGCATCCGTCAAGGCGACCCGCCCGGAAGAGCGGCCACCGGCGGCAGCGAGTTCACGCACACCGCGGAACTCTTCACCGTAACGCAGGCCCTTGTCGGCCATGTGATCATAGAAGTGGGTCAGATCCACTTTCTCCAGTCCCTGCACTTCCTTGGAGGCGGACTCCCAGTCGGTGCCGGCAAAGGTCGACTCCGTACGCTCGCTGCGCATCGTGCCCACCACGTGGACCGACCACGAAGCTGCGTTCTCAAACTTGCTCTGGATCGTGAACGTGCGCTCGTTGCTCTCGTAGGTCACCTCCAGCTGGATGCTGGACGGGTTTTCCGGCAGGATGAGCGGCTTGCGGATCTCAAAGTCCTCAACAGCAAAGGGGCGGCCTTCAAAGAGCTGCACCCCTGCTTCCAGGACCAGCTCCACAAAACCCGCTGCGGGGAAGATGACGTGACTTTCCACCTTGTGGTCCTTCAAGAAGGACATGTGGCGGGAATCCAGGCGGGCTGACCAGGTCGGGGTCGCCCGTGGCAGACGCGTGTCCAGCAGACCACGGCCACCCTTGCCAAGACGACCTTCTTTCCAGTCCGGAGACTCACTCCACCAACGGCTGCGATCCCATGCATAAGCAGGCAGCGGCAACTGACGGCGGGACGGGGTGATGGCAGTGAAGTCCGCCTCCACCGCATTGCGGTGCAGATTGGTCACCGTCTCAAGCATGGTCTCATGCTCGCGTTCACGGCGGATCGAGGAAAGAACCGGAGCCTTGACTCCGCGTGCGGTGAGGCACTCCTGGATCGAGTGGGCCAGCGCGGGATGCGCACTGATCTCCAGCCAGACGTCCACACCGTAGTCGGCGAGGGCGTTCACTGCCGGGGCAAAAAGCACCGGCTGGCGGATGCCACGACCCCAGTGGGCCGCATCACAGGATTCACCGGCGCAGCGCTCACCTGTCACCGTACTGAAGAACGGGATCGTGTCCGCCAGAGGCTTCATCTCCGCCAGCGCAGCCACCAGGGCATCTGCGGCAGGTTGCATGAGCGCGTGGTGGAAGGGATGGTCCACTTTCACAAGCCGGGCAAACACGCCCTGGCTATCAAGTTCAGACTGGATGGCCTCCAGGGAGACACGCGACCCCGCCATGGTGAGGGAGCGCGGGCCGTTGAAGGCCGCGATGCTCACGGTGCGATCATGACGTGCGATGACGGCGCGGGCTTCCTCTTCGGCAAGCCCCACGGCCAGCATAGTGCCTTCACCACGGGCGCAGTCTTCCATGAAGCGGGCGCGCTGCACGATGATGCGAGCGCCTTCTTCGATGCTGAAGATGCCAGCCACGCAGGCAGCTGCCACTTCACCCACACTGTGCCCGACAACGGCGGCGGGCTTCACACCCCAGGACTGCCAGAGGGCAGCAAGAGACACCTGCATGGCGAAGATCGCCGGCTGCCCCACCTCGGTACGGGCCACTTGGGACGTATCTTCGGTGCGGGCCAGCTCCTCAAGCAGGGAGAACCGGGCCCAAGGCTTCATGGCCTCGGCGCAGCGCTCCATCGTGGCGCGGAACACCGGCTCATGCTTCATCAGTTCACGGCCCATGCCCCACCACTGGGGTCCTTGACCACTCATCACAAAACCCACCTTGGGAGCCTGCTCCGGACGCGGAGTGAAGGCCTCCTGCACTTTCGGCCCCGGAGTGCCTGCGGCATAGGCCCGCAGTTCTTCGATCGCCTCAGGCATCGTTTGGGACACCAGCGTCATGCGATACTGGTGATGGTTGCGACGGGCCCCGAGGGTGTAAGTCAGGTCCGGCAACAAAGGTGTACTGCCATTCGCGTTGGAGCGGGCTTCCAGCCAGTCGGCGATGCGACCCGCGTTGCCACGCAACGCTTCTTCCGAACGGGCGGAAAGCACAAGCGGCCAGGCGCGGCCATCTGCCAGCACCGGACCGTCCGGCTGCGGACGTGCGGGAGCCTCAGACACGATCACGTGAGCGTTGGCACCACCGAACCCGAAGGAGTTCACCCCGACCAGGCGCTCACCATCGATCGCCGGGAACGGCTCCAGTGAGGTCGGAACGCGAAGCTTCAGGCCCGGGAAATCAATGTGCGGGCTGGGAGTTTCAAAATGCAGGCTCGGCGGGATCTGGTGGTGCTTCAGCACCAGCAGCGCCTTCAGAAGCCCGGCCACCCCTGCGGCGGTCTCCAGGTGCCCAAGATTGGTCTTCACCGAACCAATTGGCAGCGGATCATCCGATGCACGGCCGGCACAGAGAGCTTCCGCCAGCGCGGTGGCCTCGATCGGATCGCCCACTGCCGTGCCCGTACCATGTGCTTCGACAAAACCGATCTTCGAAGGATCAACACCGGCATCACGGCAGGCATCACGCACCAACCGGGCCTGAGCCTCAGGGCTGGGCAGGGAGATACCATTGGTGTGACCATCCTGGTTGATAGAGGTGCCCACCACGACGCCATGGATGGGGTCGCCATCGGCAATCGCTTTCGAAAGCGGCTTCAGCAAGACCATGCCAGCGCCTTCACCACGCACAAAGCCGTTCGCAGAAGCATCGAACGCTTTGCAACGACCATCAGGTGACAACATCGACGCTTGAGAGAACCCGATGAACCCACCAGGGTTGATCATGATGGTCACGCCGCCCGCGAGGGCGACTTCACCACGTCCGCTCCAGATGTGCTCACATGCCGCATGCACGGCCGTGAGTGCAGAGGAGCACGCGGTGTCCATGGCCACACTGGGGCCAGTAAGATTGAGACAGTAAGAGATACGGTTGGCCGCAATGCTGTGCGCACTGCCCGTGGCCGTATGAGGGCTGATGCCCGAGGAATCATACGGGGAGGCCTGGATGATCTGGTAGTCGTTGTGGGAGATGCCCACGTACACGGCAAGATCGGTGCCCTTCTCAAAGTCCAGCACCAGACCGGCGTCTTCAATCGCCTCCCAGGCAGTCTCCAGCAGCAGGCGGTGCTGCGGGTCCACAAACGGAGCCTCACGTGGGGAAATACCAAAGAACTGGGGATCGAACTGCTCGAGTGATTCCACGAACCCACCCCGGCTGGCGATCGACTTGCCGAGAATCCCGGCCTCCGCATCGTAGTAACGTTCCAAATTCCACCGGTCTGCAGGAACTTCACCAACGGCCTCACGGCCTTCGGCAAGCAGCTTCCAGTAGGACTCCATGTCCGCGACCTTTCCGGGGAAGCGGCATCCGACACCAACGATGGCAATTCCTTCTTTGTTCATACAAGAATTGTCTTCAAATATACGTGAATCACTGAATTACTGCTGTACGAGAACATCTACACTTCGGGAAGCATGAACGATTTTCAACGAAATTCCGCAACCATGCAGAAACTGAACCCCTTCTATTCGCGGTGAGGGGGTTTGTCGCGCTTTTCCTGCCAACATTTTGTCTTTTTTTAATGCAACAGTTTTTCACAGAAAAGACTGTCCTAAAGGTCATCCAAAAGCGATACGAAGATTATGTGTGGCATTGCAGGCATGCTGGATCTGAGCGGTGAGCGGACCGTGCCAGAAGAGGTTCTCCGCAGGATGGCCCGGGCGATCGTGCATCGCGGTCCGGACGAAGAGGGATTCTTCATCCGCCCGGGCGTCGGACTGGCCTCCCGGAGGCTCAGCATCGTGGGCCTGGCGGATGGCCAGCAGCCCATGAAGAACGAGTCGGGCAACGTTCATGTTGTGTTCAATGGTGAACTGTTTGACCACATTGAAAAACGCAGGGAACTGACGGAGCGCGGCCATGTGCTGCGCACCCATTGCGACACCGAAATCCTTCCCCATATGTGGGAAGATTTTCAAGAGGGTTTCTTCGAAAAACTACGGGGGCAGTTTTCTGTTGCCCTTTGGGATGATTCGAAGAAGCAACTGATTCTGGGGCGCGATCGCTTTGGCATTGCTCCCCTCTTCTGGACCCGCCAGGGCGACTGGCTGCTTTTCGCATCTGAAATCAAAGCCCTGCTGGCCTCCGGCCTGGTACCTGCCCGGCCTGATCGCAAGGGCATCGATCAAGTTTTCACCTTCGCAGCGCTCCCGGGACCAACCACCTGTTTCGAAGGGGTGCGCATGCTGCCCCCGGCACACTACCTGCGCATCCAACCAGGAGGTCCCAACACGGGCCCCACCCTGGACGAGCGCTCCTACTGGAAGATGGATTTCCCCGACCAGGGACAGGAGGAGGATGGCAACGAGAAAGACCTTGTAGATCGCTTCGAGAAAACTTTACTCCACGCGGTCGGCATGCGACTGCGGGCGGATGTGCCCGTCGGCTCCTATCTCTCCGGCGGGGTGGATTCCAGCATGATCCTGGCTCTGGCCTGTCATCTGCATGGCAAGAACGTGCACACCTACACGGTCCGCGTCGACCATCCCGAGCTGGACGAACTCGATGCTGCCAGCATGGTGGCCCGTCACATTGGCGCGCCTCCTCCCATAGTTCAGAACTTCCGAACAGAGGATATCCTCAACACTTATCCCCGACTTATTCAGGCGGCAGAAGCTCCCGTCATTGACACCTCCTGTGCAGCCCTGCTCCAACTCGCTCAAAAGGTCAACGCCAGCGGTCAGAAAGTGGTGCTGACGGGAGAAGGCGCGGATGAGTGGCTCATGGGTTATCCCTGGTACAAACTTTCCAAGGTGCTGGGGTACCTGGACGTGCTGCCCAACGTCCGCCTCAGTGATTGGATGCGTCGCGGTTACTTGCGGATGAACAAGGTCCCCCAGTACTCCCGCGCCATCCGCCGGCAGATCGAGGACGTGATCGGTGGCCCCAATGCCTGGGTGGATTCATACGGACTGCTTAGCATCACCAAGTTCCGCTTCTACAGCGAGGCCATGCGCCCCATGCTGGACACGATTGAGCCTTGGGAATCCCTCCAGATGGACCTGACCAGGGCCAAGCGGTGGGCCCCCGCCAATCGCGGGGTCTGGATGGCCGGCCGGGTCACGCTCGCAGGGCATCTGCTTCAGGCAAAGGGCGACCGTGTCGCCATGCACTCCTCTGTCGAAGTCCGGTATCCGTTTCTGGATGAGGAGGTGTTCGACTTCACCTCCAAGCTTCATCCGAAGTGGAAGCTCAACGGCTTCCGGGACAAGCACATCCTCCGTCTGCTGGCCGAGCGGTGGGTACCGCCTTCTGTCTACAAACGGGGCAAGGTCATCTTCCGCGCTCCGCTCGACAGCTTCCATCTCGACCCCTCTCCGGAGTTCATCAACGAACTGCTGAGTGAGGAGTCTCTGAACCGCAGCGGTTATTTCGACGCTGCGGCCGTGAGCCAATGGCGCAAATCCTATCAGAATCTGCGGGAAGGATCCATGCCGCGACTTTCGGTGGAAATGGGCCTCGCCGCAGTGGTGTCCACACAGCTGTGGCATCACTTGTACATCGACAGCTCTTTGTGCAGCCTGCCTGACTGGACCGCCATCGTACCGCCAGCTGAGCAGGGTCTGCCACCAGTGACCACTCACTGACCGACCAAACGCCACCGGGGCCTGCCACCCGCATACGCGAACGACAGGCCCCGGAGTAGGTTTTGGGGGTTGAAACTGAAAAGAATCAGCTAGTTCAAGGATGCCAGGGTTTCCCGTCCGGCTTCCTTCATGGCGGCGTCATCCTTCTCCAGAGTAGGCATGGCCAGCCCCTTCTTCAAGCAGCGGCGGGCATCTTCCGTGCGCCCCATCTGGGCGTAGGTGCGGCCCAGCTCGATCTGGTGCATCAAGCGGTTGGGGTTGAGTTTGACGGCCTTTTCCAGGCACTCTGCAGCTTCCTCATTGGTCGCGTCGGGCAGCTTGTCGTAGATCATGGAAGCCAGCGCCTTCTTGACCGCCCCCACACTGGCCACCCCACGATGCCAACGGCCCAAGATGTGCCAGGCCAGGTCATTGTTGGAGTTCAGTTTGATGGCCTTCTCCGCCCCTTCCTTGATCAACTTCGAACAGGCGACCTGCTCCTTGTTGCTCTGCAGGGGAAGCATCTTGCCGTAGCTGATCGCACAGGAGAGCTGGGCATCCGAGTTCATTGGAGCGATGGCCGCGGCCCGCCGACCGTATTCCAGGGCAGTGGCCCCGAGTCGCTGCTTCTCGCCCGAGGACTTGGCGTCCGCCATCAGATGCCGGTACTGGCGGGCGATTCGCACCAGCACGTCCGCATTGTTTGGTTCCAGCTGCTCAAGCTTCAGGTAGTCTTCCAGCGCCTGCGAGGCTTCCAGCCTCGTGTCGTGAGCATCAGCTTCTTTCATGAGCTGCTCAGGAGATTCAGCCTGAACACAGGCCCCGGCAAGCAGCAGGGCCGACGTAAGAAGGACCCCAGCACGATTGCCAAGGCGGTAAGGGGGAAGGCACATCATGCGCTCTTGGACGCAACGATTCTGGCGGCGTTCAAAAGCTTTGCTTCACTATTTTTCGGCCCGATTAGCTGAAGACTCGTGACCGGAATCCGTTTGTTCTCAAGCGGTATGGGAATGGCTACCGCCGGATTTCCGGCGTAATTCACTGGCACTGTGTTCTGATAGCCAAGGACGAGCGCCTCAAACACGGCCGACTTCCCGATGAACGGAATTCGCAGCGGCGGCCCCTTCAAAGTGGGCAAAGCGATGAAATCGACCTGCAAAAATTTTCGATTCAGGGTGCGTTGCCATGTCGATTTCCAAGCCAGAGCATCATCATAGCTCCGGCGGTCATGCTTCAGATCCCCGAGTAACAGGGCCGCCTTAGTCGCGGAAGAAACACCCCGTTTGTCGAGGAAATCCTTGTCACTCTCATACCCCTCTGCCACCGCAATCGTGTTGCCGTGGGTCTGGGCCTGATCCCATGCCTCCTCGAAGGCCTTGTTCAGCCGGACAATCTTAAATCCCGCGTCGGTCAGGGCACGGTCCACCGCATCGTCCACGGCCTTGTCTGTGCCCGGAACGTACAGACGCCCCACCCGAATGCCTCTGCCGCTGGGTTGATCCGCCACCTGCTCCGCATACGCGGCCGCCGATCCCGGCTTGAGCAGGTCCATGCCCTCCACCAGCTTGGGGATACTCTTGGCCATTGGCCCCACGGTATCCAGGTTTTTGGGAGAGATCGGGTGCACCCCTTTCAGGGAGATGAGGCCTTTTGTCGTTTTCAAACCGAAAACACCACAGCACGCGGAGGGAGTGCGGATGGAACCCGCCGTGTCGGTGCCGATCGCGATGTCCGCCTTGCCATTGGCCACCGCCACAGCTGATCCACTGGAGGAGCCTCCTGGCATGAGCCGGCGCTGGCCGGTCAGCCGGTTCTTAGGCGTGCCAAAGTAGTGATTGATACCTGTCGCTCCCAGCGCCAGTTCGTTGAGATTTGTCTTTCCCACGATCCAGACATTTCTCTGCCGCACAGGGCCCAGACAAGCCGCGTCATGTTCAGCCGGAGCCGCGTGTTTGTAGAGGTACTCAGAGCCAGCGGTGGTGACCTCGCCTTTGACGTCGATCAGGTCTTTGACCGCTACCTTGACATAGTCAGAGCCCTCAGGCGGAGGCCGGTACGTGATGAAGGCTCGGTCTCCCCTCAGCTTCTTGACGGGGCTTTTGCAGCTGGTGAGGCTGCTTGACGTTGCCACTGCAAAGACCAACCCGAATACAAAGAGCTTGGGGCGCATGATGTAGATTTGTTCAATGCCTACGCCGGGCAGAGAGCTGCCACGGTGTTGACTCACAACGAGTTCGAGAGCGCGGTTTCGTCTGGATTTATCAAACTACAGACCGCCCGCAATGGGATGTCTGCCCAGAAGGGACGGTAGCTCAATTCATACTGGACCTCCGCCGCCGCCTTCTCGAGCAGGAGGATCGCCAATTGGGCATCAAAAGCTAGCGACGATTCTGGAAGAAAATTCGCCCCGCAAGTGGCCTCCCGGTATCCCGCGAGAAACGCCCGGCCAGCCTCGGCGGCCCACGCCTCCGCCACCTCACTCAACATCGCCCGCTCCTCGCACGGACGCCCTTTTAGCGCGGCTGCCGCGGCATAGTGGAAGGAGCGCAACATGCCTGCCACATCCTTTAGAGGCAGACGTTTACCCCTCCTCTCGATCATCGTCAGGACTGGCTCCCCTTCGAAGTCGATGAAGACAAAGTCCTCCGCCATGTCCAGAACCTGCGCGAGGTGCAGGTCCCCATGGATGCGAATCTTCTGCCCCCCAACCAAAGCGGCCGCCGGGCGATCCAAGATTCCCAACAGAGCTTCTCGTCCCGCCAAAACTTCGTGAACCAGGGGGGCCCATTCTTCTGGCAAACTGGTGGCTCCATCTTCAAGGCTCGCGAGGAGCCTTGTCACCGTCAGATGGGTGGTCTCCTGCAATTCCAGCGTGTCTTCTGCGGTCCAAGGTTCTGGAGTGAATGCTTGATTCCCAGTTCCGCTCACCGCCAGAGCTCCATGCAGCTCCCCCGTCCGTCCCCCCAGTTGTCGGGCGCGGGCCAGGAACCGCCGCATCGGCAAGGGGAATGCCCGCTCCGTCTTCGCGGCTCTTGCGGCATCACTGGCCATCAACTCGTCGAATCCTGCGGCCAGGCAGGTCAGCGCCGAGGCCCAGCCATCGCCAACATGGCCCACCTTTTCCATGAGGACGGCCACAGTGGAATCTCCCTGCTCCGACGTCAGCTTGAGACTGCCGTGAACGGGTGGAACATGAGGAAAGGCACCCGACTGGTGCAGGTAATCCATCATCTCGACTTCCACCTGCAGCCCAGGCTCCAGTTTGCGATACACCTTGAGCCAGAGCCGGGATCCCACTGCGATCGAGGCATTGGATTGCTCCACGCTCATGAGCCGGCTCTCCTCGCCGCCTTTCGCCAAGACAGTCGCCAGACCCTCGCCGGCAGGCCACAGGCCGCCATCGACGCCCCCTGCCCCGTTCAGAACCGCCAGTAAGGCAGCGCGAAAGGCTGGGAGACCCAGGGCATCGACCACGAAGTCGTCCGACCCCACCTCAGTCACCATTGTAGCCGGCCGGCCCTCCACCTCATGTTCAAGCCGCACCTTCGACACCACCGCCAGGGGCATCAGGTACATTTCCCTTTCAAAGTCCGCATACACGACCTCAGCAAGGAAGAAGCGGGTCTCTGCTGGCCACGGTCCCGGCACCTCACAGGTCAGCCGCACTTGCTGCACCGCCCGTCGTTTGCCCCCGAACCATCGGCTCGACCGGAAGTATTCGATCAACACTTGAGATTCAAGATGCCTGACCAGCGCCTCCGGCCAGTCTGCGGCCCGACCCGAAAGATTGATCCCAGGGTTGCCATTCGTTTCCGGCGAGTCGGTCATGCTCAGGTGCTGTCTGGAAGAAGACTGTGTCCACGCTAACGGAGACCGGGGGTGAATCCAGTTGAATCCCTCGTTTTGCATTCAACAAGATTGGTTTGCCACCGACCCTCCGTTATAGCCAGTTCCCCTTCACACCCATGTCCTCCGCCACCTCCCCTGCTCCATCGCTCGACCCTCTACGCATTGGCATCCTGGGTGCTGGGCAGATGGGAGCCGCAGCCGCCGTGTTGTTTCGCCGGGCCGGGCATGAGGTGACACTCTGGGCGCGGAACGAAGCCAAGCACACCCAAATCAGAGAAACCACCGATGCCACAGAGGCATTCCTGAACCAGCACTTCGGCCCTGCGCCACACAGCGGCGGAACGTTGACTCTTGAATCCAGACTTGCACAGGTGGACGAGACCTCGGATGCCATCCTGGAATGCGTGGCGGAGGAGATGGATCAAAAAACCGCCCTCCTCAGCCAGCTTCCTCACTGCCGGGAACGCAAGGCCCTGATCATGACCTGCACGAGCGCCCTTTGCGTCACAGACATGGCCCGAGGCAGCGGTCTGGTGGGCATCTTGGTGGGAGCACATTTCTGGAATCCGCCCCACCTTATCCCCGTCGTGGAGGTGATCCCCGGGGAGGGCACGCCGGAAACCCAGGTGCAACGCGCCATGACGCTGCTCCAGCATGCCGGCAAGATCGCAGTGCGCTGCGCCGATGTGCCCGGGTTCATCGGCAACCGCCTCCAGCACGCCATGTGGCGGGAGGCTCTCGCACTCGTGGATGCCGGTGTCTGCACAGCGCAGGATGTGGACCGAGTCGTGAAATGGACCTTCGCCCTCCGTCTGCCAGTTTTGGGTCCATTTGAAAACATGGACCTCGTGGGTCTGCCCCTGGTGCAGAGCATCGAGAGTTACCTATTCCCCCATCTGGCCGTGGACCGGGAGCCGGCCAGATCCCTCACCACCCGCGTCCAGGAGGGCCACACGGGCATGAAAGCCGGTCAGGGGTTCTATGACTGGACACAGCGGGATGCGGCCGAGGTGGTGGCCCTCCGTGACCGGCAAGTGGTGCAGCAACTTCAGTTCCTGAAGGAACAAGGTGCCCTGGAAGACCGCCCCACGACCGGGGCCTGAGCAACCTCCATCCTCCTCCCTCCCGCTTCGATTTCATGAAACAACCTGCTCGATTCCTCTCCCTACTCGCCCTGGGACTCACCCTCGGCTGCGGTTCACTCCATGCCGAATCCCCCGCCCCGGTGGAGCGCATTAGTGATGTGATCTACACCAAACATGATGGCGTAGCTCTGACCATGGATATCTTCAAGCCTGCCCAACCGAACGGCGCGGGAGTGATCAAGATCGTCAGTGGTGGATGGAAGTCCAATCACAACGGCATCAATGACGGAGGCTGGCCCCAGGCTGGCTTCACGACCTTTGTGGTGGTGCACGGCACCCAGCCGCGTTTCCATGTGGAGGAGATCGTCGCCGACCTCAATCGGGCCGTGCGGTTCATCCGCGCCAACGCCACGAAGTATGGCGTGGACCCGAACAAGCTGGGAGTGACGGGCAGCAGTGCGGGCGGACACCTCAGCCTCATGCTCGCCACGCGCGGTGGTGAAGGCACCCCCAACGCCAAAGACCCTGTGGACAGAGAGAGCAGCGCCGTGAATGCCGTGGCTTGCTTCTACCCTCCCACGGACTATCTCAACTGGTTCGAGCCCGGAGACAACGCCGTGGGCATCGGCCGGCTCGCCGCCTACAAAGATGCTTTTGGACCTGAGTCCGACACCCCGGAAGGTCGTGAGAAGCTGGGGCGCGCTGTTTCCCCGATCTACTGGGTGCACAAGGGCCAGCCGCCGATCTTCATTGTCCACGGCAATGCCGACCCCCAGGTGTCGCACACCCAATCCACAAGGTTCCATGAAAAGTGCCAGGAGCTCGGAGTGAAGTGCGAGCTCGTCATTCGCGATGGTGCCGGCCACGGCGGCTGGCAGGAGATGCCCCAAGACACCGCCCGCATGGCCGAGTGGTTCAAGCTGCAACTGCTAGGCGAAAAGCCCGCCGCCCCCTTCAACCTGGGAAACAGCACCCTGCCGAGCACCCCCGTAAAGAAGCCCGCCACGACGCCAGCACCGGCTCCCGCCAAATAAGCGCTCGCCAGCACCTCAGCCTCCATCCACTTGTTTTGCGCATGCCGTGCCCTTTTAAAGAGGGCACGGCATTATTATTGCGCCATGAAGCCCTCTTCTCAGGTGCTCGCCTTTCACCGCTCCGTTCCATCTCCATAGAAAAACTTACTCAAGAAAGCAGTTGCTACTTTTCGCGATCCCACTGTAGAAGGGCCAGACGCCTTTCACGCACCCATGGCGTAATCTTTTAATCCTCAGCATCTCCCATCGCATGAATGTCCTCTGGATTCACGGCGAAGGGCGCAATCCGCGCCAACTGGCTTCTTGGCAACAATGGCACCAGGTGCTGCAAGATGAACTGGAGCAATGGCATCCTGGCACTCAGGCCACAGGCACCGACTTCCCGCTGACGGCATGGCGGACGGCCGTCGCGGCGCTTGACGCAAACGACCGAAGGCAGGCCATCGCCCAGCTCGCCCAAGGACAGGTCATCCGCGGTATGGGCGATCTGCTGCGTGGCAATCAGGTGGTATCTGCCGCCGCTGAACAGATAGCAGACTGTGCCGCGCTTATCTCGGTATGGACCAGCAATGCACAACTCCGGCGGCAAATGAGCGACGAGTTGGCTGCCGCACTGGCTGCCCAAACTTCCGCTGGCCCGCTCCCTCTGCTTGTGATCGCCCCAGGAGTGGGATCCCTGGCCGCCTACGACTGCCTTCTCAGTAACCCTCACCTGGCCCAAAAGTGCCTTCTTGTGACCCCAGGATCTCCGCTGGGCCATCCCATCGTGCGAAATGTCTATGGGGGTCGAATGCTGCCGGTCGGGTCTTCGCGCTGGTACCACCTGCACAATCCCCATGATCGCACCTTCGCCTCCACCCCAGGCCTCCGAGATGAGGCGTTCGTGGAGGTATTGACGCCGTTTGTCAGTGCTGATGGCTCCTTGAACCACGAGGTCATCGCCGCCGGTTCTGACCGGCACGGATACCTGGACCACCCCGCCGCCCGGGAATGGCTCTGGCCGGATGTCCTCCGATACGCCGGACGCCTGCCCTCGATACCGCACCGCAACCAGCGTCCGCGACGCCGCTCGCGGACTTCCCTTCAAGCAAGCAAGGCAGAGAATTCCGTCTTCCAGCCCACTCATCGAGCCCTGCTGATTGGGATTGACCGTTACCAGCATGCCTCCATCCCAGAACTGAAGGGCTGCGTCAACGACACGTACCTTATGAGTTCCGTGCTGCAGGAGTGCGGCATGGCACCCGAGCAGATCAGAATGCTGCATAATGAGAGAGCCACCGCCTCAGCCATCCGCGAGCGACTGGACTGGCTCCTGGATGGAGCCGCTGCGGGCGACAGCAGGGTCCTGTTCTTCAGCGGTCATGGCGCCCAACTGGAGTCCTACAGCACCGGTGAGGTGGTGGACCGCCAGGATGAATGCCTCGTCGCGCATGACTTCACCTTCAGCAGGGATTCCGCGATCGTGGACGATGATCTCTGGCGGCTTTACTCCCAGCTCCCTTACGAGGCAGATTTCATTGCCATCTTGGATTGCTGCCATGCCGGTGGCGCCCACCGGGGTCCGCAGCGGGTTCGCGGCATCGAGGCTCCCGGAGACATCCGCCACCGTGGCATGCAGTGGAATGCCGGACTCAAGATCTGGGAGGAGCGGCCCCTCACTCCCGTACTGCGCGCTGCCCATGCCGTCGGCCCAAAGACTCGCACCATGCAGGCAGCGGAAAAGGCGAGATACTTTGGCAAGTCAGGCACTCTCAGGAAAATCGGCCGCGCCAACGTGCTGAGGCAGGTGGATGACGCAAGCTACGACACTTTGAGAGAGGAGCTCGGGCACAAGGGCCCCTACCTCCCGCTTCTACTCCAGGCCTGTGAGGAGGCAGAACTCGCCGCGGAGTATGATCATGGCTCTGTCGCCCATGGAGCCTTTACCTACTGCACCGCCCAGTCACTCCGCGAGTTGGGTGCGGGCGGTAAAGCGGTGACCTTCGAGCGACTGCTCCTGGAGACACGGAAGCGGATGAAACTCCTCGGATTCGCCCAGACCCCCGTGCTGCTGGGCCCCCGGCGGAAGACCAGCCGCGCCATTCCGCTGCTTGGACGGGAAACACCACCCGAGAAGCCTTCCAAACCCTCCGCCCGCCATGGGTGGAAGCCGGAAGAAAAGGCATCATCAAATTTTGCTCAGTCACTTGGCATTTATCCAGTCACACAGAACCTCCCTGCGGCACGACCCGCCCATTTGACGCGGCCACCGAAACGCACGCCCACACCGTCATCAGTAGCGCCGCCTGCCGCCACCCGCGACGTCATGGATCCGGGGAATGATCGACGACAGGCGAAAAACACGGAGTTTTCACCGTGGAATGCCGTGTCGTATTTGGAGGCCACGTTTGAAAACGGCAAGACCTTTCGCGGTTCGGGATTCTGCGTGGGACGTCGTCTGTTGGTGACTGCAGGTCACTGCCTGCTAGAAGAAGGTAACCGGGCAGTCTCCATCAATGTGTTTCCCGGCCTGCAAGACGGAAGGACCGTCATTCCCGCCAGTACCAGCACCACGTATGTCGTGCATCCTGAGTGGGCATCCCGACAGAGCCCTGAGCATGACTACGGCCTGATCCTTCTGAATTTTGATGCTCCCTGGATGGGCACGGCGGTCCTTTCCGATCAGCAACTCAATGGGCTCATCTGCTTTGTCGCCGGCTATCCTATCGACCTCAGCCTTCAAGTCTGGGCAGCCGCCGGATTCATCGGCCCGGCGGGATCGGCGATGCTCAATCACCGAATCGACAGTGAGGATGGGCAGAGCGGCGGGCCCATCCTTCACGTGACCAACAGCCTCGATACCTTCGCGGTGGGTATCCACACACAAGGCACCCCGGGGCTCAACCACGGCGTGCGCCTCACCCCCGACGTGCTTGGGCAGATCATCGAATGGGCCAAGGCCTGGGAAACGCCTATTCCTTAACCTGGCAGCCAACTGAACCCATCACATGATGCTTGCTCTCACTCGCCACGCTGCCATCTCGCTCGGCATCACCGCCCTGATGCTGGTGGTTCCGGCAGGTCACGCCCAGCCCGGTCCGCCAACACCCACCCCCGCCCCCATCCCGATACCGTCGCCGGTTCAAAATCCGGGCAATCCCAAAAAGACAGCGGACGATCAACTCAAGAAGCTTCTCGATGACTCCACCAGCCCAGCTGAGTTCGTGGAGAAACTGGCAGGCACCTACGTCCAATCCGTTGAACCCTCTTCAGGCCCTGGCCGGATCGATCTGTTGAAGTGGGGCGACACCGCCTACCATCTTAGGTGGCTGAAATCCAACCGCAACGCCTCCTCCAGCTCCCAGGAGCAGGAAGCGGCGTCTTTCAGGGAGTGGAAGCGTAGCGTCACCACTCAGAACATCACCCTGACCATCGCCCGCCTCGCTGCCGAGTTTCCTCTGCGTTACTATTTCCAGAAACCCGATGTCCCTGCGGACAAGCCCCCCTACTACACGCAGCTTCACCTGGCATCATGGAGTTCCACGCAGGAACTTTACCTGCCCATGGATGATGCGGGCTGGCAAAATCTTGCCGAAGAGCTGTCCTCCCGCACCAACCTCAAAATGGAGCGGTATGCAGACACCCGCTGCCGCATCGAGGGCCACCCGCTCGCGATGGACGAGGTGTCGCTCGCGGCAGATCGGACCCGCTCGGAGCGCATGTTCGGTTTCTACCCGCCGCCGAAATCCAAAGGCAACGAGTCTTCACCCACGTCGGTCATCAATGGCAAGGCGATCACCACCTCCATGGGGACATCGGGTCCAAAGGCAACAGACCCAAGCTTGCAACTCGATCCCACGGGCGGCGTCACTCCCCTCACTGCCAATGAAGCAGCTGCCATTCCTACTCCCGCAGCCCAACCAGCGGTGCCTCGCAACGAATTGAAGCTGGGGCGCATGGTCCTGAAGGTGTTCCAGCTGCGCAATGCCTCCGTGGAGGGCCAGTTCCTAAACGCATCCCCGAAGTCTGCCACCGACCTGCCCACTCAGGTGAAGATCCCCGGTGTGGCCACGGCGTTCGTGGAAATTACAGGGAAAATTTTTGGCACCAATGCCCCCAGACGCGTTTCGAGCGGTGGCACAGACACGTTTGAAAAAGCACTCGTGCTGGCAGGGACGGCACAACGGCTGGGAAACAATCTGGGCACCGACTATTACAAACCATTTCCCATGGCCGGACAGGAGGAATCCGCGGCCGTGCTGGAGGACATGCTGAAAGCCAGTGTCGCAGACGGGAGAGAGAGCGCCTCGATCTTTCCCACCACCGGTCGCAGTGACCATGGCACCGGGAACACGGATCTGCCTGAGAGTTCCCGCATCCAGGTGATGCCGCCTGTGCAGAAGCTCCTGCCTGAGGGCGTGGTGCGGGTGGACCCGAGGGACTTCATCCAGCAGGAACCCACGGTCGCCAAGTTTGACACCGCCGGCGCTGAGAAACGCGGATACGAGTCCGCAAGCGTGCCCAAAGGAACCGCTCCTCCCGCCGTAGCAAATCTCCCGACCCTCCGCGGAACGGTGATTGCCGAGAGGGCCACCAACCGGTTGATCGTCTGTGATCTTGCTGAACGAATCCCCATCTATGAGAAAATCGTCCAACAGCTCGATGTAGCCCCTCAGCTGGTGGAGATCAGCGTTTCCATCATGGATATCAACGCCAACGACACCCTGGAGTGGGGGGTCGACTGGGCGGGGCTTGGAAAAGAGGAAATAACCGAAGCCGTGGGTACGGCGGCCAGTTCCTTTGACGGCGGCCTGAAATTTGGCGGCGAGGGGGCAGCCAACGGCCTACGATTGCTCACTACGCCGGCGGGGGTGCTGACGGCCGACAAGGTTTTCCATCCCGTGGGGCTGAACGTGTCCACCCTCATCACCGGCACCAGCGGGAAACTTGCCGCAAGAGTGCAGGCTCTCGAGTCCAACGGCCGGGCCCAAGTGGTCTCCCGCCCAGTCCTCCTGACAGTCGCAAACACTGAGGCCCTCTTCTATGACAACAATTCCCTGCTTCTGCCTGTGCCCGGGGAGTTCAACGCCGATCTCTTCCGGATCAATGCTCCATTGGCCTTGCGCATCAAGCCAGTGGTCATGCACCGCGATCAGGAGAGCGCGGTGCTGCTGGAAATAGAGATCAAGGACGACAACGTGACCGCCACGGCGAATGACGGCACCGTCAACGCCAGCGCCAAGCACTCCGCCTTGCTCACCGAGAGCTCTATCTACACCCGGGCCCTCGTGTACGGCGGCCAAAGCCTTTTGCTCGGGGGACGCTACCGCCATGAACAACGCAAGCAAACTGGCGCCGTGCCCCTGCTGAGCCGTATTCCCCTGGTCGGCCTGGCGTTCAAAGACCGCCAGAACTCAGACTTGAAACTGCAACGGTTGTTTCTCATCACCCCCCGTCTCGTTGGTCCTGAGGAAGTCCACCCGTTGGGGCCAGAACTGCCCGCGCCAGTGGTGCCGCCCCCCGCACCTGATCCCGCGCTCTTCCCCACTCAACCTGCTGCCCCGCGCTTCAAATGAGTCGTCCGCTCTTCGTCCCCTTTCCCTCGCGACCCTGCCAGACCGTGCTGGGCCTGTGCGTCCTGGTCTTCTGGACGGTCGGGCACCTGTCCGCGATCACGGTAGATGACAACTTCTGGCGGCAGCCCACTGAGGTTTTCAAGGAAAAGCTGGATGCCTCCACTCAGACAGAAGTAGCGAAACTCAAAGCATCACTCACCCAACTGAGTCGCGGGGAAGGCATCACTCTTGAGTTCCAAAATGTGGATAGCCTCAAGAAATTCACGCCTCCTGCCCAAGGGATGCGGACCCCCTATCTTCAAGAATTGCTGGCCAAAAACGGCCTGGATGCCTGCTTCTTCAAAGGCACGCGAAACCTTCTCATTTTCAAGCCTGACGCCAGCCTGGATCGAAAGTACAAGGTTCCTGCCGTCAACGAGCCAGCGCTGAGGTCCGCCCTCGTTTCCAGTGTCGCAGGGCCGGAGATCAAGTACGACACTGCAACCACCACACTGTCCGTCAGCGGCCCGGACGCCTACGTCAACCATGTGCAAAGCGTGGCGGTGAAGCTGGGGATCCGCCTTGAAGCTCCGACGGCCGCTGCTGCTGCGACACCTCCAGTCCCTGCGGGCAAGACGGCCATGATCTTTCCCTTGAAGTACGCCCGGGCCGAACCCGAACGCAACCAGCTTCGCGCCACGGTTTTGGGCAGCGCCGCCGCCACGGGAGCCGTGGATGTGCGGGAGAGCGCCGGAGTGGTGCAGATCCTGCGCTCCATGCTCATCGCGGATCTGGCCAAACCCACGACCGATGAACCCTTCATCATCGCCGACCCCACGCGCAACGCAGTCATCATTGTAGATGATGCCAGCCGCGAGCCCCGCTACCGCGAGATCATCGATATGCTGGATATCCCCCGTTTCATGGTGGAGATCACCGCCGCCATCGTGGACTTGGAAGTGAGCGATGGCTTGGACTGGCAAAGCAGCTTCCTCGTCAAAGGCACCCAGAAGATCGAGAGCCGGGAAGTGCCGTTCCGCGTCGGGTTTGGCGCTGACCGACGATTCTTCGACACCAATCCCACCACAGGCGCCATCACCGGCTCCCCTTTTGACAAGGACCCGCCGGAGATCCCCGCCGCCCTCACCACCGGCGCATTGGGCCTGAACCAGACCACTTTGATCGTAGGCTCCAGCTACGCGGTGCTCTCCAACATCCGTGCGCTGGAACAACGAGGCAAAGCCCAGGTGCTCTCCCGGCCTTCCGTGCTGACCATGGACAACCAGCCTGCCCGGCTCACTGATCAAACGAGCGCTGTGCTGCCAGTTGCGGGAGAACGCCAGTCCTACCTCTACAAGGTGGCATCTGGCCTGGATCTGGTGGTTCTCCCCAGAATCATGAACCACCCCGACGGAGGGCCCGGGAGAGTCTATCTAGGTATCGAAGTGGGAGACGGAACTCTCACCGATGCTGAACTCGCCAACACCAATGTGGCAGCGGCCACCAATGACAATCGCGTCATCACCCAGGCCGTTGTGCAGCATGGTGAGAGTCTTCTGATCGGAGGCAGGTATCGCAATCAGGAGGTCAAGTCAGAATCCGGCATTCCCATCCTGAGCAAGATTCCTGTCGTAGGCCTGCCGTTCAAGAACAAGAAGGTCACCAACGGCCGTTTCCAACGGCTCTACCTCATAACCCCTCGGATCATCAATCCGGACGATCCCCAAGCCCAAACCGACGAGCTAATCCAGGCCACCTTGGGACCGCAAACGAGCATTCCCATCGACCCCGCCACGCTGGAGGAGGCTGGCCGGCCGCTCAATCCAGCGGCCACGCCGACCGTGACGGCCCCTCCCCCTTCAAGCGACAGCGTCAACCCTCCGCCCCGGCGTACAAGCTGGCTCAAGCGGCTGTTCAAAAAGGATGGCACCCCCTGAACCAGCGCCACCAAGGTTCTTACCCCTAACATCTCCACCCATGACCCGACTGTCCAAGCCCTCTCTTCAGGTCACAGCAGCCCTTGGTCTTGCTGCCTTCATTTGCTCATGCCAGAGCATCCTGCCTTATAAAATGGGCGGAAATCCAGCCAACTTGCGCCCTGGTGCCACGGCATTGGAAGTCGTGGAGGAAATGGGGTCCCCCACCAGTAAACGACAGCATGTGAGAGGGGAAACCTGGGTGTACAAAGACTACTGGTGGGTCAAAGAGATCTGGGTGCCACATTGGGCGTCATGGGAAATCTACATGGAGAAGCCGCCGGGGCGACTGAGCCTGCTGCGCATGTGCGGCTGGAAGCTCATCGATCCACCCGGACAGGAGCCTGAGGTGCGGAGCGCAGTCTACGTGAGACGCCGCTTCCCTGTGACAGCAACGGCCCCGTCCCCCGCTGCGGAAACCACTACGGCACTGGCAAAGAATCCACCGCACTGACCCCCCTTTGAGGGAAGCACCCGCGGCACCAGCCTGCGGCATCTTCCTCGCGATCATTCACCAGGGGTCGGGCGATTCAGGGGCAGGAGCTTGTCTCCTACCAACCCCCATGGTCACCATGAAACTGGAGCCCCCCAATCCCACGCCCATCCCGAAGAATCGAGCCCTGCTCATCGGAGTCATCCTCGCCATCTTGTTTGCCTTCATCGCCACCATCGTCACCTGGGGCGTGCTCTGGACGCACGGTCATGATGAGGCTGAGAAAGCCGTCCAGCCCGCCGGGGCACAGAGATGAGCGCCGCTTTGGGCTCATCAGGAATGGCGACATTCGCACCGAAATTCTCAGGGTGGACCTACAGCCCAAGGTGGAATTCGTAGAACATTTACGCGGGCTCGGCGTATCTCTTTTGGTGTGAGACACTGCTGAGGTCACCCTTCACGGAGGATGTATCAGCAGGCCTGCGAGGGCTGTGCCAAAGGCCGCACCGGGTGAAGGCGGGCCAGCGTGGCACGAACCTGAACTTCAGGGAGATCGAAAGCCTGGACCGCACAGATTTTCCTCCATACCACCAGAATGCGATCAGCAGAAACTGCTTGCCTCCCCCCCTGATCACGCCACTATGGCCGCTCGCATGACTCAGGGCGGAAAGGTTGTCATTATCGGAGCGGGCGGGCGGCTGGGCTCAGCGCTCGTGACGAAGTATGCCCCGAAGCATGATGTGGTGGCAGTGCGTCGCTCAGACCTTGATCTTTCGCGCTCTGAGACGATCGCCCCTTTCTTGCAGAGCTTGAACCCGAGCGTCGTGATTTACACCGCCGGCACCACCAACGTGGACCTCTGTGAGGAGCATCCTGAAGAGTCGCTCAAGACCAACGCCGAGGCCCCTGCCCGCCTCGCTGAGTACTGCAAGCAACACGGTGC
Organism: Verrucomicrobium sp. BvORR106; assembly: GCF_000739655.1. Lineage (GTDB taxonomy): Bacteria > Verrucomicrobiota > Verrucomicrobiia > Verrucomicrobiales > Verrucomicrobiaceae > Verrucomicrobium. Next base: position 66,326 of record NZ_BATR01000112.1, on the reverse strand, counting down.
ACGGCTGATCCACATCAGCACTGACTATGTCTTTGCGGGAAACGACCCTGCGCTCCGTACAGAGAGCGATCCGACCGAGCCGATCAACGTCTACGGTCGACACAAACTGGCGGGTGAGCACGCCGTGTTGAACGCCTCTCCGGATTTCTTGGTGGTCCGTGTTTCGTGGCTTTTTGGCAAGGATCGCCCGAGTTTCCCAGACATGATTCTCAAACGAGCGCTGGAGAACGACGAAGTCTTCGCCATCGCCGACAAGGTCTCCTGCCCCACGTTCAGCGACGATCTCGCGGAATGGATTGAGCCGATGATGTCAGACATCCGGTATCGCGGCATCCTCCACCTCTGCAATAGCGGCTCATGCACCTGGCAGGAGTACGGGCAAAAGACGCTCGACATCGCCGCGGCACTTGGATTGCCATTGCGGGCGACCACCGTACAGGGTCAGTCGCGGGTGAACTTCCCCGCCTTCAAAGCGGACCGCCCAGAGTTCACCGCTTTCGACATCAGTCGATACGTGGAACTCTCCGGTAGCACGCCTCGCGCCTGGCAAGATGCTCTGGAAGACTACCTTCGCAGTCAGTACCTCTAGAGAGGTACTGGACGAATCCAGAAATCTGCCCTCCTTTCGCGCCAGAGTACGCGGCTGAAGTTCGTCTATTGGAGCAAACCACGGACGGGCGTGTCCAGCTTGGCCACATGCCAGTTATGTCGCCCCCACCCAAATGGGGGTGAACTTCCAGGTTGTTTAAAAATTTGCGACAAGCACCATGTCGTCACACACAGCCAAATGGGAAATTATAAATAAAACCATAATTTTCATATTGACCGCTAATCATAGTAATTACATATTTTATTAAAGTTAAGCCACCACCACTTTCTATGAAGAGGCTCATTCTCATCCAGAACGACTTCGCAGGGTCCGGCAAGACCACCCTGATGCGCACAATCCAGCGGTATTTGGATCGTCATCAAGTGCCTCATCTGGCGCTGTGCCTCACGGAAGCGGATGGGAACGATGACGATGGAGTCCATCGTCTGCCCGTGGATGCTCTCTATCGCAATGGCCTGGCCCCTTATCTCCATGCGGTGGATTTGGTGCTGCTGGAGGTGGAGTCCGGGTTGGCAGAAGCGGTTTCTGAGTACTTCGAGCACACCGGTGTGTTGGCCTCTCTCGGGCAGGACGGCATGGAGATCCTGGTGGCGATGCCGGTGACCAGCGACGAAGAGAGCTTCGATGGCGTCACCTCCGCGGCGCGGACTTACGGAGACCAGGTGCAGTATGCTGTATTCCACATGGCCACGGGCAGCGAGTACGATGAGGACGAGTCCGTCTGGGAAAACAGCAAAGCGTCCCGGTTGATGGACCTGCTGGATGGTGTGGACGTCACTGTCCCCGCACCGTCTGCCGAGCTGGCAGATGAGATCCATACGATCGATCTCGATCTTTCCGATGTGCTGGCGCACGAATGGACCCAGATGCCCCTTCAAGCCCTGCTCCACACTTGGTTGGTCAAAGTGTCCGCTCAGTTCGATCCCGCCCGTCGCCTCCTGTTTGGGGACACCTTCCGTGCAGCTGTCGCGGTCAACGATCGCCTCCCCGCACGTCAAAAATCTGCCAAAACCAAGAAGCCTGCCCCAACCGCCGCGATGCCTGCTTGAGCAGCGGGAAGGGAGTAAATCCCGTCCAGCCTAGTGAGTCTCAGGCATGATGTCGCCGTAGTGCTTCCGGGCGAACTTCTGCGTCTCGTGTTGGATCTTGAGAGCGTCAGACTCCTTCAGGCTGCGCTCCAGAAGCTGCACGCAATCGACAGAGTTGAGCTTCCGGATGGCGTGCTTCACCTTGGCCACCTGACCACTCGAGGCGCTTAGTTCATCAAGCCCCAGACCCACGAGCAAAGGCGTCACGGCGATATCGCCAGCCATTTCCCCACACATTCCCACCCAGACATTCTGTCGGTGCGCCGCCTCCACCACCGTCTTGATCAGCCGAAGCACGGCTGGGTGGGTGGGCTGGTACAGCTCTGACACGCGCTCATTCACCCGGTCCACTGCCAGGGTGTACTGCACGAGGTCATTCGTACCGATGCTGAAAAAGTCCACGTGCGGTGCCAGCAAATCTGCGATGACCGCGGCACTGGGAATCTCGATCATGGCACCCCGCTGGATCTTGGGATCGAAGGCTTCTCCGAGCGCGGTGAGTTCAGCCTGACATTCGTCGAGCAGCTGATTCGCCTCGACCACTTCACGAACGCTCGACACCATGGGGTACATGATGGCCACACGCCCATGCCGGCTGGCCTTCAAGATGGCGCGCAACTGGCGCTTGAACACTTCTGGACGTGCCAGGGAAACACGGATGCCCCGCCATCCCAGGAAGGGGTTCTGCTCCACCTCCTCAGCATACGCGGGGTCCAGCTTGTCACCGCCCAGGTCCAGCGTGCGGAACACCACCAACTGGGGTGCCATCGCCTTGACCACCTCAGTGTACACTTCGATGAGCTTTTCCTCAGGAGCGTCTGGATTTTCTAGGTAGAGGAACTCGGTACGGAACAGGCCTACGCCCTCCGCCCCACACTCCTGAATGTGGGGAATCTCCTCCACGAACTCTGCGTTGGCTGCGACGGTGATCCGGCGGTCGTCTTGCGTGACGGCGGGCTCGCCGCATTGTGCCAACAGGGCGGCTTCGCGCTTTTCTGCGGCAGCCTCACGCTTGCGATAGCGAGCCAGGGTTTCCTTGGTGGGATTGAGGATTAACAGACCCTCGTCCCCGTCCAGTAGCACCTCATCTCCATTGTATAGCTCTTCGCAAATGCCGTGCAGACGCACCACGGCAGGCAGATTGAGCGACCGGGCGACGATGGCCGTATGGGAAGTCTTGCTGCCGAGTTCCACGGCGAACCCGAGGACCTGATTGCGATCCAGCTGAGCGGTCTCGCTGGGAGTCAGATCGTGGGCGATGCACACCGCAGGGGTGTCGGAGTGGTCATCCTCCCGCTTGTCCCCCGTGAGATGGCGCAAAACGCGCTGGGCGACGTCCCGAATGTCGAGCGCACGCTCGCGCATGTAGGAGTCGGGGATACGCTGGAATGAATCGATGCACTTGCGTACCACCCGGTAGTAGGCGTACTCCGCGCATTCCCGATACTCCCGGATCGCCTCCTCCACCTGGTCGGTGATGAGGCTGTCGTTCAGCACCATGGTGTGCATTTCCAAGATTTCCCTGGAGTGGCGGTCCTCCTCCCCGTCCATGCGAGCGATGAGGGCCTCCAGTTCCTCCCGCGTCGCCTCCACGGCGGCGTAGAAGCACTCAATCTCTGCGTCGATCTTTCCCTTGGGGATGACCCGGCGATGGGGTTCTTCAAATGCGCCTCCAATGAGGCGCACGACCCCGCGGGCCACGCCGCCTGAGACGGGCGTTCCTAAAAATACGCGCTCGGTCTTGATGGCGGTTTCGGGCATGAGAGATGAGGAATGACCCCCTTGAAGACACATGACGAGCCCCGCGTTAGCGGGAATCATGCCAGCAAGGGATAAGAAGGTGAACTGAGGCGCCTATGCAAGCAGCGTCAGTCCCCGTCGTCAAACCCACTTTGGATCAGGGAGCCAAGTTCCTTGACGGCGGCCTCAGCATCGGCCCCCTCCGCAGTGACGATGATTTTCGCGCCGTGACCGGCAGCCAGCATCATGAGACCCATGATGCTCTTGCCGTTCACCTGCTCGTCATCCTTCTCCACCCAGACATTACACTTGTACTTGCTGGCTCTCTTGACGAATTGCGCTGCAGGGCGCGCATGCATGCCCAGTTTGTTGCTGATGGTAAATTCTTGGGTGCAAGTGCTCATGCTGTCTTTTTTCCTAACGGCCAAGAGTGCGATCTGAGACTACCCTGATTGCTCATCCGCCATTTTTTTCAAGAGCCTTTGGTCAAATTCCGCAGCGCTATTGTAGCCAAAGGTTCTCAGTTTGTGGTTTAGGGCGGCGATTTCAATGAGTCCAGCCACATCTCGACCGGCCACAACCGGAACTTGAAGAAGCGGAACATCCATTCCCAGAATGTTAACTGTGTGAGTGCCCGCGTCAAACCGTTCGACTTCACTTAGATCTGCATCTGGCACCAACTGGGTGACCAGATCCAGCCGTTTCGACAGCCGGACGGCCCCCACCCCGAAGATGGCGGCGACATTGAGCAGGCCAATTCCGCGGACTTCGATCAGGTTGCGGGTCAGGTCAGGAGCCCGACCATGGATCTCACGCTCCTCGATCATGCGGAAATGGACGGCATCATCTGCCACCATACTCGCCCCGCGCTCCAGCAGGCCCAGCACGGCCTCACTCTTGCCACTGCCGCTGGGCCCTTGGATGAGCACCCCCACCCCCTGCACGTCCACCAGGCACCCGTGAATGACCGTGGTGGGTGCGAAGGCCCAGTCCAGCCGGATGGTGGCGGCGTTGATGAACTTCATGGTCACCATGGAGGTCTGGAAGACGCTGATGCCATTCTCATCCGCCACCCGGATCAAGTCGGGATTCAGTCGCTTCTCCCGCGCGACCACGAGGCACGGAATATCGGCCATGCACAGCTGTCGGAACCGGCGACTGGCCTCCTCTGGAGCCAGACCATTGAGGTAGGACACCTCAGAATTCCCGATGACCTGGATGCGCTTGTACGCGAAGTAGGTGAAAAATCCACTCAGGGCCAAGCCCGGCCGGTTCACGGAAGGTTCGTTGATTTTCCGGGAGAATCCTGTGACCGTCCCCATCAACTTGAGCTTGAGCGCCTCCCTGTTTCGCTCAAAGAACTCGCCCACGGTAATGGACGACGGCCGTTTGACCTTGTGATGGATGACGTGCTCTGGCATGCGCCCACCATAGAGGGTTTCGCCCCATGGGCAAATGGTTGCAATTCGAGAGGGCCACTCTTCGTCTTAGCGGGATGTTTCCGCGCCGTCCCCTTTTGCTCTTATGCCTGCTTCTGTTCATTCCTCGTGCCGCATCCCAGGCCGCTGCGCCGCCCAATATTCTCTGGCTCACGAGTGAGGACAACGGTCCCCAGCTTGGCTGCTACGGCGACACGTATGCCAAGACTCCCCACCTGGATGCGCTGGCCGCCCGGAGTCTGAGGTACAACAAGGCGTGGTCCAATGCTCCCGTCTGTGCTCCGGCCCGCACGACCATCATCAGCGGACGCTTCCCCACAGGAGATGGCAGCGAGCACATGCGGTCCCTCGTGCCCCTGCCTGCTGAAGCCCAACTTTACCCGCAGCTCCTCCGTGCATCAGGGTACTACTGCACCAACAACAGCAAGGAGGACTACAATCTGGAGAAGCCTGATGGCACCTGGGATGAAAGCAGCGCCAAGGCTCACTACAACAAAAGGCCCGCAGGCCAACCGTTCTTTGCGGTCTTTAACACCACCATCTCACACGAGAGCCAGATCAGGACGCCGGGGCACCAACTGGTGCATGATCCCGCAGCGGCCCCGATCCCACCCTACCACCCAGACACGCCGGAAGTGCGCCATGACTGGGCGCAGTACTATGACAAACTCACGGAGATGGACCAGGAAGTGGGACGACGACTGAAGGAGTTGGAGGACGCCGGCCTGGCAGAAAGCACTATAGTTTTCTACTATGGCGATCACGGCGCAGGCATGCCCCGCAGCAAGCGGTGGCCGTACAACAGCGGCCTGCAGGTTCCCCTCATTGTCTATTTCCCTCCCCAGTATGCGCACCTGGCCCCCCAAGGCTACCAGCAAGGCGGCGCGACCGACCGACTCGTCAGCTTCGTGGACCTCGCCCCCACCCTGCTCAGCCTGATCGGCAAGGAGGCACCGTCATTCCTGCAAGGACGCGCCTTTGCCGGGACTCACACCCAGCCAGCCCCAGAGTTCCTCCACGGATTCCGCGGTCGTATGGACGAACGCTATGATCTGGTCCGCAGCGTCACCGATGGCCGCTTTGTTTACCTCCGGCACTACATGCCGCATCTGCCCTACGGCCAGCATCTCGGCTACATGTTCCAGATGCCCACCGCCCGGGTTTGGCGTGACCTGGCTATCGCCGGCAAGCTGAACGAGGACCAGCGTCACTTCTGGGAACCCAAGCCGGTGGAAGAACTCTACGATCTGCAAAGCGACCGTTGGGAAGTTAACAATCTGGCCAGTGAACCCAACCAACAAGCCCGCCTCGATACACTACGGAAGGCGGTGGAAGATCAAGCCCGCAAGATCCGCGATTTGGGCTTCATCCCAGAAGCCGAGCGGCTGCGAATTTCCGGGAACCAGCAGTCACCCCGTGATGCCTTCAAGACGGATGCGGCTTACCCCTTTGAGGCGGTGTTTACCCTGGCCTCTCAAGCCTCTCGATACACAAATCCCGATCCGGCTCCTTTTCTCACCGCACTTGGACATGAGCATCCCCTCATGCGCTACTGGGGAGTGCTCGGGCTTCAAATGCGCGGCGTGACCGGGGTTCAAGCTGGTCACGATCAATTGCTGGCCCTGTTGAGGGACGTCTCCCCCAGCGTACGTATCGCCGCAGCTTCAGCCCTGGGCCAGTACGGCAGCCCGGCCGACCTGCCCGCCTGCCTGGACCTTTTGGTGAAGGAGGCAGATCCCACGCAGAGCAGCCAACCGGCTGCCATGGAGGCGCTTAACGGACTCGACGCCCTTGATGACAAGGCGCTGCCCGTCAAAGACCGCATCGCCGCTCTGCCAAAGCGCGATCCCAAGACTCCCAAACGCCTGCAGGAATACGTGGTGCGCCTGCATGAGAAGATCGCCGCCGATCTGGGCACGCCGCCTCCATCTGGTGATGAAAAGGAAATAGAGAAATAGCAGCCTGGGTGCGGGTGGCAGTCGCGGGGTACCATCCCCTGCGCTGCCTCTCATCCACAGCAGCTAGAAGTCGAAAAGATCCGCCTGCACAGGCTGGCCTTTTTTGGAAGGCGACGTCACGGCTTTGGGCTTCGGTGCCAGCACACTGGGGATCACTTCCGCCGGCTGCGGCTCTGGCTCTGGAGCATTGCCTGGCCCTGCCTCGGCAAAATCAGACGGCGGTGGCTCGATCTCCTCTGGCTCAAACTTCACGTCAGGCACGTCGGCAAACACAGGATTCGTGATGGGCTCCGGCCATGACCGGGTCTCCTCCTCTGCCGCCGGGAGGGGCAGTGGCTCAGGAGCCGATGGGGGGACGGCCACTACTTCAATCGCCACCATGGGCATCGGTTCCGGCAGGGGCTCAGGGCCAGGCGGCAGTTCCGCCTCCGGCTCTGCGTCCAGCACGGGTTCAGGCTCAAATGTCGACTCAGAATCGACCTCGATCTCAGGCTCCGGCTCAGGATCCATCACTGCCGCCACAGCCTCCGCCAGGGTGGAGACCGGTACCGCCGCAGGCAAAGGCACCTCCTCGCCGGTGATCAGCTTCATCTCACTGCGGGTCCCGTTCACCGTGCGGTCAATGGGGATACCAAGCACCTTGGTGAGTGCCCGCGACTCCATTTCCCACACATTCGGATAAAGGCGCCCCACTTCGGCCAGAGGACTGTGGTGATCGAGCAACCGCGTGCCCTGCTCGTCCACCACCAGCTCAGACATCCATCCGTCCGCGTTGCGCATCTTCACCAGTTCCGCCAGGCGGTCCCGGAGAGTTTTTCCCTTCATCTTCGACGCCCAGCGCTCCACCTTCTGCTGGAGGTAGCTATAGAGCAGGCGGTCTGGGGCAGACTCCCCATACGCCTGAGCAGCATGAGACAGCAGGCCCAGACACAGTTCACTGCCCCAGTTGGTCAGCACCAGATCCAGCTTGGGAGCTGGTCGATAAATTTTCTCGGGGCGGCCCGTCCCTTTCGCACGACGCCACGTATCCACATAACCCTGCTTACGCAGATCATCGCAGTGTTGTTTGACGCCCATGTAGGACATTTTCAACTCCGCCGCCAGTTCGTTGACGGACATACCGCCGCTGCGTTTCACCCGGACAAGGATCTCCCAGGAGACCGAGGGGGCAATTTCGCGGGCGTGCTGCAACATGGCGTCTTTTTAACACAGGGTAGCCCTACGCTGAAACATTTCCATCCCGCCGCAACCAATCCCCATGAAAAGTTTTGATCCAGAACGTGACCACGACAGCCGCATCTGTCGTACTTCTTACGAATTTGACACCAACAACGGCCGTTCTAGCATCACGGCACAACACTCCATGCTCCCATCCAGCCTTCCTGAAAAAGCGTTCCGCAGCCACGCCCCCGGCTATTGGAAAGACAAGAACGTGTCCGAGGCAGAGTGGAACAGTGCCCAGTGGCAGTTGAAGAACCGGGTCAATTCCCTGGCCAAGCTCGAGGAACACCTGGTGCTGAGCGAGGAAGAACGCGCGGGCGTGCTGCTTTCCGGCAACAAGCTGGCCATGGCGATCACGCCACATTTCTTCAACCTCATCCACCCCACCGATCCCGACTGCCCCATCCGCCGCCAGGTGATCCCTCGCATCGAGGAGACTTGGGATGACCCAGATGAAATGTCCGACCCCTGTGGTGAGGACTCCCACATGCCAGTTCCCGGATTGGTGCACCGCTACCCCGATCGCGTGCTCTTTCTCGTGACGGACCGCTGCGCGAGCTACTGCCGCTACTGCACCCGCAGCCGGGTGGTCAGCGGTGTGGGTGATCAAGAACTGCACACCGAGTTCGAGGCGGTCTTCAAGTATCTGGAGGCCCACACGGAGGTGCGCGATGTCCTCCTCAGCGGTGGTGATGCCCTGCTCTTCTCCGACGCAAAGCTGGAGGCCATTCTCAAGCGCCTGCGTGCCATCCCTCACATCGAGTTCCTGCGCATCGGCTCTCGTGTACCGATCTTCCTGCCTCAGCGCATCACGCCTGAGCTGTGCACCATGCTCGCCAAGTACCACCCCCTCTGGATGAGCGTGCACACCAATCACCCACGGGAAATCACCATCGAGGTGAAGGAAGCCCTGGAACGCCTTTCCAACCATGGCATTCCCCTGGGAAACCAGAGCGTGCTCCTGCGCGGCGTGAACGACGATCCCGATGTGATGAAGGCCCTCGTGCACAAGCTCCTCATGAGCCGCGTGCGCCCGTACTACCTCTACCAGTGTGACTTGATTCAAGGCAGCTCCCACCTCCGTACCAGCGTGAGCAAGGGGTTGGAGATCATCGAAAACCTCCGCGGCCACACCACCGGCTACGGCGTGCCCCAGTTCGTCATCGACGCCCCCGGCGGCGGCGGCAAGGTGCCGGTGAACCCGGAATACGTCCTCAACAAGGACAGCCACCACACCCTTATCCGCAACTACGAAGGCAAGGTGTTCGACTACCCGGAACCTGAAAGCGCCAAGTCCGCCAACCTTTTTGCCACCGGTGCCAACCGCCTCTCCATGACTTGGGCTCCGTCCGCCAAGTGGTAGGTTCATCGATCGACTTGATTCAGATCGCAGAAGCGGCCTGACTGGTTTTTACCGGTCGGGCCGTTTTGTTTAGTGCTGCTAGGAGCCCATCCCCGCCCCAGCTGCTGGGTCACCGACTCGTGCCTGTTCTAATCATTTCCACATCCAACTAAAGTTTCCATAATCCATCGGAATTCCTCCTTGTCTGCCACACGGGAAATGACTATGGGGGGCCATGCTCAAGGAGTACCCTCTACAGGAAGCTGCAACCCATGAGAATTTTGATGAGGAGGCGTATCTTCGCGCCAATCCCTCTGTCAGGCAGCTGATTGCCAATGGCAGCTTTGATTCAGGAAGAGCTCATTTTGATTCTGTAGGCAAAGTTTCTGGTTTCGGGCAGCGCCGGCCGGCCTCCGACATCAGCACCCCGAAACAAGCCAAGCTCGCGCGGATCCGCCCGCTCATGCGCACCGACATTCCCATGGTGGAAACGGCGGAGTGCCTTGATTACCTTTCGCCGGAGCTTCGCGCCCAGTTTTCCATTATCGACACCGAGAACATCAGCGGCCATGGCTACGACGAAACATTGATGGCTCTGGTCCGGAAGTACGAGGACGGGATCATCCTTGACTGTGGTGCCGGGCGTCGCCCCATCTATTTCCAGAATGTGGTGAACTACGAGATTGTCGCGTACGACTCGACCGATGTGCTGGGCGTTGGCGAAGAACTGCCGTTCAAAGACAACTCGTTTGATGCGGTGTTCTCGATTGCCGTGCTGGAGCACGTGAAAGACCCGTTCCGGTGCGCCCGGGAGATCATCCGGGTGCTCAAGCCCGGCGGTGAGCTGATTTGCGCCGTCCCCTTCTTGCAGCCTGTCCACGGCTACCCGAACCACTTCTACAACATGACAGCCCAGGGGCTGCAGAATCTGTTCGATTCTGGCCTGGCTATTGACAATATGGCGGTCACTCCCGGCACCGGACCCGTCCACACCCTGACTTGGTTCCTGCGAAGCTGGGTCACCGGACTCCAGGGGCAGACCCAGCGAGATTTCCTCAACCTCCGCATTGAGGAGCTCATCGGGCACGGTTCCCTGTACATGGACAAGGATTATGTCCGCGAACTCCCTGAAGCCACCAATTTCGAGCTGGCCTCTGCCTGTTTTCTCTTCGCCCACAAACCCACGGCCCGTACCGGGAGCCTCGAGACCCGACAGCTCCCCCAGGAGTCCCCTGCTACTCTACCCGCCCGCAATCAGTCCCCTGCCTCCCCACTCCAGCGCCCCGTCGAAGAGGGTCCGGTACTGGCCTCGATGTCCAACTTCAAGTCGCTCTGCCAGCCCTTGCTGGAGGCCTGGAACCCCGGTTCCATCTGCGAAATCGGAGTAGAGAACGGCAAGGCCAGCAACTGGCTTATCGAGGCCTGCCAGGCTTTGGGTGCACAATACCATGGGGTGGACCCCAGCATCGACAGCCATCCATCCCCAGGAGTGGACGGCGTGAACGCCTTCTTCCATCAGGCCCGTTCACTGGATTACCTCGCCCGCTCACCCCGCCACGACGTCTATTTCATCGACGGCGATCACAACTACGCCACGGTGTCGCGAGAGCTGACCGCCATCAGCAGTCTAGCCATTAATCCCCAAGACCACCCGCTCATCTTCCTGCATGATGTGAGCTGGCCTTGGGCGAGACGGGATCTCTATTATCGTCTCCAGGATATTGCCCCAGAAGAACGCCAGGATGTCACCACGGGAGGAAGCCTCCGCCTTGAGGAACCGGAGCCTGTCCACGCCGGAGGTTTTCTGCCGGCCGGGCTCCATCCCTTCGCCCGTCGGTCGAGCGCGGATAAAAACGGCGTGCTTACGGCGGTCGAGGACTTTGTCGCGACTAACCCGGACTGGGAACTGGTTCTCGTGCCATGCATATTTGGCTTGGGAATTCTCGTGCATCGTGACTCCCTGAACCCGCAACGCAAAGAAGCACTGCATTCCGTCGAGAAGGCACTAAAGCTGCTTGGCCCCATGCTCAATGACATGGAGTACAACCGCATAGAGTTGCTTACCAGCTACCTGGAAGCCAGAACTCAATGGATCCTTGCAGTTGAAAGCAGTGGAAAAAGCGGCACCCTTCAAGCAGAACTTCGCACGGCCAAGGCACAGATTGCCGCCTTCAACTCTGAGAAGAAGGCCATCATCGCCCACCTGCAGGGACTCTTGTCCGAAGCCTATCAGAAACTGGAACGCAAAAACGCTTCACTCAAGCTGGCGAAGGAGCAATGGGCGCGATCGGTCGATGAAGGCCAGAAGCGTCTGCGACAGTCCCTCGATCACGTCAAAGGTCTCGCAGGTCGCCTTCTTCCCTCCCGTCGGCGTCGAAAATCTGCCCTGGAATTTGTTTCCAAGGCCGCGAAGTGGAAACCAAAGGTGTCCCTGCCCAAGCCCACCGGCACGAGCGCCCCTTCACCTCAGGCCCCGATATCTGGCCAGTCACACCCGCCAGCCTCTGCCGAATCGCAAAACCCACCGGCCGATGCCCTCAACTTCTACGATACAAGGGTGCCAAATTCGCAGAACATGCTGGACATCTTCCGTGGAGATTGGTCTTCAGCCATGCCGCTGGATTCTGGTCTGAGTTCCGAACCGGGCCCCGCCGTACTCTTCAACGATCCACGCATCCAGTGGGCCGCTGAAGAATTTAGCGGATTCAAAGACCTTAATGTCCTTGAACTCGGGCCGTTGGAAGGGGCCCACTCATGGACACTGCAGCAGATGGGCGCAAAGCACGTCACTGCCGTGGAAGCGAACCGGAGGGCTTTCTTGAAGTGCCTTTGCGTCAAGGAGGCCTTCAAGCTCGACAAGGTCAGCTTCCTTCTGGGCGACTGCGTCGGGCACCTGAAAGAGGCCCCTTCTCACTATGACGCCATCCTGGCCTGCGGGGTGTTGTATCACATGATCGACCCCATGGAGCTGCTGGACCTGGTGTGCAGCCAGACTGACAAGGTTTTCCTTTGGACACACTATTATGATCGCACGATCATTCCCACCACGGATTACCTGGCCAGACGCTTTGCAGATCCGGAGAAGGCTGCTTACAAGGATTTTACCTACGAGTTTGCCAGGCAGTCCTACCAGGAGGCCGTTCAATGGACCGGTTTCTGTGGCGGAGCGCTTCCCAACAGCCTGTGGCTCACCCGGCAGAGCATCCTCGATGCCTTTGCTCACTTTGGTTTCAGCCGGGTCACCGTGAACTTTGACCTGCCGAACCACCCCAACGGCCCATCCTTCGGCGTTTGCGCCCAACGATAGCCAGCCTGCCTGACGACAGAGCTTTCATCCTATTCTATGCACGACAAAGATTCCAAGTCTCCCTGGCGCAAGATTGCTCAACTGGTGAGGCGGCCCTTCGGAAAGTCTCACTCCAAAGAAGGGGAACTGCGCCAGCGCCTCAAAGCCCTCGCGGCGGAGAAGGCGAAGCTTCAGTCCAAAGCTGCAAAGTTTCGCTCGCAACGCGACGACCTTCGTCACACGCTCACGATCCAACAGCAGCAACATGTCGCGAGCCTGTCCGCACGCCCGGGTCACGAGGGGTATGCCCGGTGGGTGGCACAATTCGACACGCTGGGTGAGAGTGACTGGTTTGCCATGCGGGCGCACATCAAGCTGTTTCCACGCCGCCCGTTGATCTCGATCATCATGCCCGTTTGGAATGTGGCGGAGCCCTGGCTGCGCCGGGCCATCGAGTCTGCAAGGGAACAGATATACCCCCACTGGGAGCTCTGCATCGCGGATGACGGTTCCACCAAGCCGCATATCCGCAAGGTGCTGGAGGAGTATCAGGCGCTCGACTCCCGCATCAAGGTGGTCTTCCGTGAGAAATGCGGACACATCTCCGCCGCAGCGAACAGCGCCATAGAACTGGCCACCGGGGAGTTCGTTGCTTTTCTGGATCACGATGACGAGCTCACACGGCATGCCCTCTATCTGTTCGCGCTGGAGATCATCAACCACCCGGACGCCGACCTCATCTACTCCGACGAGGACAAGATTGATGAACACGGCTTCCGGTTCGAGCCCTACTTCAAATCTGAGTTCAACCGAGAACTCCTGACAGCACAGAACTGCATCTGCCACTTGGCAGCTTTCAGGACCAGCCTGGTGCGGCAGATCGGCGGCTTTAGACTCGGTACAGAAGGTGCCCAGGACTGGGATCTGACGTTCCGCTTGATCGAAGCGACCTCACCCGACCGCATCCGGCACATTCCCCACATTCTCTATCACTGGCGCATCATCCCCGGCAGCACCGCGTCTGGCCCGGATGAAAAACCCTACGCCATTGAAAATGCGAAGCGTGTCGTACTGGAGCATCTGGAAAGAACCGGTGGCAGCGGGGCCAAGATCGAAGTGCTGCCCATCCACATGTTCCGGATCACGCACCCACTGCCGGATCCCGCCCCTTCCGTGACCCTTATCATCCCCACACGGAATCTGGGAACACTGCTGCAAATCTGCGTCGATACCATCACCTCCGTCACCGACTACCCCAATTTTGAGGTGTTGGTGATCGACAATGAATCCACCGAGCCTGAGGTCCTGAACTACCTGGATGAAATCAGCAAACGCCCCTGTGTGCGGGTGCTGAAGTCCCCAGGGCCCTTCAACTACTCAAAGCTCAACAACCTGGGCGTAGCCTCCTGTGACAGCCAGGTGGTGGCCCTGCTCAACAACGACCTGGAGATCCTGCACCCCGGCTGGCTGTGGGAAATGGTCTCCCACGCGATACGGCCTGGGGTTGGTGCCGTGGGAGCCAAGCTGATCTTCCCCAACGGACTGATTCAGCACGCTGGCGTGTTCCTCGGTGCCCGCGGTGTCGCGGCGCACTACTACCGCCACTGCCCGGGCGACTATCTGGGAATCGGATGCCGAGCCCATGTGGTGAACAACGTGTCTGCAGTCACCGGTGCCTGCCTGGTCGTGGAGCGCAGCAAGTACCTCGAAGTGGCGGGGCTCGACGATGTCAATCTGCCGATTGCTTTCAACGATGTCGACTTCTGCCTCAAGCTCCTGTCCGCCGGCTACCGGAATGTGTACACGCCCTTTGCCAAGGTGAAACACCATGAATCGGCCAGCCGCGGCTACACGTTCAAATCAGCGGATGACGTCACCCGAGGCCGCGGAGAGTTGCGGCATTTTTCCCAGAAGTGGGCGGCCCTCATCGAGAACGATCCCGCCTACAATCCAAACCTGACAATCGATGACGAGACGGGATCCTTCGCCTTCCCGCCGCGGACGCACAAACCCTGGAGGCATCTGCCAGGCGGGCGATCCCTTCCGCAGCAGCTTGGAAAATCAACCGGTGCGCCCCCAGTCGACACGGATTCAGGAAACTTCATCCCCCTGCCAGGTGCTTCCAAATCTTCGCAAGCAAATGGCTCTCCCACGAGTGGGTCCATGATGTGGGCGCTGAGCTCCCCATCCGCCATGGAGAGTCTGTCCTCCAGTCCGACGACCGTTCTGTTTGAGGGCTGGGCGGTCTCGACATCAGGCAACAAGGTGACTGTCAGTGTCTCCGTCAGCGATGGCGTGACCTGCAACTTCCTTCCCACTGTGATTCGTCCGGATGTCGCCGACTTCCTCGAGGGAACTTACAAGCTTGAGGATATGACCTGTGGCTTTCGTCATCAGGTCCCGCTTCCCAACAATGGCCAGGCACTGCTGACGGTGATGCTGACCTTCAGCGACGGAAACTCCACCTCGCCCGAGCTGGTTTACAAGATCCGCCGACCTGTCGCTCCGTTCTCCAAATCGGACGATGCTTTCAAAAACCTGCACTTCAACCGCGGCGCTGCAGGCATGCAGTTCCTGAAGGGCACGGGCATAGAGTACGGCGCGCTGACCACTCCGCACCCGGTTCCTGCCGGGGTCCAACTTCGGTACGCGGACCAGGCCTCCACCGATGAACTGCTCGCCAAATATGGAAGCGATCCGATGCTGGCCGGCCGCGACTTCGTCAAAGTAGACTTTGTCGTGGACGTGCAGACCTTCCAGCCGGTTGAAGATGAGAGCCAGGACTTCCTGATCGTCCATGACGTCATTGAACACCTGGAAAATCCCCTGCTCGCCGTGCAGAACTGGTTCAGGGTGGTGAAGCCTGAAGGCATTCTCATCATCTCCGCCCCAGACAAGCGCTACACCTTCGACTATTCCCGCCCCCTCACTCCCTTGGCTCACCTGGAGCGGGACTACTCCGCCGGACCGGAAACATCCCGCAGGGATGCCTACCTGGAATGGCATCAGCATGTCAGTAAACATCCCGAACCAGAGAAGGCGGCTGACCAGAGCGTACTGGATTGCGATGACATCCACTTCCACGTGTGGACACAGTCTGAAATCCTTGAGCTCTTTGTGGCTCTGAAGCGAAGGGGAGACATTGGCTTTGAGATCCTTTTCGCTCTCGAAAATGAAGGCGAGATGCTGATGGTGTTCAAGAAAACCAAGGTGGTGGTGTATGACCGTGCCAATCCCAGCACGATGCCTTTACTCGCCGAACCAGCATCCACGGCCGCTCCCTCGGAGTAGAGGCTCCCCACGCTGCAAGCCCCCACGTAGACCTGCTTGCAGCAGGTCTACGTGGGGGCTTGCAGCGTTATCCTCTTCACGGAAGAACGTCGCCTCCAAGACGAGGACGCGCTGATTCGCCATGCCACACGGGGCTTGCTGCTCCAGCATTGGCGAATGTCGCGAAGCGTCTTGGAGTGTCGGTGGCTTGACACCGCTTTGGCGGCTCTCGTAATTTCCTGCAATCCCAAGACGGCGGCAGCGGCCCCGACGACCTCTCTCATCCAGCGCTCCTCAGCTCACAACCACCCCAGGGCTGCCGCTTCTGCCCATTCACCTCCAATACCGTTTGTTGTTGTCAACCTCAGGTGAGCGGACCAATCGCGCGGGTTTTCGAGTGGCCGCCAATGGACCGGCAACTCCCGCGCCCTCAGTCGAAGTTCTTCCTCGAAGAGGATTCTGCTACAAGCCCAACGTTGGCGAGCTTCCAGCGAGTCTACGTTGGGTACCGTACGTCGATGATACTCAGGTGGGAAGGCCGACAGCAGACGCTTTTCCTCCCACCTCCCTCAACGCCTCCATGTCGCTCGAATGCGATGTTGCATGAATGTTTGGGTGCACCTCGCGAGTCCCAACGCTGCGTGCGCTCCCCGAGCCTCCAAGGCGCATTGACGGCCGATTATGCGGCCCGCAGCCGAGCGCGCGCCCTACTCCCCAACGTACTGAGTCAGCATTACCAAGTTCCCTTCAGGGTCCGCGAAGCGTCCGAGTTTGATCGGCTCGCCTTCACGTTGCACCGGCGGCTCTACGATGCTCCCGCCGGCAGCTTCGATCACGCCACATGCCGCGGCGGCATCATCCACCTGGAAGCTGAGGCTGGTGACGGTTTGTTCCCCCTCCCCTCCTCCGTGCAGGGCCACGATGGCATCGCCAAACAGAAGCTCCGACCACCAAGGGCTGACAAAGGCCTTTTGCAGACCAAAGGTGTCTGCATAGAACGCGACGGCCCGGTCCATGTCCTGGGCCATGAGGACAAACTTTACCTTCTCGAGTTTCATAGACAAAGGATCAGACGATCAAGTCCTCGAACCCTTCATCAAAACACCGGCGACGCAAGTGATACTGGCCATTTTGTTCCACCAGATAGTGGGTCTTTCGCTTCACGTGCGTATGGGGCACGCTGCTCAGACCCGGCTTGCAAAGGCTGAAATCCACGCGCCCCCGACGGAAGAGGGTCTCCAGGAAGGACTGTGTTGCCTGCTCCACTCCCGGGACCGGCGTGGAGCCAGCGTCCGGTGCCGCTGGAGCAATCATGCCCCGGCGTGAGAACGAAGCAGTGCGCACGACCAAGGCACCCTCCCCCAAGCCATAGGCGGTGGCGCGCATCATCATGTCCCGGCCGCGCGGCATTTCATCGCCGCCTGGGGTCGGTTTGCCGGTATTGAGCGCCCGGTTGGCCTCGGCACGCAGGCTGCGTACCGCCTCCAGGCTCAACAGCCCCCGACGCACAAAGGCGCTGCGCAGCACCTCATCATACTTGCCGCTGAACAGCGCGGCATCCGCCCAGATTACCTGGGCGGCCACCTCACTGTAGAAGGCGGCGCTGAGTGCTGCTGTCCGCACCGCTTTTGCCAGCAGGGCTGCAGCATCTTTCGCGACGGAAAGAAGATCTGCAGCGGTCGGCTCTGCGGCATGCACCTTGAGCATGCCCGCCATGGCCTCGAAGAATCCAGAGGTAAAAACTCGGGAAAAGGAATGAGGATCTGAGGACAGCTCAGAATGCGGTGCCATGGGAGGCAGGTGCATGGGCTCCCGGTAGAATAAGGAATTCACCGCGTTCCGCAGGCAGTCTGGCGGCGCAGAGCCGGAGTTCAGATCATGCACCGCCTTGCCATACTGCACAGCGATGCGCGACAGCGTGGAATTCTGGTAAATGAGCCCTCCTGTTTCTTTGATGACGTGCTCACACACTGACTCCAGCTGCAAGGCGGTCAACAGGGCGGTGATATCGCCAAACGACTCGTGAAACGCCGCCACCTCATCGAGCGCCGCATCCCACAAATCCGGCCGGAGAGCATCCAGCACCGCATGGCCCAACTCGTGTGCGACAATATCCGGGCTTTCGGCGGTGTGAATGGGGCGTCCTTTGACCTCCCCCATGAAGAAAGAAATGGTCTTGCGGTCGTAGTAGGCGTTGAGATCATTCGTGCCCGCTACATCCACCTCCAGCGGGGCTCCCCCCTGCCACTGCACCGTCTCAGGCAGATGCGGGCGCCACACTTCCCGCGCCCGTCTCAGGGCGTCCGCAGCATTCCAATAGCGAAAAGGGTCCGTCCCAGGTGGGTACAGCCCCGGCTTGGGTGCCTCCCCCCGCAACTGAAGCGGCAGGCTCCCTAACGTAAGGGTGGCCGGAGAACGGTGGGCAAGCTTTAGCCCTGACTCAGGATCATCTTCCCAGGCGGCGATGGACACGACCGCAGGCGCGACGGGCTTCGCTGCCGGCTTCGAGGCAGCCTTGGGCTCCGGCTTCTTCGCAACTGAGGCGGGGGCAGGTACAGCCTTCGACTTTACCAGAGCGGGTTTCCTCGCAGATGGAGCGGCCTTCTTTGCTGGCGACTTCTTAGCGGGGGGTCGCTTGAGATTCTTCATGACGTGAATGACAAAAACGTGCCAAATGTCCGCCCCATGGAACCTCCTCTAGGGACCATGTGAATTTTTGCCAAGGCTACTTGAATAAGCAGGAATTTGACAAGTTTTTTGGATAATTCGTCTGGCTTTTTTGAACATTCGCATCGGAAAGCATCCTCGTTGACCAGAGGCCTGAACCGCGTATTCACGAAGGTAATGTCGTCACCTGTTCTCCAGCTCACCTCCCCCGCCAAGATCAACCTGCACCTGCGGGTGCTGGGCAAGCGGGAGGACGGTTTTCATGCTCTCGACACCCGCCTCTGCCCGCTGGACCTGAGTGACACCCTGTCCTTCTCTGAGGGAGCAACTGCTGGAAAAAGCGAGCTGACCTGCACCGACACGTCCCTGCCCACAGATGAGACGAATCTCGTGATGAAGGCCGTGCGCGCCTTCGAGAAAGCGACGGGGACGGTCCAGTCCTGGAGCTTGCATCTGGAAAAACGGATCCCCCATGGAGCCGGGCTGGGGGGCGGCAGCAGCAATGCCGCCATGACGCTGCGCGGGCTCAACCTGCTCGCTGGACATCCCCTCTCCCAGGAAACGCTGGTCACCCTGGGCTCCCAGCTGGGGTCTGACGTGCCGTTCTTCCTGTATGATGCTGTTTGCGATGCCACTGGACGTGGCGAGGTGCTCACCGCGGTAGATTTCCCCTGGCAACTACCGGTGGTGCTGATCAAGCCGCCCTTCGGCATCCCCACCCCGTGGGCTTACAAGCAGTGGAGCACCTCCTCCCAGCTTCAAGGAGTGCTC
The DNA here is from genome assembly GCF_000739655.1 of Verrucomicrobium sp. BvORR106. Lineage (GTDB taxonomy): Bacteria > Verrucomicrobiota > Verrucomicrobiia > Verrucomicrobiales > Verrucomicrobiaceae > Verrucomicrobium. The sequence continues at coordinate 46,934 of NZ_BATR01000112.1, read as the reverse complement.
TACGCCCCGCAAATCTGTCCTTGGGGGCTCATGGTGAATGACCTGGAACGCCCTGTGTTTGAAAAATGGTCGCTGCTGCCAACGCTCAAGATGTGGCTGTTGGACCAGGTGGAGACTCACGCCGCCCTCATGTCCGGCTCTGGCTCGACCGTCTTTGCGGTAGCACAGTCAGAAACAGATGCAGCAGCCCTGGCTGCCAAGGCCGCTGCATACTGTGGTGAGACCACCTGGGTGAAGGTGGTGCGAGCTGGGCGCCCCTGAGGAGCCCCAGCTTCATAAGCCCCCTTAGCGGATCTGGATCGAGCGAAGCTCCGTTTCGTAGGGATCGGTCGTCAGCACAATGCGCTGCTGCACAAACCTTTTCCCCGCAAAGTGGACAACCTTCTCAGAGACAATATCCCCGGCATGGGGACTCGTGGTACAAGAGGCCTGAACAAACAGCGCTGTGAATGCAAAAATAACGGGGGTAAGTTTCATCGATGCGATCTGTATCACCGATGCTATTACATTGTAAAGCCAAAGTGACCAACCCGTCACAAAAAAAATTGGGCTGGGCGAACTCCCATTCGCCCAGCCCTATTGGCATCAACCTCAACACATATCCCGCTTGCGCGGGTTTAATTGACAACAACCAATCACTCTCAAGACAGCAGTGCTGGTAATCACTCACACAGCACTACAGTAGAGTTAGTACGGGTAGGATGGAGAGTGTTCAAAGAATCCCAAATTGTCAGATAAGAGATTTCACAGTTCTCTCCAGACGGTCTCGCTCCCCGCGGACAAGCACCACCCTCTTGATTGGTGACTCATCCCCAAAAAAGAGTTGGGCTGGGCGAACTCCCATTCGCCCAGCCCTTTTGGCATCAACCTCAACACATATCCCGCTTGCGCGGGTTTGATTGACAACAACCAATCACTCTCAAGACAGCAGTGTTGGTAATCACTCACACAACACTACAGATAGATTAGAGTGCCTCCTATCCCGTGTGTTCAATGCGGGGCGAATTTTTTTGAAATAATTTTCACTGGCCCGGTCCGCCTCATTTCCCTGGAATGCGATTTAGCGTGTAATAGCCTTCAGGGTGAGCGAGTTGCGCCCCTTTTTTAGAACGCACGCCCGGAATGACGAGTTCGTGAACATAACCTTCCCGCAGGTCCTCACACTTTAGGAGGACGCATTTGGCACCAGGTTCCAGGGTCACTTTCGAGATCACCACAGGCTTGGTCTCCACCTCATCTCCCCCATACTTCTGATGATAGAGATAGGTGTAGCTGCTCATCTGATAGTTGCCAGGCGCGCTGGCGGTGGCGGGATCAACCTCATCGGTGAAGGTCACGCGGAAGCCCTCGGGCTGCGCCTCCATCTTCTGGATCTCAAACGGTGTCTGGCCGGTCCACTGGATGCGCTCCAGGCCAAAGGAGCGGGTACCTTGGGAGTTCCAGCCGCGGTTGGACTCGCCTACCAGCAGGGAGCCATCCTTGAGGAAGGCCAGGCTGAGGGCGGCACTCTGCAGTCCGTCCTGAAAGCGAAATACCGCCCCCTGGTACTCACCCCCCACCTTCTCCAGAAAAACACGATTCACGCCGGAGAGCACAAACTCGCCCACGAACATCTGTTTCTCGAACGGGCCAAACTTTCCTCCCGTAAGGTCACAGACCAGGCCGGTGGGGCTCTGACCCGCCTTCACGTACGGGAACCACACGGCCGGCAGCGCGAACCCCTTCACCTGGCGGGAGGCCTCCACCACCGTGATTCCCTGCGGCAGCTTCCCGGGATCGGCAACCGGTGACTGGGGCAACTGGGCGTCCGGCAGAGAGTCTGCATGGCCGAAGAACGCCCCCTTACGCAGATGCAACAGCGGATTGGTGCTCCACCAGTTCCCCTGCTGGTCCGTGCAGAACACATCGTTTTCCGCGTTCACCGCGATCCCGCAGGGCGAGCGCAGACCTGCACTCATGGGAGACAACTTCCCGTCGGGGGAGACGCTCACCGCCCAGCCCCGCCAGTGTTTCTCCACGGCGCGGTGTCCGGCCAATTTCACCGGGGCGCCCATGGAGGCATTCAGCGTGATCCAGAAGTTCCCCTCACGATCCAGCACAGGGCCGTAGGCATACTCGTGGTAGTTTCCGCTTACCCCCCATCCCTTGGCCACCGCCAGGTATTCGTCAGCAACGCCGTCCCCGTCTGTGTCCCGGATCTTGGTGAGTTCTGAGCGCTGCACGGTGTAGAGGGCACCGTCATGCGAGAGCAGCCCGAGCGGCTCATGCAAACCGGAGGCGTAAAGGTGATACCCCACGGCCTTGGCGTCGGCGGGGTCTGCCTCAGGATGATCCAGGATCCAGATCTCCCCTTTGCGCACAGAGACTGCCAGCCGGCCATCCGGCAGCACGGCCAGGCCGCTCGCCTCCAGTTTCACCCCATCCGGCAGCACATAGGGGGTCACGGTGTAGGCGGGGTTCGCACCAGCGGCCCGGGCCGCGGCAGGAAGCTGGGCCATGAGAAGGGCAGCCAGCATGGGGAGCCCGGTGGAAATGTACTTTCGCATGACGCGTTAAAACTTGATTAATTCCTCGAACTCCACCGTCCCTTTGTTCAGGATCACCGGTTGGGGTTTTGCTTTCGTGTCCACCCCCAGGAAATACCACCCTGCAGCGGCGGCATCGCCAGCCCCAGTGATGGTGATCTTCCTGAGCAGGCCCTTTCCTTCAGGTGCCGGGATCATGGTATCCTGCACCTTCAGCCCGTCCACCTCATAGAGGAAGACAGGCGTGCCATCCTTGGTGGTGCGGTAGCCCAGATAGTGATACCCCGCCGCTTCACCACAGGCATCTGGCCACGGATCGCTGGCAGATTTCAGACGGGCCAGCGGCATGCGCACGGGCAGGGCCGGCCCCAGGGTGCCCAGCGGCTTGGCTGGCGTCATGGCCCGCTCTTCCCAGGTCGTCATGGCATCCACAAAGCGCCCCTTCCAGACCACGGCCCAATGCATCTCCAGCGCATCAAACGCCGCATGCACGCCCTTCGGGCTGCCCACCGTCACCGCCTGCATGCCTGCGCCTTCCAGGAAGGTTCGGAACACCACCGGACGGTCAGATTTCTCCGGCTTGATTTCATAGTCCCCGGTCTGGAGGAGACCTTCGGGCAACCGGGATTGATCCAGCTCCTTCAGATACGTCCACAGCTGCTCGATCTCCTGGTCGGCCTTTTCCGCCCCATAAAGAGCGGCGGCATCAGCGTGCCGGGCTGCGTGACTTGGGGATTGATCAGGAGTTCTTTGAAATACTCTGGTGTCAGACGGTGGACCGTGTGGGTGAGATTGATCACCGGCACGCCGAGCGACTTGCGATCCTTCAGACCGTGACAGGACACACAGCCCAAGCCCCCGGTCCCTACGCCCATGAGACCGCGCCCCAGCTCAGAGCGGTGATGCTTGAGCAGACCGCTGGTATCAATCGCGATCGGCTTCTCGGGCTTGGCTGATTCCTTGAGGGCGGGCAGGAAGCCCACGCAGTTGTCCTGGCCGAACCGGGGCATGCGGGTGGTCATGTAGTTGCGCACTCCTCCCCCGGTACCCCAGAGCAGTTTGGCAAACCATTCATCCGTCAGCTTGCGGCCGGCCACGTCCAGCTTGGGCGGCAGGCGGCCCAGTTCCCCCAGGGAATGCGCCGCCGCATCATACACCGTCAGGTACTGCGCGCGGGGCTCCTCCAGCCCGCCGGTGCCCCGCCACTCGTGGCAGGCGTAGCAGTTCATCTTCATGAGGAAGGCGTCCACGGTCTGCAGCGTGGACCGCGGCGGTGGCGTGGTGCCCTGCACGTCTTTCAGCGCCAGCAGCATTGCGCGACGCTGCAGATCACTCATGCCGTAGTCCGGGATGCCCGCCTTCTTCGTGGTGGAGAGACACCCCTGCGTCACCTGCACCTCTTTCAGCGGCTTCACCCGGGGCAGCGGCTCCACCTTGCCAGCATCATGGCAGGCCGTGCAGCCCTGGGCCACAAACTGCTTGCGCCCCTCCTCCGGGGTTTGAGGAGGCAACGCCAGCAGCGTGCGCTCCATGGTGTTCGAGGGTTCGCGGTTCAACTGCAGGTACGCGGCCACGTCGGCCGACTCCTGGTCGGAAAGCTCCGTGGCAGGCATGCGCCCGGCGTGGCGGATGCTCAGGGGATCCTGGAGGAAGGCCGCCAGGGCGTGAAAGTCGTACTTGTCTGCCAGCAGCAGGGGCACCGAGGGCAGCCCTGGCTTCTCCACATCCAGCCCAGGCGGGGCCTCGATGGGTTTGTAATCCGTGAGCGCTGCGGGCTCATGGCAGGCCACACAGCCGATCGTGTGGTAGAGCTGGCGTCCACGCTCCACGTCTCCTTGCGGAAATTTCTTGGGCTCCTTCTTCAGGCTGGCGAGGTACACCGTCAGCGCCTCCACCACCTTTGGATCCCGATCCTCGCCGGCGAACAGACCCGGCATGAGGGTGCCCTTCTTGCGATGTTGGGGGCTCCGGATGAAGAGCCAGAGTTCGTCGGCGCTCAAACGACTGCCGACTCCATCCAGCGCCACTTTGGGGCGCGTTTCCAGGCGCTCCTCCCAGCCCTTCGGCGCAGCATGGCAGCCGGTGCAGTTGAACTCCTGGAGCAGCAGCATCCCGCCCTGCGCAAGATGATCCTCATCATCCTCCGCGGAGTAGAAGCGGTCAAAGCCCGCCACGAAGGGGTACTCAACGGGATCCGCCTGCCCTGGATGGGCGGCGGATTTACCGGCGAAAGCCAGACAGAGTGCCAGAGGGGTGAGAAAGCGCAGCAAGGGCATGCCGGGACTGGGAAAGTAATGAATGCAGGAGCCAGAGGGCTGGCCTACGCCTTGGCGAGACAGTTCTCCAGATAGGTCCGGGAGTGGTTGATCTCCGCCGTCGTTTGCTCCGCCGTCGGCAGGATGGGGATGCCCCGCGGCGTGGGATGCATGAAGACCTGCGTGTACCCGGCAAACCGGATCTCCTTGAGCGCCTTCACAATGGGAACGAAGTCCAGCTTGCCCCGCCCGGGCAGCTGCTGCAGTTCCTCGTCTTTGGGCATCGGTTTCATACAACCCATCCCATATTCCCAGGCCAGGAACACAGAGAGTTTACTACCGAGTTCACGAACCAGGCTGGCGATCAGCTCCGGATCCTGCGGCAGGTGGTAAGGAGCGAGTTCGATGCCCAGAGGAAGTTCTTTGCCAAACTCTGCCAGCCACCGGATCGAATCAGGCGCGTCGATGAGGTTCTTGATATGGTTCTCGATGACAATGGTGAGCCCCAGCTCCCCTGCCTTTGCCAGATGAGGCTTCAGTTTCTCCACAAACTCCTGCACCGCCTTTTTCAGGTCTGGGCCGGTCAGGCCTACGGGGCCAGAGCCCCCGGTGACCAGCACTTTGCCGCCGAACTTCTTGAGCACCAGCATCTCATCCTGAAGCTTGAACGGACCCAGGTCGTAGCGGGTGATGCAGTCCAGCTTCACCTTGTGGGTCTCCAGCAGAGCCGCCACCTTCTCATGCCCCAACTCGTCCATCTGCTCCCGCTGAGTACCGTGTTTGCGCGGCCACACATCCAGGCTGCTGGCCCCCGTCTTGGGTGTCTCCGCGATCACCACCTCCAGCGGCAGATTGCCATACATGGCAGAGCTGTTGAGGTACTTGAAGGCAAACGGCGCCTCCGCACCAGGCGCAGGGGATATGGCGAGGGCGGCGGTGCCCAGCGTGGCGGTTCGGAGAAAATTGCGGCGTTTCATGGGAGTCTTGATCAATCAGGGGCAACTGAGGAAATTGGGAGAAAGTCTAACGCCGACCCAAGCCGTAAACTTTTCCGACTTTTTGTGGCTTTTGAACCCTCCATTCTTCCGTCGCCGTCGAATAGAGACGAGACACTGCTTGCAGATCGATTTTTTTCTCACATTGTCCCTCACCCCCACTTACGGCGATTCATGAAACCGCTCTCTCTCGCGGCCTTGTGCGTGCCCCTTCTTGCGATCTCAAGCCTGAAGGCGGAAGAATTGCTGTCGATGGAGACCAGCACCCGGCATTCCAGTGCCGCGACGGAGCTGCCCAAGCCCACCGCGATCACAGAGTTACCGACCACTGTCGCCCCGGCTCTGCCTTCCAGCGCGGTCCATCAGGTGCCCGGCCAGCCCGGCATCTATGAGGCAGTACTCGCTGGCGATCAGGAACTGGTGGCTGGTCTGCTGAACGAGGGCTACTCCCCCAACGAGATCACGCCTGAGAAGGACACCCCCCTGTGTCTGGCCCTTCGCTCGGGTCAGCCCGCTATGGCGATCTTTCTGCTGCTCCACGGAGCCGATCCCAATATGGCGGGGGCAGATGGCCAGACTCCCGTCGCACTAGCGTCCCTGCGCCGCCACCCCTTCCTCCTGAAAGCCCTGCTGGCCGCCGGCGGCAACCCCGGCAAGCCCTTCGCCTACCCCGTTTCATCAGAGATTATCAATTCGGTCTCCGATGAATTCCTGCGCTGGCAGCTGAAGCGGGAGAAGAACATCACCCCGCTCATGGCATCCTCAGGCCGCGGCGATGTGGAAGCTGTCGCCCTCCTGTTGGAATACGGTGCCAACAAGCAGGCGCACACGATGCCCAGCTACCGGTACGCGATCAACTTCGCCGCCGACCAGCGCTTCCTGTACGTCATGCGCATCCTCTTGGGCCGCCAACCCGAGTCCGAGCCCCACATTCTGGTCACCGTGGATCTCAGCAATCAAAAGGCCTGGGTGGAAATTGAAGGCGTGCGCCAGATCGACACCAAGATCTCCACCGGGCGTGCCGGCTATCGCACCCCTGCCGGTCGCTACGTTATCACCAACAAGTATAAGGACTGGACCTCCACCATCTACAAGGTCCCCATGCCCTACTTCATGCGGCTGAACTGCAGCTCCATCGGTCTGCACAGTGGCTACGTGACCGGCCGCCCCGCCTCTCACGGCTGCATCCGCCTCCCCTACGAAATCGCCAAGAAAGTCTTTGGCATGGTCCGCGTGGGCGACGAGGTGCACATCATTCCGTAAGGGATTGGCCTTCGGCCGTGCTTGAAGCAAAGAAAGCTGAGCGCTGCCCTAAGCCACCTCGCTCAACCAACACCTGATTCCGCGCAGCGGAATTTTGGGACTGCGGTGTGAGGTGGACCGCTTTCGGGAGTCCTGTGTGAAGCAGACACCGCAGAAGCGGGAACAGCGCCGCAGGAATCACCGCTCCCAACTCACGAACACCCGAAGCAAGGTAGTTACGTGCATCAGGGCATCTGACGCCAAAGGCGTCAACCATTCCAGCCCAGGTAAGGCGAGGCACGAGCCACCACCCTGGGTACATCACCAAGGAGATCGGAACTCCGCAGTGAGTTCTACAAACCGTGTCAGCCCCCTCCCGGGATGATCACAGCGAGGACCGCGCCTATCCGATATCACACCATCCCAGCCGGAAACTCACCAAAGTCGTGGTAGCCCACCATATCAATCTCCGCGGCATGTTCCCTTACCAGGCGACGTAGCTCCGACAAACTCGCCCGCCGCAACGCGTCATCCTCTGCCCGCATCGCCGCCAACGCGGATACCGGATGATCATCCGTCGAGAGCTCCGCCTTCAGGTAATAAGCATCGCCTACATGCAAGAGCCACCGCTCCCCCTCGTGAACCGCCACCCCGCAATGTCCTAGAGTGTGCCCAAAGAGCGGTACGAGGTAAATCTCGCACCCCGGCACCAAAGCCAACGGCCGCGCCTCCAACCCGAACCAGCGAACAGATGAGCCCCCGTGCGCAGCCCATCGGGGCCCATGCGCAAACTGATCCGCAGAGTATCGTCCGCAGTTGGACTCAATGGCAGCCAACTCTTCCACCGAGACGTGCACCCTGGCCGAGGGGAAATCCGCCAGCCCTCCCGCGTGGTCCTGATCACCATGTGTAAGAACAATGTCCGTCACATCCGCAATCTTGAAGCCACGCTTTTCCACCTGCCGCGCCGCCGTCAGTTCCTCATGAAACTGAAACCCTGCCGCCTCAATCGCAAACTGGCCGATCCGTTCCACAGGATGTTTGATGTCCTCCAGACCGATCCCGGTATCCACCAGCACCAACCTGCTTTCATGCTCAATCAGCAGACAATGACATGAAGCCTTGGGACTGGGTGGGGCATGCAGAATGCCGCAGTTGAGGTGGTGGATTTTCATGGTTGGGAGGTGCGCATCATCTCATCGCTTCGGTGACTTGCTCTCATCCAGTCGCTCTGAGCTCTTGGAGCTTTGGCTTGCCGGATCCAACCCCAGCCGCTTCTTCAAGATATGCTCTTCCAATCCAACATTGTATGATTTCTGGATATCACTCAAAAGATCAAGGTGGCTAGCATCACCGAGTTTGGCAGCAAGGCGAGCGATGCACCGAATGTCCACACTTTCAAGACTACCCTTGTCCCTTTTATATAGCTGAACGGCCGCATCAAGGATCCGCCTTGCCCAGCTTACCTCAGAGTGATTGTACACCCAATCGATCACGCCTGAGCGATCATTGAAATCCCTGGGTTTCACCAACAATCCCGCACAAACATCCGCCGCCGCCGCGCGGGTCAGGATATCTTGATCAATAAGCTCCTGCCACGGGAAATTGACCTCAAAGATAGAATTTAGCCTGTAAGCATACAGCTCACGCAGCTCTTCTGAATTGTCTGGCAAATCACGAAGCCGCTCCTTGTTCAACTCGGGCAAAAGTTGCACAATCCTCTCCCTGTATTGACGTCGCTCGTAGCGCTCCCGCTCTTCTGCGCTCCTTTCCGAAATGGGGATTTCCCCCAGATCCCGCAGGCGATCCTGAATGGACTGAGCCGGGAGAACCGACACCGCAGCAGCCAAAAGCGAAAGAGAAACAATCGTTCGTCGCATGCAACACACTCTCGTACTTGCTCTTACCCCTCGCACATTCACCACTTGCCCGTACGAGCCCACTTGCGGTAGTGCACAAAGCTCTCTTTAGACGGCCAGATCTTGCCTTCCTCCAAGTAACGGTCGCCGAGTTCCTCAAAGTACGCTTTGGCAGTCTTGTTGTCGTTGGCACAGGTCGCCAGCAGCGCTCCATAGCTGAGGATCTCCACCGACTCAGGATACTTCTTTTTCAGGATCTCGATTCCTTCTTTGGTTTTGGGCCATGACGCTTTCGATTCCCTGAAGAGGTTCTCGTGGAAGTCCACCAGACGCATCACGATGCGCGCGTACACTTCCGCACCCAGACCGTCTGGACGTGCTGCCGCCTTGGCAGCAAACGCCTCCCACTCTCCTGGCTCTCCGTACCACCGGGGCAGCAAGGAGTAGGCCCGGGACGCATCATAACCCCAGAAGGTCGGCTCAAACGCATACGCTTCGTCCATGAGCTTCTCGTAGCCAGCCTTATCCAGGCCGACTCCCAAGGCGACCTGCAGGGCGACGGAATACAGCACGGGATCTTTCTCTGGAAGCTTGCGCGCATCGACGAGGACCTTGTTCGCCTGAGAGAGTCGTTCTTTCATCAGCCTCCAGCCTTCAGGGGTAACCGTGTCGGCATAGCCGGTGCCACGCGCGTGCCAGGCGTAGTCCACAAGAAAGTCCGCATAGGCGATGCGGGCGGTCACAGAGCTCGGGAAGGCCTTCTGCCACGCCTGGAGGGCATCTTCCGTTACGTTCCAGAGTCCTTGTGCGTCTCGGTTCTTGCGCTCAAACGCAAAATAGAATTGCGATATTTTCCAGGTCCCGTTCGCGAACACCTCCTTGCTGGCTCGCGCAGCAGCCGCTTCCTTCTCCAGTTCGTCAAACTTCTGAGCATACAAGAGCTCCGCCATCTGCTTGCGAAAGGCTACAGCCTTCTCCCCTCCCGGATCGGTTGCAGACTGAAGACGGATCGCATCAAGGGCTTCCTCCTTATCAATGCTTTCGGCGATCTCCTTCCGATTCGATCCACGTGATGATGAACTTGACGAAGATTCCGAAGAATCGTTGGTGGAGAGCCGGAAATCACAACCTGTTAGCAAGGCGATCGGGAGTAAGGCGAGGGCAGCAAGACGGGATTTTGAGCGATACATGTTCGGGGATTTTGTTTTATCGGATGGTAAAGCCTGATTCAGCAACTGCACAAGTGTCAATTAAACCCGGCAATTCGTTTCGGAGAGCAAGTATTTACACAAGCCAACAGCCCGAAGAGGGCATGACTTCACACGCCGTACTCCTGCCAGGGTGTCATCCAATTGGCCCCGCAAATCATGTATCCGCCCGAGATCTGAAAAGGCCGCGTCTGATGTCATCGCAATGACAACCTACAAATCGCTGACCCTCCCATAAACAGAAACACAAAAGCCCCAGCTTTCATCCATGGAGGTGCCTCACGCAAAAGAAGCGATACGACCAAAACGGCTACCGCAAAGGAACTCAGTACGATCATCGCTTCTTTGGTAAAGGGCTTCATATGAAAACAATCCGCTACATGCCATCACGGCGAGACGGGACTTTCAGCAACGCATGTTAAAGGATTTAGTTTTGAGCGATGGTAAACCTCTTCACGCCTGAGGAACAAGCCTCGAGCGCAATCGGATTGCACGAAGTCTGTTTTTTCTGAGTACTGACCTACTACCGAACATCCAAGCACGGAATGCCAGGCAACTTGCCTCGACCAGCGCCTGCTCAATGATGCTGCACAAATAGTTTACTTCACCTCCTGTGCAAAAACTGTTCCAATGGGGAAACCATCCCACCACGACAGTGGGAGACAGATGAACCAAATGACGACGCCCTTTAGATTCCCTGACCGCTTCGTCTGGGGTGCCGCCACGGCAGCCGCCCAGATTGAAGGCGGGGCAACCGCCGATGGCCGGGGTCCCTCGATCTGGGATGACTTCTGTCGGCAGCCGGGAAGAATCCTCAGTGGTGATACCACCGCCACCGCGTGTGACTTCTACCACCGCTGGCCGGAGGACATTGCCTTGATGAAGCAAATAGGTCTCCATGCATTTCGCTTCTCCGTATCCTGGTCCCGCATTCTCCCCGAAGGCACAGGAAGCATCAACCAGGCGGGACTCGATTTCTACTCTCGCCTGGTCGATGGCTTGCTTGAGGCTGGCATTCGCCCCTACCTGACCCTGTACCACTGGGATCTGCCGCAAGCACTGCAGGTACGCGGAGGCTGGCTGAACCGGGAGATCGCCTGCCATTTCGCCGACTACACAGACCGTGTGACAAGCCACTTGGGTGACCGCGTCAAGGACTGGATCACCTTCAACGAACCACAGATCTTCATCGGATTGGGCTACTCTGAAGGCAGCCACGCTCCAGGACTCAAGCTCCCGCACCTGGAGACCATGCGGGCCGTCCATCACGTGAATCTTGCTCATGGTCGTGCCGTCCCCATCATCCGCCAGAGGGTCAAAGACTCGCAGATCGGCTTCGCCATCGCCACCAAGATTGGGATTCCCGCCCAGCCGGACGATCCTGCCTGTGTTGAAGCAGCAAGACGTCTCACGTTGGAACCCGAATGGCAGCCAGACCATGACCTCTGGCTGGACAACGTCTGGTGGCCCGAGCCGATGATCCATGGCCGCTATCCCGATGTCCTCGGTCAGAACCTACCTGCTTTTCTGGACGCCCTGCCCGCGTCCGACCTCGTGGAGATTCAGCAACCGCTCGATTTCTTTGGGTTTAACTACTACTTCGGACGCATTGTTGAAAGTGCCGTCGATCGCCCATGGAAGGTGCTTCCTGAGCGCCCTGGCGAACCCCGCACGTTGACCGGTTGGCCCTTGCACCCTGAAGGGATGTACTGGGCTTCGCGCTTCTTCCATGAGCGCTATCGCCTGCCCCTCTACGTCTTCGAAAACGGCCTCTCTTCTATGGATTGGGTTGCCCTTGATGGGCGCGTGCATGATGCCCAAAGAATCGATTTTCTGACCCGCTACCTCCGCCAGCTGCATCGCGCCCATGCGGAGGGCATTCCGCTGGCCGGTTATTTCCACTGGTCGCTTCTAGACAACTTTGAATGGAGTCGCGGCTACCGGGAACGCTTCGGCCTCATTCACGTCGACTACGCCACTCAGGTCCGCACGCTCAAGGACTCCGCACGCTGGCTCAGCGAGGTCATCCGTAGCAACGGCACTTTCCTACAACCTTGACCATAGTGGCACCAACAATACCCCACCGTTCGGCAACCTAAAGCTGGGACCGGAATGGCTTTACCACCCACTCCACGAAACGCTCCTTGATCGAGCGCTTCTTGAAATCTTCCAGGGTGTATTCTCTGGAGTTCTTGAAGTCCTCCAGGAAAACACGGTTCATCTCCGCGCCAAAACTTTCGTCATAGACTGAAATGTCAATCTCTTCATTGATGAGGGAGGACCTGGCGTCCAAGTTCGATGTGCCTACCATGGAAAACATTCCGTCCACTACCATGATCTTGGAGTGGATCATGGTTGGATTGAACTCGTAGATCTTGACCCCGGCTTTGAGCAGCTCGCCGTAGCTTCCCCGACCTGCCGCCTTCGTAGCAGGCTGGTCATTGTATTTGCCCGGCAGGATCATCCGTACATCAACTCCGCGCTTCACTGCCTCACGCAACACCCAGACTTGATCCTCGGTCGGGGTGCAATAGGGATTCGTGATGTAGATGGTCTTCTCCGCCGCAGCCATGGCCACCGCCTGGATCAGAGGCAGGGCCGCCACGGTGAATTCGTTTGAACTGGTCGCCTGCACTCTCAACGTGCCAGTCTTCTCCAGCACGGGGAAGTGATGCCCACCCGTGAGCAGCTCTTTTGTTTCGCTCAACCAGTGTTGCTGGAAGGCGCTCTGGAGCTTGGCTACGACTGGACCTTCCAGTTTTGCGTGGATCTCGCGCCAATTGTCCACTTTCGCGCCATCCCCCTGCCATTCGTCGGCGAAGCCCGCACCACCAGTAAAACCCACCTTCCCGTCGATCACAAGCACCCGACGGTGAGTGCGGCGGTTGATCCGGTCCAGGCGGAGCGCCCGGGTGGGATGATAATAGGCGAACCGGCAACCCGCGTCCGTCATCCTCTTCACATCACTGTTCTTCAGTGAGGTGCCGGAACCAATGCCATCCAGCAGAATACGAACCTCCACACCGGCTTTGGCTCGTTCATTAAATGCCTCGATGAACTGGTCTCCCACCTTCCCGGAATGAAACAGGAACGCCTCAAAATTCACGGTGTGTCGGGCTCCCCGGATGGCTTCCAACATGGGTGGAAAGATGCCATTGCCGTTATGGAGCAGAGTCACCTTGTTGCCCTCTATGGGAACGGCATCCGCTGCCGCATGTGCGGAACCAAAGAAGGCAGCGTCGTGCACGTTGAAGGTGTGACCAGGTCGGTACGGCACGTACTCACGCCGCACAAAGAGGATGGCCACGATGCACGCCGTCGCGGCCACCAGACCCAGGAGCTCTGCCCACCCACGGAGGGATAGCTTCCCCCAGCGGATGGTCGTCCAGCCCTTGAACCTACCTGCCTTACCGGTTTGAGACGATGCGCGCGACATGAGATGAATGTTAACCTTCTCCCCCGATTCGCGCTTACCCCCTCATCCGGAGGTGGAGGAAGTAGGCTCATCGTGAGGTGGTCCCGCTCAGGCCATGAGAAAAGTCGTTTCCTTTTTACACCGGCCCGGCCGGGGTACGCTTGTGAAGCGCGCCCCGCTCAGGCCGCTGCGGGCGAACACCGCAAGTAGCTGCTCTCGTCGTGCCGCCGGGGTGCGCACCCGCTCCAGACCGTCCTGCTTTTCCAGATACACAAGTCTAATATCCGTCGACCTCGATGATGGCATTCGCAAACGCCTCCGGGGCCTCCTGCGGAAGATTATGCCCGATGCCGCCTTGAAGCGTGATATGTTTGCTAGGTCCAGAGAACTTTTTGGCATACGAGGCGGGGTCTGGGTGCGGTGCGCCATTGGCGTCCCCCTCCATGGTGATGGTCGGGACTTTGATGACAGGGAATTTGGCAAGACGTTCTTCCAAATCCTTATACTTTTCCTCACCTTCGGCGAGTTGAAGCCTCCAGCGGTAGTTGTTGATTGTGATCGCGACGTGATCTGGATTGTCGAAGGCTACCTTTGACCGGTTAAAGGTAGCGTCGCTGAATTGCCATTTCGGCGATGCCGACTTCCAGATCAGACGGGCGAAGTCGCCTCGATATTTCTCGTAACCTGCGCGGCCGCGTTCGGTGGAAAAATAGAACTGATACCACCATGAGAGTTCGGCCTCCGGGGGGAGCGGCATCTCATTCGCTTTCTGGCTTCCGATGAGGTAGCCGCTCACAGAGACAAGAGCCTTGCAACGCTCCGGCCACAATGCGGCGAAGATGTTTGCGTTGCGAGCGCCCCAATCGAAACCGCCAATGATGGCCTTGTCAATTTTCAGGGCGTCCATCAGTGCGATGGTATCCATGGCGAACGCGGCCTGCTCTGCATTGCGCGGGGTGTCGTCCGACAGAAACCGTGTGGTTCCGAATCCCCGGAGATAAGGCACGATCACGCGATAACCCTTGGCCACCAGAAGTGGCGTCACCTCTGCGAAGCTATCGATGTCATAAGGCCAACCATGAAGGAGAATAACGACCGAACCATCCTGCCGGCCGGCATCGACATACCCTACATTGAGATCTCCCGCATCGATCTGTTTCAACGGAGCAAATGGGATGGGCTTCACCGGACGGTCTGACGAGATGCTGGTCGGTGATTCCGCATTTGTATATCCGGCCAAGGCAAATTGAAGAGTCAGGGTGGTGAGGACTACCGCACGAGTAAGGAGACGGAGTTGGAGGAGCTGGTTCATAGGTTTCTTTCGATGACAATGAGGTTCGAGGTGATACCCTCCCAGACGAGCCGGAGAGTGAAGATTTGTTGCCGGGATGATTACTTGGCGAATCGGGTGAAGACGAAGTCGTGGTTTTGAACTCGCGCTTGATGGCAGGAGAAGCATGACTGGTGTTGAAGCCGGTCAACAGGTTTGCCGTCAACGAATCGGCCGAAGCCCCAACCGCCGGAATCCGAATATTTTTTCGAGTCCTTGACCATGACCTGTACCGTCGTGGCCTGGCCGGGAATGGACGCCGGCTCGAATTCCGGTGACGGAACACGTTTCCACGCGAGCTTGACCAAAACGGAGCCGTCCGGGAAAGGCAGCGTCCCACTTTCGTACGCCTTGACCGCCAGCGCATTTCCGACCACTACGCGAAGTTCATTGAGAGGCTCTGCCTCGAGTGCTGGCGCGATCATTTCCCAGCGGCGGAATCCTTCGGGGAGCGCCACCCCATAAATGGGAGACGCCGCCTCCGAATTCGGTTCCGTTGCCAGAATCTGTGCGGCTAGAACTCCGACGAGGGAGATCCCTATGGCCGCTCCCAGACCGAGTTGAAATCGATTCATGTCGTCAAGAATGTGTGAGTGTTTAGAGGGCCATGCCGCCGTCGATGGTCAGACTCGATCCGGTCATGTAGCCGGACTCAGGGCTTGCGAGGTAGGATACGAGAGCCGCGATCTCATCGGGTTCACCCACTCGCTGGAGAGGGATGAGCGAAGACAAGCTATCGAGCAGGTCCTTCGTCATATCCGTGGCGATGGGACCCGGCTGGATATTGTTGATCGTGATGCCTCGTGGAGCGAGATCGACCGCGATGCCTTTCACCATGACGGCCACCGCCGCTTTCGTCATGCTGTACACACTCGCCCCGGGATGCCCGCTTCTCACCGCCGTGTTGCTGCCGATCGTGATGATCCTGCCACCGCGATGAAGATGCGCAGCGGCGGCCTGAATGGCCAAAAACACTCCGCGAACATTGACGTTCAGCATCAAGTCGAGTTCATCGAGTCCAACAGATGAAAAATCGCCGGTTCGCAGAATGCCCGCATTGACCACAACCGTGTCGAGCCGCCCGAAGCGATCGACCGTTTGCCGGACCGCATTCTGGATGTCGGCGGAATTCGCACTATCGGCTTTAATGGCCAAAGCCTGCCTTCCGATGCCCTCGATTGCAGCGACGGTTTCGATCGCACGATCAGGCGAAGAGACATAAGTCAGACTGACATTGGAGCCGTCTTTGGCCAGACGGCGGCCGATAGCAGAGCCGATGCCGCGTGATCCACCGAAGACGAGCGCTGTCGGGGTTTGTGTATGGGTTGTTGTTTGCATATTGTTATGGACTGATTGGTCAATAATAGGTCAAAAAAATAGCGTTAGAGACGTGACCTCAAGCGATTGATCGCAAACTGAGCTTGGGCCCGGAGAGTGGCAATGTCCGCCCCAACGCGTGCGCCGACTTGAAGGGCACTCAGAGTCATTTGGACGAAAGTAGCTGCCTCGTTAGGATCCATGTTCAGATCAACCTCTCCACTGGCTTGGCCATCGCGAAACGCTGCGACTAGTCGTATCTGAAGGATCGATGCAAATCGATCTCGAATTTCTGCGACTTCAGGATCGGAGTTTCCAAACTCGCAGACTGAGTTGACGCCCATGCAGCCCCTGAGCCGTGCGCTGTTATCCTCCCGAATCACGCTGAACATGACATCCTGGATTCCGTCGAGCGGTGAGGTGGATTGGTTGAGAAGCGAGACATGCCCGGAAATGCTCCGCGCACAATAGCGTTCGAGGGTTTCCAAGAAGAGCTTTCGTTTATCTCCGAAGGCATTGTAGAGGCTTTGACGTCGGATTTGCATGGCGTCGAGAAGTTCATCAGTCGACGCCTGATTGAATCCCTTCTGCCAAAAAAGCTCCAAAGCGCCCTCCAGCGCTTGCTCCCGATCAAACTCTCTTGGCCTTGCCATGGGACCAATGTTGCATTTTGGACTAATCAGTCAATAATAATTTCACGCCTTTTGGTCATCGAGATGATGCGGCGTCCGCATAGCCTATCTCGTGGCATTTTCACCCTGGGCGGATTTCACACCAGCATCTCTCCTGGCATGTTCCACAATCTTCCCACACCATTGGTGCATTGGCATTGACAGAACATAGCTGCCATCGCCCTTGTGTTTCAGTGCATAGCGCACCCGCTCACCATTCCGCCAATAGCGCTCCTCGGATTGTTCGCGAACTTCCATATCCTTCGCGACTTTCTCAAGGAATTCCCGATTCCCAGCCTCATCTACGACAACCAAATAGGTGGCAACCGCCCTGATCACCCCAGGGCTTGGCTCTTGCAACTTTCCATCCGCAAGGTCAGCCATCCAACTGCGGAGTACAGGCACGAGAACAGGTGCCACATTAGGACTGTTTGCCAAACTCCTAAGAAGCTCCTCAACCAGCAGCGTGGACTTCAGAACAAAAGTTTCATCCTTCCTCTTACGCTCTTCGAGCCCACGAACGACAAGCATGGCATACCCAAGATCCGCGGTGTCACCCATCTTCCAAACCTTGGTCTTCGCATCAAGGCTGGCTGCCCAAGCTGTTTCCCCATCGTGATGATCAAGCCGCGCCAGTACGAGGCGAACACTCCCGTCAAGATCTGCCAAAACCGATTCACTCAGTGACTCCGTCACAGCAAGCACGCTACTTAATCCGCCCAAGGATAGCCAAAGCACAGAGAGGATCAAAATGTTCCGCAAGCGATTCATTGCTGAATTGGAATAAAGCACCTTTTTGCCGATGGATTTGAAGTTCGCACTATAAACAAGTCCACAAGTTCCCTCCAAGCAAATCACTTCTGGTCTGAATAGGGAGATGCAAGAGCGGTAGTTCCGCATAGCCTGTCCTGTGGCGCTTTACTTCATGTCACTCAAGCACCTCATGGTATGGAGTGAAGCCATCGCGAGGATAGATCTCATCCGGGAAACCGTCCGAATCAACCAAATGCCTGAGCCATTGATAAAAGGACGAGGCAACCACAGTACGCCGCCCTTGTGAACTAACCATCTCACCATACAGCAAGCCATAGGTACAACGCACCACCTCCCATACCTTGTTTTGCCCATCCAGGCGAAGCCCCAGGTAGAGAGGGTCCTGGTAGCAAGCGAAGCGAAAGAAGCGCCCCTCTAGCGATGCTTCATCAACATCATCCAGATAGTCCGCAACGACTCGAGAGGTCGGGTAGAGCAGTATTGGCTCGCTACGCGTTACGATCAGACTTTCCCCATACTCTTCATGGAATTGCGCAAAGTCCTCGGGCAACTTGGTGCTCAAAGTGGATTCCAGGTCAGCGATACTGCCTCCGCCTTTGAAATAAGCACCTTGGGAGTAGAAGACGTCCCCTTCCGGTCTCGAGGTCCCTTGTAGCTCGTCGTTTGCGGCCCGGCCTGAACCGAAGTACCCAGTCATTGCAGATTCAACTGCCACCTGCGACCCGAAGAGCCTTCTGCGCCGACGGGAGAACTCCTCAAAGAATCCGAAGTCATATTTCATCTGGTGACGTGGAATGAGCAGATTGGATGCTGGCGTTAGCTCGAGTTGCCCCAAAAACTGGCTCATCAGTCTCCAGTCGCCAACAGAAGCTGCTGCAATAGCCTGTCTCCTGGCACTTCAATAGACCGACTATTTGCCCCGATCGTCTCTCGCTCTCGCAGCCCAGGCCCTGACAGCATCGAGGTGCTTAGGACTGCCCATTTTGATCGAGCATGATCCATGTGGAGAGAGGAGAACGTCATGCGATTTGGGATCAAAATTGAATACCTGCGGTTCTTGATCAGGCCAGCGAACTTCATATCTTTCAGTGCCCAAGGACCGCCAAGATCCGACGACATGCCAATTGGACAAAGGAAGGTCCACTACCTTTGATTGAGTCGCAAGAACCTTGCCCCCGGGGTAGAAAACAAGCAAGGCCTCATTCCCATCACAGTCAGCCCAAGCACCATGGATTTGATCTACGACTATCACTTGAGACGGTGATTCACCACAAAGCTTTCTGTCAGAAAGCCCGGCGCACAATGCAACCCAACATAAAATCAGCGGCAAGCGCGTTGATGCGCCTCGCCTTAGCTGAGCACGACTAGCGTCCGGTTTCTCTTTTGAATTGGGCTTCAGAAAAATAGAAGTCCGATTCTGCAACTGTCCCCCGACCTTTGTTGAGCCGATTATTGATGTAGTTGTCATAGAGTTGATTTACCTGCGCCCTGGTAAATGGCGCCGAAAATAGCCTGTCTTCTAGCATCGCAACACCGCTCCCGACAGAAGGCAGACAATATGTATTCATGAGCTCAGTCACGCGCGGTTGGTGGCGGCGAATCGGAGCTACTTATCCACACTGGAACTAAGTTGATTCCCCGAAGGTTATGCACCTTCAAAAACTCGGCGAACCTATCCGTGCAGAAAGTTTCAAACCGCCTCTCCGGAATTTTGAACACGATTCTCTCGGGAACTTTGTGCTTTAGGAACTCATACTTCTCGATTCTGATCCGCTTACCGGATTGAGCACCAATCACCCATTTGGACGACTCGGCGTCAAGGCAATCGCTGAGTCCGAGAACGTTTACAACCTCGCCTCTATTTTCCGGCCAAAACACAGGCAGCAACTCGCAGTAACAAGCCAGCTCATCTCTAATGAGCTTAGAGGCTCGACCATGAAGAACGAGATTGCCAGCACCGATATCCAGAATGTCGGGCAGGGGCGCATCAGCATTGTCCACTACAGTAGTCATCGGCTGATCCCACTGATCCGCCCTCGATGTCCCATCGAAAGCCATCAGACTGGATGCAGACATAACCGGATCGGCTAGCAGGAGGCTGCAATAATTGTCAACATCCGGTTCTATTCGGTAAATCGTCATACGTGTGCCTTTAAAAGTTACCTGATTGGCGACGGCTCTCAATGTCACTCAACATGTCATGAACTGTTCCATCTCGCTCGGCCTGACGCAATTCTCGAGTTACTTTGTCCATGCTTGAATGCGTGTGCGTCTGGTTGCGGGTCGTTTTCCCAAGAGGATTCGGCACTTTTGTGTTACTCGGGAGTCCGCCTCCGTTAATTGCATCATCCACCCCAATTCCCGCCCGATCAAGGATTCCCCTCGCCTCAGCATGACGCGGATGACCGCTCGCGACAATATGTGCCGCGTCTTCATTTGGGAGAATAGGGCGACCGGCATCTTCAAGATTCTTCCGTAGTATCGCAGAATGTTGTGCTGTCGTCTTTGCGGCCTCTTCAGCCGCCTCATCTGCATGCGAGGTCGACTCCTGCGCCGTCTTCTTTGCACTGTCACTGAGCAGATCATCCGCTTTCTTTACCGCAGCCTCTGCCACTTCATCCACCGAATTCTTGACCGACCTTTCCACCACCTCGCCAAAGGCTGCGAAGCCCCGCATAGCCTGTCTTGTGGCGTTACAGCTCAGGCCGTCGTAGTACAGACAAGGCAGGCTAACCTGTTTTTAGCAGGCAGAAACCAAGGATGTCGACGGCTCCAAGATGCTTGCGCAAAACAAGCCCCGTAGATCCTTGAACTGCGTCAGGGACTTTCTTGTTGCACCCGCCTCCTGACTTCCTCTGCCACTTCATTTTCGATGCAGTCCTCAAGCTCCATTAGCCTTGCCTCCATTGCCGCCCTAAGCTCCGCAGATATTGCACGCACTTTGAGCCACCTCAGTTTATCCATATACTCGGAGAAAATCATCGTTTGCTGCAAAGTAACTTTCCTTCGATCGCCCTCAGAGGCCCACCGTTCATCGAGCAATCCGAAGTCGCCATCGTATTTGTTGTAGATGTCGAAAATCACCTTGGTGACAATTATCTCCTTCATCGCGTTTGGTCTTTTTGAACTCCGGGGAAGAAACCCAGAGTCCAGGCTTGGGGCTTCCTCGGCGTTTGAGAGTTCAGTGCCCCACGGTTCACGTTACACCTTTCCGCACTCACTCAAGCACCTCATGGTATGGAGTGAAGCCATCGCGAGGATAGATCTCATCCGGGAAACCGTCCGAATCAACCAAATGCCTGAGCCATTGATAAAAGGACGGGGCAACCACAGTACGCCGCCCTTGTGGAGCGACCATCTCGCTATACAGCAAGCCATAGGTACAACGCACCACCTCCCATACCTTGTTTTGCCCATCCAGGCGAAGCCCCAGGTAGAGAGGGTCCTGGTAGCAAGCGAAGCGAAAGAAGCGCCCCTCTAGCGATGCTTCATCAACATCATCCAGATAGTCCGCAACGACTCGAGAGGTCGGGTAGAGCAGTATTGGCTCGCTGCGCGTTACGATCAGACTTTCCCCATACTCTTCATGAAATTGCGCAAAGTCCGCGGGCAACTTGGTACTCAACACGGAATCCAGCTCAGCGATACTGCCTCCAGCTTTGAAATAGGCACCTTGGGAACAGAAGACGTCCCCTTCCGGTCCAGAGATCCCTTGCAACTCGTCGCTTGCAGCTCGGGCTGACCCGAAGTAGCCAGTCATCGGAGATTCAACAGCCACCTGGGACCCGAAGAGCTTTCTGCGTCGACGAGAGAACTCCTCAAAGAATCCGAAGTCATATTTCATCTGGTGACGTGGAATGAGTAGATTGGATGCTGTCGTTAGCTCGATTTGCCCCAAAAACTGGCTCATCAGTCTCCAGTCGCCAACAAAAAACCAAACCTCACACACTCCCCCAGACACAAAAAAAGCCGACGAAGTTTCCTCCGCCGGCCTTTGATGATTAACTAACTCGAGTCACCCAATGGCGACATCGCGGCTTACTTGCCAGCGATGTACTTCACGAGGTCAACGCAGCGGTTGCTGTAGCCCCACTCGTTGTCGTACCAGGACACAAGCTTGAAGAAGCGGCTGTTGAGCTCGAGACCGCTGCCAGCGTCGAAGATGGAGCTGCGGCTGTCGTGGATGAAGTCGGAGCTGACCACTTCGTCTTCGGTGTAGCCGAGGATGCCCTTGAGGTAGGTCTCGCTGGCGTTTTTCATGGCCGCGCAGATTTCCTTGTAGCTGGTTTCCTTCACGGTCTTCACGGTGAGGTCCACCACGGAGACGGTCGGGGTAGGAACGCGGAAGGACATGCCGGTGAGCTTGCCCTTCACTTCCGGGATGGCGAGACCCACGGCCTTGGCAGCACCGGTGGTGCTGGGGATGATGTTGATCGCAGCGCTGCGGCCACCCTTCCAGTCCTTCTTGCTCGGGCCGTCCACGGTCTTCTGCGTGGCGGTGTAGCTGTGGACGGTGGTCATGAGGCCTTCTTCAATGCCGAAACCTTCCTTGAGGAGCACGTGCACCACAGGAGCCAGACAGTTCGTCGTGCAGCTCGCGTTGGAGATGATGTTGTGGGACTCGGCCACATACTTCTCGTGGTTCACGCCCATCACCACGGTGATGTCTTCGTTCTTGGCGGGAGCGGAGATGATGACCTTCTTGGCACCAGCCTTAAGGTGGCCAGCGGCCTTCTCAGCTTCGGTGAAGAGGCCGGTGGACTCGATGACGATGTCCACGCCGAGCTCACCCCAAGGAAGGGCGGCAGGACCTTCTCTCACGGCAAGGCACTTGATCTCGTGACCGTCCACCACGAGCACGTCGTCTTCAGCAACATCAGGGCTGGACTTCTTGCTGTACACTTCCTCCTTGGCCTTGCCCTGCGTGGAATCATACTTCACGAGGTAGGCGAGGTTGTCAGCCGGCACGAGGTCGTTCACCGCGACGACGTCGATTTCCTTACCGAGGAGGCCCTGGTCGCAGATAGCGCGAAAAACGAGACGCCCGATGCGCCCGAAACCATTGATGCCGATTTTGATCATGTTGCTAGGGGAGGTAGTAGTTTGAGTCAGACCGTCATCTTGGTTACGACGGGAGTTAGGCTATAGTTGGGATTAGAGGGGGCGTCAACTTGCGAATGATTCACCCAGAAGCAGGAAAAGTGCCGCATAGATGGAGAAACCCGCCCCATCATGCAGGCCGCGCAGGCCCCATGATGGCTTCTGTCATACGCATGGCCTGGGCGTTCGGCTTCACATCGTGCACGCGGACGATCTCGCCACCCGACTCCCGCATCCATGAGGAGAGAGCGACCGTGGGCCACGCACGGCGGTCCAGGCTCAGATCCCCCACCAGGGCCCCCAGCAGTGACTTGCGGGAAACGCCCAAAACGAAGGGACGGTCCTCCACGCGCAGATCCTCAAGCGCATTCAGCAGGGCAACATTATGGGCCAGCGTTTTTCCAAAGCCGAATCCCGGATCCAGAGCCACCCGCAGGGGATCGATGCCCGCCTGAGCCAGAGCATCCAGCCGCTCCAGAAAGAACTCCCGCACCTCCCGCACCACATCTACATAGGTGGGCTGCACCTGCATGGTCCGTGGCGTGCCCTTCATGTGCATGACGATGACTCCGGCGGAGGTTTCAGCCACTGCCTCCAGCATGCCAGGCTCACGCAGGGCATTCACGTCATTGACGATATCAGCCCCCGCGGCCAGGGCTTCCCGGGCGACCTCAGGCTTCATCGTATCCACCGAGATCAGCACCCGGGTGCGGCCGCGGATTTCGCTGATGACCGGCACCACCCGCTTGATTTCATCTGCCACGCTCACCGGGTCGGCCCCAGGCCGGGTGGACTCCCCACCGATGTCCAGCACATCCGCCCCGTCCTCCGCCATCTCCAGCCCCCGTTCCACCGCCAGGGCAGTGCCAAAGAACTTGCCCCCATCTGAAAAGGAATCGGGCGTGACATTGAGCACCCCCCATGACCCAGCCACGGGTACTGAAGTCATGATTCTGATGATGGATGCGCCAGCGTGTGCCCATGGGAGGTGAAACGGGTGCATGGTGGCCACCCCGTCCCTCCCTTCAAGCACCATTCCGCGGAATCGACAAATTCCGCCCGAAAAACAGGATTGATTGTCCAACAACCTTCCTCTGAAAGTGTCTCAGGGTGCGCGAGATTCCTCAATCGACAATCCCCCCAACTGCTCTACGATTTCCCATGGCCCGGCCTTTGATTCTTCTTTCTGTGCTGGTGGCGTCGGGTGTGGGTGCTGGCCTGCTGATACAGCAGACGCAGAAGCCCTCTCCACCTTCCCCTCCAGCCCCCTCATCCTCCCCCTCCCCAGGCCAGACTCCCCCCTCCACCCCGGCGGCGGATCCGGGTGGAGCACTCGGCACCATACCCCCGCCCCGCCTCCCCGGCCTAGACCCTTCCGTGGACATGGAAGCACCTGCAGCGGAAGGTGCCGCAGGCTCGGCCCAGGAGGTCAAAACCCTGCAGTCGCAAGTAACCTACCTTCAGGAGCAGGTGGACATCCTGCGCAAGGAGAACTCCACCCTTCTGGACAAGCTGGCCTCACTCACGGGGAGCAACCCCACACTGACGCCCCCTTGCAGCCCGGACATGAAGGCCACCTCCAGCGGGGAAGCGCCTGACTTCGTCGGTATCGGGATCGAACTGGTGAAAACTCGCGAGATCCAGGACATCCCCCTGCCCACCCTGACTGTGGACCGGGCAGAAGTGGAGAGCCGGATCGCGGCCTGGCTGACCAAGCAGTTTCCTCCCTCCTATGGCAAGCAGTTTGGCAGAGCGCTCGCTGCCGTGGGCGCGGTGCCAGAGCCTATCGATGCCATCGCCTTGAAAGCCGCCTTCCTCTCCCACCAGATCGGGGGTTGGTTTGACCAGGAGAGTCAGACGCTCCTGATCGCCGAACATGCCAGTGAGCGGGAGAACGCCCTGGCGCTGGCCTACGGATACCTGTTCAAGCACTTTGGCAAAGCCGTCTTCCCGCCAGAGGCCAAGCCGCTCACTCTGGACCAGCGCCTGGCCCGGGAGTCGCTGCTGGCAGGCGATGCCACCTTGACCCGCTTCCTCCACGCCCTCCGTCACCCGGACAAGGGCGGCGGCGGTGGCGTGGGCGAAGATCCAGATGATCCCTCCCGGGCCGTCCCCATCCCCAATTTCCTGCGCGAGCTGGAGTTGCTGCCCTTTGGCATGGGGCTCGATTTCATGCAGGCCATGCACAGCATCGGCGGGTGGGAGCAGGTCGATGCCACCTACGACCGCCTCCCCACCGCGTCCGCCGAGATTCTGGATCCGCAGCTCTACCTGGCGGAAGAGCCCTTCCGCCCCTTGGCTCTGCGTCTTCCTGAGACAAAGATCGCCGGTGCCGCCCCCGTTTGGGAGGATACCATGGGCCCTCTGGGCATGGTGCTCCTGCTCAAGCAACATGTGGCGGAACCCATAGCCGCCAGCACCGCGCCCGGCTGGGCCAATGACATGTGGCTCACCTACTCCGCCGGAGAAGGGGCCAAGCGTGACCATGCCGTCTGGCAGACCCTGTGGAAGGATAGCAATGGCGCGGACGCCTTTTTCTCCGCCATGCGCACCGGGCTCCTCAGTCGGTACAAGGGAGCTACGCCCTCCACCAAGGCGGCCAAGGACGTCTTCCAGCTCGACGGTCCCGAACGCTTCGTGATCATGAAGCGCACTCACAATGGCCAGGGCGTGCTGTTGATCGATGCCGCCACCGAGGCATTTGCCAGGGCGGCGGAGAAGACGCTCGTGGCTCCGTCAAGCTCGGGCAAATAGCCTCCCTTCCCTTCCGCTCGATCGCTGGCTCTCATGTTGCCTTCCCAACGGGAACGTGGCATGAAATAGCGTCGCCTCTTTTCTCAATCGCACCCATGACCTCAAAGCAAGTATTTTACTCTGGCAGAGTCCAGGGCGTTGGATTCCGTTACGCCGTCAAGCGCATCGCCTCCGGTTTCGAGGTCACCGGCTGGGTGAAGAACCTGCCTGACGGGCGGGTGGAACTGCAGGCTACCTCCTATGATGAGGAGGAACTCGACGCCTTCCTTGAGGACATTCAGAACAGCTCGCTGGGCGGCAACATCAAGGAAGTGGAAATGAACAACATTGCCCCTCTGACCGGTGTCAGAGGCTTTACCATTGTTTCCTGAACACCTGGCCATGGACACCCCCTCTCCCTCCACCGCCCCCCCGCCTGCCGTGACGGTTGAAAACCTCACCAAGGTGTTCAAATCGGGCTTCACCAAGAAGCCGCTCCTGGCGGTCAGGCAGCTCAGCTTCACGGTCGGTGCCGGAGAGGTGTACGGGCTCATCGGCCCCAACGGCTGCGGGAAGTCCACCACCATGAAGGTGATGCTGGGCCTGCTCAAGGCCACCCAGGGCAGAGCCACCATCTTTGGCCGGGACAGTGAGGAAGTGGCCAGCCGTCAAGACGTGGGCTTTCTCCCGGAGAACCCCTACTTCTACAAGCACCTCAGCGGCCGGGAGACGCTCAACTTCTACGGCAAACTCTGCGGCCTGCGCGGCTCCGAACTAAAGGGCCGCACCGAAGCCATGCTGGAGCTCACCGGACTCACTCACGCCGCCGAACGTCGGATCGGCGGTTACTCCAAAGGCATGCTCCAGCGCGTGGGCCTGGCCCAGGCGCTCATCCATGAGCCCCGGCTCCTGATTCTGGATGAACCCACCGCCGGTGTGGACCCGGTGGGCTCCCGCCGCATCCGGGATCTCATCCTGGAGCTCAAGGAAAGAGGCATCACCATAGTGGTCACCTCTCACCTGCTCGAGCAGATGCAAGAAGTGTGCGACCGCGTCGGCATCATGTCCAACGGGCGCATGGTCAGTGAGGGCAAGCTGGAGGATCTCATCTCCGTGGAGAATCAGACGGAGCTCATCCTGCAGGACGCTTCCCCAGAGCTGCTCGCCAGGATTCACGCCCTGGTGCAGGAATCCGGAGGCAAGAGCCAGTTGATATCCGAGGGCAAGCCGCGCACCACCCTCGAAAAACTTTTCCTCCAGTCCACCACCCAGACGGGTGATGGCGAATGATTTTGCCCCCCAGTCTCTCATGAGCTCCGCTCCCTCCCGCTCTGCTTACTCCTCCTTTTCGCCAGGCCGCATCTGGACCATGGCCACGCATACCGTCACGCAGTTGATCCGGATGCGCATCCTCGTCTTCATGGGGATCATCAGCATGGTGATCGTGATCGCCGCCTTTGCCTTCCCCGCGGTGAGCCCTGAACAGCAGTTGAAGCTGCTCAAGGACTGGACCTTCGGCGCGCTCAAGATCTTCTTCATCATCATCGCCATTGCGGCCACCGGGCTGCTGCTCCCCCGCGATCTGGAGGACCGAACGCTCTACACCACGCTGAGCAAACCCGTCCCCCGGTACGAGTACCTCATTGGCAAGCTGCTGGGCGTGATGCTGCTGCTCGGCGGTGGTTTGCTGCTGATGGATCTGGTCTTCAGCCTCATGCTATACCTGAAGCAATCCCTCATCATCTCCAGCCAGATTGCCGCGCTGGAGAAGGAGCAGGCCGCCACTCCGGAGAACATCGCCTTCATCAAGGATCTCAACTCGCGCTTCGGCCTGACTTACAGCCTGCACAGTGCCGTGTGGGCCATCTTCCTCCAGGCCTCGGTCGTGGCGGCGGTTTCGCTGCTCATCTCCTGCTTTGCCAGCTCCACCCTCTTCACCATCCTGGTCGGCATCGCGTTTGTCATCGCAGGCCACGGCCAGTCGCTGCTGCGGGAGTGGTTCCTGGACAAGATGTCCGGCTTCTGGCAGAAGTCCCTGAGCGGAGCCATCGCAGTCTTCTGCCCCGACCTCACGCTTTTTGACCTGGCAGAGCCCGCCATCCGCGGAGAGGTCATTCCTCTCGGAGTGCTCACCGAGGTGTCCGGCATCGCCCTGCTTTACATCGTCGGGTACACAAGCGTGGCCTACCTCTTTTTTGTGGAGAAGGAACTTTAATCCGTCCCCTCGCTGCCATGAAAAACAAGATACTGGGAGTGCTCCTGCTGGTCGCTCTGGGGGTGGTCAAGGTGCCGCTGGAAGACCGGGTCGCGGATTCGCTGAAAGCCGCACAGCTGCGGGATGCCCCCCTGGCCCTGAGCTTGCGGGAGTCCGTGAGCCAGATGGCATTCGCCGCCGCCTTGGGCGGCCTTCGCTCGCTGGTGGCCAGCATCACCTACCTGCGCGCCTACGTCGCCTTTGAGGATCGTGACTGGGGCCGGGTGGACAGCCTCATGACCCTGACCACCCGCATGCAGCCGCGGGAGGCCATGTACTGGGATGAGGCCGCCTGGCACATGGCGTACAATGCCGCCACCAGCACCCAGCAACGCGAGGACCTGCGGGCAGCCATCCGGAACAAGGAATTCCGCGAGTACGTCCTGCGCGGACTCACCATCGTGCAGGAGGGTCTGGTGTACAATCCGAACAACCCCAAGCTGCTCGTGCGGGAAGCAGAGATCTACCGCGACCGTTTGAAGGATCCCCGGCCCGCGGCGGAAGCCTTTCTGCTGGCCGCGAAGAACGGTGCCAAGCCGTTCTATGAGCGCATGGGCGCCTATGAGCTGGTAAAACTGGGGGAGCCCCGCGACATGCAGCAGGCGTACGAAATACTGAAACGACACTATGACAAGGGCTTCCGCTACCCCTCTGTGCTCAGAGATCTTGACATTCTGGAACGCAAACTCAACATCCCGGCCGCCCAGCGAGTGGGCCACCCTCTGCCCCCTACCCCGCCCCCTCACCGTAAATAGTCCCTCTGGAGAGCATTTTTCCTCCACAGACTGCTACGAATGCTTGACCTGAACCCGGTCCGCGCCACGTTTAGACTTCGCCATCTTCCATGCGTTACGCCATCTTCGGAGACATTCATGCCAACTGGGAAGCCCTGATGACCGTCATGGGTGACGCTCAGGAGCAGGAGTGCACCCATTATGTTTGTGTCGGGGACATTGTCGGCTACAACGCCAATCCGAGCGAATGCCTGGAGTACGTCAAGGCGCTCAATTGCCCGGTAGTCAAAGGCAACCACGACGAAGAAGCCACTCAGGACCGCACGCTCGACGAGCTCAATCCGCTCGCGGAAAGCGCACTGCTGTGGACCCGACAGAAACTCACCCCTGACCAGAAGCAATGGTTGCGGGATCTGAAGCTGGTGCGCCAGGTGCGGGACTTCACCATCGTCCACGCCACTCTCGATTCCCCCGGCAGCTGGGCCTATGTGACCAATCGCTTCGATGCGATGGCCAGCTTCAGCTACCAGTTCACGCAGCTCTGCTTCTACGGGCACACTCACGCACCCAGGGTGTATGAGAAGGATGACACCGTCCGCTGCCTGCGGGAGACGGATGCGACCCTGCGCCGCGGCGTGAAGTACTTTATCAATGTGGGTTCTGTGGGCCAGCCTCGCGACGGCGACTGGCGGTCCTCTTACGCCGTGTACGATGTCGAGAAGCAGACGGTCAACATCCGCCGGCTGGAGTACGACTTGCGCACGGCGCAGCAGAAGATCTGCGACGCCGGACTGCCCCCCATACTGGCGGAACGCCTTGCCCTCGGAAGATGATGGTTGAGCCGTTGCCGGATCTGGCGCAGTACAAGTCAGTCTTCTTGGTCAAACCCAGTTCGCTGGGAGACATCGTGCACACCCTGCCGGCGGCACGCTTCCTCAAAAAAACCCACCCTGAGCTCCTCATCCGCTGGGTGTGCAATCCTGAATGGATGCCCCTGCTGGAAGGCAATCCGGACATCTCGGAAGTCATCCCATTCCCTCGCAGCCAGTTTGGCCGGATCAGCACCTTCCCCAAGCTCTTCAGCTGGGCCCGGAGTTTGCACACCAGCACCCGTGAGCAGCCGGAGATCGCCCTCGATTTTCAAGGCCTGCTGCGCAGCGCGCTCATCTGCCAGGTCCGCGGCGTGAAGCCGATCGTGGGTCTGTCAGATGCTCGTGAGGGAGCCACCTTCTTCTACAAGCACGTCGTAGAAGTGGATTCCAAGGCTCATGCCGTGGACCGCTACCTCACGCTGGTGAACGCCCTGGGGATCCCTACCCCGGCCGAGGAGATTACTTTCACCCTGCCCGTGGGCACCGCGCCGGCGAATGCCCCCAAGGAAGGCACCTTCCTCGTGCTGCACCCGTATTCCCGTGGTGATGGCAAGTCCCTCACCACAGAGGCCATTCAGGCCTTGTGCGATTGCCTGGCACCTCACCCGGTGGTGCTGGCTGGCAAGTACGCCAACCCGCCCCAAATTCACGGCAACCACGTCACATCCCTGCTCAATCGGACCACGCTGGAGGAGCTCATCTGGCTGCTGCGTCACTCCCACGCGTGCGTGAGTGTGGACAGCGGCCCCATGCACATGGCCGCCGCTCTTCAGGAGCGGACCTTGGCCATCCACACCTGGAGCAATCCACGCCAAGTAGGGCCGTACAATGCCAAGGCCCGCGTGTGGAAAGGCGGACGCATCGCCCAGCGCCTCGATTTCTCTGAGGAGGAAGGCGCGGGAAATCAGGCCGTGGCCATCCGGGACATCCGTCGCATTTCAGACTTCATCCTGGGCGAGTGGTACTGAGTCCTGACTGTAGGGCCGGAGCACTCCAGGATCAGGTGATGCCTCGAACCGAGCCCCTTGGGCCCGCCCGATGGTGAAACTAAATCAAAAGGATGACCGGCTTTTTAAAAAAGGCCGGATGACTTCCGCCCGGCTCAGGCTTTGGTAGCAGCATGGCGCCCCCTCCCTCATCATCCCGCCCCTGGCGTGCCCGCGCGTTCCATCTTACTCGTGACCGCTGGTTCCTCATCAAGGGGGTCTTCGTCATCCTTGGGGTATTCGTCTTTCTCGCCAGCTGCGTTCACCTCGTAAGGACTTCCACCGCCCGACCAGTCAAAGCCACGGCAGCGGAGGAAGATGCGCAGATGACCGAGGAATTCCGCCGTCTGGAGATCGTTGCAGAGCCCCAGCCGGACCGCTTCACCACTTGGGTTCGTCAAACCGCCGCCATCCTCGCCGAGACAGAACCACGACATCGCCCGGCTTTCGACCCCGCAGCGCTGAAGCTGGGAGAGTTCAATCTGGAGCCTGTGGTACGGAAGCACGCATCCTCCGCAGATGCCTACCCCCTCTTCAGCGCCTATGTGCGCTGCCTGTTCGCCTCGCCGGACATGGACATGCAGACAGAACGTGAAATGCTGATCCATGCCGCAGGTCAGCGCCCAGCCGTCCGGCACGCCGGCGAGTTTTTGGGGGACTTCTACTTCTTTGCTTTGCAGCCGGCCAAAGCCATCCCCTTCTATTTGCAGGAGTCACTGTACGTGGATGCGCAACACTGCCGTCGTATGGCTCTGCAACTGGCCCTTCAGGAGCAGGATCAGGAGGTACTGCGTGAACTTGCCTCGAACCCCATGGTCGTGGCGGAAGCCCATGCCGCCCAGCTCCGGGAGCTCGCCAACCAGCTGGATGACCGGAAGCTGGCCTTCAGGGCCACGGTGGCGCTGGAGCTGGCACGTTGGTCAGAGTTCTCCGCCGTCTCCCTCGCCCTCTTTGCGGCAGCCATCTGGTATCTCATCCTGGTCCACTCCGGTCGGCTTGATCCCCATCGTTGGGTGAGGTATCTGCCCCCCCTGCTGGCCGGTGTCGCCAGTGTCATGGTTCTGCACTGGCTGCAGATTTCCATGGAGTACGCTCCCATGCCCAGCGCCGCCGACAACCCAACCAAGCAGATGGTCCACTGGGTGCTCTACGTCGGCATGCCGGAAGAAGCGTGCAAGATTCTGCTCTTTGCGCTCTTCCTGCCAATCTTGCTGAAAGCCCGCTCGGGCCGGCAGGCAGCCCTGACCGCGGGCTGCGTCGGCCTCGGCTTCGCGCTGAATGAGAACATCGCCTACTTCACCGATCATGACTCCCAGGTGGCCACAGTGCGACTCCTCACAGCCAACGTCCTTCACTTCTCCCTCACTGGCATTCTGGGATACCATCTGTACGTTTTGGTGCGCAGCCGGTTTCATCATGCCACCAATTTCCTGCTCGCGTTCTTGGGTGTCAGCGCAGCTCACGGACTGTACAATTTCGCCGGCAGCGCCATCGGATTGCAGTGGGAGATTGATATCGCCCACATCATCATCGTGGCCTTGGCGGCCAGGATGTTTTTCCAGATGTTGCATGAGGGTCATGAACCCAGCACCGCGGGCAATCCCATCTCTCGCACCTGTGTGTTCTGGTTTGGCGCGGCCCTGCTGGTGGGGGTCCTCATGATCCCCGCCGTCATCCACACTCAGAGCCTTTCAGGCATCACGGACACCCTCTCCCAAGCGGTTGCGCTGGTGCCGGTGGCACTCCTCTACCAGCATGAGTTCAATGAAGTGAGAAGGTAGGCCGGGGGGGACACGTCGCCAGATTGCAAGCCGGGCGCCGCCGTCCGGCAATCTTGCCCACTCAATGAGGATGGCCCGGCACCGCCTCACCACGCCTACTGATCAATCATATTGTCCCGCAACACCGCTCCACCATGGGGCACAGAGATTGGCTTTTGCTCCCCCAAGCCGTAGTCGGCAGCCATCTTCGGACTGTCCAGCAGGTTCACCTTCCGGATCGTGTTGCCAGTGAT
Source organism: Verrucomicrobium sp. BvORR106 (assembly GCF_000739655.1). Classification (GTDB taxonomy): domain Bacteria; phylum Verrucomicrobiota; class Verrucomicrobiia; order Verrucomicrobiales; family Verrucomicrobiaceae; genus Verrucomicrobium. The sequence goes on along the minus strand of NZ_BATR01000112.1, from coordinate 14,650 downwards.
CTCCACTTCTCTGGCGGCACTGACAGAGATGCCATTGACGGAGCAACCTTCAATCACGTTGCCAGCGACAAGGATGCGGGCGTTCCCCTGAAAATGAGATTTGTCCTCCTTCGAAGGATCCCTCCTGCCCATGATGGTGATGGCTCCGGTAGTGTAGTTGTCCGCCTGCCGGAGATTGGTCCCCAACCCCACATCCGTGATGTGATTTCCACGAATCACAAGATCGCTGCACCATCCCGCTTCGCGCCAGAAGGCATACTCAGGACCGATGCTGATGGCCACTCCCTTGAGACGTTCAAACCGGCAATTCTCAACCAAGCCATCATTGCTCATCAGCCGTAGTCCGCGCGCACGGTGATCGTGAAAGGCGCTGTCCCGAATCTCAAACCCAGGCGCACTGGTGGCGGGAATGTCGCAGAAGTCCCCGGGGTCCACGCCTGCCACCCGTTCCTTCAGCTTGATGACGTAAAAGACGCCCTCCCCCTCTCCTTTGGAAGTCGGCCAGATCTTCTTGATGTCGGCCAGCACGCCCGCGTCGGGCTTGTCCCACAATGAGATTGCTTCAACCCTGCCAGCCGCTGCCATCGCATAGGTCGGCGGTTTCAGGAAACGGACCTCGTCACCCGGCCGGATCAGAAGATCAAACCTCTCGCTCTTGTGCGCTCGCATGGAGACGAAGGAACGGTCATCCAGCCACTTGACCACCGGCAGCATCACGCCGTGCAAGTTCACGGCATCGTCGCCCATGAAGGAGAAGTCACACCCCCTGAGCACCGGGCCTTTACGCGCATAGGCGGCGTTGAATGCATCCGCCGAGGTGGAGAAGAGGCGATCCTCCCCGGCTCCCTCAGGTCGTGGACCGGGACCCACCCTGACATTCTCATAGATTCCGGCATCCTCCGCAAAACGGACCAGGATGCCAATGCCCGGTGCAGAGTGAATCGTGGTGTTGATGAATCGAACCCTTGCACAACCGCTTCCTACCAAGACCCCAGGCTTCTTCCGGACGTTGAGCACCACGCGGTCGCCCACGGCGAGCTGATCCAGTCCCGCCACATGCTCGCTAAAGACCAACCGGCCCTTGTCCGGAGCCAGCCTTTCGATCTTCATGGGGTAGTAGTCCGGAGCCCCATTCTTCCACCGGAGCGAGTCTTTCTCGAACAGGTGCACGTTCTTCCCCTCCAGATAGACAGGTTCGAGCTCAGGATACCCGGCGCTCACTTGAAAGTCCGCCGTTCTTCCGGTGCGATCCACCGCGATCAGTCGCCCTTGGGTGAACGGCAGCGGATCATAGTCCAGCGTCAGGCCGTCCACCGCGACGTCGACGCACTCTTGAAACTGCAGCGCCGTGGCATCAAGGTCCGTGCCCACCAGCGTCACCCCTCTGGCGATGATGGTACGGCCCTTCAGCTTACGCAGGACAAGGCCCTCCTTGGGCAGGACATATCGACCAGGCGGAAGGGTCAGCGTGGGTTCCGAGCCCGCTGCAAACTCTTTCACCTTTGCCTGAAGATCCCCTGTCGACTGGCCGGCAGCCAGCCCACTATTGAAGACCGTGATAAGGCAAAGGCACAGGCCCAGCGTCATTGGATTCCGTTTTTTCATTTCCGTGAGAGTTTCCGCATTCATCCCGTACACCGCCGGATTTTAGAAACAACTGATACCCAACCTCGAAATCTCACTCAGCTCCCAAACACAAGAACGGCGGCCCGCAGGCCGCCGTTCGATTGCTTGATCTGGTTGCCACAAGGGCGGCCTATGCCGCCTGGCTGGTGGCGTCAGGTTCGATCATGCCGTACTCCCCGTCCTTGCGGCGGAAGAGAATGGCCAGACGGTTGCTGTTCGCGTTCTGGAAGACCACGAACGGTCGCTCACTGAGCTCCAGATCCATGATGGCCTCATCCGGAAAGAGAGGCTTCATGCGGAAGTTCTCGCGATGGATGATGACCGGCTCGATGTGATCGTCCTCGGTCTTGTGAAGATCTACTTCGTGGAAAACGTGCTCCGCCAGGTGCTTGATGGATCCGTTGCGCGGGCGGTGATGGGTCTTGAGAAGACGGGTCTTGTATTTGCGCATCCGGCGCGCCAGCTTGGAGATACTCTCATCGATGCTGGCGTAGATGTCGCTGCTGACGCTGTCCACTTCGATAGTGATGTGGTTGGCGCAGTGAAGAATGATTTCAGCCTTTTGTCGCTCTTTCTTCTCGACGTCGAGAATCACCTTGGCGTCGATGATTCGCGGGTAGTCGAGGTGGAGGTTCTCGATCTTCTTCTGGGCATAGTCACGCATGGACTCAGTCACACTGACGTGGCGGCCCGTTACGGTGATTGGCAGGTTTACGTTATGCACTTGCATGGTTGTTCCTCCTTGTGGTTTTCACCATCCACTTAATGGGTGGTAGTTTACATACTGAAGTTTTCGCCAAGGTATCGCTCCCTTGCCAGGGGATTGTTGACGATCTCGTCCCGGGTGCCGTGAAGCAACACACGTCCCTCATGAATGAGGTAGGCGCGATCCACGATCCCGAGGGTTTCACGGACGTTGTGATCCGTAATGAGAATGGCCAGCCCGACGCTTTTGAGCATGAGGATGATTTTCTGAATATCCTCCACCGCCAGAGGGTCAACCCCTGAGAACGGTTCGTCGAGCATGATGAGTTTGGGCTCGGTCACAAGAGACCGGGCAATGGTTAGCCGGCGCTTCTCACCACCGGAGAGGGTGAGCGCCAGGTTGTCCGCCACGTGGTCAATGCCGAACTTCTCCATGAGTTGCTGGCACTGCATTTCCCGTTCCTCGGGCGTATAATTTTGCGTCTCCATGACGGCGAGGATGTTTTCCCTCACCGAAAGCTTGCGGAAAATCGACTCTTCCTGCGGCAGGTAACCCATCCCGAGACGCGCCCGCTTGAACATGGGCTCATTGGTGGTGTCCAGGCCTTCGAAGAAGACCTTGCCGTCGTTGGGCTGGACGAGGCCCACGATCATGTAGAATGAGGTGGTTTTGCCCGCGCCGTTGGGACCAAGAAGGCCCACAATCTCGCCGCGACGGACTTCAATATCCACGCCATTTACCACAGTGCGGCCATCATAGACCTTTTTCAGACCGCGAGTAAAGAGGAGAACTTCACCGTTTGCAGAGGTGTCAAAATTCTCCTGCTGACGGGCGAAAAAGTCCTCTTCTGGTTCTGAGGTTTCGTCGCCCTCCCCGAGGTCGAGTTCGTCGATGGCCTGCTGGCCAGAGTTTCTGGGCTCTGGAAGCTTTGTCTTCCCTTTTTTCCTCACTGTGGTGCTCCTTGGGGCTTGCTGAGAGTGGGTGTGATGACGCCGGGGACCGCAGCGGCGGCAGCCGGTTTCTTCTTCTCCTCTTGCTGGATGATCTTGGTGGTCGCAGGACCGTTTACCTTGAGCTGTCCGTTGTTGAGGATGGTGATGATCGTAGAAGGATCGGTCGCCAGAATCAGGTTGGTGCCTTTTTGCACCTGCGGATAGTCGCGCATGATCATGTCACCCGTGGAGCCCACATAGGTCGCGTGGCGGCAGGTGCCGATTTGCATCTCCCCAGTCTCGCTCAGCTTGTTGATGACGACCTTGCGCCCTTTGGCAATCGCTTGCTTGATGTTGCTGTTTTCAGTGGACTCACTGATGGAGCCAGACTTGCCCGCAGCGCCTTCCTTGGCCAACTGCCCTGCCGTGGCCCCGCTAGCGGCCGGCTTCACCTCCTTTTTGTCATTCTCCTTCAGCATGTAGACCTCAAGCGTGTCGCAGGTCAGATGGAACTGCGGGTGTGTCACTTCTACATCGCCTGTGAACACGCCCATGGACTGGCTGCCATCAAAGAAGCTGGCTGAATCCGGCCCCGTGGCGGTGATCGTGGTCTGTTCCGGAGCCTTCTTGGCCACCGGGGTTAGAGGAGTCGCTTTAAGCGGTTGCGGCTTGGGTCCTGGACCATCGGCAGCCAGCACGGAAGGCTTGGTGGTCACAGCACGCGGCTGCGCTGGCTCCGGCACCCGCAGCGTCGGGATGGGGGCCTCATTTTGCGCCAGAAGCGCCTTGCCTTCAGGTGAGATGGTGGAGATCGCCTGGCTCAAGCGCGCATCCGACTGGGAGGCTCTGGCCTTTTCCGCCGCTTGGTTCGAGGGGGCAACATTGGACTTGGCCTCCGCCATGAGCTTTTCCATGCGTCCATTGTCGGAAGCCTGCTCGCGGGCCCGGCGCTGGAGTTCGGTCTGGCCACTGGCACGGGCCCGCTCCAGCACCCGGTTGGCCTCAGCCAGTGCCTTGGCAGCCTCGTCCCGGCTCTGGGAGGCGGAGCCGGGCGTCCGGTTGGTCTGGGCCAACAACCCTTGTGAAAGGGCGGCGAGGCCGATCATCGTCCAAAGTGTTTTCATGGGAGGCATGCGGAGGGGGGGCATTCGCGTGGAGAAAGAAAAGACATGAGGGGGCAGGAGGCTGGGCGTAGCGGGCGGACGTCGCCTCATTATTTGGCAGGCGCAGGTTCAGCCTTGGGGACGGCAGGCGCGGCCGAGCTCTTGGCAGGAGGCGTTGCTGGAGTGCCCCCGGCTGGTTGAGGCGTGGAGGGTCGCTCCACCGCCTTGGCATTGATGTCCAGGGTGGATGCTTTTGGAGCTGGTTCGGCGGCGGCTCCGTCAGTCGCATCCTCATCCAGGTTCATCTCCATGGGCTGGCCGTTCGGTGCGGGTGCCGCGCCGTTCAGCGCATCCCCGTTGGTGAAGTTTTCAGTGTCGAAGATGACCATGCGGACGTTCCCGGTCATCTTGCCCTGCTGGCTCTTGGTATCGAAGACCATGCTGTCCCCTTCCATCTGAAAGTCCTCACGGCTGATGCGGCTGCGCTGCTCGCTGCTCAGCGTGGCACTGGGCATGTGGTAGGTGGCAGTCTTCAGCTGCACCCGCACATCACGGTCCTTGGTAGGGCCAAACATCCGGATGTCCATTTTCTCGATGGCCATGTTATCCTCATCCAGCCGGGTCATGCTGCCAGCGCGCATGAGCGAGTTGGGCCGGCCATCACGGAACGAAGGGATCTTCACATCCAGGTTGCGCTGCCCCACCGGAAGCATGCGGCCAAACGGCCCCAGGCCCTGTGAACTCGTCACGGCAGCCACGCCTGTCGCTCCATCGGGAGCGCCAGTCAGAGACTTCTCCCCGCCCTTCTGGGCTTGGGCAAGCACCGGCATGGTGGCCAGAAGGAGCAACTGCCATGCCACGCGGGGCAGCAAGGAAAGGTGCCAGGAAGCGCGGGGGCCTTTATTCGCGGGCAATTTCATGGATTCGCAACAGTTGTTGAAGCAACGCCGGGAGATCCGCCAGGGGAATCTGGTTGGGCCCATCCGAAAGAGCTTCGGCGGGATTGATGTGGGTTTCAAGGAAAACCCCATCACAGCCCGCAGCCACCGCGGCACGGGCCAGCACAGGTGCCAGCTTGCCATCACCGCCAGTAGCAGTGCCCAGTCCACCGGGTCGCTGAACGGAGTGGGTGGCATCCATCACCACTCTGTAGCCAAGTTCTCTCATCCAGTAAAGCGACCTCATATCCGCGACGAGGTTCTGATACCCAAAGGTGGTTCCGCGTTCAGTAAATGTAAAATTTTCACAGCCAACGCTCAAGAGCTTGTCGGCCACGTTTTTTACATCCCATGGAGCCATGAACTGCCCCTTCTTGACGTTCACCGCACGCCCAGTGCACCCTGCTGCGAGGATCAGGTCGGTCTGACGGCTCAGGAAGGCCGGGATCTGCAGGAAATCGATCCATTCGGCCGCCTTCGTCGCTTCTTCCGGACTGTGCACATCCGTGGTCACCGGCACGCCGAGCTCCTTGCCAATCGCTCCCAGGATGCCACAACCCGCCTCAAGTCCCAGTCCGCGGTAGCTGCTGCCCGCACTGCGGTTGGCCTTGTCATAGCTGGCCTTGAAGATCCACTGGATGCCCAGGCCGTCGGCGACGACCTTGAGCTTCCGGGCCATGTCCCAGACAAAGGCCTCACTTTCAATCACACAGGGCCCAAGGATAAAAACGGGGCGCACGCCGTCAAAGCGAACGCCCTGGCCGATTTCAACGACGGGGAGGGAGGAAATGAAGTCAGCAGGCAAGGGAGGAAGGGAGCAATAGGGTGAGAGCGATTGTACGAAGGAGCCGGGAAAAGGCAACGAGGCTTTAGCCCCGCCTTGCCTTCCCGTCTTCAGGAAAACTTGCCGGTTTTAACGAAATCCAAAATGCGGGCGGTGTCGCCTTTGGCCGCCCAGACCACGCGCAGGAAATCCGCGGGATGCAGGTGATGACGGCTCAGGAACGCCCGGTCGCCCCCGCAGAAGAACATGGTGTCCGGATCCATCTCGCCACGGAGCTTGGCCTCCGCCTTGGCGATGATGCGAGGCAGCCAGGGGATCCCGTCCAACTCGGCCGTCTTGGCCGGGAGTTCTGAGGGCGGCACCACATGGGTACTGGTCTGGCCCTTCTGCTCGATCAGGAAGTAGTCGCGACGGACGGCAGTGATCAACAACGCGGATTCCGGCGTGGGCTCCAGCCCCTCCGCCGCGCAGCAATCTTCCACGAAGTCAAAGAACTCACGGGGCTTGCAGCCGATGGCCTTCAGATTTGCGAGGTCCTCCTCGTCAAACCACGCATCGTAGTCGGTGTTGCCCTCTTCGTATTCGTCGCAGCAGCTCACGAACATCTCGCCAAATCGGGCGGCCCACTCGTACGCGTCACTCATGTTGAATCGGGATCTTTCTGGGGTTTGCAGTTTTGAATGCGGAAACACGTTGCGCATCACGCGCCTGCGGCATCATAGGGACAACCGCCCGACCGTCAAACGTCCTTCTTTACCACATGAGTTTGTCCGCCCCCTTCACTTGGATGCGCCAGCAATGGCAGCGCCTCACCACACAATATGGGCGGTCGGGGGCCGTGCTGCTGCTGGTGCTGGCCGCCCTGCTGGTGGGCAGTGTGGTGTACACGCTCGAAGCGGAAACACCGTGGGGCAAGATGGTGCAAAAGCGGCTGGCAAAAGGGCGGGAACTGGACGTGCCAGAGTTCCGGGTCATTGGCCTCTGGTGGGCCAGCATCGTCAGCGCCGTCGGAGCGGCGCTGCTGCTGGTGACGCACCGCAACTGGCTGCCCAAGCAGGTGGGGCTTCAGCATTCCAAGAACGCCGGCGCGCCGGCATGGTTCTGGGCGGCGATGCTGGCCATCACCCTCGTGGGTGCGTGGGAACGGGCTCCGCGGTTGCACCACAGCCTCTGGAATGACGAGGAGTATTCCTTGCGGGTCTATTCCCACGGCGAGTGGGTGCACAAGGATGGCCTCACCATCTTTAAGCCTGCGTCTTGGGAGAAGACCCTCTTCGACAACGGACATGGAAACAACCACGTCTTCACGGCCGCAGCCTCCCGCGTTTCCATGAACGTCTGGCGGGCTGTCACCGGAGCGCCCGCCGATGCGTTCAATGAGGCTGCGCTCCGCATGCCCTCATTCCTCTCGTCCCTGGTGACCATCATCTTGGTAGGCTGGCTGGGCTTTCAGATGGGTGGCCCCGCCGTGGGTCTGGCCGCCGCGGCCCTGCTGGCCATCTCTCCGTGGCACATCCGCTATTCGGCAGAGTCCAAGGGCTACTCCACCATGATGGCCTTCATGGCGCTGAATCTGGTGGCAGCCCTGCTGGCATCACGGGATGGCAGGCTGCGCTGGTGGCTGGTCTTTGCCTTCGCAGAGGCAGGTTACCTCCTGTGCTTCGCAGGCTCACTGTATGTGGCGGCGGCGGTGAATCTCTTTTTGGTCACGGAGTTTTGGCTCTCCGGACGGCATCGGGAACTGCTGCGGCTGGTGGGTTTCAACCTTCTGGGCGCTATCCCGGTGATCTGGTGGATGGCACCCAGCGTGCCTCAGTTGTTGCTCTACCTGAACGATCCCAACTCTCCCCGTCTCGACATGGGTTGGCCTTGGGTGAGAGATCTGCTCTCGGGATGGGCCATCGGCTGGGGGCACACCAATCCCCTCCCCGATCTCCACACCGGCACCAGTTGGGAGTTGGTGATCACGCACGCTGGCTGGCCCTTTAAGATCTTCATACTCGGCATCCTGCCGCTGCTGGCCCTTCTAGGTTTCATCGGTGCCTGCCGCCGACCCGCATCGCGCTATCTTGGAATTACGGCCATCACGGTGGCAAGTGCACTAGCCTATACTCACACCGCCTTGAAACACCAACCCATGTGGGTGTGGTACCTGATCTACACCCTGATCCCCATGGTGCTGGTGCTGCCGCTGGGAGTTCAGTTTCTGGCGCGACGCCAGCCCCGGCTGGAAGCTAGCCTGCTAGCCCTCCTCGTGGGTGCCTTTGCCTGGACCACGTGGGATACTACCGCGAAGATCCGGGAGCATGACCGGCAGCCGATTCGCGAGACCGTGGAGTTCATCCGCGCCCAGGCACCCAACGCGCTGACGGGCACTTTCGGAGTGAGCGACCGACAGGCGGAAAGCTACGATCACGAGGTGCGAGTACTGAAGACTCCCGCAGAGCTGGAAGCGATCGTAAAAGACGCCCAGGCCCGCTCCCTGCCGCTCTACATCTACCTCTGCGGCGAGTCCGTCACCGGCCCGCGCCACCCGGAAATGTTCCAGCGCGTGAAGCAGTCTGGGGAGTTCGAGATGCTAACCCACCTTCCCGGAACGGAGGAGATGTTTGGATACCACGTTTATCGGTGGAGAGGGAGTCAGGGGTAGGATGGTCATGATGGATTAACCACAGAGGCACAGAGAACACAGAGGAATGACTTTTTAGACGGAATTAACAGAATGGGACTGGGGAAATGCGATGCGCAAAAGCTGAACCCTAATTTTGTGAATTCTGTCTAAACCTCAGTTTCAGTCTCTGTGCTCTCTGCGCCTCTGTGGTTTATTTCAAAGAACTCCCACCGCCTCCATCGTCTCGGCGCCTTTCCCCAGCGTGGGCAGGATGTCGGCGATGAGCAGTTCCTCCCGTTTGCGGTTCTGGAAGATGCTGACACGGTCATAGCCTGCGTCCTGCACGGTGCGCAGGGCGTTAACGAAGCTCTCCGCCACGCGGGAGGGTTTGTGGGAGTCGGATCCCAGCACCACCGGAATGCCCCGCTCCTGCATGAGCTTGAGCATGGGGAGGCTGGGGTTCATTTCAGAATAGCTCTTGTGCACGCCTGAAGTATTCAGCTCCATGGCGACACCCGTTTTGGCGATGCGATCCAGCGCCTTCACGGCCTCGCCCTCCCAGTCTTCGAACTTCCAGTCAGCGGAGTGGTAGTTCTTGATGAGATCCGGGTGAGCCAGACTGTCAAAGAGGCCGGTCTCGGCGGAAGCCGCGAGGTTGTCGAAGTAGCTGCGGCGGAAGGCGTCCGGGCCCTTCTGCTCGAACCGGGATCGGTACTCTGGACCCTGCCAGTGCACGGAGCCCAGGATGTAGTGAAACTTCGCCCGCTGGTGCAGCGTCTCCGCCCAGTCTTCGAAACCGGGGAAGTAGTCACTTTCCAATCCCAGGCGAACCTCCAGCTGACCCGCGAACTGCTGGCGACATTTCTCCACGAGCGCGACGTATTCGTCGAACTGCGCGTCTGCCATCCGGACGCCGGGCCAGAAGCCCCGGGGCATCGGACTGTGGCAGGTGATGATGATGCCCTTAAGCCCCTGCTCCACCGCATGGCGGGCGTACTCCTCAGGCTCTCCCCACGCGTGCTTGCACAGGGTGGTATGCATGTGGGAGTCGAAATAGATCGGAGCGGAACGGGGCATTTTCTCAACTAGCATCAATCACGTTACGCGCAAGGCGGCTGCCCAGATGATGCGACCGGGCAGTCGGGATCAGCGCACCCGCCCCCGCAGGAAGCGCACCTCCTCCCGCAGCATCTCCAGTTCCTGCTGAAGCTCCTCAACCAGATGCAGTCCCGCCAGATTGATGCCAAACGCGGCACGCATGGACTCCATGCGGCGAAGTTTTCTCACCGCCTCATCGTCAAAGGTCCAGCCTCCATGCACCTCCTCACTCAGGGGAGAAATGAAGCCATGTCGGCAATACACGGCCACGAGATGGCGAGAGGTGTGGGTCAGCTCCACCACCACTTCCAGTGAGTGCACCGTTTGGACTTCAGAATCAGCAGGTTCAGTCGGATTCATGGCTTGCTCAGGGACGGGGGTTGAAGTGGGACTCGGACGCCAGTTTCTGCCAGAGTGCGAGCTCTTGCTCGCTCAGGTCAGTGGGCACCTGAATGTGAGCGACCACATAGAGATCGCCACGCACGCCAGACTTTCCTTGAGGCAATCCCTGCCCCTTCAGGCGGAGCTGCCCGTCCTGGCCGGTGCCAGCCGGGATGCGCACCTTGATGCCGCCCTGAAGACCGCGCACGACCACCTCCGTGCCCAGCACCGCCTCCCAAGGTGCCAAATCGAGATCGTAGTACAGATCCCCTCCCCGGGTGCGAAAATCCGGATGTGCCGCATAGCGCACCTTCAGGTAGAGGTCCCCTGCCTCACCGCCGCCCGCGCCCTCTCCCCCGTGGCCCGCCACGCGGATCCGCTTGCCCTCCGGGGCTCCAGGTGGGATGCGCACGGTGAAGGACTTCGTATCCCGCTTTCCGGTCCGGGGATCAGTAGTGGCTAGGGAAAGCGGACGCTCTGTTCCGTGCAACACTTCATCCAGCGTGACCAAAATATCACCCTCTACGTCATGACCACGACGGGGTCGGTTGGCCTGGCGGTGCATCTCTTCGGCAAACCCTTCCTCATCACCAAAACCGTGAAACCGCCCTCCCTGACCACCGCCCCCAAAGTACTGCTCAAAGAAGTCACTGAAGCCGGTGCCGTCGAAATGGAACTCCTGCGCATGCCCCTGCCCACCAGCAGCGGAGTAGCGCCGTCCCCCGCCCCATTGCGGAGGAGTCTGGCCCTGCTGCTGATCGGCTTCCCGCCATCCAGCTCCCAGCGTGTCATACTTCTGGCGCTTCACCTGATCGCCGAGCACCTCATAGGCTTCGTTGATCTCCTTGAACTTCTCCTCCGCCGCCTTCTTGTCCTCGGCCACGTCAGGATGGTGCTTCCGGGCCAGCTTGCGGAAGGCCTTTTTGATGTCCTCTTCCTTGGCGTCCCGGGCCACCCCGAGGGTTGCGTAGTAGTCCTTGAATTCCACAGACATGATACGGCTCGAAGGATGAATTTGAAGCTGTCACGAACAAAAAAAACCGCAGCGCCCCACTTTGATTCCCACAGCGCAATCCGATTGATATTGACCCGCACTCGCCTTGTAAGACAATAGCAAAAAAACATCGCGAGTATGACCGCCCCAAACTCCGATCCTTCTGACATCACTGCGGAACTGTTGGCCCAGAAGGAAGCCGTTCTCCTGAGCACCAGGAACTATCTTCGCGCCAAGCTGATGCGCTGGCTCATCCGCACGAGCATTGGTGCCATCCTGTGCACCATCATCGCCACGCAATTCACCTGGGGAAAGTGGGTGCTCATGGTCTGGCTGCCTCTCGCCCTCCTGTCGTTGACCACCCTCCTCCTGGGCAACCGGAAGATGCAGCGCATGGCGGCAAAGATCGAAGACACTGTTGCCGCCATTCAGACGAACCGCCCAGCGCAACGCTGACTGGTTTCCGGCTGTAGGACCCATCCAACCTTTAAGAACTGCCATCACGATGATGAAACCGCTCGTCCTGTGCATGCTCGTGGCAGTCGGAGCGACCGTTTCGGCCGCCGAGTCGTGGTTCACCTGTTCGATTTCTGCGGAAAACACCGTGGTTCGCCATGGGGAGCACCCCAAGGTGAAGGTCCGCATCGGCAATCATCTCGGCAGAGACGTGGTGCTGGTAGGCAGCCTGGATGGATCCAGTTACGGGATGCGGTACCCGAAGTGCGGCTTTGAGCTCATGGATTCTCAAGGCAAGCCTCTGAAGATTTCTCCCGAGTCACGATGTGGCAACATGAACGAGCTTCGAATCGAGGACTTTGTCACCGTGCCTTCCGGCAAGGAATTCAATCCCTACGAATCAGGCTTCTTCGGCTCGTGGCAATCTCAACTGCTCCCCCAGCTCCCTCCAGGCACTTACCTCATTCGATTCTACTACCAGACGTCCAGGAAAGGTGTGCAGTACTACTTCGGCGACGAGCAGATGTTGGCAGAGCCCAAGATTTCGCCAGCCATCCAGAAGCTTTACGAAATGGTGCCCGGGCTCGATCTGAAGAGCAACGCACTTAAGATCACGATCACCGCCAAGAGCCCTCCACCGAGCACCCCGGTGGTCCGTGCCAAATAATGCCAAGGAATGGATCTGAACCTGGCGTCTTTAAGTTAAACAACCCCATCAGCCGCCCCCATGAGACGTTCCCCTCTGCTCCTTGCGCTCTTCCTGACAACTGCCCCGATGGTGTCCGCGGCGGAAACGCTGCCCGACAATTTCCTTGCGACGACCAGTTACGAATTCACCAGTCTGGGAGAAATCTACCTCGCCCTCCCGCAGCAACTCTTCGAGCTCACTTACCTTCAGCGTGTGGAGTTTCTTATCAAAGGATACATCCAGTTCGATCCCGAGAAAAAACAGATCTATGTGCCTGGTGATGGAGGGCAGCAACGCATCACTGCCCGCATCATCGAGCAATCAGAAAAGAAGCTCATCCTAGATTTGGTTACCGAGTTTGAAGGCGAGAAATTTCACTTCACCCTGGAGCGGAAGGAACACGCCTGGACGCAGATTCCCAAGGAGTAGTGCGAGGTCAAAACCCTGCGTTGCCTCCCCTCACTCACCGGCTCTCTTTCACTCTGGCCACGCGATTCTTGTCAGCCTCTGCACGCCCCGTTGACGGCTCAACACCGTCGATCCGGTAGCGTCGGTTCATGTAGAGATCATCCGCCACTTGAAAGAGCGCCGTCGCATCCTCCACCATCGGAGCACTGGCCGCACTCATCCCAGGCAGGGGCGCCATCTTGCCGCTCTTGGGGTTCCCGCCAAAGAACTCCATGCTCTGGTTGAGCCCGAACACCACCATTTGCTCGTTCCGGTAGGAAGCGACCTCCCGGTTGTGGTGCATGAGCACCTTGGCAAAGGGCACTTCCGGCGTGTTCAGCAGATCCCTGCCAAAGAAGAGAGATTCATAGGGCTGCCCCGTGAGCCCCAGCAGCGTCGGCGCCACATCCAGCTGGCAGGCCAGCATGGAGTGACGTTCAGGTTGCTTGACCACCGCCGGGCCGAGGATGAGCATGGGGATCTCATAGCTCTTGATCGGCACCGCCTGGCTGCCATACACGCGCGCGCCGTGATCTGCCACCACGACGAAGATTGTGTCCTGCCAGAACGGCTCCTTCTTCACCTCCTGGAAGAAACGGCCCAGACACCAGTCCACATAACGCACGGCAAACTCCCGCCGATGCTCATCAGGGTTCTGGGAAATTCTCCCCTGTGCATAGTCCGGGGCAGGTCTCTCAGCTTCAGGGTGCAGAGCGTCCAGAGGCGACGGCCCGGTGGAAGGATAGGTGAATGGCACGTGATTCGAGACCGACAACATCGTCAGGAGAAACGGCTTGCCCGTCTGGTGCAGTGACCGCATCTCCAGAATGGCGCGGGCATAGAGGTCCTCGTTGCTAACGCCCCAGGCATTCGTGAAAACCGGCTTTTCAAAGTTGCCCTGATGCAGGAAGCGCTTCCATCCGTTCTTGATGGCAAAGGGACCCATTCCGTCGAACAGGCTGCGACCAGCATACATGAAGAGCGTCTCGTACCCCTGGCGGGTCATCACCCGGCCCAGAGTCTCCACGTTCTCCGTACGGTCACGGGCCACAATGCTGTCCCCGGGCAGGGGCGGAAAGCTCGCCAGAATACCCTCGAACCCGCGGATGGTCCGGTTGCCATCGGCCCAGAGATTGTCAAAGAGCCAGCCTTCGTCGTCGGCCAGTCGGTCCAGGTGGGGCGTTAGCGTGTGCGGAGTGCCGTCCTTCTTGGTGCGCCCCAGACTGCCCCAGAACTCGCTGCCCAGGCTCTCCTCCATGAGCAGACACACATTCAGAGGCTTGGCACCGGGACGGCCATGCACCTGCCGCCGTAGATTGTACACATCATGTGGTTCCACGTAGGTGGAGTCTGGCGTGGCCAGCAGCGCCTTGACCCGGCGGTAAGCCGCCTCACGATCCATGTGGGGGTAGAAGGCCGTGTAGTCCAGGTTTCGGGTCACCGCCGCCGTCACCCCTGCGACCAGGCCGTTGTTGCCCAGCTCGTTCATCACCCGGTCATGACTCTGCTGCCAGGGGACGAGTGGCAGTGTCGCCGTCAGCAGCACCACCGGCAGCACCCAGCTCAGCGCCGAACCCGTACGACGCGGAGCCTGGCCAACACTCCGGGTCGGCCGGCGCGTTGGGCCGGCCACCTTCAGCAGCAGCCAGGTGATCACGGAGCCCCCTGCCGTGACACCCCCGAGAATCCACCCGAGTGGAAAGGACTGGTACATGTTCGCGAAGACCTCATGCGGATAGATCAGGTAGTCGATCGCCACCGTGTTGAACCGGGAGTTGAACTCCGCAAAGAAGTTGAACTCAGCCACCAGGAGGAACACCTGAAGCAGCCAGGAGAATCCCAGGAAAACAATGAGCAGGGCACGAGACCATTTCCCCGGAGCGGCC
>NZ_BATR01000113.1 GCF_000739655.1 Verrucomicrobium sp. BvORR106 | reverse complement strand
CTCACCTTCTCCTCCACCAGCTTGCGAATGCGGCGGCTCTGTCCATCATAGGCAAAGGTCAGCCGCAGGTCAGGCGCTCCGCCTGACAGGGCCGCGGCCTGCGTGGTTATTTCCTTCAACCGGTTCTCCCCGTCCCAAGCATACAGCCAGCGGCCATCCGCCGCAAGATTGCCGTCGGCGTCGTACTGAGGGGTCTCTACTGCGGGCGGCACATAGGTATGCTTGGGTACCGTCACCGTCGAACTGCCGCCGGTGGCCACCAAGGTCGCGTCGGCCCAGGTGGGGCCAGTGCCAGACACTTCCTGGCGAGCCCAGAAGTGCGGCACCACCCGGTTGGCTGCGGTGCCGTTGAGAGTGATGCCCACCGTTGCCGCTGCCGGAGCACTGCCTGTCACGAAGAATGCACGGGGGTTCTCAATCTCCGTGTACTGGTTCAGAGCATTGACCTCATAGGCCACTTCCTCACTGCCCACCGGGCTGGACTCCTGGCCATCACCCCCAAAGCGGAGGCGGTCCGGTTGCCAATGTCATCGTAACTGTAGGAGGTATCCCAACCGCCAAGCGGGAAGGCCGCGCCGGTGCTCACGTTGGTGACGGTGCGCTTGCGGGCGCCGGTCACCTGGCCGCGGCTATCAAAGGCATAGGTCCAGTGCGAATCTGGCCGGAGGTGATAGCCGCCCGTGTAGTTGTCGTACTGGTCAATCTTGAGGCCGTTGCGCTTGCAGCGCTCGCGGAGCAGCCCCAGAGCCTCCTTGCTTCCACCATGCATGGACCGGCGGCCACCGTTCAGGTAGAGGTGCAGAGACATAGCCAGACAAGTCGCGTGTCTAACCCGGTTCGTGTGCAAGAGGCAGGTTGAAAAACACCGCTTGACCCTCCCCAACGGTTGCCGGGGACAAACACTGGATGGTGGCGGGACCGTGTGTTGACGCGTTCGGATGGTAAGAGAGCATTGCCCATAAAGCCTCTGCTCACGAGACGCTTGTTTTGGTGCTTATTTTTCGGGAAGCAGTCTGTTGGCACGGCCTGCTATGGGTTGTCACTTTTCGGTGGTATAATGGCCTCAATTTCCCCTTTAGAGTCCACTATGTTAACAGTGTAACCAGCTGCCCCTCTCGTCACGGGGGATACGACACCTTTAAACGCATCCTCTCGCGTAAATACAGATTTAATCACAGGCCCAATCTTAAACATTTCATCAACTGGCACCTTACTCATCCCAATCGGGAAAAGCATGTCATTTGTTATTGAAACATTCTTCATGTACAAAACTCTCCCAGTCGCCGCAACTTCAGATTCATTCGATGCAACACATACAATATATTCTCCCGCCGTCAGAAAGTACGCCCCAAAATTCTTAGTCACCCCTTCCTTTTTGCTCAACGAAGTAATGTAGTAAAAAAAGGGATCCAGAGTCTTCCCATCCGATAGATGCCTATAGATGATCACCATCTTATCGACCTCGGGACAATGCTCATCTTCAATTTGGAGTTGAAATAGCCCTGCGACTGCAGGAAAAACGACCCGAATCACCTCTTGCTTCCCCGAAACGTCAACCTTTGCGTAGTGCCCAAAGCGAGAGGAGGAACTTCCTTCAAACAACGTCAGCAAACATGACCCTGCAATCTCCTGAGGCAGCACATAACGATATCTGTTTTCGACCGTCCCCCGCACCTCTACACCCGAAATCCAATACATATTTTTGGAATCGATTGGAACCACCTGCAATGCTGGTTGGCGGAATGGCACCGGCCAGTCAACTTCGACCTCCGTGGCGTGAAGCAATCCATAAAAACACAATACAGCTGGAACTAGTGACCACAATCTCATGGCTTTATAATTTCCTTTCCAGGATATTCTACCGTCGCCCCCGACATAGGCAGTTTTTTCAGGAACAACGACGCCTGAGGGTGTCTCAGGACAGCTTCGGTGTAAGTGGGCAATGTCGCCTCATTGTTCCACGAGTTGGCCGCGTCATCATTTGCAGCCTCAAATTTTACAATTATCTTGCTGCATTTACAACATATATCGTTTTTGCATTTGTCAGACAGATTCTTTCCCATCGTTTGCGCGGCTTCCCAGCTTTGCGATAGGTAGGTAAAATAGGCGATCGCATCTTCACCATATCCGCCATTGGAAAAACTCTTACCATCCAAGCCCTCCGGCGCCACATCGGTGGCTGACCATGCAAAGCCCACTCCCCCCAGCGGGCTGTCCTTAACACCGTCAATCCAAAGACCTTCTTTGACGTCCTGATTTTTGTAGTTGCACGAAAGGATGGCCAACCTTCCATAAAATCTTGGGAAGACCTCATATCCCATCTCGTATAGTCCAGTGGACCATTGATTCCCCGAAGATTCTATTACGAGGTCAATAGCACTTTTGAACCATTTTTGGGCATACGTCGAGGCTCCCTTGGGGCCATGCATTTGTCGAAGCAGCACTATGCAGTTGGGTGCCTTGTCGAGAACCTTAATATCGGCCCCTGATAGTCCCAAAATGTCCCACTGATTTGGCGTATTATTTTTGAGCATGCCCTGAAGATTCACGCCGCCCTTTTCCCCAATCGGATCCCGATTGATCCACCGCCCCCGCACCGCGTCATAATAGCGGTACCCGTAGTAGCTCAACCCCGTCTCCGCATCGGTGTACTTCGCGCTGAACCGGAATGGGTTCAAGTCTTCCTCAGGCTCGCTCACCCGCAGCGGCTTGCCGAAGGGATCGTATTCATAGAACGCCCGCAGGCCATTTTCGGTAGTCAACCCGATGACGTTGCCGTTCAGGTCGCCGGTTACCCAGTAGTCCTTGGAAGGCACCGCACCATGCTCATGGCGGGTGATGGCGAGAAGACCGCCCACTCCCCCGGCGCCCTGCAAACTGCCGCTGAGATCCTGACCCCACAGGTAGGTCCGGCGCAGGAACGGACGAGGAGCGACACTGGTTGCTGGAGGGGCATCCGGAGCCGTGCCCAGATACCCCACCTCCGCCACGAGGTTCCACCCATCGTACACAAACCGTGTATCTGTGCGGGTTACCCACGATCCG
>NZ_BATR01000114.1 GCF_000739655.1 Verrucomicrobium sp. BvORR106 | reverse complement strand
CGCCATCAGCCAGAGGCCAGCCCACAACCTCCCTGGCGCGGGTGGATCGCCGCCTTCAGAGAAGTCGAACTTCCAGCCGCGGATCTGGATGTCTTCCAGAGCACTGAGCAAGGCGGGCCCTGGAGCAGCCGCGAGAAAGATCTCGCCCTTGGGATCTGTGCGATCCTTGGTGGTCCGGACAGTGCGATCCAGTGCCTGGATCACCAACTCCGCATCCGCCACCTCCCCAGCCTGCCCAGCAGGTGCGCCGCCCGCCCCACGGCATCTGGCTCTGACCGAGTGATCATCTTCCGCGCCGTCTTGGTCACCGTCACATCCAGCTCCGGGACCCAATAGCGATGCTCATACAGCTCCTGCTCCCCACCGGGCGTGGTGAAGCCCTGAAGGGTCCGGAGCGGGCGTTCCTTCCAGTTCGGCACCGGCAGGCGCTTGGCAAGGAAGAGCGCCGCGGCACTTGCCACCTCTGGCTGGTCACTCTCCAGCAGCCGCGCCAGAGCCCGGGTCGCATCGGTATTGCGAATGCGATGAATGCCCTCGAACGCCTGAAGACAGCCCCCGGCGGCGGCCTGCTCCAGCGCTGGGAGGTAAATGGGGTGGATCATCAGGACAAAGGGCGGGCTGTTCCAGTACTGGCCCAGCTGGGAGGACTGGAGGTGATCATTCTTTCTCGCCAGTGCCTGCACCCGCCTGCCTGCCTCCTCGGCAGAGGGCAGCACCACTTTGATCCGGGCTTCCGCCACCGGATACGGCCGTTCCGGCGTCGCCTTCCAGCCGAAGTCGTGATGCACCTTGACCAAGTATTCCCCTGGGTGATCGATCCTCACATAGTTCTGCAGGACCAGCTGCTCCCGGTATTCCCGGAGCGGCTCCACCTCATGGGGTGCCCCGATGATCCCTCCCATGTCGAACCACACCGTGGGCTCTGCCTTCAATCCGGCGTCATCGACGACATCAAACTTGTACCGGGTGGGAAACCCCGTGGCCCGGTAGTCCCCGCCTGTTTGAGCCTTCAGCGGCAGAGGTCCCCCGTTTCGCAGCACGAAGGTCAGTTCAATGGCCTCCCCCAAGACGAATTCGGGGGCCTTATGGAACTGCAAATTGGCCACGGCTCCGACCGGAACCGGGCCCAACGGTTTTGCGCCCAATTCACCCCAAAAAAGGGCTCCCATTACCAACAGCGTAAAAAACACGGGCCTTTTACCAATCATGCCAAAGTTTTCGACGGCACAAAAACACGCGTCAAGCCTTCCGTGACGCTGCGATCCGCATGTTTTCGTTCTCGGCATATTCCAAATCCACATCGCGCCCCAAAAAAAACACATGAAATTTTTCAAGCTGTGCTAAGATTCGTTCGCCCGCAGCGTTTAGCCAGTGAGGGCATATCGTCGATTCCCCGCTAGTTTTTCTCCGAGCACCATCAATAAATCGGAATTTACATTCCGATATCGCCCAAAAGCAGAGTTTATCTGATAGAGGCGTCTCCGGTGGCTCGATGGCGAGTAAGCAGGACCTTTGAATATGGTAGTCCACGGCCTGATATTGGGATAAATCAGCCGCCGTAACGGATATCAGGGTGCCATTAGCACGTCTGAAACCGCAAAAAACGCGCCAAGCCCCGCCACAGGCTGATCCGGCGCATAAGTGGCTCCCTACTAACGGAGTACACACATTGTATTGGCAGATCCGTAATTGCCATCCGGTACGAACTTCCAATAGAATGATACAAATATCACGACCGACTCCGCCGCATGAGAAAGTCCCCCCAACAACAAAATCAGGGTGCCGCGCTCGTCATTGTACTGAGCATCCTCACCATCCTCGTCACGCTCGTCCTTGCCTTCTTTTCGATGGTGCAGACGGAATCCAAGTCTTCCACCAGCTTCGCAGAGAGCGTGGAGGTGCGTAACCTCACGGACGTGCCAGTGAACCTGGTAGTCTCCCAGCTGCGCAAGGCCACGGAGAACCTCGCCCCAGTGGGGACGGAGACCGCTTTCAAAACCTGGTCCTCCCAGCCCGGCATGATCCGCGTGTACGGTGTGGAGCCCGACATCTCCAACTTCCGCGGGAAGGCCGTGGGTCTCTACAAGCTCTACTCGGATGACAAACTCGTGGTGACCAAATCCGGTGCCACGTCCACCGCCAGCGGCATGAACCCGACTGAGGCGGCCGCAGCCCTCCGGGAAGACACGGATGATCTTGCCACCTGGAATACCAAGCCCGGGATGTTCACGGACCTTAATGAGCCCGTGCCTGTGCCCGGCAAGACGCCTGCTTTCAAGTTCCCCATTCTGGATCCCCGGGCCGCAGCCCCTGGCCCGTCTGGCTATGCGATTGACGGCTTCGACTACTATGCGAGCGGCGGCTCAGGCGCTCCCACTGGCACTGCCACCGTGGCAGGCACCGTGAAGGCCACCACCCGGATCGACCTGGCTGCACGGGTGCCCATGCCGGTGCGCTGGATGTATGTGCTGCAGGACGGCACGCTGGTGACCCCCACCTCCGCAGACGCCACGAAGGCGACTTTCACTGCAGGCACGGGTGCAGGTGGCACCGCCTCCCCTACCAAGGCCAACCCGATCGTCGGACGCGTGGCCTTCTGGACGGACGATGACAGCAACAAGATCAACATCAACACCGCCAGTGAAGGCAGTGAGTGGCAGATCCCTGTTTCCACGAACCAGACGGACAAGGACTACGCCGCCCGCGTGCCGGCGCAGAATGAGTTCAGCCGCTATCCCGGCCATCCTGCGGCCACCAGCCTGAGCACGGTGTTCCAGGCCTTCGGCAGTGATTTCTATGTGGACCCTGCCTTCACGCCGAACACGGCCGTGTACGCCCGGCTTCACAAGCTCTCCCCCAGAACTCCCTGGGGCGGCACCATGGCGGGCACGACCACGCCGGGCAGCGCCACCACGGGCCTGCCTGCCAAGCAGGAGCGCCTCTATGCGAGCGTGGAGGAGATGTTCTTCGACCCCGCCCGTCAGCAGAACCTCACCGGCCTGGATGCCTCCTCCCTGGAGCTGGGCAAGTTCTTCCTCACCGCGCACAGCCGGGCTCCGGAGCTCAACCTCTTTGGCAAGCCGCGCATCAGTCTCTGGCCGCAGTCCAAGGACCCCGCCCAGCGCAACCCCAAGGACAAGCTGCTGGCCTTCATGAGTGAAACGACCGGCACCACCGACCGTCAGTGGTACTGGGTTCGAGAAAAGAACTTCACCAGCGGTGATCCTGGCTCCTCCCAGGACCCGAGGGCGGACTACCCCGGCACGATGCGCAATGACGCCATGTTCCACAGCTACTACCGCGCCCTCACCGGCGGCATCGGTGGGGCCACCGGACTGGAAGCCCAGCCGCCGCCCGGATTTGGCGTGAAGTCCATGAAACAGAAGTACGGCGAGCGTGAGCGCGACCAGATCGGCGCCGGAGCGTTCGACCTGCTGCGCTGGGGCATCAACAGCTACAGCTCCGTGTCTGCGGGTGGCTGGCCCACCTACACCTACCTGCCTGACCGTATCGACGGGAACAAGGGGCAGTCCAGCGCCGTGCCGATGGACATCCGTGAGAGCACCACCGTCGTGGCACGTGGCTATGGCCGCTGGCCCACCATCACCGAGGTGGCCATCGTGTTCATGCGCATCAAGGGCACCGGTGCCAATGCCAAGGACCGCATCCAGCCGTACATCCTGATGGAACCCTTCGTCCCCACGAGCGGCCCGGCCAGTATGACGGCCAATATCATTTACCGCATCCAGGGCATGGATGGGTTCAAGGCCAAGGTGGGAACTGGAGCGGACCAGAGCCTCGGCTTTGCCGGGACGATGGACAACCTCTGCAACGTCACAGAAGGCACCTTTGGCGAGCTGGCCTGCGGCAACACCCCTTTCACCGGCATGGGCAACCTGCTGGCGGCAGGCAGCTCGGCCAAGGTCCCTACGCCGGGAGCCAGTGGCGGCGGCGTGGGCGTGTATCCCTTCGTCGGGCAGTCCTTCGAGATCCCTGATGGCGCGGCGGACTTCACCTTCACCGGTGGGGCCTTCACCATCAAGACTTACCCCGGCTGGACCGGCGCGGTGGATGACAACAAGCTGGTTCAGACCATCAACATGACCTTCCCCACGACGCCGGTGAAGTTCAAGCTTCCCCGCCTGAATGCCACGTACCCCACGCTGGACTCCCGCTTCAACAAGGACGGGGGCCGCTACGAACCCCGCCTCATCTGCGATGGTGACATTGTCCGCTCCGTGGAGGCAGATGTAAATGCGCCACCGAAGGGCGACCTCCGCCTCTACTCCGGCATGAAGGTGGTGCCGGCCAACTGGTTCAACGTGCACCGCGACTATGCCGACATCAATGCGGAGCGCCGCCAGTTCCTGCGCACAGACCTGACTGCCAGCAATGGCCAGTTCGGCCCCAATGCCGGAGCGCTGCCCGCCGCGGAGAACTGGGGTGAGCAGAGCGGACGCCAGTCCAACCACAATACCGCAGGCACCCTGGTGAAGGGCTTCGTCTACTCGCGCGGCTGCCCACCCGCCGTGCCCCGTGGACTGGATGGCGCCTACCTCACCACCACCGCGAGCAATCAGGCGCCTGGCGACTGGGACAACGGCGTGGGCATCATCGCCGACGGTCCGTACATCCGGAAGCCCGATGAAGGCAACGCCTCTGGATCGCCCTACATGAGCCGTCACCACTTTGATAAGGAGACGGGCGTGACCTACTCACCGAGCCGCCAGATCGCCTCCGCGGTCGCCTTCGGCTCCCTGCCCACGGGGATGAACATCAGCGCCCCTGCCGGGGTGAAGCCCTGGCAGACGCTCCTCTTCTGCCCGAACCCTGCCTCCCGCTCCAGCGACCCCAATGTGGAGCCGAGCGCATCGGACCACCCGGGATTTGGTGCTCCGCGTGACCATCTCATGCTGGACCTCTTCTGGATGCCCATCACGGAACCTTATGCCATCAGCGAGCCCCTCTCGACCGCGGGCAAGATCAACATGAACTACCAGATGGCCCCGTTCACCCACATCGAGCGTACCACCGGGATCCGGGCCGTGCTCAAGTCCACCCGCCTCACCGCCATCTCACCCAGCTCGGCCGGTGGCAAGGGCACGGGCGTGACGACGACCAGTTCCGGCTCCGGTGCTTATAACAAGAGCGGTTCCGCCGTGTACAAGCAGACTGATGCCAGCACGACGCATACGAACGAGCTGCGCTATGCGGTGAACTCCACGGCGACGCTGCAGGGTTTCCGCAACCGGTTCAACACGGGCGACATCTTCCACTCCGCCTCGGAGATCTGCGAGATTTTCCTCGTACCCCAGCGGCTCAGCGGGAAGACCTACGCCTCTGACGCCGCCGTACCGCCCACCAACTACAACGAGATGACCAAGTGGTGGAACGGCAACCTGGGTGACGTGGATGCCATGGAGCTCACGGGCGACAACTCCCGCGAGGAACCGTACAACCACATCTACCCGCGCCTGACGACCAAGTCGAACACCTTCACGGTGCACTACCGGGTGCAGACCCTCCGCAAGGCCCGCTCCGCCGAACCCACCGAGTGGGTGGAGGGACGTGACTCAGTGGCTTCTGAGTACCGCGGCTCCACCATCATGGAGCGCTATCTGGACCCCAACGAAAGCCAGGTGGCCGCTGCCATGATCGGAGCTGGCAGCTTCAAGTTCTCCTGGGACACCTTCTACCGGATCCGCATCATTCAGCGCAAACAGTTCACCCCTTGATCCCCCGACCTGCCCCTTACTGAACCCCAAAACATCCTAAAACCCCCTCCCCCCTTTTTACTATGACTCCCATGAAAAGCAGCCCCAAAGCCTTCTCCCTCGTGGAAACCGTAACCGCCCTCGGCATCGTTTCCATCGCGGTCCTCACGCTCGTGGCTCTCATCCCCACCGGGTTGGATGACTTGCGCAAGAGTTCGTTGAAACAAGCCGAGGCACGCATTGTCCAGTCCGTGGTGGGCACCTACCAGATGATCAGCTGGGGCTCACCGGGCGCTTCCATGACCCTGCCGGACAAGGAGTTCTACTTCGACATCCGCGGCACCGCCTTGAAGAAGGGCGACATCGACCACGCCATCACCGCGCGCACCGTGGTGGACAAGTCCGCCCCGCCCACCCTGGCGGGAGACTCCACGCCATCCAAGCATCTGCGCAAGCTGAAGGTGCTGATCACCAGCCAGATCAACAATGCCGACGCCTTCAACGACCCCCTGCTCTACCACGAGCGGAACGTGATCGTGGCCAACCTTGAACAGACCAAGCTGTAGCCGCAACGCCCCCACACACTCCAGGTCCCCCATTCCCATCCACGTCCAAGTCCAAGTCCACGAAGATGCACACGCCCATCCAGCCAGCCCCCGCTCCCGCCCCTGCGGCGGCGGCGCGCCCGCGACGCAGCGGCTTCACGCTCATCGAGCTGATGCTCTCCGTGGCCATCCTCGCGGTCATGGTGCTCATGCTCACCAGCCTGCTGAGCAACATGCAGAACGTGGTCGCCCGGTCGCAGGCGCAGGTGGAGGAGTTCGAGGACGCACGCCTGGCCTTCGAGTCCATGGCGCGCAAGCTCTCCCAGGCCACGCTCAACAGCTACTGGGGCTATGTGTATGACAACCCCACGGCCGCCAACCCGACCCCCAAGTACTACAGCCGCCTTAGCGACCTGCACTACGTTCAGGACGGGGTGAAGAACCTCATGCCCAATGCCACCGGCAACGGGCACGGCGTCTTCTTCCAGGCCCTGCTGGGGGACTCTGACCCCGCCACCACGATGGGCTCCTCCATCTCCGGCATGAGCGATCTGCTGAACTGCTGGGGCTACTATGTGGACTACGGCACGGACCTCACCCGCAGGCCCACCTTCATGCGCACGGGCATGCCCTTGCAGATGAACCCGGAGCGGAAGCGCTTCCGCCTCATGGAATTCCGCCAGCCTGCAGACGTGTCCATCCTGTTCGACCCGACCTTCAACATCGGGGCGAAGACTGCCAAGAATGACATCTACCGCTGGTTCCGCGGCCCGTTCAAGAACAGCACCGGGGCCACTGCGGACTACGCCGTGCCCCTGGCGGACAACATCCTCGCCCTGGTCATCGTCCCCTACATCTACGTGACCACCGGCGGCTCCTCCACGGCCAACAGCGTGACGGACACCCGCAAGAAGCAGTCCTACGAGTACGATACCCGCCTCTACCAATGGCGCCCCAGCAACACGGCGCAGGATGTGCTCTCCAGCAAGAACCAGCCGCCAGCCATGCTGGAGCTCACCTTGATCGCCACGGACGAGAAGTCCTACGACCGGCTCGTGCAACGTGAAGGTGAAGCGGGTGCCGAGACCAAGATCCGCGACGTCTTCAAAGGCCTGCTGACCACGGCGACGAACTTCTCCCCGGACCTCAACAAGGCGCTCGAAAACAAGACCTATGAGATCGACACCATCGAGACGCGTCTGAATGCGCTCGACATCCACTACAAGGTCTTCACCACCACCGTGACCCTGCGCGCCTCCAAGTGGATCACTGAACGGGAAAAACTCTGAGGAACCGCCCTTTCCGCCTGATGAACTCTCCTAGAACCATCCGTCTGAATCACCCTGCCCGGGGCTTCACCCTCATCGAGATCATGGTGGTGATGGCCCTGATCGGCGTGCTCATGGCCCTGAGCCTGAACGTCAGCTCCGCCTGGAAGGCTCAAAAACTCACCGCCCAGGCCAGAGGGGTCGCCTCCGAGTGCTCCCAGGCCGTCCTCATGGCCCAGAAGGACAACTTCCCCGTGGAGATCCGCTTCTACCAGATGCCGGATGACTTGGGGGGCGGCTCAGCCACCGCCTTCCGGGCCTTCCAGCTCGTGCGTCTCACGGGTTACAACCCGACCGACGGCAAGGCCATCTACAAGAACCTCACGGAGGTGAAGTACTTCGAGGATGACATCATCCTTCACGAGACGGCAGAGTACACCTCCATCAAGAATCTGCCCGTGCAGTCCCCGCCGGAGGATGCAATCCCGCTGCGTGGCGCGGTGCGCAACTACGTGTCCTTCATGTTCCTGCCGAACGGCACCACCACGCTGACGCGCACACCTGACGCCGTCTTCACCTTTGTGAAGGAGAACGAAATGAAGACCCCCGACGCGCTGCCGGACAACTATCGTTCCATGGTCCTGCAGCCAGTGACCGGGCATACCACAGTTTATTGAGTTTGGTTGAGTGAGAGATGCAGGCAGACAAACGAGCAACGGCAACGGGTGACCCAACGTTGCCGTTGTGAGTTTCTGGGGGTGAGCGCGGCATGGGCGCATGGTGCCGTGGAGTCACGATGGCGCGGCCTCATTACCGATGGCAGGAATTCCACGTCAGGAGGGCCAAAGGCCCGGCATGATTTCAGCCTTGGGCAACGCCCAAGGAATAGATGACCAAACAACCTTTGAGGGCTGAAGGCCCGGCCTCATCAAGCCTGCCCACCACGAGCATTCCTGAATGAGGCCGGGCTTTCAGCCCTCAACATCTACATCTGGGACCTACCTTGGGCGTTGCCCAAGGCTGATATTACGCCGGGCTTTCAGCCCTCAACTCATTCGCAAATGGGGGACAATGGCATCGCATCCGTCACGGTCACCAAGCGCGGCACCGTGATAAATTCAAGTCTCGAATCGCAGCTTCCGGTGAACTCAGTAAAAGGAGTGAGGGACATTCCTGTCTTGGTCCGCTCCAAGCGTCCCATGAGATCACCTCACCCCCCAGCTCCCGATTCCTCGCGGCCATGGAGCGGCCCTTGGGCACGCGGTCGCTTTCTGACTCCGCCTAAACCCCCAGAAAGTCCCCTCAGTTCGCGGCAAGATGCGTGCGCTCCCCGAGCTCCTCAGCCACAGGCCATTTGAGGCCCGTCAGTCGGAGCTTCCCCCGCTCGACCACCACTACGGAGTCGTTTCCTCGATATTGACTCTGAGAAACCGCCTGCTCACGGTCGAGATCGGCGTCGCATCCGTCACGGTCACCAGTCTCCGCCCTGCGCCAGCATCAGCCACGTTGCTGAGTGCCCCCACGGGCAGCGTCAGTGCCCCGCCGATACTTCGTGCGATGTCGGTCCATGAGGTGGCCTCCAGCGTCTCAGAGGCCTGCACGGTGTAAGTCACATCTGTGCAGTTCGCATCACAGTGAAAGGAGATCTGCAACTGATCCCCTTCCACTCCCGCCACAGGCGTGATCAGCGCCGCGTCCTGCGATCTCGGATTCCCGCCGAACGCGTATTCCAACAGCGTAGGCACACCGTCCAGATCGAAGTCCCCCGTCATGCTCGCCTGTCCCCCAGTTATTTCCGCGGGCGTAAACTGATTTCCCTGCCAGGACACGGAGGGGGCAGGCGGTGCCGCTCCCTCCACCAGCGCCCAGGAGCTGCTGGACGTGCCGTAGATCGGCTGGATGGCAATGAGGTTGGTCGGCCCCGCATTGACGTAAAGCATGTTGTCCGCCCCCAGGGCCGCCAGGGTGGTGCCGGATGACCCCGGTCTGCCAAAGAGATAGCGCAGCTTCAGCGGCCCTCCCGGCAAGGGTGAAGAAGGAACGATCTTCACGGTGGTACCGTTCACCAGCGTGACCGAGCTGAGCGGGATCGTGGTCGTGAAGTTATCACTCGAAACCGTGAACCCGCTGATGTTCACCGCCGGGTCCTTCAGACTGAGGGCGGTTCCCGCAAACAACTTGACCTTCACCAGCAGATTCCCGCCAGAGCGGTAGAACTTCTCGATCTCCCCGCCGCGAGGATCAGCATAGGTGGACGGTGCCCGCAGATGGGCCACCGCATTCCCCCAGCGTGGGCCCATGATGTTCCAGGCCGCTCCCTCCGGATGCACGCCGTCATAGGTCAGGTGATCAAAGAAGATGCCTCCGAATGCGGCGCACTGCAAATTGTCCTGCACCCAGCGGGAGGTGGCCTCTCTCACGATGTGCAAGCTGCTCGGGGTGACCGGCTCCGGACTGAAGATGACCGGCGTGGGGGCCACGACGAGTCGCCAGGTGCCCTCGCCAAAGTCGGCATTGAGCGCCGTCTTGAACCGCTCCAGATCATCGTAGAAGTCATCGTTGTACTTGGCACTCGCCAGGTTCGTGACCCAGGTGATGACGTTCGGCTTGTTCAGTCCGCCATTCGCCAGGCAGAGCGCCTTGGCCCCGGTGTAGGGCGTGGAGCCCAGACGGCCGTTCCAGTAGGCCAGCCGCGTGGCGCCCGCCCAGACCACGGTGATGCCCACGCAGGACTGGGAGGCGGCAGAGAGGTTGTTGGCAATCTCATTCTCCCCCTGGGTGCCGCCACCCATGCCCACTCCACCGAGCAGGTTCCACATCCCGTTGTAGAGGGGATTGGTATCACTCGGAATGGTGTTGGGATAAGTGCTGGGATACTTCGCCGTGAAGCCGTTGGCAGCGACAATGCTGGCCCGGCCGGTGGATTCCACCTGCCCCTGAATGCTGTCTCCCCAGACCACTACCACCTCGCCCACCGCCCATCGGGACCAGGTGCGATTGGGACGATTGCTGTTACCTGTTCCGCCCACGGAATTGACCCGCCGGGTCTCGATCGTCTTCCAGTAACCTTTGGGGACCGGCACGGTGACGTCGATGGCCGTGCCGCCGACCGAGCCAGTCAGCAGCGGCTGCCAGGGGGTGGCGGTGGCGTGCTCCACATCGATGAAGCGGATCTGGATATCCGCCACGTCCGTGCCGTAGTCGAACCCCGTGAAACGCACATCTGCCGAGCCGTTCAGATGCCGGATGATCTGGAAGGGCTGGAAGCTGTTGAGGGCGACCACATTCGTCGGCTCTGTGACCTGAGCGGGCGTGTTGTTCTCCACCGTGGCCCCCCGCAGCATCGGGCCGTCCCAGAAGCGTGTCACGGGGCCCATACGGTTCAAGCCGATGGAGCTGTTGT
The DNA here is from genome assembly GCF_000739655.1 of Verrucomicrobium sp. BvORR106. Taxonomy (GTDB): domain Bacteria; phylum Verrucomicrobiota; class Verrucomicrobiia; order Verrucomicrobiales; family Verrucomicrobiaceae; genus Verrucomicrobium. Next base: position 175,245 of record NZ_BATR01000114.1, on the reverse strand, counting down.
TTCCTTGATTTCCCAGTGCCAGCGGGTTGGTCGTCGTGGCCAGTTGCGCGGTCTCCAGCGGGAAGTAGGCGGGCACGTTGCCATTGAGGCTCGCGCTGCTGGTGGGCTTCTGCCCCGCCGCCATGAGGGCGATGTCCCGATCACTCACCGCTGCCGGGGCAAAGAAGAAGCCCTCCACATCCCCATCATAGAGCTCGGCCCACTCGCTGTGGCAGCCGATCCACCAGTTCCGCAAGGGGAATCCCACAAAGGTCCGCTGCTGGCTGCTTACCAGCACCGGGGCGTGACCGCCCTCTGCCACTAGATACTCGCTGTACCCGGCCCGGCGTCGGATGATGTGAAGCCGCGGGGTAAACTTGCCCGTGATGCGGGAGGCATAGCCGCCCGGCAGGGTGCCTGCGACGCCGCTCACCGTGCCCGCGCTGCCAAAAGCATTCCCCGCGCTGTCCATACCGCCCACCACGTAGCGGCCCCTTGTCTTGTCAAAGCAGAGGCTGAGCGTGGAGGTGGTGGCCGTGGGAACATTCGTGGCGATGAGCCAGCCGCCGTTCCCTTGGAAGTAGTTGTCCCAGATCCCGATGGTCCAGTCCCCATCCGGGAGGGCAAAACCACCCGTGGTGAGAAACCGGACGCGATTGTCGAACTGGTTGGACCCCGCCGGGCCGGAGAGCCGCACCGCTGCTGGCAAGGAGGGCACCAGCGCTGCCAACCCGATGAGAACCGCCACCCCCGCCACAAGCCATCCGGCGAGAATCTGGGGGCGCAGAACTGCGGTGCGGCTGGTTCTTGGTGAGTGAGGAAGCACGCGACTGACGTTGGTCATACCCGCATGCTACGGATTGCCCCAGGCGTGCGCTATTACCCGAAAGAGCAATGCCCGGGAGGTTGCAGGCAGGTGCCGGACGGGGAATCTTTGCCAGCGATGCCCCCTAAGAAGCCGATCCGTCTGATGCTTGTGGATGACCACCTGGTCGTGCGGATGGGGCTGGCGGCCGTGCTGGGCCTGGAGCCGGACTTTGTCATCGCCGGTGAGGCCGAAGATGCAGCGGGTGCGCTGGTACAGTTCCGTGCGCTCGGGCCGGATATCACCCTGCTGGATCTGCGCATGCCTGGCGCGAGCGGCGTGGAGGCTCTGCGGAGCATCCGCGCGGAATACCCTGAGGCGCGCATCATCATGCTCACCACTTCAGAGCTGGAGGAAGACATCTTCCAGGCCATCGAGGCGGGTGCGGCGGGCTACCTGCTCAAGACGGCGCAGCGGGCGGAACTCGCCGAGGCGATCCGCCGCGTGCAGGCGGGCGGGCGGGCTGTCCCCCCGTTGCTGGAGGCCCGGCTGGTGGAGCGAGCCCAGAGACGCTCCCTCTCTCCGCGCGAGCTGGAGGTGCTGGACTACCTACGTCGCGGCCTTTCCAACAAGGACATCGGAGTCGCGCTCGGCGTCACCGAGCACACGGCCAAGGCGCACGTCAAAGCCATCCTGGTGAAGCTGGAGGCCGCCGACCGGGCGGAAGCGGTGGCCAACGGATTCCAGCGCGGACTGCTTCAGCTGGGCACCCCGTAGTGTTGCGCCGTAGCACTGCGCCCCGGGTGAAAGGCAGCCTGAAGCAACCCCGCGGTTCTAGGGTGCAACTGGCACCGTGGCAGAGACGCGCGTCCCCTGCCCTGGAGTGCTGGTAATGGCCAGCGTACCATTGAGCCGCTTCATCCGCTCCCGCATCCCCTGCAGGCCGAAGTGCCCGTCCCGGGGTCCGGGGTGATTGCCGGGGTCGAACCCCTTGCCATCGTCCTTCACCGCGACCTCCACGTCTGCCGCGTGGTAGACCACGCTGACCTTGATGTTCCTCGCCGCGCCGTGCTTGATGGCGTTTGTCAGGGCCTCACGCGCCAGCAGCAGCAGGTTCCCGGCAATAACATCAGGCAGGGGGCGGGCAGCCCCCTCGCTCGCCACCTCGATGCGGAGCGCCTGCCCTTCGGCAAAGCCTGCCGCCGTCTCGCGCAGAGCATCCGCCAGGGAGCGGTTGTCCAGCGCCTGGGAGCGCAGATTCCACACGGATCGGCGTACCTCCTCCCGGCTGCGGGTCAGGAGTTGCCGCGCCAGGCCCAGATGCTGCGCACTGCGGGCGGGGGCTTCTCTTTGCAGCGCCTCGGTTGCCTCCAGCTGGAGCGCCATGCCGGTGAGGGACTGCTCCAGGCTGTCATGCAGGTCCGCCGCCAGCCTCTCACGCTCACGCAGGGTCGCATCGAACTCCACCGCCGCCTCACGCCGGGCGCTCATCTCCTGAGCCAGCTGGGAGCCCCGCTGCTCCACGCGGCGGCGCAGCAGCCAGTTCCACCCCAGAGTTACCGCCAACACCGTGCAGATGCCTCCCAGCAGCAACCAGAGCCGTTGTGGCGTCCACCACGGCGCAGCACGCACAAGCTGGACGTCCCCCGGCCCGTGGACATAGAGGCGGAAGTTCACCGGGCGCGGAAAATCCTGTGCCGGCCATCCTGACGCCAGCTCGACGCGGATCACCCCATCGATCCGCACTTCGCTCCCGGGCTCGAACCGCCCCAGCGCCGCCGGTGGCGTGTCTCTGCCGAGCGTCGCCGAGACCAATCGCCCTTCGCTTTCCACCAGCAGTCGCGGCCCTTCAGCGTCAGAGAGGTCCACCTTCTCCAGCCGCCCTTGCAGTGTTGCATAGAGCCCATCCACATCGTCTGCGTCCGTTTCGCTGCCCGGCAGGTTCGTGCCAAGTACCCGCTTGCGCTGGATCTGAAGGGGCTCAGGTCGCGGGGCGACTCCCACCTTCCGCACCACTGCCTCCCGCAACTTGCCAAAGTGATCCCCCACCTCGACGAACCCTGACGCCTCCACACGGTCGCCAGGCTGGAGCGGGGTCTGATCACGCGTCTCTACCCGCACGCCGCGCCCACCCTCCTGCAGATAGAAAAACTGCCCCGGCCGCGCCAGCGTCACCGTACCGGTGCAGCGACGTCGATGATACGTCACCCCGCTGGGCGAGAAGGGTCGCAGGGTGGAAAGGTGCAGCTCCGGCACCGCAAACGGATCCTCCGGCCCGCGCTTCAGCACGCGCACATCGCCTGCATTCATCACCTGCACGCGAGCTCCCACCAGTTCCCTCCGGTTGTTGAAGTACGTGAAGTTCACGCCCTCCACCTCCACCTCCGCATCCACGAGCCGAGGCAAATCGGGCAGGGACTCCAGCACATTCACCGTGATGCGTCCGCCATTGGCCGTGAGCTCCAGCCGCACGCGCTCAGCGTCATTCGGTCGCTCCTCCACAGATTGCACCACCCCGCGCAGCCGGACCAACTGGCAGTCCCATTTCCCGTCCAGCAGTTCAGAGAAACTAACTGGCGCAGGCACCGGCAGGGGCTCCGTGCCCAGCACACGAATCTTCTGCGCCTGAATTACGGGCGCGAAATTCCCCGCCTCCGTCACGCCCGTCAGCTCGATCACCGTGCCCCGCGCCAGCCAGCCCGGCAAGGATGCATCCGGCACCCTCAGGCCGTGCACATAGATGCCCACGCCCCCATTCTGCACCACCATCGCCCCGTCCTTCTTCCGGTAGCAAAACATCACCACACCCCGCAGCTGCACCGGACGCCCCTGCGCCGCCACCTCCCGTGGCAGAGACCGGATGGCCGCGCACTCAGTGAGCACCTGCGGCACCTCCTGTGCGAATGCTGGCAGGCAGCAGAGCCAAAGAACCGCGCCGATCCATCGACCTTTGAGTTGTGAAATGGCGTAGCCCATGAACGACGACAAGGTGGAACCCATCGATTTGCTCCAACCTCATGAGACTTGGTAACCCGATGCGATTCAATCTTTAGTTCACACGCTTCGCTGGAGACAAGACGCAAGACTGGAGCTGGCATCTGGGAGGGGCTGGGCAGTCAAAACGACTCGGTAAAAGGAGGAAGGGACATTCTTGTCCCGGTCCCGTACAAACGTCCCATGAGGTCGTGTTGAGCACCCTCTCCATATCACCATCAACACCATATTTCCAACTTACGCCAAAAAAGACCCCCTCTCTATTCCTGTGAACTACCAAAAAGGGTGTTGATGGTGTTATGGAGTACCCGTCTGAGCCATTCACCCAAGCTGACGCGTTGCCTGCAAATCCTACAGACTGGCCACTTGCTCCCACCTACCCGCGGCGACTGAGCCGGATGGCACATCCGGACTACACCCATAGCGGCGCTGCAGGAGTAGTCCGACGGTCCCCGTCGGTCAGTAAGCGGAGGGATTGATGGCAATCATCCCACACCCACTGACTCCTCATCACGCCGCTGGCGGCTTACTGCACGAGGCAAACAATCCCCCTCTGCGACACCATCGACACCCTTTTTCCAAGTTACGCCAAAAAAGCACCCCCTCTCTATCTCGGTGAACTACCAAAAAAGGTGTCGATGGTGTCGCAAAGCACCCCGTCTGAGAGCTGATCCCTCCCTACGCCCAGCGACTGAGCCGGATGGCACATCCGGACTACACCCATAGCGGCGCTGCAGGAGTAGTCCGACGGTCCCCGTCGGTCAGTAAGCGGAGGGATTGATGGCAATCATCCCACACCCACTGACTCCTCATCACGCTGCTGACGGCTGATTGCACGGGGCAAGCTATCCCTCTCTGCGACACCATCGACACCATATTTCCAAGTTACACCAAAAAAGCACCCCCTCTCTATTTCTGTGAACTACCAAAAAGGGTGTCGATGGTGTCGCAAAGTACCCGTCTGAGCCATTCACCCAAGCTGACACGCTGCTTGCAAATCCGACCTATCGGCCACTTGCTCCTACCTACCCGCAGCGACTGAGCCGGATGGCACATCCGGACTACACCCATAGCGACGCTGCAGGAGTAGTCCGACGGTCCCCGTCGGTCAGTGGCCGGAGGGATTGATGACAATCACCCCAGACCCACTGACTCCTCATCACGCTGCTGGCGGCTTACTGCACAGGGCAACTCAGATCCCGCTTTGCGACACCATCGACACCATATTTCCGAGTTACGCCAAAAAAGCACCCCCTCTCTATTTCGGTGAACTACCAAAAAGGGTGTCGATGGTGTCGCAAAGTACCCGTCTGAGCCATTCACTTGAAGGAATCGTACAGGCTACGGCCTTGCGGCCATCGACCCACTTGGGCAAGTGCCTGGGAAGCTCGGGGAGCGCACGCATCCCTGCGTGCTGTTCGCGGCATCTTGCCGCGAACGTCAGTCAGCGCATGACATCAGGTCCAACCGACGTGGAGATGTTGATAGCGGCGGGGAGGAAGCAGATGCTGTCGGCCTTCCCACCTGATCATCCTCTTTGGAGGCACCCAGGGTCTCCGTCCACTTCGTGGCCTTTGCCCCTGGGCTGGGCTCTGTGGGCCTTTCAGGCCCAAATCCTCTGAGGGGACTTACTGAGGGCTGAGCCAGAGGCGGTTCCTTGCCACCTATCCCAATCGCGCTCTCTTTGGGGGGTGGCCGCCAAGGAACCGACGCCCTCCACGCACTCAGTCGAAGCTCTTCCTCGAAGAGGATGGGGCTACAAGCCCAACGTTGACGAGCTTCCAGCGAGTCTACGTTGGGTGCCGTCCAGCGATGCTACTCAGGTGTAGAGGCCGCCATCATCCTCTCCCTCCCACCGCCACCAACACCTCCACGTCTCTCGAATGCGATGTGGCACGACTTCTTGGTTGCGCCTCACGAGGCCCCACGCTGCCTGACGTTCCCGGCAAGATGCCGCGAACAGCACGCAAGATGCGTGCGCTCCCCAAGCTCCTCTGGACAAGGCTGTTTTGAGAAATCCCCAGACGGCATTTCGCCCCCCAAGGTTCCCTGGCAGGCACTAACCAAAGCGTCTGCCATCTCCACCCTCGCGCCACGTCTCCAGCCTCATTCTGCCCCCGCATGAAACCGTGCTCGCGAGGCCCCTATATCGGCAAACTACCAAAAAGGGTGTGCATGGTGTCCCAAAGCCCGGCCTACCCTCCCATGCGCCAGCTCAAGTCTTGCGTCTTGTGTCTTCCAGTCTTGTGTCTCCCGCGAAGCGGGCTTGCGTCTCCCGCAGAGCGGGTCAAAAAATGACGTAAAATCACCTGAATACCCACAGGCTGAACTGCGTCCAAAGGCGTAACCGCACACTCCGGCCTCTCCCCCAAACTCCCATGAAGTCTCTTCACCGTCTCTTGGTGCCCGTTGTCTTCACCGTCACCATCGCCTGCCTCTCAGCCGCTGGCATGGCCCAAGCCCAGGAGGGAGCCACGGCGGCTTCTATCACCTTCCCCAAACCAGGGGGCACCATCACCCTGCTGAACTGCACGGTCACCAAGATCGAACCGGATGGCGTCAGGGTCTCCCACTCCGCGGGCACGGCCAAGGTCCCGTACGAGCACATGCCAGAGGATTGGCAGAAGGCGATCAACTACGATGCCACTGCGGCCCAGGCTTACCGGAACTCGCAGGACTCCGCCTCACTCGATGCCACCGCCCGGGCGGAAAAGGATCGCAAGCTCCTCTACGACGCAGAAATGGCCCGCCTGGAAAAGAGCCGCCCCAAGCTGCGCCCCGTCGGCATGACCTGGATCAGCCGTGAGGCCATGAAAGTGGACACCGAGATCATCAACGTGCGCGTTGTCTCGGTCGAGGAAGACTTCCTCGTGGCCGAAAAGATGTCCGAACGCCCGCCCACCCTCGACCCCCAGTCTATCGCAGCCGGAGCGGCTGTACCCGTGGTTATGTCCGCCGCGGGCATGTGGCCCACCGGCACCCTTGTGGTCCTCACTGGCAATCTCCCCAAAGACGTGGCCGATCAGGACGAGTTCTGCATTCAGGCCAATCGCGACGGCACCCGCAAGTACGACTCCTCAGATGGCGGCAAGCGCACCCTGCGGGTCTATGAAATCGCCCGGCACAACGCGCCGCAGTAGAGACAACAGACCATTCACGCGCTTTTTGGGGTGGGCGCCAAGGAACCACCTGGAAATGCCCGCCCCAGTTCGAAGCTGATCCCCAGCGGGGATCTCTAACACAGCCCAACGTTGGACGAGCCCTAAGCGAGTCAACGTTGGGTACCTCCGCAGAGGACAATCAGGTGGGAAGGCCGACAGCATCCGCTTCCTCCTCACCGCCATCAACACCTCCAAGGTGATCCCCTTGGGTTCCTTGGCAGCCCAGCACTATACCTGTCTCAGCGTCTGGCACATCGCAAAACTTCCGGCAGCTTCAGCCTTCAGGCCAAATCTATCGCGCGGGATTTTTTCATCGCCATTCCGGCGCCTTCCCACTTATGAAAAAAGTGGTGGCAGAGGGGAGAATCGAACTCCCGACCAAGGGCTTATGAGTCCCCTGCTCTACCGCTGAGCTACCCTGCCATGAGTATTGGTTATTCGCGGGAGTGTGAGGTTATGCAGGCGGCCGGAATTGTCAACCAATCCGACATGTTTTTTGCTCAAAAGTTTCTGCTTCCCGCCCCTCCGTGAGCCGGACCTTTGGTGCATTCATCATGGGGAACAGTTGCCTTCCCTCCCGCGCTCGTATAGAAGCAGTTCCATGCGTTTTGCGATCTGCAATGAACACTGGGGCAATGCACCTTTTGAAAAGGTGTGTGAAGATGCGGCAGCCTGTGGCTACCAGGGGCTGGAACTGGCCCCTTTCACTCTGAAGGAAGACCCTCGCGACCTGACCCTGGCGGATGCCACCCGGCTGGTGCGGATCGCCCAGTCCTTTGGGCTGGAAATCATCGGCCTGCACTGGCTCCTCACCCGCCCCACGTGGTTCAGCATGACCACGCCGGATGCGATGCTGCGCAAGGACGTGCTCAAGTTCGGCCAGCATCTGGGCCGCTTCTGCGGAGCGCTGGGTGGCAAGGTGATGGTCTGGGGCAGCCCCAAGGCCCGCAACCTGCAGCCGGACTGGGACGCGCAGGAGTCCTTCAAGCGCGCCGTGGACGTCGTTCGCGGGGTGGCTGAGGTCGCCTGGGAAAACGGTGCCGTCCTGGCCATGGAGCCGCTGGGCCGGAAGGAGACCAACTTCATGAACACCGCCGCAGAGGGCATCGACTTCTGCAAGGCCGTGGATCACCCGGGCTGCAAGCTGCACCTGGATGTGAAGGCCATGAGCGATGAGAGCACCCCGATCCCGGACATCATCCGCCAGAGCAAGGACTGGTTCATTCACTTCCACACCAATGATCCCAACCTCCTCGGCCCCGGCATGGGCGAGGTGAAGTATGAGCCCATCATCGCCGCCCTGCGCGAGGTCGGCTACAATGGCTGGCTGAGCACCGAGGTCTTCGACTATACGATGGGGCCCAAGGTGATCGCCGAGAAGAGCATCGCCTACCTCAAGCAAGTGATGGCCGCATAGCCCTTGGTCGGGAGTTCGATTCTCCCCTCCATCCCCTTCTCTGCCCCACATCGAGCCCGTCCAGTCCCTCCTTCCTCATGAAAATCACCTTTCACGGCGCGGCGGAGACCACGACGGGCTCCCAGCATCTGCTCGAGATCAACGGGCAGCGCATCCTCCTGGACTGCGGTCTTTATCAAGGCCGCCGTCAGGAGGCCTTCGAGCGGAACCAGCACTTCCCCTTCGATCCCAAGACGATCGATGCCGTGGTCCTTTCCCACGCCCACATCGACCACAGCGGGAACCTGCCCAATCTCACCCGCCAGGGCTACCGCGGGAACATCTTCTCCACCGATGCCACGCGCGATCTCTGCGCGGTGATGCTGCCGGACTCCGCCCACATTCAGGAGTCAGACGTGCGCTGGCTCAATCGCAAACGCGAACCCCGCGGCCTGCCGCCTCTGGAGCCCATGTACAACCGGATGGACGCCGAGCTGTGCCTCCGGCAGTTCGTCACCATCGGCTATGAGCGCCCCATGCTCATCGCAGATGGCGTGAAGCTCACCTTCATCGATGCTGGCCACATCCTCGGTGCCGCCCAGGTGATCCTGGACATCGACGACCGGGAGACGGGGCGCAAATCCCGCCTGCTCTTCTCGGGAGACGTAGGCAGGCCGAAGAGTGATCTCCTCAATCCCCCGACCGCTGCCCAGGACGTGGACTACGTCATCATGGAGAGCACCTACGGCGGGCGGAAGCACGAGATGGAGATGGCCAGCGATGACCACATCTGCCGCATCATCAATGAGACCGTGGCCCGCGATGGGAAGGTCCTCATCCCCGCCTTCGCCGTGGAGCGCACCCAGCAGCTCCTCTATTCCATGAACAAGCTGCGGGAGCAGAACTGCTTCCCCGCCCTGCCCACCTTTGTGGACAGCCCTCTGGCCGTCAGTGCCACGGAGGTCTTCCGCCTGCACCCGGAGTGCTTCAATGAGGAGGTGTACAAGTTCCTCTTTGAAAAGCGCAACCCCTTTGGCTTCGAAGGCCTGCGCTTCATCCGTGAGGCGACCGAGTCCAAGGCGCTGAATCAAGTGAAGGAGCCCGCCGTCATCATCGCCGCCTCCGGCATGTGTGAGTCCGGCCGCATCCTGCATCATCTGCGCACGCACATCGAGCACCCGTCCACCACCATCCTCTTTGTCGGGTATTGTGCCGAGGACACCCTGGGCTGGAAGCTGCGCAACGGTGCCCGCAAGGTGAGCATCCTGGGCGATGAGTTTAACGTGCGGGCCCGCATCGAGATCCTGGACTCCTTCTCCGGTCACGCCGACCACGACGAGTTGCTGGCTTGGTTCGACAGAATGAGCGGGCCGAAGACGCGGGTCTTCCTGGTGCATGGCGAGCGTGAGCGGGCCAGCGCCCTTCAGGCCGCCCTCGCCACGGCTCACCCCCAGAGCCAGACGGAGATCGCCCACCTGCATCAAGAAGTTCACTTGTGATCATCCGGCAAAGTGCCCGAGTTCACCATCCTTCGGCATCTCTGGCCCGTCCGGCACCCATCCTGCAACCACTCCCGATTTTGACTCCAACATGAAAGCTCTATTTCTGACCAACGAATACCCGCCGCACATCTACGGCGGCGCAGGCATCCACGTGCAGTACCTGACCCGCGAGCTCTCCCGCCTGTGCGATGTGGAAGTGCGCTGCTTCGGCGATCAGAATGACACCCTCAATCCGCGCCTCAGCGCCCGTGGGTACGGGCTGGACAGCAGCAAGTGGACCTGCCCCAAGCCCCTGGCCAGCGTCTTCGGCGCCCTCCAGCGCGGGCTCGACTTCAATACGACGGATGTGGATGCGAACCTCGTCCATCTCCACACCTGGTACTCCCACTTCGGCGGCATCGTGGCCAAGCTGAACTACGGCATCCCCATGGTGCTCACCACCCACTCCCTGGAGCCCCTGCGCCCCTGGAAGCGCGAGCAGCTCGCTGGTGGTTATGACTTCAGCGTCTGGGTGGAAAAGACCGCCATTGAGATGGCCGACGCCGTCATCGCTGTCTCCCAGGAGACCAAGGTGGACGTGCTCCGCTTCTTTGATGCGGATGCCAAGAAGATCCACGTCATCCACAACGGCATCGATCCCCAGGAGTACCAAAAGGTCCACGCCCCCGACACCCTGCGCAAACACGGCGTCGATCCCGACAAACCCATCCTCCTTTTCGTCGGCCGCATCACGCGGCAGAAGGGCATCATCCACCTCGTGCGCGCCATTGAGAAGATGGACCCCGGCTTCCAGGTGGTGCTGTGCGCCGGTGCCCCGGATACCCCGGAAATCGCCGCCGAGATGAAGCAGGCCGTGGCCGATGCCCAGGCCAAGCGGGACGGCGTCATCTGGATCCAGGCCATGCTGCCGGTGGAGGAGAAGATCGCCCTCTACTCCCACGCCGACCTCTTCTGCTGTCCCTCCATTTACGAGCCCTTCGGCATCATCAATCTGGAGGCCATGGCGTGTGAGACCGCCGTCGTCGCCAGCGCCGTGGGCGGCATCAAGGAGGTCGTGCTCCCCGGTGAGACGGGCATCCTCGTCCCCCTCCTCCAGCAATGCGAGAGCCCCTATGAGGCCGAGCACCCCGCCCAGTACGCCAAGGATCTGGCCGAGGCCGTGAACCGCCTCATGGCAGACCAGGGCCTCCGCGATCGCATGGCCAAGGCCGGTCGCCAGCGGGCGGTCGATCATTTCTCCTGGCGCGCCATCGCCGAGAAGACCCTCGAGCTCTATCAGTCGCTGCTCTAGAGAACTGGAGCAAAGCCTTGGGTGAACAGTGACGGGATCGCTGTTCACCCAAGGCTGCGTGAGATCCGACGAGAGCACACGTTCATGAGGACCGAAGGTCCGGCGTCATTTCAGCCTTGGGCGACGCCCAAGGTTTGAGAGACAAAATACCTATTGAGGGCTGAAGGCCCGGCCTCATCAGGCCTGCCCGCGACGAATATGCTCCTCCAGCGTCCTGCGCGAGAAGGAGAAGCCAGGGGAGCGCACGCATCCTGCGTGCTGTTTGCGGCATCTTGCCGCGAACGTCAGTCAGCGTATGACATCAGGTCCAATCGACGTGGAGGTGTTGATAGCGATGGACCGATAGCGGGTGCTGTCGGCCTTCCCACCTGAGTATCTCGCGAGATGGCACCCAAGGTTGACTCGCTTAGGGCTCGTCCAACCTTGGGCTGTGCTACAGATCCCATACTGGGATCAACTTCAGTCTGAGGCGGGCACCTCAAGGTGGTTCCTTGGCGTCCACCTCAATCGCGAGCGTTTGGGACAGATGCCAAGGAACAGAGTCTGGCTCAGCCCTCAGCAAGTCTCCTCAGAAGATTTGGGCCTGAAAGGCCCACAGAGCCCAGCCCAGGGGCAAAGGCCACGAAGTGGACGGAGACCCTGGGTACCTCCGGAAAGAATGATCAGGTGGGAAAGCCGCCACCATCCTCTCCCTCCCCACCGCCATCAACGCCCCCACGTCAGTCGGATGCGATGCCACATGCCGCCTGACGTTCCCGGCGATATGCGTGCCCCCCTTTTTACTCCTACAGAAGCTCACGATTTGGAGAATTCGGCATTCTGATTTCAGAATTCCCGCCCTTCGCTCGTTTTCCTTTCATGCGCTTCCTCCTGCTCGCACTGGCTGCGGCCCTTCCCGCCGCAGCCGCCGATCCCTTGCCGGGCCACTCCATTCACGGGGAAGCCTTCGACGATGGTCCGCGCCAGGCGGCCGTGCTCATGGAGGGCTGCGGGAAGGTCAACTTCCCCGTCACGACCAAGAACGAGCTCGCCCAGAAGTTCTTCACCCAGGGCATCGGTCAGATCCATGGCTTCTGGTACTATGAAGCGGAACGCTCCTTCCGGCAGGCAGCCGATCTCGATCCCGACTGTGCCATGGCCTACTGGGGCTGCGCCATGGCCAATGTGAACAACGAAAAACGTGCGGCCGAGTTCATCAAAAAAGCCGGGGCCAAGAAGGCATCCGCATCCGCCCGCGAGAAAGCATGGATCACCCTCCTGGAGGACTACTACAAGGACCCGAAGAAAGACAAGAAGCAGCGCCAGCTCGATTTCATCAAGGGGATCGAAGACATCATCCACGAGAACCCCGATGACCTCGAGGCCAAAGCCTTTCTCGCCTGGGCGATCTGGGAAGGCAAGGGCGACGGCGTCACCATGGTGAGCCGGGAGTCTGTGGACGCCATTCTCTCCCAGGTGTTTGCCAAGGAGCCCCTCCACCCCGCGCAGCACTACCGTATCCATCTCTGGGATGACAGCAAGCCAGCCCGCGCGGTCGAGGCCGCCACGCTCTGTGGCCAGAGTGCTCCCGCCATCGCCCACATGTGGCACATGCCCGGCCACACCTTCAGCAAGGTGAACCGCCTGCCGGATGCCGCCTGGCAGCAGGAGGCCGCCACCCGCGTGGATCACGCCTACATGATCCAGACCCAGGTGCTGCCGGACCAGATCCACAACTACGCCCACAACACGGAGTGGCTGGTTCGCACCTATAACCAGCTCGGCCGCGCCCATGACGCCGCCGCGCTCGCCCGCAATCTCATCGAGATCCCCCGGCATCCGGAGTACAACACGACGGACAACAAGAGCAAGAGCGCCGCCTACGGCCGGACCCGCCTGCTGGACACCCTCCTCACCTATGAGCTGTGGGATGAGCTCCTCGAACTCGACGGCTCCCCTTACCTCGACATCACGCCCAATCCCAGCATGGAGGCCGCCCGCATCCGCGCCCTGGGCGTGGCCGCCTACTTCAAGGGAGATCGCGCCGCGGTTGCCGCCCGCCTGGATCAGCTGGAGAAGCTCCCCGCGCCAAAGAAGGACACGCCCGCCTCAGTAGATTCCAGCAAGGTCAAACCCGTCGCCAAGACCACGGAACCATCCCCGGTGTCAGCATCGGCACCTGCACCATCACCCGCACCCGCCAAGGTCGAGGAAACCACCGAGCCGGAAGCCTCGAACAAGGACGCCGAAAACAAGCCTGCTGAAAGCAAACCCTCCGAGGATAAAAAGCCCGGGGAAAAGCCAGCCCGAGGCGGCAAGGGAGACTCCGCTGTGGGCAATGCGAAAGCTGAGCTCAGCGCTCTGCTCGCCATCCTGGACAAGCAACCCACCGCTGAACTCCAGAAGAAGCTCACCGCGCTGAAGGACACGCCCAAGGAGCGCATGATCCGTTACCATCTGGCCGTGGGTGATAAGGAAAAGGCCGTGGCCGCCGCCCAGCAGCTGCCCATGGACGCCCCCAACCTGGCCCTCCGGGTGGATGCCCTCATGCTCGCGGGCAAGCCCGACGAAGCCAAGAAGCACTTCGAAGCCCTGCGCGTCACGGCAGGCAGTCTGGACACCAATGTCCCGATCAGCCAGCGCATCGATGCCATCGCCAAAGAGTTTGGTGCTCCCCTGCCCTGGCGTCGCCCCGAGGCACCGCGCACCGATTCCGGCAAGCGCCCCGCCATGGAGTCCCTGGGCCCCGTGCACTGGCACCCCTTCCCCGCCACCCCCTTCACGCTGCCGGACGAGTCCAACTATCCCGTTTCCCTGTCTGACTTCTCCGGCAAACCGGTGGTCGTTTTATTCTACCTGAGCCGCCACTGCACCCATTGCATGGAGCAGCTCAAAGCCTTCTCCGCCGCCTCAGAGGACTTCAAGAAGGCCGGCCTGGAGATCGTCGCGATCGGCAGTGAAGAGGCCGTCGACCTCACCGCCACCGCCGACACCTGCCGCCCGGGAAATGCCACCAAGCAGAACGCGATTCATCTCTTGGCCGACCCCGAGCAGTTGGTCTTCCGCAAGTGGCGCTGCTACGACGACTTCGAAGGTATGCCCCTCCACGGCGCCTTCCTCGTGGACGGAGCCGGTCAGATCCGCTGGCTCGATGTCGGCCCAGATCCCTTCACGAACACCAAGTTCCTGCTCGAGGAGTCCAAGCGTCTGTTGAAGCTCCCGAAGCAGTGAGTGAGGCGAGCCCGTCATGTCGGGATGCCCTGTAGCCCCGGATCGATTGGAAGCTGGGGCGTGAGGCAATCTCATGGGACGCTTGGAGCGAACCGGGACAGGAATGTCCCTCGCTCCTGTTACTGAGCCTCGCCCCCAGTGCGCCCATCATCGGGAAGTTGGCTTGTCGACTTTGACGATTTGATGGTGTCCCAGCCCGGAGGGCCCGATGCCGGAGGCATCAAAGCTATCAGCCGGAGGGTTGAAGGAGCGTAGCGACTGATACCTCCGGAAGATCAGACTCAGTATTGCATCCCGGAGTGGATGCCAGCGACGTCGCCTCCGGCATGCAACTTCCCCGCCACACAGCTCCGATTTCGATCGGTTGTTGACGCTGTAGGGCAAGCGCCCCGCTTGCCGCGAGCGTCTCCTGACTGGATGCAACCAACGCGATCGCCCCACAACTCAGCGCGTTTTGGAAGCTGGGGAGCAAGGCGATCTCATGGGACGTTTGGAACGAACCGGGACAGGAATGTCCCTCGCTCCCTTTACTGAGCCGCGCCCCTCCAACTTACCTCGAACCCAAACACCGACGCACCGACGCACCGACGCACCGACGCACCGACGCACCGACGCACCGACGCACCGCCCACTGAAACTACTCCCTAAACCGCTGCACAATGGGAATCCGCCGCCCCATGCCGAACGCCTTGGAGGTGACCTTCAGCCCCGGAGCCGCCTGGTGGCGCTTCCACTCATTGAGATCCACCCGGCGCAGGATCCAGCGCACCAGTTCCTCGTCATAGCCGCGGGCCACGATCTCGGAGATGGAGCGGCCCTGCTCGAGGAACAACTCCAGGATGCCATCCAGGATGTCATACTCCGGCAGGGTGTCCTGATCTTTCTGATCCGGCCGCAGCTCAGCACTCGGTGGCTTCTCAATCGTCGCCCAGGGGATGATCTCCCGCTCGCGATTGATCCAGCGTGACACCTCATAGACCTTGATCTTGGGCAGATCACTGATCACCGAGAGGCCACCGCACATGTCGCCATAGATGGTGCAGTAGCCCACCGCCATCTCACTTTTGTTGCCCGTCGTCAGCAGCAGGTGGCCAAACTTGTTCGAGAGGGACATGAGGATCACCCCACGGATGCGGGACTGCATATTCTCCTCCGTCACATCCTCCGGCTTCCCGGCGAAGACCTCCCTGGTCTGCCCCTTCAGCGCCTCAAAGACAGGCTGAATGGGGATGGTCTCAAACTGGATTCCCAGCTTCTCCGCGAGCTCCCGGGCGTCGTCCTTGCTGCCCTCTGAGGAATAGACACTGGGAAGCGATACCCCCAGCACGTTCGCGGGGCCCAGTGCTTCCGCCGCCAGCACGGCCACCAGGGCAGAGTCAATGCCGCCGCTCAAGCCCAAGACACACGACTTGAAGCCGCACTTGGTCACATAGTCACGCAGGCCCAGTACGAGCGCATGGTAGAGCTCCTCCGCGACCTCCATGGGCGCGGCTTCCCGCCCCCCGACCCCAGTCACCACATCCACCACGGCCACTTCTTCGGCAAAGGCCGCCATCCGCGTCAGGACGCCGCCGTCCTTCCCGATCACCAGAGAGTTCCCGTCGAACACCAGTTGGTCATTGCCGCCCACGGCGTTGCAGTACACCACCGGCACCCCGGTCTCCGCCGCCAGCTCACCCAGCATCTTCTCCCGGATGGCCGGCTTCCCCAGGCTGAAAGGCGATGCGCTCAGGTTGACCAGCAGGTCCACCCCTTGCTTGGCCAGCTCCATCGGCGGCTCCACATCATAGAGACGGCGCGGCAGGTAGTCGTCCGTCCAGATGTCCTCACAGATGGTCACGCCCACGCGGACGCCGTCGATCAGCACCGGGGCCAAGTTCTCTTCCGGCTCGAAGTAGCGATCCTCGTCGAAGACGTCGTAGGTAGGCAGAAGTGTCTTGGCCACCACCTGCTGGATCTGCCCGGCCTGCAAAACGGCCGCCGCGTTACGGAACGGTTTCCCGGCCCCTTCGTTCACATCCACGAAGCCAACGATCAGCGGGACAGTACCCACGTTGCCAGCCAGCAGTCGCAGCGCCTCTATATTACCCGGCACGAATCGGGACCGGTGCACCAGGTCCCGCGGCGGGTATCCCGTCATCGCCAGCTCAGGCGTGATCACCATCTGCGCCCCTTGAGCCACCGCCTGGCGGTAGGCCTCCAGGATGAGTGCGGAGTTCCCCGCGAAGTCGCCAACCGTCGTGTTGATCTGGGCAAGGCCAATTTTCATTGAGCCATCACCATGCAAGCAGCCGGGGTCCTTGCGAGCGGAATGTGAACGGATCTGACTGACTATAATTTGTTAACTAATCCGTATAGTTTAGCTATATAAGTATTACACAAAACTAGAATATAAGGTTTGCTAAATTATTTCGATTGTGGTTCTTTTATCGGAGCATCCAGCACCGCCATGAGAATCCAGCCCCAACACGCGCCTCTGGCCGCCAAGAGCGGGTCCACCACTCCCTCCTCCAGCCTCGTTCTGGTGGTGGACGACGAGAAATCCCACCGGGACCTCCTGAGCAAAGCGCTCGCAGGCACCTGCCGCGTCCTTGCAGTCGCCTCCGTCGACGAGGCCCTGGCCGAAGCGCGTCGCACCCCGCCTGCCACCGTCATCCTGGACTACGAGATGCCCCAGACGAACGGCATCGAAGGGCTCCAGAAGCTGAGAGAACTCTATCCCGCCCTGCCCGTCGTCATCCTCACCGGGCATGCCGATCTGGAAATCGCCCGCAAGGCGATTCACTTGGGTGCCGTGGAATACATGCTCAAGCCCTTCGAACTGAATGATTTAATCAGCGTCGTCAGCCGCAATATCCAGATTGCTGACTACTCCCACCTCCCCCGCCATCAGCTGGCCGCCCTGGAGCCCACCCCGCACTTCACCCGGCGCCACCAGGAGTTGGTGGACCTCTGGCGTGGGGGCAGCCCCACCGTCCATGCGGAGAACCGGATGGTCCTCAACCTGGAGTCCGGGCAGCGCATCGAGGCTAAGGTCCTGCGCCTGAGCCGCCACCTCGTGCAGGTGGAGCTCTACGATCCCACACAGGAGCTGGATTCCGGACTCACGCTCAAGACGGTGCAAGTCTGGGTCGGCGAGCAGCTGGCCTATGACGGCCCCGGCAGGCTCAACAGCGTGATCTCGACGGGATCCAACCGGGTCGGTGAAATCGACCTCCACGGAGACTGGATCAAAAGCGGGCTCACCCCCCAGGCTTCCCAACCGCAGGCCTTGGATGAGGCCGCACAAGGTTTCATCGACCGCTGGCGCGCCACGCGGAACATCACTTCAGAGTTCCGCCTGGCGGTCGCCGATGCGACGGCGTTCCTTGGCGAACTCTCCGGATGGCTGGACGGTCTGGAACTCTCCTGGCACCACACCACCGGACACGGGCATACCGTCAGCCGCGAGACGCTGGAGCGCCTGCTGCGTGTGCTGACCCCCGCGATGAACCGTGCCTTTGAGGCCTTCGAGTCTCAAGCCGGGACCGTATCAGAGGAGTTGATGAGCCTGCATGCCGAGTATGCACGCGCCAGCCTCCACCCCATCATGCTCTGCGCGCCGTTCATCCACCGTTGCTTTACCAAGCCGTTGGGTTATCCGGGTGACTTCGGGGTCATGAACCGCATGCTGGATGATCCCTTTGAAGGGAAATCGCTTTTTGCCAAGATGATCAACGCTTGGGTCATCCGGAGCGCTGCGGGTGATGCCTATCGCAACCGCGTGTCCCACCTCGTCGGGGTCCTGCGCCGCGAGGTCACCCGCGTCTCCAGCCAGTCTGAGCAACCTGCCCGAGTCCTGAGCCTCGGCTGCGGCGCGGCACGGGAGACACAGCACTTCGTCCGCCACGATCCCCTGAGCGAACTGACCGAGTTCACCTTGCTCGACTTCAATGCCGACACCGTCCGCCATGCCCAGAGCCAGATCGACCAGGCGATGACAGCTGGCGGCCGCCATGTGAATGCGAATGTGCGGGAGTTCTCCGTGCACCAGATGCTCGCTCACGGCAGCCGCCTGGTCAGCCAACCTCGTTTGATGAGGTCCGGCTTCCTCCAGCGTGGGCACTATGATGTGATCTACTGCGCAGGTCTCTTCGATTACCTCTCCGATCGCGTGTGCAAGCGTCTGCTGGAGATCTTCTGGCACATGGCCGCACCCGGTGCCGTCATCGTGATCAGCAACTTCGCGCCGTCGAACCCCATCAAGGGCTTCATGGATTATGTCCTCGACTGGCGGCTCATCTATCGTGATGAACCGACGGTGGCCTCACTCGCCGTGGATGAATCCTATGGAGCCGTAAGCCATACGGAGTACTCTCCTGATGGGGTGGAGATTTTCCTTACCATGCGCAAACCGGTTGACGCTCCATTCATCCCTGATGATCGTCAGTCTTCACCCGCACCACTCCCCTCCTAAAAGGACGGTGGTGCCACCCGAGCCCGACCTTGAGTGACATTGCCACGCCCACGACGCCCAATGGGGAAACAATGCG
The DNA here is from genome assembly GCF_000739655.1 of Verrucomicrobium sp. BvORR106. Lineage (GTDB taxonomy): Bacteria > Verrucomicrobiota > Verrucomicrobiia > Verrucomicrobiales > Verrucomicrobiaceae > Verrucomicrobium. Next base: position 156,375 of record NZ_BATR01000114.1, on the reverse strand, counting down.
ACCCGCATGGGAAGCCCGTTGGCAGGAGGAAAACCAGAAGGTAACCCTTAAGAACGTCAAGACCCTGGCATGGATCGCCATGGTCTTGATGATGGGTGCCTCCACTCTGGACCACTTCACCTACCCGCATCTCTGGCATCACTTCTTCGTCCTGCGGAGCGCGGTGGCCCTGCTGGAGATCGGGCTCATGTTCACCAGCAACACCGAGTTTGGCCGGCGTCATTATCCGGCGCTCATGTTGCTGGTCCCGCTGCTTCCCGCAGTGGGCATCGCCTACATGATCTTCTGCTCGGGTGATCCCGGGTCGCCCTACTACTCAGGGCTCACACTTTGTCTCGTCGGTTTTGCCTTCCTCTTCCAATGGGGCTTCCGGGAGAGCGTGCTGGCCGTGGCCATCACGATGACTATCTACTTTGCGGCCACGCTGCCGCACATCGGTAGCGCCACCGCACCTGAGGGGTCCTTCGGCCAGTTCTTCAGCAACGGCGTCTTCCTCATCATGAACAGCGTGGTCGTCATCTCCGGCAGCCACGTGCATCAGCGCATCCGGCGCAATGAAGTGATCTCCCGCTACAGTCTCGCCGACAACCAGGCTGAGCTGGAGCAGAAGAATCTCCAGCTCGTGGAGATGGATCGCCTCAAGACAGACTTCTTCTCCAACATCACGCATGAGCTGCGCACGCCGCTCACCCTGATGATCGCACCTCTACAGAGGCTGCAAAGGCTCTATCCCGCAGGCTCTCCACAGAGCAGCAACGGCGGCGCGCCATCCTCCATGTTGCATGATGAGCTGACAGGCATCTATCAGAATGCCCTGCGCCTCCTGAAGCTCATCAATGACTTGCTTGATCTCGCCAGCGCCAATGTCGGCCGCATGCGCATCTCGCATCAGCGCTTCTCACTCCGCTTGTTCACCGGGAGGCTTCTGCAATCCGTCACCAACATGGCCCGCCAGGGAGATGTGGCCGTGCTCCAGCAGATGCCTGAGCAGCTGGAGATGGTGGACAGTGATCAGGAGAAGCTCGAGAAGATCCTCCTCAACCTCCTGTTCAACGCCGTCAAGTTCACCCCCAAGGGGGGCAGCGTCACCCTCGTGACGAATACCGTGAACGGCTTCCTCGTGTTCGAGGTGATCGATACCGGCATCGGCATCTCCCAACAGAACCTTCCCTTCATCTTCGACCGCTTCTGGCAGGCGGATTCATCTGTCACTCGCCGCCACCCAGGCACCGGCCTCGGCCTTGCCCTCGTCAAAGAGCTGGCCACCCGTATGGGCGGCCGCGTCGAGGCAGAGAGCATCCAGGGCACCGGCACCACCATGCGGGTGCTCATTCCCTATACGGCCAACGGCGACATCCTGGTGGTGGGTCACGCACCTCGTGAAGATGACGCACCGACGGAATCCGGCACCGCTGCCGCCCTCCCACCTGCCAAAGCTGAGGAAGCGAAGGAAGCCCCTGGTGACTCCGATGCAGCCCAGTGGATCAAGTCCGTGTACCGCGAGGCGGAAGAGCTGCAGATTGCCGACGAGTCTGAGGACGAGTCTGCCAGGTCATCCACTCCGGCCCTTGTTGACCTTGAGGTTCAAGGAGATCGCGCCGAGCTTCCGCTGGTGCTCATCATCGATGACGAGCCGGGCATGCTCCGGTTCATGCACTCTGAGCTCGAACCCCGCTACCGGGTCATCCAGGCCACCGATGGCGCCGCCGGTCTCGAACTCGCAGTCAAGCATGTCCCCGACCTCATCGTGGCAGACTACATGATGCCGAACCTCGACGGCCTCTCCCTCTGCCGCGAGCTGCGCGACCGCCAGGTCACGCTCATGCTGCCTATCATGCTGGTCACCGCCCGCTCGGATGAGGATGTGCGCCTCACCGCCCTGCGCAACGGCGCCAACGATGTAATGGTAAAACCTTTTTCCCTCACAGAGTTCCACACCCGGGTGCACAACCTCGTCCACGCCAGCCTCCTCCAGAAGGAAGTCGCTCTGCGCAACGCCGAGCTCGAGCAAACGCTGGCCGAACTCCGCGCTGCGGAAAGAGACCTCATTCAGTCCGAGAAGATGGCTGCCCTGGGCATCCTCACCGGCGGCATCATGCACGAGATCAACAACCCGTTGAACTTCGCACGCAGCGCCCTGTTTATCCTCGATCGCCGCACCGGAAAGCTCCCTGATGAATCCAAGGGCACCCTTAAGGAAGTGGTTTCCGATATCCGGGAAGGCATCAACCGCATCTCCACCATCATCTCGGATCTGCGCACCTTCTGCCATCCGGAGACGGTCATGGCCGCAGCCTGTCCAATTTCCGAACCCATCCAGAGCGCCATTCGAATTCTTTCCTCTCCCCTCAAGGAATTCCACATTCAGCTGCATGAGGATGTGCCCGCGGACATCGTGGTGCGGGGAGACCGCAATCAGCTCACCCTGGTGCTGCTGAACCTGCTCAAGAACGCCATCGATGCCCTGGCCTCCCACATGACGCCAGACTCGGAGCCGCCGCAGATCTGGATTTCGACCCGCAGTGAAGGGACCGTCACGGACATCCTCATCCGCGACAACGGCCCCGGCATCCCTGAAACCAACCTTTCCAAAATCTTCGACCCCTTCTTCACTACGAAGCCCGCGGGAGAAGGCACCGGACTCGGCCTCTCCGTCTGCTACCGTATTATCACGGCTCATGGAGGAAATATCTCTGCCGACGCCGCCCCCGGCGGGGGCACCGTCTTCACCATCCGCATGCCGCGCGCCATTGTGGAAAATGAAGAGCCTACCCCTTCTGTAGAGTCAGTTGCATTCAGGGAGCATGTTTTGACCACTTGATAATTTTGCAAATGGGGTGACACATGGACCAATGTCAACGCCCCCCACCCCTGGCAAGAGTTCCTGCAAGATTCTCTATGTTGACGATGAATTGCTCTCCCTAAAGTACTTCGAGCAAATCGTAGGTGAAGACTTTGAGGTCATCACCGCCCCCAGCGCCGAGGAAGGGCTGCGCATTGTCGAGCGTCACCATCAGTCCATTGCCGTCGTCGTTTCCGACCAACGTCTTCGCGGTCTTCAGGGAACGACCTTCCTGACGCAGTTGCGTGAGAAGTTTCCCGACATCGTCCGCATTCTGGCCACCGCCTATGCGGATATCGCGACTGCCATCGCCGCCATCAACGACGGGGCCATCTATCACTACATCAGCAAGCCGTGGGAACCTGAAGCCCTGGTGCAGACCCTGCGTCGCGCCATGGAGTACCACCAGCTGCGCGCAGAAAAAGACCGGCTCTTGCAGGAGCGGTCCGCCCTGATGCGCCAGCTCATCGCTTCTGACCGCCTCGCAGGGTTTGGCGCCCTGGCGGAAGGCATGAATCACCATCTGCGCAACGCACTGGTCCCCGTGCAGACCTACCTGCAACTTGCGGTCGATTCGCATGGAAAAGGGGCCAAGCTCCCCGCTGGCATGGACGAGAGCTTCCTCTCTGAGCTGCATGAGTCCGCCAAGACCCAGCTGCGCCGCATCACCGATACGCTGACCCGGCTAGCCTCCGTCCCGAGCCTGCAGGAGATGGTTGAAGGCGAATATCTGGACCTCAACCAGCTCTGGTACGCCGTCATCGAGCAACTCAGCGGGCTCTTCGAGGACAAGCACATCGCCATTTCCTACACCTCACCGCCGGATCTGCCTGCCATCCAGTGCAACCGGAACCGTCTCAGCCACATCCTGCGCCTGGTGTTGGAGGATGAGCTGGACCACCTCCCGCCCAACAGCGTCATCAACATCGCCGTCCGCCATGCCCAAGGCTCAGGCGAGACACCGGAGCACGTGGCCATGGAAGTGACCGACTCCGGCACTAACATTCCCGCCAACAAGCTCTCCACCGTCTTCACGCCGTTCTTCATGCGGCAGGAGAACCCCCAGTATCTGGGCATGAATCTGGCGACCTGCTACGTCACCCTGCACAATCAGGGCGGCTGGGCCCGCGCCTTCAACGACGCCTCCCGGGGCACCGTGGTAGAACTCTGCCTCCCCGTGAACTCCTCCGGCTGCCGTGGAAGCAAGGTCTCCATGGACGTCATCGAGAAAGTGATGGAAGGCATCGGGCAGTAGTACCGCTTCGCGGAGACACAAGACACAAGACACAAGACCTGAGCTGGTGCCCGGCAGAGAGCCGGGTGCCGATCTCACCAAAAGGAGCAAGGGACATTCGTGTCCCGCTCGCTTTCAGGCGTCCCTAGGCGGTCTCCCCCCTGCCCCCCCAAACCCAGCGCCAGCTCAGGTCTTGTGTCTGGCGTCTTCTAGTCTGGCGTCTCCCGCGCAGCGGGGCCAGAGACCCCGCCTCCTGTACTCCGCAGCCATCTGACCTTGAACCTCGTTCGGGCCGCCCCCACCTCCGTCACCTCATTCGTCCCGGAGGGACGCCGGACTGTAGCCGGTGGTGCCAACCACCGGATCACCATCTCCCCCGGCGATCGCGTCCCGGAGGGACGCCGGACCGAACGCTCCCAGCCCAGACTCACCCCCACAACCCACCCCATCCTCACACATCCGCCCCGCATTTCCTCACCCCAAAACCCTCAATATTCCGCATCCTCAAAAACTCAGTAAATCTAAACTATATGCAAATAATTATGAAAATTATGTTTTGTATCCACAATAGTATGGTTATATTTCCTAATTATGGGTCGAGAGTCTCACATGAGGGAAAGCTCAGATGACAGTACCGGCACGCCGAATACTCCCGCTGGGGAGTTTTCGACCGACCCTTCCCCCTCCCCGCCCCACAATCTGGCTCGATTTCACGCCCTCGCCGACCTGATCCCTGACGCCTTTCTGGTGCTGGACTCAGACAACCATATTCTGGCGACCAACGCAAAGTTCCTGGAGATTTTTGGTCTCGCCCCGGAGCTCCCTTGCCAGGCCGGACTGAAAGGCCTCCAATCCCAGCTGGAGAGCTGCTTCGCCTCACCAGAAGCGTTTGAAAAGAAGTGGCAGATCCTCCTCAACGATCCCGCCTCCCTCTACAATCAGGAATGGGAGCTGATCAAGCCAGCCCCGAAGGTCCTCAAGCTCTCCACCATCCTCGTTAGCCCTGTCCCCGGCGCGCCGGCCACGGAACGCGTCGTCTTCTGGAAAGATCGCACAGACGTCCGGAATCTGGAGAGCGCACTTCAGCAGGCCCAGAAGATGGAGGCCATCGGCATTCTCGCAGGTGGGATCGCTCACAACTTCAACAACCTGCTGACCGCTATCACCGGCAATCTCGGCATCGCCCTGCAGCAGCTCAATACCAACCCCAGCGGCCACTCCACTGCGGAAGTCGTCTCCTTGCTGGCGGATGCCTTCAAGGCCGCCGCTGGCGGTCGTGAGCTGGTAAAGCAGCTCCTCTGCCACGCCCGGCATAACAAGCACTCCGTGGAGAGCACCGACATCCGCTCCATCGTCACGGAGGTGCGGGATCTCTTGAAGCACTCCATCTCCGCCCTCGTCCAGGTGGAGGTCCAGACGCCCCGCACCCTCTGGCCCGCCATGGCAGACCGGAGCGATCTCCAGCAGGTGCTCATGAACCTGTGTGTCAATGGCGTGGACGCCATGAAGAACCGCAGCCACAGCGAGCTCCTCATCACCGCATCCAATCGCGCCCGCACCGCCCCTCCCGAAGGCCTGTCCAACGGAGCCAAGCTCGGCGACTACGTCTGCATCGAGGTTCAGGACAACGGACCTGGCATCCCGTCGGACGTCATGAGCCGATTGTTCGAACCCTTCTTCACGACCAAACCACGTGGTGAAGGCACCGGCCTGGGGCTCTCCTCCTCCCGTGACATTGTCGAAAAACTGGGCGGTTGGATCGAGTGCGAATCCCATCTGGGTCAGGGCGCCGTGTTCTCCGTCTTCCTGCCACGCAGCACCTCCGCTCCGGATACGACCACGACCTCCGTGGCAGTGGCCAGCCCCATCCCACCCAAACCTTCCGGCACCGAAGTAATTCTCGTCGTGGACGATGACCCGCTCGTCCGGAACGTCAGCAAGCGACTCCTGAGTGGCGCAGGCTATCAGGTCTTCACCGCCAGCGACGGTCAGGAAGCCGTGGACTGGATGAAGACCCCCGGCAACGTCGCCGACCTCGTCCTTCTGGACGTCGCCATGCCCCGCCTTTCCGGCCCCGACGCCATGGTGGAGATCCGCAAGATGATCCCGTCCCAGCCTGTGGTGCTGTGCAGTGGATTCCTCTTCGACCCCGCCGCCTTCCGGGACGCCCACGGCATGCTCCCCGATGCCAGTCTCTACAAGCCCTACGAAGTGGGAGAACTGACCGGCACTGTCCGCAGCGTGTTGGACAAACATTCCTCAAGCCCCCCTCCGGCTCTGCCGTCGTAAGAGTGCTGGAGCGGCCTTGAAGCGAAGCCGTCCGAATCGAGCAGCGCACCCACCCCTGCTGACCTCCTGAGATTTCAGGAAATCACAAGCACCGCCAAAGCGACGGTGCCAAGACGCTGGCGCGTAGGACGCCCATGCCAGATGGGACCCCTCTTTGCTTCAGAACGCACAAACGTCGCGAAGCATCTTGGAGTGCGTGCGGCTCGACGCCGCTTTCGCCTGCCGGATACGCCTCCAACTCCCCCTCATCTCCGCCAGCCTGCCTTCCCGCGCCTCGCCCCCAAACGGGCCGACGTCGAATGGCAGAGGGAACGTCAAGTGGGAGTCCGTCATCACCCCTGCTGAGGGTCTCTATATTTCAGGAAATCACAAGCTCCGCCAAAGCGGTGTCAAGCCACCAGCACTCCAAGACGCTGGCGCGTAGGACGACCATGCCTTTATTGAGCACCCCTAGCTCCAGAACCTACAAACGTCAGCGAAGCGGTCGAAGTTCTTCCTCGGATGGAGCTACAAGCCCAACGTTGACGAGCTTCCAGCGAGTCTACGTTGGGTACCGTCCAACGATGATACTCAGGTGGGAAGGCCGACAGCTTCCGCTTTCTCTCCCACCATCTTCAACGCCTCCATGTCGCTCGAATGCTATGCGGCACGTATGTTTGGTTTGACCTCGCGAGGCCACCCGCTGACTGACGTTCCCGGCAAGATGCCGTGAACAGCACGCAAGATGCGTGCGCTCCCCGAACTTCCCAGGCACAGGCCGTTCTGAGAACTGTTAGACCGCGTCCCGCCAACCCAAGAGGCCTGCCGCGGTGCTCCCGCTCAAGTCACCGCGCACTCCATCTCTCCATCTCTCCATCTCTCCACCACTCCATCTCTCCATCTCTCCACCACTCCACCACTCCACCACTCCACCACTCCACCACTCCACCACTCCACCACTCCACCACTCCACCACTCCACCACTCCACCACTCCACCACTCCACCACTCCACCACTCCACCCGACCCAACCTCACCAAAAACCCCACTGCCGCGTCCACATCACATAAACCCCCAACAGCAAATTCGCCACTGCATGCATCACCACACAGGCTCCCAAACTCCGGGACTTCACCGTCAGCCAGTACATCAAGGCCCCAAAGCCCAAGGCTCCAGTCCAATCCACCGGGGCATGGGCCGCCATGAAACAACCCGTGACAATGGCGAACGTCCGCCAGTCATGCCGGCCAAAGGGTACTTTCCTGAAATCGTCACCGTCTGCCTGCACATAGCGCATGAGGAAACCGCGCCAGAAGATCTCTTCGATCAGAGGCACCACGACCACCATGCGGATGAACCGCATCACGACCACCAGCGCATAGGCAGCACCGTTTGCCTCAAACAGAGTCGGATCAAACCCGTCCTTCCTCTCAGCCAGCCCCAGCCATTCCATCCACTCGGGCACTTTTGTACCCGCAGCCTCAAGATTCTGATAAAGCAGCGCTGGGGCACACCACCAGACAATGCCCAGCGTGCCCAGAACCACCGCCCACCCCAGGCCACGCCAGGGAGCCAGCTGATAGTGTGACCGGAAGGCCAGTAAAAGCCCCCCGCCACCAGCGTCTGCAGCGGGTAGATCCAATGCTCCGCCGCGTGCCTCCACCAGGGGAGTTGGAGATTCTCCACTCCCACCAGCGGCTGCAGCGCCCCGATCAGCATGAACACCGCGAGAGGCACGACATGCGCCGCCACAGGAGAGCGGCGAATGTCGGTCCAACGGGGCATGCAGATCAGTGGGGCTGCATCAGAGATGCCGGCGTCAATAGCATCAGGCTCCGGCGGCCTTGCGGTACTTGGCGACGAACGCCTCCATCCCGTCCATGGCTTTCACCAGCAGATCCGGCGCAGTGGCGTAGCAACACCGTACACACGACTCGCCGCTCGGGCCAAAGGCATCACCCGGCACCACGGCCACGCTCTGCTCTTCCAGCAGCTTCAGCGCAAACTCGCGGCCTGTGAGGCCCGTCGAGCTCACATCCGGGAAGACGTAAAACGCCCCGCCCGGGTTGAAGCAATGCAGGCCCATTTCATTGAGCCGTTTGACCACAAAATTGCGGCGCTCCTCGTAGCTCTGGCGCATGCCTTCATAGGCTTCCGCACCCAGACGCAACGCCTCCACCCCTGCCACCTGACTCGTGATCGGAGCACAGAGCATGCAGTACTGGTGGATCTTCATCATTGCCTCCCGCAACGGAGCCGGAGCGCAGGCATAACCCAAGCGCCAACCCGTCATCGCGAACGCCTTGGAGAACCCATGCAGCAGCACCGTGCGCTCCCGCATGCCGGGATACTCCACGATGCTCTTGTGCTGAGCCCCGTCATAGAGCAGCTCGCTGTAGATCTCATCCGTGAAGCAGAGCAGGTCATGCTTCACACAGAGGGCGGCGATCTTCTCCAGTTCCTCCGGGGGCTCCACAGCTCCCGTAGGGTTCGTAGGAAAGTTCAAGGCGATAACCTTCGTGCGCGGCGTGATCGCCTTCTCCACATCGGAGGCCTTGAGGGCAAAGTTGTCCTCCAGCCGCGTGTTCACCGGCACCGGCACGCCATACGCCATGGTGATGCTCGGTCCGTAGGACACATAACAGGGCTGGTGATAGATCACCTCATCACCCGGATTGAGCACGGCACGGAAGGCCAGATCCAGCGCCTCACTGACCCCGACGGTGACCAGAATCTCCGTCTTGGGGTCATAGGAAACGCGGAAGTGCTCCTCCACGTACTTGCTGATCCCGATGCGGAGGGACTCCAGCCCCAGGTTCGAGGTATAGCTGGTCTGCCCCTTTTCCAGGGAGCGGATCGCGGCCTCGCGAATGGGCCAGGGGGTCGGCTTGTCCGGCTCCCCCACCCCGAGGGAGATGACGTCACTGCGACCGATGACGAGCTCAAAGAAGTCACGAATGCCCGAGCGGGGAATCCCGCTGAGTTGGGTGGACAGCTTGCTCTCCAAATCCAGTTTTCGAGGATGGCTCATGGCGACACAAGAAGAGGGCCGTCGGTGGGCGGCGTGTTGAGCATGAAGCCGTCATGCTTGTACGTGCGCAACTGGAAGTGCGTGGCGGTGGACAGCACCACATCCAGGGTGCTCAGCTTTTCGGCCACAAAACGGGCCACATCGTAGAGGTCCTTGCCCTCCACCACCACCGCCAGGTCATAGGCACCGCTCATCAGGTAGCAACCACGCACCTGCTCATACTGCGACACCCGGCGGGCAAAGCGGTCGAAACCGCCGCCGCTTTCCGGGGTGATGCGCACCTCGATAAAAGCCGTCACTCCGGAGTGATCCGTCTTCTCACGGTCCACCACGGCATGGTACCCCAGAATGACGCCTTCCTTCTCAAGGGCGGCGATTCGGGCGGCGACTTCGGCTTCAGTGATGCCCAAACGCGTAGCGATATCGCCCGCGCTGAGGCGTGCATTTTCTTTTAGGAGTTCCAATAGACGTTCCATAGGGACGGCAAACCTAACCTAGGTTTTACAGCTTGCGAGAGGATTCACGGCCCCGTTTCGATGCAATTGTGACTGTGTTGGAATACAGTTCACAGCGGGCAGGGCGAGCCCTCACCCACCTCGCCCCCAACGAGATACGCCTCCACCCCGCCCCCTCTCCCGCCCACAAAAAAAGGCGCAGGCCGGACAAACCCGGAGCCTGCGCCCTTTGAATCTCATCGCAAAATCAACGATCGCCGAAGCTGATTCCCACCGAGCGGGCCGCCTGCACCACTTCGCTGTCTGGCTGCACCAGACGGAGCTGGTTCACGGCTTCCTCGATGGAGACATCACCCACGTGATAGCTCTGGTAGCTGACCATGCGGCCGAACTTCTTCTCACGGATCAAGTTCACGGCCTTCACACCGAAGCGGGTGCCAAGAATGCGGTCCAGAGGAGTCGGCGAGCCGCCACGCTGAAGGTGACCCAGGCGCACGTCGCGAGTTTCCTTGCCCGTGAGCTGCTCAACCTTGCGGCCAACGTATTCACCGATGCCGCCCAGCTTCACCTGGCGACGCTCAGCGTCCATCTGCTCGCGCGTCATCAAACTGCCGTCCTCCAGCTCGGCACCTTCCGCCACCACGATCAGCACGGAGCGGTGACCGGTCGCATACAGGTGGTTCACCTGGCGAGCGACGTTGTCGATGTTGAATTTAATTTCCGGGAGCAGCACGATGTCCGCGCCACCGCCGATGCCACCCCAGAGGGCGATCCATCCTGCGTGACGGCCCATCACCTCCACCACCATCACACGCTGGTGACTGTCTGCGGTCGTATGCAGGCGGTCCAGAGCGTCCACCACAGTCGCGACCGCGGAGTCAAATCCGAAGGTCATCGCCGTCGCCTGAAGGTCGTTGTCGATCGTCTTCGGCACACCCACGGCAGGCACGCCCTCGTTGCAGAGCTGCAGCGCGGTCGTCAGAGAGCCGTCGCCACCCACGATGATCAGAGCCTCAATGCCGAGGTATTTGATCGTGGCCTTGGCCTGGTCCATGATCTCCGCAGGCACCAGCGCCACGTTGTCCACGCCGATCTTGGCGGCGAAGTTGCCCTTGTTCGTGGTGCCCAGAATGGTGCCACCCAGCTTGAGAATCCCCACCGTACGATCCACATCCAGCTTGATGTGCCCAGGGCCATTGGGCAGCAGCCCCTCAAATCCGTCGCGGAATCCGATGACCTCCCAGCCGAGTTCCGTGGCCGCGCCGACCACTCCGTGAATCACTGCGTTGAGTCCGGGGCAATCGCCGCCGCTGTTGAGGATGCCGATGCGCATAGTTTAGGGAGTGTACGTGTTGGTGTTGATTTTGAACGGGTTGCTGTAGTGAGGAGGATTACAGCGGGAGTCGCCGAAATGAGAGTTTTTTAGAAGCCAGACAACAGCTGCTTGGCATCCGTTACCGGACGTCCAGACTGAAGCCAGCCGTCATATACGCCCCAAGCCTGCTGAAGGAGTCCCTGAGTTTCAGCGAAGGGATCCGCCGAGCCCAAGACCACAGTCACCATGCGGTGACGGTAGAGGACTTCCCGGCCGTTTTCCTTCATCACCGTGCCGCGACGCTCCTCAGAGACGATCACGCAGCCACCAGAGCGCGGCGTATTGCCCGTCTTGATGCCATCGATCATGCCCACGCCCAGAAGAGCGTTGGTGTTCTGCATGGGCACGCTCACCGGCTGCCCCCCGCGAAGCACCGTGATGTTGCGGGTCTTTTGGTTGGTGTAGAAACGGAAGGGAGCACGGGAGATGGCGTACATGCTGAGCCGTGCCATATCTGCGGCCGTGGAGTACGGCACGGACCGGCTGTTCTCCAGCCCATGCGGATTGGTGAATTTCGTGTTCACCATCCCCTCGCGGGCCGCCAGATTGTTCATCTCCGTCACAAAAGCTGCCAGCGCATCCCCGGTCCGTCCCCGGCGGTAGTTGACGTCCTGTCCGACAAAGAGCGCCAGAGTCGTCGCCGCGACGTTGTCTGAGGACATCATAGAGGCGTAAAGCAGGTCACGCAGGGTGATCTGATCTCCGGGAACCAGCTGCAAAGGGTTCATCCCAGCGATCTGCAGCGCCTCAGGGGAGACAGTGGCCAGTGTGTTCAGCGGCACCTTGGTGGCTTCAGACCAGTCCAGGGCGACCAGGGCCGTCGCCATCTTGGTCAATCCACCCACTGGGCGCTTCAGGTTCCCGCCCGCTTCGACGTGGATCTTCTTGTTGTACACGTCCACCGCGATGACGCTCGACTGGGCGTGCACCATGCCAGCGCCTGCGAAACAGGCGAAAACGGCGAGACCTAACAATCCTGCAAAAGAGCGACGCATCTTGTCGTACACATGGTTGGGGTGAAACATGGGAGCGGCACACTAGCGGGCATGGCGGAAGGGTCAAGGGTTCTTGGTTGCTCCCGGCCACCATTGATTCTCGAAATTCAATCATGAGAGGCCCCCTCAGAGCGAATCCTTGGTGCGCGCCACTTGCAGCCGCCGCCCCTGCGCTCTATCAAAACACCCGGGACGCACCGCGTCGCGCCACTCCATTTTCCCTTACCTAATTACGATGTCCACCGCCCGCGAATCCACTGCCGCCCTCGTCTCCACCTACTACGAAACCTTCAACTCGGGCGACCGTGGGGCCTTTTTGGCCCTGCTCACCGACGGAGTACGGCACGATACCAATCAAGGCGGGCAGGAAGTCGGCCTGGACAAGTTCCGCACCTTCCTGGATCGCATGGATCGCTGCTATGCAGAACAGGTCAAGGAACTGCAGGTCTTCGCCAGTGACGACGGCACCCGCGCCGCCGCAGAGTTCTTCATTGATGGCACCTACGTGTCCACCGACGAAGGCCTGCCCGAGGCGACAGGGCAGAAGTACTACCTGCGGGTCGGCGCGTTCTTTGAGGTGGCGGACGGCAAGGTGGACCGCATCACCAACTACTACAACCTCCAGGAGTGGCTGCGCCTCGTCGGTGCCTAGCCACCTCCTCCAGCAGATCAGCTGGCAATTTGATCCACCTCGCGAGCGAGGGAGAAATCCAGCTCGGTGAGACCGCTTTTGCTATGGGTGCTGAGGCGGAGCGTCACCTTTCTCCAGCCGATCTGAATGTCCGGATGGTGGTTCAGAGCCTCCGCCCGGGTGGCCACCTCGTTCACGAAGCTGATCCCCGCCAGATAGTACGGGAACGAAAACGTGCGGGAAATTTCGGACCCCTCCTTTTTCCATTCTGGCACAGTGGCCAGTTCAGTCTCCAGCGAGGACTCATCGAGCAATTCAGGCATTTTTGACCATGGCACGCTTTTCCAGACGTGCATCCTTTTTGCCTTGCAAGGTACTTTGCCTCACCTATAAACAAACCCCTCGCCGTGGTCCGCACGCCGGACTTATCTGCAACCATCACCTGCTGCATAAATCCTATGGGTCAGATTTACAACAACATCGTAGAAACCGTCGGCCGCACCCCGCTTGTTAAGCTCAACCGGGTCACCGAAGGTCTTGACGCCACGATTGCTCTGAAATGCGAATTCTTCAACCCGCTGGGTTCCGTGAAGGACCGTATCGGCATGGCGATGATTGAAGACGCCGAAAATCGCGGCGTCCTCACCAAGGACACGGTGATCGTTGAGCCCACCAGCGGCAACACCGGCATCGCCCTCGCTTTCGTGGCCGCCGCCAAGGGCTACAAGCTCATCCTGACGATGCCCGAGACCATGTCTCTGGAGCGCCGCACGCTTCTCGCCCTGCTTGGCGCGGACCTCGTGCTGACCCCTGGCCCGCAAGGCATGAAGGGCGCGATCGCCAAGGCTGAGGAAATCGTGAGCTCCACGCCGAACGCCTGGATGCCCCAGCAGTTCGAAAACCCGGCCAACCCCGCCATCCACCAGAAAACGACGGCCGAAGAAATCTGGGCCGACACGGACGGCAAAGTGGACATCCTCGTGTCCGCAGTGGGCACCGGCGGCACCATCTCCGGCTGCGTGGAAGTGATCAAGCCCCGTAAGGAATCCTTCCAGGCCATCGCCGTGGAACCCGAGGCCTCCCCGGTCATCAACCAGACTCTCGCAGGAGAGCCCCTCCAGCCCGGCCCGCACAAGATCCAGGGCACCGGCGCAGGCTTCGTCCCCAAGAACCTCCACCTCAAGGACAGCGCTGGCAATCCCCAGATCGTTGAGTGCTTGAAAGTGTCCAACGACGACGCTTTTGCCATGGCCCGCCGTCTTGCCAAGGAAGAAGGCATCCTCGTCGGCATCTCCACCGGTGCCAACGTCGTCGCCGCCATCGAGCTCGCCAAGCGCCCCGAAAACAAGGGCAAACTGATCGTCACAGTTGCCTGCTCCACCGGCGAGCGCTACCTCTCCACCGCTCTGGCGGACGAGGCTCGCGCCAAAGTGGGCGCTTGATCCGCTTCCCCGCTCTTTTTTCAGTCCGCCGCACGCATCCCCAGCCAGTCACCTCAACATGTCAGAATTCACGCCCAAACCGGCTCCCGAGATTGATCTCAACCCTCCTCCTCAAGGCAAGGTTGAAGAGTTCCTGGAGCAACATATCAAGAAGATCCTCGTGGGCGTGGCCTTGGGGGCTGTGGTCCTTTCGACTGTCGCCATCTCGCGTCATTTCAAACACAAGACCGAGTTGGAAGCAGCCGAGCGGTTCACCTCCGCCTCGACGATTGAGGACTGCGACGTGGTAATTGCCAAGTATCCCGGCTCCACAGCAGCAGGCAATGCCCTGCTGCTGAAGGCCGAGCTGCTCTGGAAGGAAGGCAAGAAAGAGTCTTCCACGGAAGCCCTCAACGAGTTCGTCAAATCCCACGCCCAGCACCCGTTGCACGCCAACGCCCTGCTTGCTCTCGGCAGCAAGCAGATGACCTTGGGCGACAAGGCCGGCGCGACCCAGTCCTTCGAGACCCTGAAGAAGTCCCACCCCGATACCGAACTGCTGCCGGCTGCTGACATCTACAACGCCGACATCCTTTGGGCGGATGGCAAGTCCGCCGAAGCCAAGGCCCTCCTGGAAGGCATGCTGAGCCGCTACCCCGGCAAGATGACCGCCTTCACCAACCAGGTGGACGAGCGCGTCAAGATGATCGACGCCGGCCTTCCTCAGACCGAGGTGGACCCACCGCCAGCACCCAAGACACCTGAGATTCCTGGCCTCCCGATGCCCACCATCCCAGGTCTCCCCGGCCTGCCTGGCGGTCCGCTTTCCGTGCCTTCTCTCTCCGCGCCTCCTGCGGTCCCCAGCCTTCCCACCCCGGCACCGGCTCCCGCTCCAGAGGCTTCCGCCTCCCCTGCGCTCCCCGCTCCGGTTCCAGCCCCGACGCCAGCACCTGCCCCTGAAGCTCCAGCCACTCCGGCTCCGACTCCAGCGCCAGCCCCTGCAACCCCGGCACCAGCACCAGCAACGGAGGCTCCAGCTGCCCCGACCCCGGCGGCACCCGCCCCGGCTCCCGCTCAGGAAGCGCCCGCGGCTCCGGCACCTGCCCCCGCTCCTGCTCCGGAAGCCCCGGCCACTCCGGCCCCGACTCCCCAGTAGTAGCGCTGGTCTTTCAGAATCCCACAAGCCGGTCCGGCTCACGCCAGACCGGCTTTTTTGTGGCGACTACCTCCCCGCTCGCGCGATCAATTCGCTTTTAGGGGCTCATTGGCCCAGTCCAAGCGTACTGAAGTTGAAGGGACGCACAGGTGGGACACCTCGACCAGCCCGTGGTAAAATGAACCAAACTTTCCTTGCCGCGAAAGTTGACTTCGAGCGAGCCTCGCGCTCCTTGTGAAAGTTTTCACAATCAGATTCTTACGCCGGAAAAATGAAGCTTCCCTCGTTCTTGAAACCCCGCCCGGCGTTTCCATTTGAGCTTGTCAAACCGGAGATCGAACGGGTCGAGGAACTCCTGATGGAGCAGGCCCGCGCCTTCGATCCCAATGTCGAAGGTTACATCTCCTATGTCTGCAACACTTCAGGCAAGCGCATCCGCCCCGCCCTGACCGTGCTGGCAGGCGGCGCCACTGGCGGCGTGACTCACGAGCATCGCCAGTTGTCGATCATTCTGGAAATGATCCACATCGCCTCCCTGGTGCATGATGACATCATGGACGGTGCCACCATCCGCCGTGAGATGCCCACCGCTGCAGCGAAGTGGGGCAATGCTCTCAGCGTTCTGCTCGGCGACAGCCTCTTCGCCTACGCCTTGGAACTGGCCACCCAGTTTGATGAATCCTCCATCTGCCGGAAGATTGCCCGCGCTTCCCGCGATGTCGCCTGCGGCGAGATCCTCCAGACCCAGCGGCGCTTTGATTTCAGCCTCTCGATGGAGGAGTACTTCAAGATCATCGAGATGAAGACGGCGGCCCTGTTCGCCAGCGCCACGGAGCTTGGAGCCCGCCTCAACGGATGCAGCGATTCCGTCGTGACCTCCATGTACAACTACGGCAATCGTCTGGGCACGGCATACCAGATCTACGACGACTGCATTGACCTCGTCGGCGACGAGAAGGAAATCGGCAAGACGCTCGGCACAGACCTCGCCAAGGGGAAGCTGACCCTTCCCATGCTCTTCCTCATGCGCGACGCCACGGAGGCCCAGCGCACGAAGTTGCAGCGGATGGTGCTCAAAGGCGAGCCCATGGACACCACCATCCTCGCCAGCATTGCCGACTACGCCGGAGCCATCGAGCATGCGGTAAATACCGCCAAGGACATGCTGGAAGAAGCGAGGAAAGACCTCATCTGCCTCGACGCCTCCCCGCACAAGGAAGCCCTGGTCACGATCACCCAGTACCTCGACGGACTTCTGGACCAGTGCCGTACCTCTGTCTGATCGCTGCTCTCGCCGCACCAGGCGATGACCGTCGATTCGTTCAGGAAACAACTCCCGCCGGCGCCGGCACCTCACTCGGCTTCAGTTCTTGCGCCGTGCCCAGGACCTCCCGCTGAATCAGCACGCTGACCTTCATGCCAGCGTAGCTGCCGGGAGGACCGGAGAAAATGCCGCTTACCGGCATCACCCCGCGGGGGTGGGCGCTCGCGCCCAGCGCAATATGCTTGCTGGAAACCTGCTCTCCAAGTGTGGGATCGAACCCGCACCAACCGCAGTCCGGCAAATACACCTCAATCCAGGCGTGCGTGGCTCCGTGTCCCGCCGTGGATGCCCGGGTATCGAGGTACCCGCTGGTGAACCGGGCAGCGATGCCCAGCGTGCGACAGGCCTCCATCATCAGGGTGGCCATGTCTCGACATGACCCGGTACGGAGCGACAAGGTCTGGGAAGGACTCTGCACGCCCGCTTCTTCACGGCGTCGATATCCCGTTCCCGAATGAATGGCCTGGTTGATCTGCACCACTGCCCCCATCGCGGATGCCGCCGGAGACACTCTCAACACCTCGTTGACCCACCCTCTGACCGCCTCAGACTCGTCGGGATAGGTCAGCTTCAGATAGCCGTCCACCACAGCGGTTTCAATGAGCGGATACACCACCGGCAGCGCCACCATGGAACAACGACTGCCCTCCATCGGTGCCTCGTCACTGAGGGCATCCACGACATCCATCTTCACCTCACTCACAATCTCCAGCCTGTCAGACTCCTCCTCGATCTCAGCCAAGGCCACATGGTTCCCATACAGGTCATTCATCCAGAAGAACCGCGCCTTGGGTGTGAGCGCCAGTTGATGCTGAAGCACGGTCGTGCGGTGCCCCTCCCTGGGCCTGAGCACCAGCCGGTGGATGCCAAACTTCACCGGGGCGGAGTAGCGGTACTCCGTGCGGTGAACGATGTGAAACCTCGTCATGGCATTGACTTGAAGGATCGATGGGCCAGCGGCAAACCTGCCCGGATTGCAGCCACCTAAGCGGCCACGCTGCGCGGTCCCCTACCCGGTTCGGCCGAGGTGAGCGAGATTGCCTGCTCCCGGATCTCTGACGGACTCATCTTCTGGTAAAGGTCGTCTACAGCCAGACAGCTCACCTTTTGGTGGTTGAGCTGGAGCGGGCCGAAGGAGGTGGAAATGGAAACGTCCGCCGCATCGCGCCCGGTGCCGATCCGCACCATCCCGTCCGGGGAGGCCAGTCCCGTGGCATCCCACACCAACCAGTGACCTCCGATCCAGGTCTCAAAACAGGCGTGGAAGTCCGGCGGCTCCAGCTCATACGCATACCCGGTGAAATACCGTGAGGGGATGTTCATGGCCCGACACAGAGCAATCCCCAGATGCGCAAAGTCCCGGCACACCCCTGCCCGCTCCACGAGCGTGTCCACCGCCGAGGTGCTGGCGTGAGTGGAGCCACTGGTGTAGCTCACATGATTTCGGATCCAGTCACAGACGGCCAGAACCTTCTCGTACGGAGTAGCCGCCCCATCGAATTCACTGGCGGTCAAATCACCCAGCCGGTCAGATTGGCAGTACCGGCTGGGATAAAGGTAATTCAGCAGCTCAAGATCAAAATGCCCTGGGTCGGTTTCAGGAAGCACCCGACCGTCCAGCCGCTCCACAGACACCTCCACCGTGGCTTCGTACCGGATCTGGTAGATTCCCGGAACCTCCAGCGTGATGAGATCGAACCGGTTGCCGGTGCTGGCACAGACCTGCGTTTCAAAAGGGATGCCCCCGGTGATCACAAACCGTTCCTGCTCCACCCGCTGGCGCTCACATTCGCCTGCCCGGATGTTCAGCAGAAACGTGACGGGTTGGGTGGCAGTGTATTCCAGCTCGCTGGCGACGTTGAATCGGCTCATGATAATATAAAGCTAGGCAAAAGTTGAGGTAAGGTGCCGCTTGACCGGGCCAGTCCTCCCGGCGTTGTTTGTCCGATGCAATTGCGCATCCAGGACCTCCCCGTAAACGACCGCCCTCGCGAGCGCCTCCTCAACACCGGGGCGGACTCCCTCACCAATGCTGAGCTTCTGGCGATCTTCATCAATACGGGTCTTCCGGGGGAGAATGCTGTTCAGGTCGCGCAGAGGCTGCTGAAGACTTACCGCACGTTGCGCAATTTGTCCCGGCGCTCTGCCAAAGAATTGCAGAAAGAGTTCAAGGGCCTGGGACCCGCCAAGACGGCCCATCTCGTGGCCGCCTTCGAGCTGGGGCGCCGCGCCGCGCAGGAAGAGGTGCTGGAGGACAAGATGGACTCTCCAGAGCTGGTGTACCGCTACCTCGGTGCCGACATGGCACGACAGGGCTATGAAACCCTTCGCATCCTGGTGCTCAATACCAAACTTTGCCTGGTGCATGACGAGGTGGTCTTTCAAGGCACGCTCAACGAAAGCCCCGCGCACCCTCGTGAAATTATTCGTGCCGCCCTCATCCACCGCGCTCACGCTTTTATCCTCGCGCACAACCACCCAAGCGGTGACCCAGCCCCCAGCGATGCAGATCGCCGTTTCACCCGTCGCATCAATGAGGCCGCACAGCTCATGCAGATCGAGCTCCTCGACCACGTCATCATCGGCGCCCCCAGACCCGGGGCCAAGCCCTACTTCAGCTTCAAAGAGAGCGGCATGATCTGAGTCTCGGCCCCCTTGCCGAAACGAAAAGGGACCGCGCTCTCACGAACGCGGTCCCTCATGCCAGACTTCGATTGCTAGTTTTTGGCGCAAACCACCTTGTGGAAGATGCCTGCCGCTGCCGCCCCGAGAATGGGAGCCAGCCAGAAAACCCAGAGCTGTGAAAGAGCCCAGCCACCCACCACCACGGCCGTGCCGGTGCTGCGGGCGGGATTCACGGATGTGTTCGTGACCGGAATGCTGATCAGGTGAATCAGCGTCAAGCCCAGGCCGATGGCGATGGGCGCAAACCCGGCCGGAGCCCGCTCATCTGTGGACCCCAGGATGATGATCAAGAACATGAAGGTCATCACGAACTCAGTCAGGAATCCCGCGGCGAGGCTGTAGCCCCCGGGAGAATGTTCCGCGAAACCGTTGGAGGCGAATCCGCCTTCCAGGCTGAAGCCAGCCTTGCCATTGGCGATCGTGTAGAGCGTGAAGCCTGCCACAATCCCCCCAGCGACCTGGGCCACCACGTAGGGGATCAGATCCTTGGCCGGAAAACGCCCCCCGACCAGCAGGCCGATGGACACGGCCGGGTTCAGGTGACAACCGGAGATGTGCCCGATGCTGTAGGCCATCGTCAAGACCGTCAACCCGAAGGCAAACGACACCCCTACCAGCCCGATCCCCACCTCTGGGAAGGCAGCAGCCAGCACTGCACTACCGCAGCCTCCCAGCACGAGCCAGAAGGTGCCCAGAAATTCCACGATGGCTTTCTTCGCAATGGACATGAGTTGAGTTCCTTTCTCTATGGTTTTTAGTTTACGTTGACGTCTTGAGTTTATCTCCTGACATTCCCCTGCCGATCAAGCCGACAGAGAGACACACTCCCGCTTGCCCCTAGCAGTTGGAGGCGCTCAAAGAGCCCTCCCAAAAGACCTGGATCTCCAGGCATCGTCTGCCGCACGGGCACCCCCAAGCCCGCTCCCCTGGCAATCTGTTTTTCCGCATTCATTTGGCTGAGACGGGCCAGAAGCTCCCCCGATGCACATTTAGGGTTGCTTCAATTTATGAATCATATCCCAACCATGAGCCAGATTTCTATCCAATTTCCGCAAAAGTTCCGACAAAACCGCCCACCGTTGCCATGTGACCAAGATCACCCCGGCCTCAATCACCTGGAACGCCTCCCCTGCCCGGGAGCACCTCGAGGTTGCGCTCCCAGCGCTCCCGCCTAAACTTTTAGTCGCTGTTTCCGACTCATCCGCCAACCATGATCCACCCGACTGCCCTCGTTTCCGCTGAAGCCAAAATTGACCCGAGCGCGGAAATTGGGGCTTACGTGATCATTGAGGGTCCCGTCCAGATCGGAGCCGCCTGCCGGATCGCCCCGCACGCCCAAATCGTCGGTGACACCGTGATTAGCGAGGGCACCTCCATCGGCCGGGCCGCTGTCATTGGGGAATTCCCCCAGGACATCGGATTCACCCCCGCCATTCAGAGCGGAGTCCGCATCGGTCGGAACAACGTCATCCGCGAGCACGTCACCATCCACCGCGGCTCCAAGGACGGCGGCCTCACAGAGGTGGGCGATGGCAACTTCATCATGGTGGGCGCACATCTGGGCCACGACGTGAAGCTCGGGAACAAAAACATCATCGCCAATGCGGCCCTGATCGCCGGGCACGTCCATCTGGGAAACAACACTTTCCTCGGCGGCGGTGCCGTCTTTCACCAGTTCCTCCGGATCGGCGACTACTGCGTCGTGCAGGGGAACAGTTCCTTCAGCAAGGACATTCCCCACTACTGCTCAGCCGGCCGTACCAACCTGATCACGGGGATGAACGTCATCGGCCTCCGGCGCCAGGGGTTCACTACCGAAGACCGGAAGCACATCAAGGAGCTCTTCGATCTCATATACCGGAGCGGACGGAACCTCAAGCAGGCAGTGGCGGAGGCTCGCACCCGTACCTGGCCCGACCACGCCGAAAGATTCCTCCAGTTCTTTGAGGCCCCCAGCAAAAAGGGCGTGGGCACCCTGCGTGTGCGCTCCGAGGCCGACGACGAGTAATCCAGCGCGTCACCGCGCCAGCCCGGGCCTACCGCGGCGTCACATCCACCGCGACCTTCAGGCTCTGCTCCCCGCTGCCATAGACCACCCCGCGCAGCGGCGACACATCGGCGAAGTCCCGCCCATAGGCGACGGTGATGTGGCGCTCTTGAGGCCGACATTTGTTGGTAGGATCCAGGTCCTGCCACTGATGCACCGGTCCACACCACACACTCACCCAGGCGTGGGAGGCATCCGCCCCCACCATCTTGGGTTTCCCGGGAGGAGGCAGAGTCTCCAGATAGCCCGACACATAGCGGGCCGGGATCCCTAGAGAGCGAATGCAGGCGATCAGGATGTGGGCAAAATCCTGACACACCCCGCGACGTTTCTCGAACGCCTCGTGCACCGGCGTCGCCACATCGGTGGCTGCCGGATCGAACTTGAAGTCGCGGAAGATCCGCTCATTGAGATCCAGCGCCGCCTTGAGCACCGTCACCCCGGGCTTGAAAGACTCCAGAGCATACTCCGCGAACTGCTTTCCCGGCTTCACCATCGCCGAGGCGAACGCATACTCCCCCGCCGCCACATCAGGCGTCAGGAAATCACCTCGCACAGCCTCCCGCAGCGTCTCCCATGCAGGAGTCTCCTCTGGTGCCGCCAGCACGGGCGGATGCACCACCACGAAGCTGTGTGCCGTCACGGTCAGGGTCTTGTGCGCCCCATGCAGCGCAAAGAACAGACACTGGTTGCCAAAGTAGTCCCGATGACCCGCCAGACTCATCGGCTCCGGCTCCACATCCACGCCGTGCCACTCACAATGCTGATGCAGCAGCTCCCTGGGGGCGAGACGCGCCAGATGGTGCCCGATGCTGACGGACTCATCGTAGGTGTAAGTGGAACGATGGTGGATTTCGTAGCGCAAAGCTCTGGTGGTTGGGATGAAGAAAGGATGGGGAACTAGGAATGCACAAGTGCCACCCGGGTGGTCGACCGCGGGTCAGCTGACACGACGGAGAGCGTGGCTGAAGTAATGCTGGCTGATGGTGTCAGAGAGAGACTCCAGGCCAGCTTGCAGGCGGGTGCAGAGACGGACCAGCAGGCCAGGGCTGCGATCCTCAGCGCCCGCCAGCGCGTTCAGATCCACGCCCGCCAGCTCGGAGAGCATCATGTCCACCTGCTTCTTCTCACTTCCCGTCATGCCTTCCATTCCGTCGCGGGGAAGCTGGGACGCATGCCGGGTGAGCTGGTAAAGCTGCCAGATCAGGGAACGCGGGTTGGAATCATCGGCAATCAGCAGATCCAGCACCGGACCCAGCTGGGGACGGGCGTGGTACCGCCGCCGGTAGGTCATCGCGCTATCGCAGATCTCCAGCAGCGGACTCAGCACGGCATCATTCCGCGGTGAGGGGTGAATCGTCGCGTGAATGAGCCGGACCAGGCCGCGGGCTCGCTCCAGACGTCGACCGAGATCGAGGAAACGCCACCCGTGCCCGCGAGTCATGTTCTCCATCTCCATGCCCGAGAAGGCCGCCAGGTCTAGTACCACGGCATTCAGCATCTCCAGCACCTCGGGCACCTTCAAGCGGGTGGCTTGGGACCGGGTATGGCGCTCCAGCTGGTTGAACAGCCGCCAGGTGTCGTCAGAGAGCCGGTCGCGCAACGCAGTCGCATTGTACCGGACCCGGTTAAGCAGGTCTCTCACACTGTCTTCACGGCGGGAATTTTCCAGCAGGGCCAGCAGTTCACCGCGCAGTTCACCCGGCACCACCTTCTTGCCAAACCGGTCTGGGAGCCTTCCCAGGGAAACCATCCACGGCACCAGCGCAGCCAGTTCCCGCGCCTGCTCCTCACTCCCCTCCCCGGCGAACCGCTGCACCACGGCACGGAGCACGCGCACGCCGTCTTCCAGACGTTCGACATAGCGCCCCAGCCAGAAGAAATGGTCGGCCACTCGGCTGGGCACCTCCCCCGCCTGACGCTCTGGCCGGATGGCCACCGTGGGTGAAAGCAACAGTGTCAGCTGCTCCACAGGGCCGTCAGCCAGCACCCAGGTGTCCTTGCTCACGCCCCCGGACTGCATGGACACGACCAGCCCCTTGGGCGACGGGCTCACGCGGGTCAACCCGCCAGGCATCACGGCAAAATCATTCCCGCAGGGTACAATGTAACAACGCAGCACCAGCGGACGCGACTCGATCTTCCCCTTGTCAAACACCGGGGCCGAGGACAGGGAGAGCACCTCCTGGGCGGCGTACTCGTGCGGGGCCATCCGCACCTTTGCCAGCAGCGCCTCACGCTCAGCCTCTGTCAGATCGGCACCGAACACAGGCTGCCCTGCGCCACCGACAAAGGCACGCTTCAACACGAAGCGGTCCAGATGCTTCTCGACGTGCGCCAGCTCCTTCGGCTGGCCGCACCACCAGGTCACCGCATTGGCAAGCTTCAGATCCTCACCCAGCAGATGCCGGGAAAGACCAGGCAGGAAGGGCAGCAGCGCAGGCGTCTCCACCACCCCGGCCCCCATGCCATTGACGATCGCCACCGTGCCCGCGCGCCAGGCCTCCATCAACCCCGGCACGCCCAACCACGTGTCCGTGCGGAGTTCGAGGGGATCACAGAACGTGTCATCGACACGACGCACAATCACGTCCACCTGCCGCAGACCTTCCAGGGTCTTCAGGAACACCTTGCGCCCCCGCACCGTCAGGTCCGCGCCTTCCACCAGCGGGAAACCCAGGTACCGCGCCTTGTAAGCGTGCTCGAAATAGGTCTCATTGAGCGGCCCGGGCGTGAGCAACACCACCGTGGGGTCCCCCCGATGCTGGGGAGCCAGGTCCCGCAGAGAATCCCGCTCCATCTGGAAGAAGGAGGCGAGCCGCTGCACATTCATGTCCCGAAACTCATCTGGGAACAGGCTGGTCAGCACGATGCGGTTCTCCAGCGCATACCCCTTTCCGGAAGGCGCCTGGGTGCGATCCGCCAGCACGATCCAGCGGCCGTCTGCGCCCCGCGCCAGATCCACCGCATGGTGAAAGAGAAACGAACCACCCGCCGGCTTGATGCCGTGGCTCGCCCGCAAAAAGCCCGGGTTGGCAAACACCAGCCCCGGAGGAACCCAGCCCTGCTTGAGGAGACGCTGCTCCCCGTACAGGTCATTCACCACCTGCCGGAGCAGCCGGGAACGCTGCTTCAGACCCGCCTCCAGCAAGCGCCACTCCTCCGCCCCGATGATGTGGGGGAAGATGTCCAGCTGCCACAGCCGGCTCAGCGCCTGCTGGTCGTTGTAGATGGTGTAGGTTGCCCCGTGATCCCGGAGCAGCTGATTGGCAGACTCGCGCTTCTGCGCCAGATCAGCCGTCTGCAATCGGGACACGCTTTCCAGAAATCCAGACCAGGCGGGGCGCATGGCTCCGTCCGGTTGCCAGACTTCGTGAAAACCGTCGCCAGCCGCCCGGGCGGACGCGAGCATTTCAGCAATGCTCACGCTGTCAGGTGAGGAATCCATAGGGGCAGTTGATACGGCGTGAGGCACGCCGTATCTAGAACGCTAACCTTGGGTACGCAAATCCAGCGTGAATGGAAACTCGCGCGAGCGAAGTGGCTCTGGCAGATTCAACATGCCCCAGGTGTGCCCGATGGATTCGAACCGGGAGAGACGGCGGCTCTCTGCCTCATAGGCATTCACCGGGAGGGTCTCGTAGCTGCGACCACCCGGATGCACCACGTGGTAGCGGCATCCGCCCAGCGAACGCTGATTCCACGTGTCCACCAGATCGAAGGTCAGCGGCGTATGCACGCCGATGGTCGGCTGCAGGCAGTTTGGCGGCTGCCAGGCGCGATACCGCACCCCGCACACGTACTCACCGTTCACCCCGGTAGAATGCAGCGGCAGCTTCCGGCCATTCACGGCCACGATGTGCCGCTCATCGACCATGCCGGAGACCTTCACCTGAAGCCGCTCCAGGGAGCTGTCCACATAGCGGACCGCCCCGCCTGCGGAACCTTCCTCCCCCAGCACATGCCACGGCTCCAGGGCCGCACGCAGCTCCACGTGAACGTTCCGCTGGGAGAACTCCCCGATGAGCGGGAACCGGAATTCACGATGGGGCGCAAACCAGTCTGCCTTCATCTCGATCCCGTCGTCACGCAGGTCATTGATGACATCCGCAAAGTCGTCCCAGAGGAAGTGCGGGAGCATCCAGCGATCGTGAATGTCCGTCCCCCAGCGGACGGGAGCGTTTGAGTACGGATTGTCCCAAAACTTCGCCACCAGCGCCCGCAGCAGAAGCTGCTGTGCCAGGCTCATGCGGCTGTGCGGAGGCATCTCATAGCTGCGCAGCTCCACCAAGCCCAGCCTTCCGGTCGAGCTGTCGGGGCTAAAGAGCTTGTCGATGCAAAACTCCGCCCGGTGAGTGTTCCCCGTGGAATCGATCAGCAGATTCCGGAACAGACGATCCACCAGCCACGGCGGCAGGTCCTTCCCCTTCTCCGGCACTTGCTGGAAGGCGAGGTTCAATTCATACAGGGAGTCATTCCGCGCCTCGTCCACCCGTGGAGCCTGGCTGGTCGGACCGATGAACAGGCCCGTGAACAGGTAACTGAGCGACGGGTGATTCTGCCAGTAACCGAGCAGAGATTTCAACAGGTCTGGCCGACGCAGTACCGGGGAGTCCGCCGGGGTTTCGCCACCAATGATGATGTGATTCCCCCCGCCAGTCCCGGTGTGACGACCGTCGAGCATGAACTTCTCCGTCCCCAGTCGAGTGAGCCGGGCTTCTTCATAGAGAGTCTCCGTCTTATCCACCAGCTCATCCCAAGTCGCGGAGGGGTGCAGATTGACCTCAATCACCCCGGGGTCAGGTGTGACCTTTAGCACCTGCAGCCGCGGGTCATAGGAAGGCGGCGCGCCCTCAAAGATCACGGGCAGGCCCAAATCCGTCACGGCCGCTTCAATGATCTCCACGAGTTCCAAATAATCCTCCGTGGTCTCCACCGGTGGCATGAAGATGTGCAGACGACCGTTGCGCGGCTCAACGCAAAGGGCCGTGCGAATGATCCATGGAGCACTCTCCTGATCATCGGGACGACGGGTATGTTTCAGATCAGCCGCCTTCTGACGTGCCACCAGCTCATCCAACTCCCCTGGACTGGACTCTTTCCCGGCTGCAGCATCCCCAGTTGCAGCCCCACCTGCCGGGCCACCGGAAACGCTTGCTGGATGCGTCGCGTCAGACACGTTGGTGCGGAACCGATACTGCGGCCCGCTGCCCAATGCAGCGGAAACTTCGGGGTCGCGACCGATGAACATCTGCCCCGAACGATCTTTCCGGGACGGCAGCGGCGACAGCTTCTCCATCGGATCCTTCTCGTAAACCCAGGGATACTCCCGCTCTTCCACCCACGGGAGCGAATCCAACGGTAGCCGCAGCCCCATGGGCGAATCACCAGGGGTCAAATAGAGCGTTTCCCGACGGAGAAACCACGGGCCACTGACCCAGCTTGCCTCGCCACTCTTTTTGGCACGCTCGATCGGCAAGGCATACCCTGTGACCGATCCCAGCCCGCGCTCAAAGATGCGACGGATCCGTTCCCGTTCCTCCTTGTCCGCCAGATTGGTCTTCAGAGGATCCACATTGGAGGGCAGTCGGCGCTCCCGCCAGATGTAGTAGTATACATCCTCGTGAGCCGGTATAAGCCACTGGGAATCCACCCCCAGCCCTTCAATGATCCGGTCGAAGAGCCTCTTCGCATCTTCCACTCCGTGACCGTAGTTGACGGATTCGTCCGCAATCAGAGCCGGATCCTTCCAGATCGGCTCCCCATCCTTGCGCCACCAGCAGCCCAAGGACCAGCGCGGCAGGCTCTCCCCAGGGTACCACTTGCCCTGTCCGTAATGCAAAAATCCGCCGTCAGAGGCGTACTTCGTCCGGAGCCGCTTCAGCAATTCACCCGCCAGCTCCCGCTTGCGGATCCCGTTGGCAGTGAAGTTCCACTCGTCACCGTCTGGATCGTCAATCGAGACAAAGGTGGGCTCTCCCCCCATCGTCAGGCGGACATCGCCCCGGCGCAGCTTGTCATCCACTGACCTACCCAGCTCCACGATCTTCTTCCACTCCTCCTCAGAGTAGGGCTTCGTCACCCGGGGAGACTCATAGATGCGCGTGACCTCCATCTCGTGATGAAGGGTGCTTTCGCACTCATCAAGTGCCCCGGTCAACGGGGCGGCCGTGCCTGGCTCCGGTGTGCAGGCCACCGGCAGGTGCCCCTCTCCGGCGAAGAGGCCTGATGTCGGGTCCAGCCCGATCCACCCCGCCCCGGGGAGATAAACTTCGCACCAGGCGTGCAGGTCCGTGAAGTCCTTTTCCGCCCCACTTGGGCCGTCCAAAGCCTTAACATCTGCCTTAAGCTGAATGAGATAGCCGCTCACAAACCGAGCCGCAAATCCGAGAGCCCGCAACACATTGACCAGAAGCCATCCCGTATCCCGACAGGACCCGCTCCGAATCTTCAAAGTCTCCTCCGGCGTCTGTACACCCGGCTCCATCCGGATGGTGTAGCTCACGTCCTGGCTGACCTGAAGGTTCAGCGCGACCAGGAAATCGATCATCCGCATCTGCTTGCCCTGCCAGTCGAGGGCGTATTGATGCACCTCCGGGCTGACGGTCTCCGTCTGCAAGTAGGGGGACAAGTCACGGAACAACCACGGCTCATATTGGAAAGGAAAGTTTTCCGCAGAGGGCTCCAGAAAAAAGTCGAAGGGGTTGTACACCGCCATCTCGGCGACCAGATCGACGATGATGTCGAGTTTCTCCGTCTTCTCAGGGAAGACCAGCCTGGCCAGATAGTTGGCATGAGAGTCCTGCTGCCAGTTGAGGAACTGGTCAGCGGGCTCAACCTTGAGCGAGTAGCTCAAAACCTTGGTCCGACAATGCGGCGCCGGTCGCAGCCGGATCGTCTGTGGCCCAAGGGAGATGGGACGATCATAAGAATAGGTCGTGCGATGGTGAAGGGCGACGTGAATGGACATGTGAGAAAACGTAAAGCATGCCTTGTGCCAAACCAAGGGTGGCTCCCTGACGAATCTGCAACGGCGTCAAAGAGTAACACCGCCTGGCTGGTTACCTACAAGAACGGCCAAAGAGGCGGGGTGGTTGGCCCAGATTTTTCTTTTCCTTTTCCTTGCTGCCCCGGCTGGCATCGCCTATTTCATACGTTTTAACAACCTCTCCCACTCCCCCTGTCCAGCGCCCGCATGAGACCTCTCACGACTCCCCGCGCCATGAAGCTAGCCCTATCTCTCGCCAGTTGCGCCCTACTGCTCTCCGCCAATGCCCACGGCCAGGCCGATGTGCTGGGCGCGCTGACCAGCAACATCAACATTGAGGGTATGGAAACCGGCTTCGACCCGATGACGGGCGTGGCCACGGCCAAGGGAGACGTACACATCAAATATGAAGATGTGGAAATCAAAGCAGGCTCCGCCGAGTACAACGCCAACACTGGCGACGTCGTAGCCCGGGAGAATGTGACAGTCGTGAAGGACGGGGAGATCTTTCGCGGTGAGAACATCATCTATAACGTCAAGACCGAAGAACTGAAGGCCAACAGCGTCCGCAGTTCCCTGCCCCCCATTTTCTACCAGACGGAAGGTTTCAAGACCAACTCCGGCAAGGTTGAGCGCATCGACGGCACCAACGCCTGGTTCACCACGCACGACAGCCAGGTGCAGAACTACCGGGTCCGCGCCAAGTCCATCACGATCTATCCTGGTGACCGCGTCATCATGAAGGGCGTGAAGGTCTATGCTGGCAAGACTCCCGTCTTCTGGTTCCCCTACATCGTCCAGCCGCTCGATGACGAGCTTGGCTACTTCTTCCAGCCCGGCTACACCAGCCAGTGGGGCGCCTTCCTTCTCAACCAGTACGGAGTGATGCATGGCGACCACACCCTCGCCAAGTACCACCTGGACCTCCGCAGCTCCCGCGGCGTCGGCATCGGTGCTGACTTCTATTCGGAAAAGTGGCGCAAAAACCCGCATATCGGGCAACTCAAGCTCTACTATGCTTATGACACCGACCCATTGACCGGCGTCAATGACTCGACCCGCTCGGACGCCTTGGTCGATGAGAACCGCTATCGCATCGGCTTCCAGCACCGCATCTACATCCCCGGCCCCCAGGAAAGCACCTGGTACCTCGACTTCGACCTCACCAAGCTGAGCGACGAATTCATGCTGGAGGATTATTTCCTCAACGACTTCCGTCTTGAGCCCCAGCCGGACAACATCATCAATCTCGTCAAACGCGATGACCGCTTCACGGCCTCCCTTCTGGCCCGGATGCAGCTCAACGAGTTCTACCATGCAGACGAGCGCGTCGAACTGGCCTTCGACTTCACCCGTTCCCGCATCCTGAACACGAACATCTACTATCAGGGTGAGACGAGCCTCGGCTCCTACCGTGACAAGCTATCCGACAGCGAGCGCGCCCGGCTTCAGAGCAAGATTGCACAGCAGGAGAGCTACCTCAGCACCACCTACGGTGCCAACGGCGGCACCACCGGCCTGCTCGATTCAGACGGCAACGCCCTTCCCTCCACCGCCACCGGGCTCGCTGGCACCACGCTGGTTAGCAACGACGCCGCCGTCGTTCGCGCCATTCCCAAGCAGCTGCTGACTCGTGACGACGTTGAGAACGACCTTGAACTCCTTCAGGCTGAACTGAACGAGAACAAGTTCCTTCGCGCCCACACCTACCACGAGTTCCTCTATCCCCTCAGCTTCGGCCAGGGTGACTGGATCAACTTCGTTCCCCGCATCGGCGGTGGCGTGACCTACTACAACGACGTCGAAGGTGGGGTCTCGGATGTCGGCAACGACACCCGCCCGATCTTCGCCGCTGGTTTCGACCTCTCCGCGAAGTTCAGCAAGACTTGGGAAGATGTGCAGAACCGCCGTATCGGTCTGGATGGACTCCGTCACATCATTCAGCCTTACCTCAACTACTCCTATGTTGAGGCTGACTCCATCGAAGGCCTCGGCACCATCGATCGCCTCACCCCGTCCACCCGCCCCCGTCCGATCGACGTTCCCTTCTTCACCGCTATCGACGACCTGAAGAGCTGGAACATCGCCCGTATCGGTGTGCGCAACCTCTTCCAGACCAAGCGCGACGGCGGCACCCACAACTACGCTGGCATCAACACCTACCTGGACCTCTTCCTTGAGGACCCCGAGTTTGATCGTGATGTATCCAACCTTTACAACGATATCTTCTGGGCTCCCCTCCCTTGGTTGGCCCTCTCGATCGACAGCCAGCTCCCCATCGGCAGCAGCGACTACAACTTCACCGAGGTCAACTCGAACATCACCTGGATGCCCACCAAGAACTTCTCTTGGTCTTTGGGTCACCAGTTGCTGACCGACAACCCGATCTTCGTGGACAGCAGCCTGATCTACTCCCGCATCTACACCAAGATCAACTCCAACTGGGGCTTCTCCATGAACCACATCTACGAGATGGAGGACAGCACGCTTCAGTACCAGAGCTACAGCATCCACCGCGACCTTGCGAGCTGGACGATGTCTCTGGGCGGCCTGATCCGCGAAAACCGCGGCCAGAAGAACGGCAAGGACAACGAGTACGGCTTGGTACTCTCCCTCACCCTCAAGGATTTCCCCCAGGTCAGCATCCCGCTTGACCTCGACCCGAATCCGACCGGTCAAGGCGGACGCGAATAGGCCAACCGCTGCCTGACACCGAATACCTTACAAACCCGGCATCTTCGGATGCCGGGTTTTTTGTTGGCTTCTATTCAGTAGCTTACTCAAATCAACCCGCCGCTCATACATTTGCCGCCCTTCACCGAATCACCCACGCATTCGTCCACACGGCTCGAACCCTTGGCAGGGCGAAACCTCCGGCAAAAATGACATCATCGCACCGCTGCAATCCCCGCCAATTTGTGATATTCAGACATCCGCACCGTGTTTTGGTATCTTTTCTCCCGTCCTTCGCGCTTGTGCCCTCTCCCAACCTCCGCATTAGTCCCGTCCTGCTCCGGGCCAAGGCCGGATGCATTTTCCCACTCTTTGCATGAAACTCACGATCATTGGTTCCGGTTACGTTGGACTCACCACAGGCGCCTGCTTCGCAGAAGTGGGCCACCACGTTGTTTGCGTGGACAATGACGAACGCAAAATCAAGAGCCTGCTGGAAGGCAAGATTCCGATCTATGAGCCCGGCCTGGAAACGATCGTCCGCAAGAACGTTGTCTCCAAGCGTTTGCAGTTTACGACCAACACCGAAGAAGGCGTGGATCACGGTGAAGTGATCTTCATCGCCGTCCCCACCCCGCCTCAGGCTGATGGCAGCGTGGATCTCAGCTTCATTGAGAAGGTCGCCCGGGAAATCGCCGTTTGCCTCGGCAGTTACCGGGTGATCGTGGACAAGAGCACGGTGCCCGTGAAGACTGGAGAGCGCGTCGCCCAGACCATCCGCCGTTATGCCAAGCCTGGCGTCGAGTTCGATGTCGTCAGCAATCCTGAGTTCCTGCGTGAAGGCAGCGCCGTGGAGGACCTGATGAGCCCCGACCGCATTGTCATCGGCGGCAACAGCGACCGCGCCCTGGCGGTCATGCAGAAGGTCTATGAGCCCTTTGTTGCTCCCGTGCTCGTCACCGACATCAACAGCGCCGAGCTCATCAAACACGCCGCGAACAGTTTCCTGGCCCTGAAGATCTCCTATGTGAACGCTCTGTCTGAACTCTGCGAAGTCAGCGGTGCAGACGTGGAGAAGGTTGCCGAAGGCATTGGCATGGACAAGCGCATCGGCCGCAGCTTCCTCAATGCCGGTCTGGGTTATGGCGGCTCCTGCTTCCCCAAGGACATCGCCGCCTTCATCGCCATCGCAGATCAGCTTGGCACCCCTTTTGATCTCCTCAAAGAGGTTCAGAAGATCAATGCGCGCCAGCTTAACCGGTTCCTGGACAGCGTGCGTGAAGCGCTCTGGGTGCTGAAGGACAAGAAGATTGCCGTGTGGGGCCTGAGCTTCAAGCCCAACACCGACGACGTTCGCTCCAGTGTGGCCATCAACCTGGTGGAGACTCTGGTCAAAGAAGGCGCGGAAGTCACGGCCTACGATCCAAAGGCCATGGACAAGTTCCGGGAACTGCCCATCGCCAGCAAGGTGACGCTCACCGACAACCCCATCGAAGCCGCTCGTGACGCCGAGGCCTTGATTGTGGCCACCGAATGGCCGGAATTCGCCACGGTAGATCTCCAGGAGCTTCGGGACGCCATGCGCACCCCGCTCATCTTTGACGGCCGCAATCTGCTCGACCCCACCGCGGCAGCCAGCTATGGCTTCCAGTATCGTGGTATCGGCCGCGGCACCCTTGCAGCAGAATGAGTGTGATCGCCCTTAATTCCAGGCAACTCGCGCTTCAGATCCTCGTCGATTGGGAGCGCAGTGAAGTCTATGCAGCGGAGCTGATTGAAAAGGCCGCTGCCACGCACCGGCTCGATCATCGCGACACCGCCCTTCTCCAAACTTTGGTGCTGGGCACGCTTCGCAACATTGACCTGCTGGACATCTTGCTGGAGCGCGTTTGCGACAACCGGCACCTTGAGACCGGCGTCCATTGGTTGCTCCGGTTGGGCATCGCGCAGCTTCTGCTGCTGGAGATGCCAGCTCATGCAGTGGTCAACGAGACGGTGAACCAGGCCGGCAAAGCCCGAGGACTCGTTAACGCGGTGCTTCGCCGGGTGGACCGGGAGCGAATCCCGCTCCTCGCCCGCATGGATCGCCTCACCCCTGCCGAGCGCACCTCACACCCGGCGTGGCTCGTGGACAGATGGACCAAGCAATTCGGGAAGTCTGCCGCCGAGTCACTTTGCGACTGGGACCAGCAACCGGCTTCCACCTATGTGCGAGTGAATCAGCTGCACCCGCAGCCGCTCAAGCCTGAAGAGGTGCTCCCCCTGGATCCCATCTCTTTCCCAGGGTTCTACCGTGCCGACACCCTCCCGCG
Source organism: Verrucomicrobium sp. BvORR106 (assembly GCF_000739655.1). Taxonomy (GTDB): domain Bacteria; phylum Verrucomicrobiota; class Verrucomicrobiia; order Verrucomicrobiales; family Verrucomicrobiaceae; genus Verrucomicrobium. Next base: position 122,939 of record NZ_BATR01000114.1, on the reverse strand, counting down.
CGAGTGGCTGGCCAGCGGCCGGTGCTACGCCCAGGATCCCAGCACCGCAGTCGCCTGTGATCTCCTCGCTCCTCAGCCGGGTGAGACTATCCTTGATGCTTGCGCCGCTCCAGGAGGCAAGGCCGCCTATCTGGCGCAAAAGATGCAGAATCAGGGTCGCATCCTGACCTGTGACTCCGTGGCACGGCGCCTCCAGCGCATGCAGCAGAATCTGGAGCGCCTGAACGTGACCATCGCCGAGAACCGGCAGGTGGATTGGACCAAGCCCCTGCCGTCGATTTGGAACAAGACCCAGGTCGATCGCATCCTCCTCGATGCCCCCTGTAGCAATACGGGAGTGATGCGTCGCCGCGTGGACGTCCGCTGGCGCCTCGATCCTGAGGTCTTCGTCGAGATGGCCCAGTTACAGACCCAGATCCTTTCAACCCTTGCCCCGCTTTTGAGACCCGGAGGAAGCTTGGTCTACAGCACTTGCAGCCTGGATCGTGAGGAGAACGAGGACATCATTGCGGCCTTCTTGGTTAAGCATCCGGATTTCAAACTCGTGGAAACGCGGAGTTCTCTGCCTTGGCGCGATGGATTCGACGGCGCGTTTGCAGCGCTTTTGTTGAAAAGTTGAGGCGGTTTGACGTAGAATAGGATCAGGCGGAGCTTCTCTCTCCGCCTGAATTCCCCCTTCATGCGCGCCGATCTCTACCTGCACCACGTTCGCATCTTCAAGACCCGCTCCCTCGCCACGCAGGCTTGCACTCGTAGCTTGGTGCAAATTGGTGGCCAGCCCATGAAGCCGGCCCGCGAGCTGAAACTGGGCGAAGTCCTCGATATCCAGCGCGGCGATTTGAGCCTGGTCGTCCGCGTGCTCGATTTCCCTGCCACACGCGTAAGCGCACCGCTGGTGAAGCTCTATATGGAGGACCTCACACCCGTGCAAAACTACCAGAAGGCAGCCGAGGCGCGCCGGGACAAAGTCATGCTCACACCGCACGCGGCGGCCGCCAAGCCCGACAAGAAACAGCTGCGCATGATTCGCGAGCTGATGGAACGCAACCAGGCGTAATGCCAGGCCTCCTTCTCGAGCCAATGCACCCCGAGTTGACGAAGTAGAAGTCGCTTCGTTGAACCTTCTGATTTCTTCGTATCCTTCAGCATGAACAAAGCTGATCTCCAAGAGCGCCTCTCCCCAGAACAATGGCGCGTGACTCAGGAACAAGGGACCGAATACCCCTTCACCGGCAAATACTGCAATCACAAGGCAGACGGTACCTACATCTGCGTCTGTTGTGGTGAAGACCTGTTCGACTCCGAGACCAAGTACGACTCAGGCTCCGGCTGGCCCAGCTTTTGGAGTCAGGTGAACCAAGAAGCTGTCTCCATGCACGAGGACGAAAGCCACGGCATGAGCCGCACCGAGATCGTCTGCGGGAAGTGCGGCGCTCACCTGGGACACGTTTTCCCCGATGGCCCTAAACCCACCGGATTGAGGTACTGCGTGAATTCGTTGTCTTTGGAATTCAGGGCAGGGCCGGAAACTGGATCCAGCAAAGGGTAGATGAGTCGAGAGCCAATGCCGTGGTTGCATTTCCAAAGAGGAAACAACCATCCTGGCATCCCTTCAGGATGCATACATTTCCTTTGCCATCCAGGGGTAGGGCTCGCAGAACTCGCCCACTCCTGGCTACCCTCTGAAATGCCTTCGGCATAGAGACGGACGTGTTTGAATTCGTCGAATGCAGAAGGGCCGTCGCCTCAATCACACACCCTGTCTCCCTCAGTTGTGGCTGCGTTTGTCAAAACGCGGAAGCGCCCAAATGGCCAGCACGCTCCACTTCCCACGCTCCGACCAAACCAGGCCCCTAACCTCGTTCCCACAAACGCAGTCCCCCCCTCAGTCGTGGCTGCGTTTGTCAAAACGCGAAAGCGCCCAAATGGCCTCCCCACTTCACTTCCCACGCACCGGCCGAACCACGCCCCCTGACCACCTTAAGGTGAACTCATCCACGGAATGGAACTTCGACGCGTGTGGGAAGCTACCGCGAGCCATCACGGCCAAGGCGATTGCCCGGCCCACCAATTTCGCGCCACCTACCAGCACCCAGCCATGCCGAAGGCATCTCAGAAGGTAGCCAGGGGCCGGGCGAGTTAAACGAGCCCTGCCCCTGGAAGGTATAGGAAATTTTGCACCCTGAAAGGGTGCCAGAGATATCTCACCCGCAGGCACCCCACCCAAAATCCTACTCCACCACTTCCTCTTCCTCCGCTTCCCCTGTGGCGCTCTTGCGCAATCTGGTGATCTTCTCCACTGACTTCTCGGTAACGAGATTGCCCTTGGAGTCACGTCCCTTGATGGCGAGGTCTCCAAACTTGTAGGGAAAGGCGTCCACCCGCATGCGAAGCTCGTGCTTGAGCTTGATGTTCAGAATCTGGGCATTGCTTTCCTCTTCCGTCTCATGGCGGGAGAAGAACATGACTTTCGTACCCGGCGACTCCTGCGTGAGTGGGTACTCCTTGTCGCGGGTGATGCCGCCCACGCGGAACCTTTTCGCGTACACACGCCCCTGCTTGCCATCGCGGTAGATGAGGGAGTACACCGCCTGCTCGTCTCGCTTGAAGATCGCGAGATAGACCGGGTTCTTGCCCACGTGGAACTTGGGGGCCACTTTGACGACGCACATCGCGCCCTCTCGGGTGATGAAGAGCACTTCGTCCATGGTAGAGCACTTGCCCACCGGCTCGCCTTCCTTCTTCAAACCGTAACCAGCGAAGCCTTCCTTCGCATCAAGGTAAAGCGTCTCGTTGGCAATGGCCACATCAGAAGCCGCGACCCGGTCAAAGCCCGTGTTCACAGTGCGACGCTTCTTCTCCTTGCCGTAGGTATCCCTGATCTTCTTGAAGTAGTCCGTGGCATACTTGGTCAGCCCCTTGAGATAGCGCTGGACCTGGTCGATGTCGTTCTCCAGCTCGCGAATCATCTCGTCCGCCTCGAAGGAGTTGAACTTGGAAATACGCTTGATCTTGATCTCGGTGAGCTTGGTGATGTCATCCTCCGTGATCTCGCGCCTCAGCAGGCCCAAGTACGGATTCAACCCTTTCCAGATTGCTCCGATCACCCCATCCCAGGTGGTGCACTCTTCAATGTCGCGGTAGATGCGCTTCTCGATAAAGATCTTCTCCAGCGAGCTGAAGTGCCATTTCTCCTCCAGTTCCCCGAGCTCGATCTCCAACTCCCGTTTGAGCACCTCGCGGGTGTGCTCCGCATTGGCCTTGAGGATGTCTGTGACCGAGAGGAAATGAGGTTTGTCATCCTTGATGACCACCGCATTGACTGAGATGCTGACTTCACAATCCGTGAAGGCATAGAGCGCCTGGATGGCCTGATCAGGATCGGTGCCGCTGGGCAGGTGCACCAGGATTTCCACGAACTCCGCCGTGTTGTCCTCCACCTTCTGGATCTTGATCTTGCCCTTTTCGTTGGCAGCAACAATGGACTCCTGGATGCTGCCCGCCGTCGTTCCAAACGGAATCTCCGTGATCCTCACCATGTTGCGCTTGGGCACCGTCTCGATCGTCGCCCGCACCCGCACCTTGCCGCCGCGCTGACCGTCATTGTAGTCAGCCGCGTCCATGGTACCGCCCTGGGGAAAGTCCGGGAAGATCTGGAACGGTTCACCACGCAGTGACGCAATGCAGGCATCGCACAGTTCATTGAAATTATGCGGGAGCACCCGGCAGGAGAGCCCCACCGCGATGCCTTCCACGCCCTGCGCCAGCAGTAGCGGGAACTTCACGGGCAGTGTCACCGGCTCCTTGTTGCGTCCGTCATAACTGGAAGCCCAGTCTGTGACCTTGGGGCTGAAGACCACATCCAGCGCGAACTTGGTCAACCTGGATTCAATGTAACGCGAGGCAGCCGCGCCGTCGCCGGTGAGGATGTTCCCCCAGTTCCCCTGCGTGTCCACCAGCAGTTCCTTCTGGCCCAGCTGGACCATGGCATCCCCGATCGATGCATCACCATGCGGGTGGTACTTCATGGTGTTCCCCACCACGTTCGCCACCTTGTTGTAACGGCCGTCTTCCAGCTCACGCATGGAGTGCAGGATGCGGCGCTGCACCGGCTTCAACCCATCGTTGATGTGCGGCACGGCGCGCTCCAGGATCACGTACGAGGCGTAGTCCAGGAACCAGTCACCGTAGAGCTCATCCACGAGCTTGGTATGCAGTTCTCCGGGATGGGTGGGGCCGGAGGTGGGAGGAAGGGAGTCAGGAGTCACGCTCGGAACAGAAGGCAGAAATCAAAAATCAATACTCAACGGGCAAACTTCAGCATGAAGGGGAGAACGAGGATCAAAAGGGAGCCTCCAGGGAGATTACCTGCTTCTGCTTCTTCTTGCGCTCTTCCTCATCACGAGCCTTGTCTTCCAACTCGATGTCGTGCTCCACCCGCAGGTTCTTCACGATATACTCCTGGCGGTCAGGCGTGTTTTTCCCCATGTAGAAGGTCAGCAGCTCCTTGATGCTCTTGTGCTCCGGCATCAGCACGGGCTCCAGCCGCATCTTGGGACCGATGAAATGCTTGAACTCGTCCGGCGAGATTTCGCCCAGACCTTTGAACCGGGTGATCTCAGCGGCCTTGCCACACTTCGCGATCGCCTTGAAGCGCTCTTCGTCGCTATAGCAGTAGAAGGTCTCCTTCTTGTTGCGCACGCGGAACAGCGGTGTCTGCAGGATGTACAGGTGCCCTCGCCGGATCAGTTCCGGGTAAAACTGCAGGAAGAAGGTGATCATGAGCAACCGGATGTGCATGCCGTCCACGTCCGCATCGGTGGCCATCACCACATTCTGATAGCGCAGCTCCTCAAGATCCTCCTCGATGTTCAGGGCATTCTGCAGGAGGTTGAACTCCTCGTTCTCATAGCAGACTTTGCGGGTAAGCCCGAAGCAGTTGAGCGGTTTGCCCCGCAGGCTGAACACAGCCTGGAAGTTCACATCCCGGCTCTTGGTGATGCTGCCGCTCGCGGAGTCCCCTTCCGTGATGAAGAGGGTGCTTTTTGCGCGGTCGGCATGCTTGGTGTCCAGATGCACGCGGCAGTCGCGCAGCTTCTTGTTGTGCACCTTGGCCTTGCGGGCGCTCTCGCGGGCAATTTTCTGGATGCCGCTGATCTCCTTGCGCTCCTTCTCGTTGGCTTGGATCTTCTCCAGCATCGCTTTGGCCACATCACCGTGCTTGTGCAGGTAATTGTCCAGCTGCGAAGTGACGAAGTTGACGATCGTGGTGCGCAGGCTGCGACCGTTCGGCTCCATGCTGGTGCTGCCCAACTTGGTCTTCGTCTGAGACTCAAACACCGGTTCCTGCACCTTCACACTGACGGCCGCCACCAGGCTGCCGCGCACGTCATTGGGATCGAACTGCTTCTTGAAGAACTCCCGGGCCTCCGCCACCAGCGCTTCGCGGAAGGCCGCCAAGTGCGTGCCCCCCTGGGTGGTGTGCTGACCGTTCACGAAGCTGTAGCACTCTTCCCCGTAGCCCACGCCATGGGTGAAGGCCACCTCGACCTCTTTCGAGGAGAGATAGATAATGGGATACTGCGGCTCTTCCGTCAGCTTGGCATTGAGCAGGTCGATGAGACCATCCTTGCTCCGGAACTTCTCCCCATTGAGCGTCAGCGTAAGCCCCGGGTTCAGCCAGGCATAGAAACGCAGCATCTCCCGGATGAAATCCAGCCGGAAGGCATAGTCGCCAGCGAATGAAGTCGGGTCCGGGTGAAACGTGATCTTCGTACCGTCACGATCCGTGGAGGCCACCGGGTTCTTCATCTCCTTCACCACCAGCCCCTGGGAGAACTCGATGGCCCGAGTCTTGCCTTCGCGGAAGGCCTGGATGTCAAAGCGGTCAGACAAGGCGTTCACCGCCTTGATACCCACCCCGTTCAGACCCACGCTCCGCTTGAAGACTTCGCTGTCGTACTTGGCACCCGTGTTGATCTGCGCGGCGCACTCCATCAACTTGCCCAGCGGAACCCCACGGCCGTAGTCGCGGATGGTGCAGACGTTGTCCTCAATGGTGATCTCAACTTCCTTCCCGTAACCCATGACGTGCTCGTCGATGGTGTTGTCGATCACCTCCTTGAGCAGCACGTAGATGCCGTCTTCCGGTGCGGAACCGTCACCCAACTTGCCGATGTACATGCCGGGGCGCAGACGAATGTGCTCCCGCCAGTCGAGTGAACGAATGGAGTCTTCGGTATATCCGTGGTCAGCCATGAGAGAAGGAGGGGGGGAAAGTGGGAGGGGTTAAACATTTCGTTAACCCGATTCCCCCCGACGTCAAGCAATGGTATTCATTTGACCAGTAGGGAGAGCCGGGCTGACAGAGCCATTACTTTTTCGCCTCAGCGGTCGCGGGGCGCACATCAGGCTCCACCCTGACGAACCGCAGATCAAGGCTGAGCAGCCAGAACCATCCCAGGCTGACCGCAATCAGAATGAGGGAGATCCACCAAGGCCACGCACGAAACATGCGCTGAGTTTGCCGGGGAAACCGTTCCCCGCAAGCAGGATGTCCGTCCACCCCGAATTGGCACGGGGAGGAAGGTGCGGAAAATGTTTGCTTCTGCATTCCTTTCGCGCCATGAACATGAAACCGCGCCGCCTGCTTTGTCCTCATCACGTCCGCAAGTCCTCGTTGTCATTCCTGCGCGCTGGGGGTCCACCCGGTTCCCTGGCAAGCCTTTGCACCTCATCGCCGGAAAGCCGCTCGTCCAGCACGTCTGGGAGCGCTGTCTCCAGTGCCAACAGGTGGATCGCGTTGTGATCGCGACCGATGACGTGCGGATTGCTGACGCGGCCCGTCGTTTCAACGCCTTGGTGGTGATGACGGATCCGGACCATCCCAGCGGCACCGACCGGGTCGCGGAGACCGCCGCTTCCTTCCCCAATCATCAGGTGGTGATCAATGTCCAGGGAGATGAGCCCTTGATCTCCCCTGCCCTCATCGATGAACTGGCCCTGACGCTGGTGCAGGAGCCAAACGTGCCGATGATCACCGCAGCCGCCCCCATCGAGGATGCAGCCCTGCTTCAAGACGCCAATGTCGTGAAGGTGGTGCTCAACAACCGGCGCGATGCTCTGTACTTCTCCCGCTCGCTGCTTCCCTATCCGCGGAATCCCGATACCGGCATCGTCCACTACCGTCACCTCGGCATCTACGGCTTCCAGCGCGACTTCGTCTTCCAATTCGTGAACTGGCCGCCCTCGCTGCTGGAGCGCACCGAGTCCCTCGAACAGCTTCGCGCTCTGGAGAACGGAGCCTCCATCCGGGTCGTGCTCACCCACGAGACCTCTCCCGGCGTAGATACTCCTGAGCAGGCCATCGCCATCGAGAAAGCTTTACAGTCCTCTTAACACCCACATCCCACACACTCTCTCCTTAATGAAATACATCTTCGTCACCGGTGGCGTCGTCAGTTCGCTGGGCAAAGGCCTGGCCGCCGCCTCGCTCGGCACCCTGCTTGAGCACCGTGGATTGAAAGTGATCCTGCAAAAGTTCGATCCGTATCTGAACGTGGATCCCGGCACCATGAACCCGTACGAGCACGGCGAAGTGTACGTGCTGGATGACGGGGCCGAAACCGACCTCGACCTGGGCCACTACGAGCGCTTCACCAGCACCAATCTCTCCCGCCTCAACAACCTGACGAGCGGTCAGGTTTACACCAACGTCCTCGCCAAAGAACGCAGCGGTGCCTACCTGGGCAGCACGGTGCAGGTCATTCCGCATGTGACCAACGAGATCAAGGAGCGCATCCGCAAGGTCGCCCGTGAAATGACCGCTGACGTGATCATCACGGAAATCGGCGGCACCGTGGGGGACATCGAAGGCCTCCCCTTCCTTGAGGCCATCCGTCAGTTTGGTCAGGAAGTCGGGCCGGAGAACGTTCTCTACATTCACACGACGCTCATCATCTACATCCGCGCCGCGGGTGAGCTCAAGACCAAGCCCACCCAGCAGAGCATCGCCAAGCTGCGTGAGATCGGGATCAGCCCCGGCATTGTCCTCTGCCGTACCGAGATGCGTCTGGACCAGGACGTGAAGGACAAGATCTCCCTCTTCTGTAACGTCGAACCCGAAGCGGTCATCGAAGCCGCCGACGTGAAAAACTCGATCTACGAAGTGCCGCTCAAGCTGCATGAGGAAAAGCTGGACGACCTCGTCTGCAAGCTGCTCCACATCGAGACCAAGCAGCCTGATCTGGCCCGCTGGCGCAAGTTTGTGAACCGCGTCATCAACCCCACGCACCACGTGCGCATCGCGGTAGTGGGCAAGTACATCGAGCTGCAGGATGCCTACAAGAGCATCTATGAGGCCATCGTCCACGCCGGTGCCGGCAATGACGCCAAGGTCGAGGTCGTGCGGGTGGATGCTGAAGAGATCGAGAAAGGCGGCCCCGAGATGCACCTTGCAGGCATGCAAGGCATCCTGGTCCCAGGGGGCTTTGGAGATCGTGGCACGGAAGGCAAAATCACCGCCTGCAAGTACGCCCGCGAGTCCGGAATCCCCTACTTTGGCATCTGTCTCGGCATGCAGATCGCCGTCATCGAGTTCGCCCGCAACGTCTGCGGCTGGACGGACGCGAACAGCACCGAGTTCAACAAGACCACCACCCACCCGGTCGTGAATCTGCTGGAGGAGCAACAGCATGTCACCCAAAAGGGCGGCTCCATGCGACTGGGAGCCTGGGTCACTGACCTGGCGCCGAACACTAGAGCGTACGACCTGTACCACAGCGCGACCATCACCGAGCGCCATCGTCACCGCTACGAGTACAACTCCATCTACAAGGAGGAGATGGAATCCAAAGGCTTCATCATCAGCGGCATGTCTCCGGACGGCACGCTCGCGGAGATCATCGAACTGAAGGACCACCCGTTCTTCATGGCCTGCCAGTTCCACCCGGAACTACTCTCCAAGCCGAACCATCCGCACCCGATCTTCTACGGCTTCGTGCGGGCGGCGCTTCACCATCACGCCCCGATCGACTGAGGCCAGATCTCCCTCGGCAGATCTTGAATCCATCCACCCTCCTGTCCGCTTCATCGGCAGGAGGGTTTATTTTTGGCACCGAGCCGCGGCAGCAACGCTTTCCCATGCGCTGCGCTTTTCCCGGCGCGCTGGGATTTTTGCCTCGCCCCGTCTCCCTCGAATATGCATTAATGATACAACCAAACGCGAATTCCGACGGTTCTATCGGGGTCCGCGACCAGTCACAGACGTACTTTTCCCACATATGGCACAGGCAATCATGGATCCAGAGGAGGTGCGGCGCTTCGCGAAGGAGCTCAAGCGCTTCAATGACGACGTGCAGACCAAGGCCTCGGCTCTGAATGCCCGTTTTACCGCCCTGAGCGGTACCTGGCAGGATCAGGAGCATGAGAAGTTCGCCGAGGAATTCATCACCACGATGAAGGCGCTCAAAAAGTTCGTGGAGATCTCCGAGAAACACACACCGTTCCTCCTGCGGAAGGCACAACGCATCGAACAATACCTCGATCAACGTTAGGCTGCTGTCTGACTCATCATGGCTGATCAGGCAAAAATCACCTCACTCGACGCCCTCCAGAGCTTCCGGGCGCACCTCGTCATCTTCATCACGAAGGCCCGGCGCTCACTCGACCAGTCTGGCGATGAAGTCCGCCGTGCCCGGGCCTGGGTGCAGACGGAACAGCGCACGCATTGGGAGGGGCAGATCCGTCGACGCCGACGCATGCTGGAGCAGGCGGAAGGCGAACTCATGACTGCCCGCATGTCTGAGTTCGTGGACTCCCCTTCCCAGCAACAAGCCGCAGTCCGGAAAGCCAAGGCTGCCGTTGCTGAGGCCGAGCAGAAACTGGACCGGGTCAAGGCATGGAACCGGAACTTCGACAGCACCTTCGATCCGCATGTCCGGAAGATGGAAATGCTGCGGGACTATGTGGATCACGACCTGCCCAAAGCCGTCGCCTACCTGGATCAGGTTCAGAAGATTCTGGAGTCCTACCATCAGATGGGTGGCCCCGCCCCCTCCGGGCCGGGACCCGCCCTGCCGAGTTCAACGGAATCTGAACAACCCTCCTGAGGTTTTGTCCCTTAAGACGCCTCGTCCCATCTGGCGTTTTTGATTCTTTCCAGCCGCTTTTATTTCCTATCGCATGAGCACCCGCGTCAGCGCCTCCAACCTCGCCCAAGCCCTCCGTGAATTGACGGTGGAGTGGCAGCAAACCCGGTCCAGTTGGCGGGACCAAAAGGCCCTCGAATTTCAAGAACACTACCTGGAAAAACTTCCGCATCTGGTGACCCATGCGCGGAATGTCATGGAGGAGATGGACAATTTGCTTAGAAAGGTGAAAAACGACTGTGAGTAACGGGTTGGATCTCAGAGCCAGCCGGAGCGTCGAATTGCTCGACGCCCTGGAGAGCAAGGTGGCGGACTTCGCGAAACGCGAGGAGCAGTTGCAAAAAGAGCTGCGCACGCAGCGCAACACTGTCACACAGAAACATCAGGTCACCATCGATCAGGCGCAAAGCCGGCTGGATCAGGAAGTCGCCGAAGCCCAGGCCCATCTGGAGGCAGAGTCCTCCCGGCTCAAACGCGTCTATGAACGTCGTCGCGCCCGAGTGGAACGCTCTCATCTCGTCCTCACCCGGCATCTGCCCCGCCGCGTGCGGGAGGTGCGGGAGAGCTGGCTGGGGGAGCTGCAAATGCGCCGCTTCCGCCTGGAGCGCCAGCTGGAATCGTCCGGCGTGGTGAACCCGGAGTTCACGCGACGCCTGGCCACCTACCAGTCCCAGTTCACAGATCTTCTGCACAGCACGCGGGATGCCTTTGCGGGATCCAGCTCGTTCATCAACCTGATCCGCGTGCGTCGTAAAGCCCCGCTGCCGGGCCCCGTTCCCGCCGGCGAAGAAGCCGAGTGGCTCAACAACCTTCAGGCACATCTGGCGGCAGGTGAGAAACAGCTCGATGAGTTCAAGCAGTTTCCTCTGCCCAAGCTTTTCGCAAAGATTCCCCTCACCTTCTTTGCCCTCGGCATCATCCTGATTGGCTTGGCTGCCCTGTACGGCATGGGGCTCCACCCCAAAGACTACAGCGTCGTCGCGACCGGCTGCGCCGTGGCGTTTGCCTCCGTCTGGATCATTCACCTCATCGGCATGTCCAAGGTGAAGCCTCTCGCCCGGGAGCTGGCCGCATCCATCAAAGAAGCCCGCTTCCTGCAGGACAGCTGCCGGGCCACCGTGGACTCGCATACCCAGCAGGGGCGCGGAGCCCTGCAAGACGCGTTTGACCGTGAGGTGGCGGAGATCGAAGAGCAGAAGCTGCGTGCGGACGATGTGGCCCTGGAGTTCGAGGAGCGCACCAAGGCCAAACTCGCCGCCCAATATCCCCGTCTGCTGGAAAAGATTGACCTCACCCTTGCCTCACGTCTGGCACGGGTTGAGTCAGAGCAGTCCCACCGCATTGATTCCGTCACGCATACGGACTCCGCCAACATCTCCCAGCTGCGCGGAGCCCAGCAGGCCGATGTCGCCTCCCTGGAGGCTGGGGAAAATGCGCGCTGGCACCAGATCGAGGCCGAATGGAAGAGCGAAATCACGCCGATCTATGACGCCATCAGCCAGATGAACTCGGCGACCGCCGCCCGGTTCCCCCAGTGGCACCCGGGCTATGCGGAAGGCTGGAAGCCTCCGACGGATTTCACCCCGGCCACGCGATTTGCCCAGCTGGAGGTCGATCTGACGCGTCCGACCGCGACGCTGCCAAAGGATCCAAGACTCGCCCTTCCCGGGCCGTCGAAGCTTTCCATCCCGCTCTCGCTTTCCTTCCCCTATCAAGGCTCCCTCCTGTTTGAAACCAACGAACCGGGAGGCACCACCGCGATCGATGCGCTGAACAACATCATCCTCCGCCTCCTCGCCACCACCCCACCCGGCAAACTCAGCTTCACGATCATTGATCCTGTGGGACTGGGCCAGAGCTTTGCTGGCCTGATGCACCTCTCCGACTACGAGGAAACGCTCATCAACCGACGCATCTGGACCCAGCGCGATCAGATCGAGGAGCGCCTCGCGGAATTGAGCGAGCACATTGAGAAGGTCATCCAGATGTACCTTCGCAACGAGTACGCCACCATCACGGAGTACAACGAGCAAGCTGGCAGCGTGGCCGAGAAGTACCACTTCCTCGTCATCGCGGACTTCCCGGTGAACTTCAGCGAGACAGCAGCCAAGCGCCTCCAGAGCATCGCCACCAGCGGCCCACGCTGCGGTATCTATACGCTCATTCATTGGGACCAACGCCATCCTCTGCCCGATGGCTTCACGCCAGATGAACTGCGGCAGAACAGCATCTGCCTCCGCAAGGAGCGGAACGGGTTTGTGCTGGCGAATGACGTCGTGAAGAAGTCGGGAGCCACCCTTGTGTTCGACGCTCCTCCGAATCCCGATCTGGCCGTCCAGCTCGTGCATCGCATCGGGAAGAGCAGCATCGACTCCAACATCGTTCAGGTGCCGTTCTCCCAGATCGCACCGCCTCCGGGTGAGCTGTGGGCGGGTGAAACCACCAACGAGCTTCGTATCGCCATCGGGCGTACCGGAGCCACCAAGCTCCAGTACCTGGCCATCGGCAAAGGCACCCGGCAGCACGCCCTCTTCGCCGGCAAGACGGGTTCAGGGAAATCAACCCTCTTCCATGTCATCATCACCAACCTCGCGCTCACCTGTAGCCCGGAGGAGGTCGAGTTCTATCTCATCGACTTCAAAAAGGGCGTGGAGTTCAAGTGCTACGCTTCGAAGAAGCTTCCCCACGCGAAGGTCGTCGCCATTGAGAGTGATCGCGAGTTTGCCTTGAGCGTGCTCCAGCGCGTGGACGGCGAGCTGAAACGCCGCGGTGATATGTTCCGGAAACTGGGCGTGCAGGACGTCGCCGGCTACAAGCGCGCCGGCGGCACCGAGCCCATGCCGCGCTCCCTGTTGCTCATCGATGAGTTCCAGGAGTTCTTCGTGGACGATGACACCATCGCCCAGACCGCCTCTCTGCTCTTTGACCGCATCGTCCGTCAGGGCCGTGCCTTCGGCATTCATGTGCTGCTAGGCTCCCAGACCCTTGGCGGGGCCTATTCGCTGGCCCGCGCCACCCTGGGTCAGATGGTCATTCGCGTAGCCCTGCAGTGCAACGAGGCGGATGCCTATCTCATCATGGATGAGAACAATGCGGCTCCGCGCCTCCTCACCCGGCCCGGTGAAGGCATCTACAATGACGCCGCTGGGGCCATGGAAGGGAACAGTCCGTTCCAAGTCGTGTGGTTGGGAGATGATGAACGCGACGAGTGGCTCGACAAGGTCCACGATCTGGCCGTGGAACGTGGGCACGAGTACACCTCCCCGATTGTCTTCGAAGGCAATGCTCCCGCCGATCTCCGCGAGAACCAACTGCTTCGTTTTGCACTGGACACCAAGCCTGCCAATCAGCCCCTGGCTGGCAAGGCCTGGATGGGTGCCCCCAATTCCATCAAGGGCCCCACGGAGGCCGCCTTCCACCGTCAGAGTGGGAACCACCTGCTCATCGTCGGACAGCGGGACGAGGCAGCCCTCACCCTGCTGGGCACCTCCCTGCTTTCACTCGCCGCCCAGTACCCAGTGGGTGGGGCCAAGTTCGTGGTCCTCCACGGCTGCACCCCAGGCACAACCGAGTCCGACTTCATCGAGCGGGCCATTGCGGCGGTCCCCCATGAGATCACCGTCTCCCGCGGTCAGGATATCGGCGTCATCATGTCGGAACTGTCTGCCGAGATGAAGGCCCGCACCAGTGGTGAAGTCGAAGCCTCCCGCGCTCCGGCTGTCTTCCTGCTCATCCATGGCCTGCACAAGTACAAGAAGCTGCGCCAGGAGGATGACTTCAGCTTCTCCATGAGCAGCGACGACGAAGGCGGCGGAAACCCCGGCACCCAGTTTGTGGATCTTATCACGGAGGGCAGTCCGTTGGGCATGCACGTCCTGACTACCGTGGACACGTTCAACAACGTCAACCGCTCGCTGAGCCGCAAGGCGCTGAGCGAGTTTGAGATGCGCGTGGTCTTCCAGATGAGCGCCAATGACTCCGCCAGCCTCATCGACTCCCCTAAAGCCAGCAACCTGGGCCTGCACCGCGCGCTGTTCTACAATGAACACGAAGGCACGCTGGAGACCTTCCGCCCCTACGCCATGCCTGACGCGGGCTGGATCGAAGAGGCTGGGCAGAAGATGAAGTAGTCTTCCCTGCTGCCAAGGAACCATTAGAACCCGTCTCCGGAACACCGCCGGAGACGGGTTTTTCATTGTGCAGTAGCCCTCCTAATAAATAGATGTTGCCATTAGCATTATTTTTTCTTATCTTTATGGCGACTCATGAAACCCCTGCTAATCATCCTGGCGGCAGGGCTCTGGATCGGTACTTCCTCGGTATCGGCCCAGGTGCTCATTGCGAACGCCCTGGACCGAACTCCCTCGGAGACGGTCACTCAGACGACTCTGGTCGCAACAGTGGGCACCACCAACAGCGCCAATCTGGGCGCTGGATGGACTGCCTCCAACACCTTCGTCGGAGTCGCGTCCAGCCAGACGCTTACGATGAACCCGGGGATTGCAAATGACTCCGGAGGACTGTTTCAGATTGCCCAGGCCGGGGTGGCGGGGGTCGCAGGGAGCTTCTCAGCCACCAAAGCCTTTACGGGAATCACCCTGCTGGATAACACCACTTACAATCTCACCATCAGCGGCAACTCGTCGTCTACGGTCGCCATCCTCAGCGCACTGAACGTCAATATTCTGGTGAATGGAGGTGTCGTCTACCAAACCCCGACCAGCACCCTGCTTGGACTCTTGGACCAGACTGCCACGGAGTCCTTTGTCTTCAGTTTCACAACGGGTGACGTGGACAATGTCCAACCCGTCAACGTCCAGATCGCAGGCGGCACCCTGGTCGGAGCTCTTGGCCAAAGCGCCTCTCTCACCAAAATCAACTTGGCCGTCGCTCCTGTGCCGGAACCCGGTAGCCTGCTGCTCTTGTTCACGGGCATTGCCGCGATCATGCGGCGTCAGCGGCCACGGAGATAGGCGAGGCGGGCGTCAGTCCAAAGTAGACGCCCAACGCTTGGCGACGAAGTCGCTGTCGAGTGGGTGCGTGAATCGCTGCTTTCGCCTGCCGATTAGTCGTTCGCATCATTCGCTGCTGGGTCACCTATCTCTGGAGCACATACGCACCTCCACCGCTTAAAAGCGGAACTCAACCCTCTCCGTTCCGCCAGCAGGGTTGGAGTTCCGCTTTTATGCGGTCAGGAGACGAGTCCCCCAGGAGCTATCCACACCCTGCTACCCTCACTCAGGTTCGAGGAAGCTTCGCCGATCCACCAAAGCGGCGGTTCCCGCGCGCACTCCAAAGATGCTGCGCATCCAGGTGATGGCCGTACATTCATCTTGGACGAGATTCGGCTTCCAACATCGGAGGCGATGCTGCGTACCATCACCAGGACATCTCCTCCGCCTAAGCGCGCAACGCTTTGCCAGTGGGCGCGGCAACCGCCGCTTTTTCGGAGTTTGCAAGACACCACCACGACAAAAGCCGAGCAGGGCCGGTCTATCGAGACCATCTATCTCTCAACCCCCAGCATCACTCCGGAGCCGAGTACAAGATCCCGTGAACTTTTACCCGCTCGACATAGTGGGTCATGAGCACGCCACACGGCCAGGCCAGCAACTCAAACACCGCCACTGCCACCAACAGATTCCGAGCCGTCCGTCTCTCGCCATCCCGAGACAACGAACAAGCCAGAGCGAAGAGCATGATCGCCGCCGCGATCCCAACCACAAACCAGAAAAAGACATCCGGCAGTGGCTGATCGTCAAAGCCCCAGAAGACCTGCCGCAGCGGCACAAAAAACAGCAACAGCGCGATAGGAAGGAGCAAACTCACTCCCAAACCCGCGCCCACAAGCATCCACCGGCCAAGCCGGACACGTTGAGAGTTTGTCTCCATGGCACCAGATTCGACACTGGTGCCCCCTCTTCGCTCAAATCGGCCTTCGCCCTTTTCCCCTTCCGACTCATGCCCCGTCGCTTTGATCACGTTGACCTCCGAGTATCCAATCTGGCCAAGGTGCAGCCCTTTTATGAGACGCTGCTCCCAGCTCTTGGCTTCACCCGCGACGCGCAGATTGAAGACTGGCTCCAGTTTGAAGCCCCAGAGGGTCCAGTGACCGAATTCTTTGGCGTTACCGAATCTCCGAATCACCAGCCCAATGAGAACCGCATCGCGTTTTGGGCGGAGTCACCTGCAGAGGTGGACCGGCTGGGCGCGATCGCCGCGGCAGCAGGGGCCACTCACGTAGAAGGTCCCGGCTACGAGGCACTGCACTACTACGCGATCTTCTTTGAGGATCCGTGCGGCAATCGGCTCGAGATCTGCCACAGACTCCCGAGCTAAACGTCCCTTCCCCTACTTTTGTGCAGAGCCCAAAGTCTGGGCCTCTTTCCAACCGCCCCGCAGAACGTAGATGTCCTGCGAGCCCACTCGCTCTTTCAGGTATTGGCGAATCTTGCGACTCGCCTGGCAAGCCTCGCCACTACAGTACACCACGATCGGTTTGGCGTTGTCCTGCAGCTTCTCAAACAAATCAAACATGAGGCTGTCTGCTTCCTGTTCATTGAGCAACACCGCACCTGGGACGTGGCCTGCTTCGTAGTCGGTTCTCGGCCGGGCATCAATCCACAGCACCTCCCCCTTCCACTTCTCCTGCACGAGCGCCAGGGTCACCTCATCATCCGCCAGCCGCTCTTCCGCCACATACCAGGCCGGGGCGCGGGGATGCCATCGCTGGGTGGCGGCAGCAGCCGCCAGCGTCAGAGCCAGGATGACGATTGCTTGGGTGATCACCTTCATCATCTGTACCCGGTTACTTCGCTGCGGCCTTCTTCTTCTCTGCCAGTTCTGGACGCACAATATTGAAGAACGCCATCTGACGGCTGTACTTGGGGATCTTGCTGTCGGTCTCGATCTTCAATGCACCGATGGTCACATCGTTGGTCGAAGCAGGCTTCATGGTGATGACGTATTCGCGACCTGGCGTGACTTCTTTGGACTCAAAGGTCACATTCTCCCGGGTGGCGGACAGCTTGGTGATCTTCATCGGATCAGTGCCCGTCATTTTCACCACGAACGTCTTGGGCTCGGGTTTTTCGCCGACGGTCCACTCCAGAAGCTTGGGCTCAATGCTGATCACTTCAGGGACATCCAGCACGAAGTTCACCACCTTCTCTGGCTCCTGGTCGTCATCCGTGTGCAGGCGCAGCGACTTCTCATGACGCCCTGTGAAGCTGCTCACCTTGAACTTCGCCTTCCCTTTGCCCTTCTCCCCGGGAGCATATACCCGCTTGTCCAAGCTCGCTTCCAGACAGGAGCAGGTGCTCTCCAGCCGCACGATGGTGAGCGGTTTGCTGCCCGTGTTCTTAAACGTGAAGGTCTGCTCCACTTCATCATCCTCAGGGCGAGGTTTGAGCTCGATGGGCTCGTTGTCCACCACCAAACCGGCCTGTAGCCGGGCCGAGGCGAGGACAGTCAGTAAAAAGAGGCGGAGGGAAGTGCGCATGAGTACCTATAGTCTGACACGAGGAATTCGCCCAGTCCATGCGGTTTTCCGTGCGCTTGCATTGACGGGTGACCGATGCTGTCTAAACCTTGCCGCCCCATGGCGCGCGAACCTGCTCCGCTGAACTGGAAAAGCTTTATCCTTCTGCTCACCCTCGCCTTGGGGCTCGGGTCTCTGTATCGTTTCACCGATCTGGCGAAGAAGCCCATGCATACGGATGAGGCGATTCTGGCGCTAAAGACGCACGAGTACGCCCAGAGCCGCACCTTTGAGTACGATCCCAAGGACTACCACGGTCCCTTTTTGCATCACGCCGCAGATCTGGTCGGTCGCTGGCGGGGATGGGATCCCACGACGATGGAGGAGGGAGAGCTCCGCTGGGTGGTCGCCGTGTTCGGCCTGGCCTTGGTGCTTGTCCCCCTGCTGATGATCGACAGCCTGGGCCGTACGGGAGCCGTCGTCGCAGCCCTGCTGGCGGCGGTCTCGCCGATGCTGAACTACTACAGCCGCTACTATATTATGGAGGTGCCGTTCGTCGTCCAGACGGCCCTCTTCATCGCCTCCCTCTGGCGATGGTCGCAAAAGCGAAACGTGCTTTGGCTGCTGCTGGCTGGACTCTGCCTCGGGTTCATGCACGCCACGAAGGAGACCTTCGTCCTGAACCTGGCAGCCATGGCAGCCGCATGGGGCTTGGTGTCCATCCGCATCGGTTCCTTTGAGCCGCGGAACGCCCGCCTTTCATACGCTGGAGCCCGCCCCACCATTCCAGACTGGCTGGCCTGGCTGATTGTGGCCGCAGTCGCAGGGGTTACCTCCCTCTGGATGTTCTCAAACGGATTCCGCGAATGGCAGGGAGTGCACGACAGCATCGCCACCTACGACAGCTACCTGCGGCGCTCCGGAGGCAGCGGGCATGAAAAGCCCTGGCACTATTACATTCAGCTCATGACTTGGCGGAAGGACGGCTTCGTGTGGTCAGAAGCACTCATTCCGGCCCTGGGCTTGGTGGGTATTCTGGATGCCCTGCTGGACAAGCGGCGGAACAACAATGTCCGCGCTTTCCTGGTTTTCCTCTCGCTCTACGCGCTCATCCTGCTCGCGATCTACTCCATCATCCCCTACAAGACGCCGTGGTCGGTGATGGCGGTTCAGTACACCTTCGTCCTCCTGGCGGGGTTGGGCATGCGTCGGATCTTCCGCGCAGTGCAGGTCCCCTTGTTCAAGACCGTGCTGGTCATCCTTTTCGGTGCCGGTATCTACCACCTGTGCAGTCAGACGAACCTCGCCACGGACTACGCCTTCCCCGGTGCCACCCGCTATGCGGCGGATAGCCGGAACCCCTACGTCTATTCCCACACCACGACGAACTTGCTGGCGCTCTCCAAGCGCATTCATGAACTGGCCGCCCGCCATCCTGCAGGGAAATCCACTCCTGTGCAGATCATTCAGGCGGAACACGGCTGGCCCCTCCCTTGGTACCTGCGTGATCTCACCCAAGTCGGCTACCAAGACCAGATCCCAGCCAAGTTGGAAGCACCCATCATCGTCACTGACAAAGAGCGGGGCGATGAGGTCCGGGGGCACCTTCAAGGCGAATACAACGCCAGCGACTATGGACTGCGCCCGGGAGTGATGCTGACGCTCCTGGTGGAAAAGCACCTTTGGGAAGCCTACCTGAATCCTGATCTCCCAGCAGTTCCCCCGTCCAAAGCGGAGCTTGTAGAGGATGAGCAGACCGCGCCTCCCGCGCCAGCCTCTCTGCCCGTCCTTCCGCCCGGCGAAGCCTCCGACAGCACTCACCTCGCGGCCCCCAGCACCCCTGAGGCCACACTCCGCCCCCTTCCTGTACCCACCGGGCGGACCGGCCCTCTGCCTGTGGCCCTCTCCCCGGCTCTCGCGACGCCGACTCAGCCCGCCCTAGGTGATGGCCTGGTGCGCAAGGCCGAACCCGTACCTGAGATTCCCCCGGAAGGCGAAGCCGCCCCCAAGCCCAAGCGCTCCAAAAGATCCCGTCAATGACGCCCCTCTACCGCGCCCGCCATGAGGCGATGGCCACTGAATTCGAAATCATCATCGCCCAGGACGACGTTGATGCGGCTTATGCTGGCAATGTGGCGGATGCGGTCTTCGCGGAGATCGACCGGCTGGAGGATGAACTGAGTCGCTTCCGCCCCATGAGTGACATCTGGCGGGTGAACCACCTCCGGAAGGGCGAGCGGGCCCCCGTCGGGCTTGCTGCCTCAGACTGCCTGGCTCTGGCCAAAGCAGTGCATGCCGAGACCAACGGTGCCTTCGATATCACGATCGGACCGCTGATGAAGATCTTCCGCAACGGCGACGGCACCCCGCGGACGCCCTCCGAAGAGGAAGTGGAGTTCGCCCGGCAGCGGGTGGGCATCCATGTCTTCGACCTCGATGAGGCCGGCTTCGTCACCTCCCACGTGGACTATCCTCTCCTGGATCTGGGTGCCGTGGGTAAAGGCTATGCCCTAGACCAAGTGGTGACTGTGCTGGAAGACTGGAGCATTCAGAACGTGCTGCTGAACGCAGGTGACAGCAGCATCCTGGCGATAGGTGCCCCCCCTGGGGATGTGGGCTGGGTCGTCAGCGTGGGTGGGGAGAACAAGATCCCCCTTCGGCTCACGGATCGCGCCGTGAGTGGCAGTGGCTTTCAGGTGAAGGGCAACCACATCATGAATCCCCGCACGTACCTCCCCATGCCCGTGCGGAAAGAGCGCGTCTGGGCGAGCGCCCCCACCGCAGCACTGTCGGATGCGCTATCGACCGCCTTTGCTGTGATGACCCGCCAGGAGACCACGGCCTTCTGTGCGAGGCATCAGGAAGTGGAAGCCATCTGGGAATAGCGGCCGCCTGCTCCCGCATGGTCACCCCCTCCCTATATAGATAGGGAATAGACAATCGCGGTGTCACGTGCCCCGCTCAATCCTGGCGCTCGACGCCGACCATCTTCAAGATCAGGTCAGGTCCAAATTCTCGGCCGATCCGTCGGAAATCCTCTGCGTTGCCTCCCGAAATTACCGAGACCCAAAAATTTCACTTTTTTGGGTCTCCCCTGCCCTGATTCCACCCTTTCATTTTTGAAAGGCGGATCCAATGAAACTCTCACCGGCCGGGATTCCACGCCAAGCCCTGATTTTTCGGGCTCTGGGACAAATTTTTTAAAGACGATCCGGTTCGGAAAATGAGGTCCACTCAATATTGAAACTTCATACTCTCAGGACCGGATTTTGAAAATTATTGGATTTGCAGTATATTTTTTGAAAAAGGTCGCGTTTTTGCTTGATATTTTGCAGCCATTGACTATAAAATGGCGTGTGCCCTCAACAAACAGGGGGAATTACCAGTGTGGTTTTTAGAAAAATATCTTGTAATTCTATGTACTTAGAAGGTATAGTAATCTCAACACCACGACGTTCAGGCTTTGCAAACCTTTAATTCCTCATCACTCATGGCAACTCCCGTATCCAAAGCAGCCAACCTTAGCGATCCTGGCAAACTCGCGGACTTCATCCTTTTTAGTCAGCGGGAATTCCTGCTGAACCTCTCCAAGGATCTCAGCCGCGGCAATGTATCTTTCGCCCAGTTCTACCTGATGAGCTACCTCAGCACATCCAAGGAACTGACCATGACCGACATCGCCCGCAAGATGGGCCACTCCACCGCCGCTGCCACCGGTCTTGTCGACCGTCTGGAGAAGCTCGGCTACGTGGAACGCATGCATGCTGCTGACGACCGTCGCAAGGTGCTCGTTCGCATCACTCAAAAGGGCGTGGATCTCGTGGGCAAGCTTCGTGGCGCCCTGCAGGATCGTGTGGCCGAGGCCATGACCATCTCCAACAGCCCTGACATGAGTTCCTTCGTGGGCACGATCAGCGGCGCGGAAACGGCCCAGGCCCGCTAGTCCTCTGGCTGGCTGGTGCATGACTCGAACAAAGGTTGTTTACCACAACCCTGTAAAAAAAGCGGAGCTCACGCTCCGCTTTTTTCGTGTCGGCATTCAACTCGGTCGATTGATCGAGATGGTAAGCGCGGATAGGCGCGGTTACTTCGCGGAGAGGAACTCCACGGCACCGGTGTCCAGGTCGTAGTGAGCGCCCACCACCTTCACCTTCCCTGCCGCGACTTTCTCTTTCAAGATCGGTCCGGAGTTTTCCAGAGCCTTCACGACGTTCAGAACATTGGCTTTCGCGGTCGTTTCCGCATCGGCGTTGGCCGTGGCGATGACCGCTGGCTCAATCGCTTTCACCAGAGACTGCACATGCCCCGGAGCTTCCCCCTTGGCGGCCACCGTCTCACGCGCAGCCTTCACGGCTCCGCAACGCTCATGGCCAAGCACTACGATCAACGGGCTGCCCAAGTGCTCCACACCGTACTCGATGCTGCCCAGAAGCTCGTCGTTCAGCACATTGCCCGCAACACGGACCACGAACAGATCCCCAAGCCCCTGATCGAACACCACCTCAGGAGCGGTGCGGGAGTCCGCGCAGCCCAACACAATGGCGAAGGGATGCTGCCCAGTCGCCAACTGTGTGCGCCACTTTGGCGTCAGGTGGGGATGCTCCGGCTTGTTGGCCACAAAGTGATTGTTGCCGTCCTTCAGGCGCTGCAATGCCTGCTCAGGAGTGGGCTGGGATTCATCTGGAGCGTGAGCCGCAGCGTCTGTCTTGGCAGGCGCTTGATCAGCAGTAAACGCGGACGTTGCAAGCGCCCCACTGCCAAGCAAGGCGGCGGCGAAAAGAGCACGATGAATTTTCATATTGGGATCAGATTGGACTGGGAGCACAACAGGGATGGCGCGGTGGGCAGCAGCCTTTACGCCATCGTCTATTGTACCTACCTGTGCTTTTTGATCCGTGGCAGTTTGTGACAGTTCTGACAGATTTATGTCAGAGTACCGCCGTCACTCCACCTTCCCCCCAGGCCGGTTGCCGGTGGGAGACCGCTTCGTGAGGGAGTCCCCTAGATCCGCCCTCATGCCCTCCGCGAGCTTTTCCAGCTCCGCCACCACCTCAGGATGGGTCGCCGCCACATCGGTTCGCTCGCCAATATCCGCCACCACATCATACAGCTCAGCCTTCTCCAGCTTGCGCTGTTCGTAGTTTGCCGGCACTCCTTCCGTGCCACCGGGCCGACCATTCAGCGTGCGGTAGCTGTGCGGCAGGTAGAGCTTCCAGCGCCCCTTCATCACGGCCTGGAGTTCGTTGTCGTTGTAATAGAAGTAGTAGGCTTCATGCGGATTCTTCGCCCCGTCTGCGGCGGCGAGCAGCGGCCAGATGTCACGCCCGTCGATCTTGTGCTCAGGCAGCTTGCTCCCTGTCAGAGCCGCGACGGTAGGGAGGATGTCGATGGTCATGGCGGGCTCCGTCACGACCTTGCCAGCAGGGATCTTGCCCGGCCAGCGTGCGACGAAGGGCTCCCTCACCCCACCTTCCCAGACGGTGCCCTTGCCTTCTCTCAGAGGACCGGCTGAGCCCGAATGCGTACCATAGCTGAGCCATGGACCGTTGTCGGAAGTGAAGAGCACCAGGGTGTTTTCATCCAACCCATTGTCCTTCAGGGCCTTCAGCACCTCGCCTACCGACCAGTCGATCTCTTCGATCACGTCGCCATAAACGCCATTTGCCGACTTGCCCTTGTACTTGTCGCTCACAAAGAGCGGCACGTGCGGCATGCTGTGCGCCAGGTAGAGGAAGAACGGCTTGTCCTTGTTGGTGGTGATGAACTTCACCGCCCGCTGGGTGTACCAAGTCGTCAGTCGGGGCTGCTCCGCCGCAGTCACCTCCGGCAGGACGATCCGGTCCCCATCCACCAGCGGCAGCACAGGGAAGTCGCGACGCTTCTTGCGCTGCTCTGGGTTCAGGTTCACCAACTCCGGGTGGTACGGCCACATGTCGTTGGAGTACGGCAGGCCGAGATATTCATCGAACCCATGATGAACGGGCAGAAACTGGGGAGAATCCCCCAGGTGCCACTTGCCGAACGCGGCCGTGGCGTAGCCCTGCTGCTTGACCACTTCCGCCAGGGTCATTTCCTCCTTGCTGATGCCTACCTTGGCACCCGGCCCCAGCGCCCCTTTGATCCCCACACGGTTGGGGTAACATCCTGTCATGAGCCCCATGCGTGATGCAGAGCAAACGGGCTGCGCGACGTAGAAGCGTTCAAACTTCACGCCCTCAGCCGCCATGCGATCCAAGTTCGGCGTTGTCTGCCCTTTGGCCCCAAAGCAGCTCAAGTCACCATACCCCAAGTCATCCGCGAAGATCACGACAATATTGGGCGATCCAGGAGCAGCGGCGGTGGCCGTGGCCCCATGAATGCTGCACCATGCACCTGCCAGGGCGGCGGCATATCGGATCGATCCAAAGAGTAGTTTCATAGCGGAGACTTGAGGTGAGGGTGAGGAATATTATCTGGCTAATGTCGCTCAGTCAGCGTCGGCATCGCCTTTGGCCTTCTTTTTTCCACCTTTTTTGCCGCCAGCCTTCGCGTCCTGGGGCTTGTTGGCCGTAGGCAGTGGCGCCTTCACTTCCTTCCGCCAGACTTCGAGCCGCTCATGCAGCGCCTTGACGCGGTCGGGTTCTTGAGCGGCCAGATTGTTCTTCTCACCAGGGTCCGCTTGCAGGTTGTAGAGTTCGCGACGTCCGTCTTCGAAGAACTCGATCAGTTTCCAGTCGCCCTGACGGATCGAACCGCCGGGGGTGGTGCGCCAGGTATCCCCGCCTGCCCCCAGGTAACCGGGAAAATGCCAGAAGATCGCGTCCCGGCCGGAAGGCTTCTCACCAGGATGAAGCAACTCGCTCACGTAGCTGGTCCCATCGAGCGGCTGATCGGCCACGGCAGGAGCCTTCGCGCCAGCCAACTCCACGAGGGTTGGATACAGATCCACGGAATTGATCACGCTGGTGTTGACCTGCCCCGGCTTGATGTGCCCCTTCCACTGGAACACGTAGGGCACCCGCACGCCCCCTTCATAGAGCATGCCCTTGCCACCGCGGAGCGGGGCGTTGTCGGTGATGCCTTTTCCATCGATCCCTTCCCGCTCGTAGCCGCCCACCCCGCCGTTGTCACTGGAGAAGACCACCAGGGTGTTCTCCGCAAGCTTCAGGTCATCCAGCAGCTTCAAGATGCGGCCCACGCTCTCATCCACACTGGCCAGCATGGCAGCATAGACGGGACTGTGGTGGCCGCCAGCAGCCGGTTTGTCCTTGAACCGGGCGATCAGCTCCGGCTTGGCCTCATACGGTGAGTGCACGCCAAAGTGCGGCAGGTAGAGGAAGAACGGCCCATCCTTCTTGCGCTGGATGAAATCTGTCGCACGATCCGTGAGGAAGTCCGCCAGGTAGGCATCTTTGGGCACGTCCACCTTCGGATTGGTGTCGAAGTTGATGTGGCGTCCGTTGGAGACGATCGCCTCGTCGAAGCCGCGCTTGGAGGGATGATAGGCCTCCCCGTTGCCCAGGTGCCATTTGCCAAACATCGCCGTGGCATAGCCTGCATTCTTGAGCGTCTGGGCCAACGTCACCTTTTCCAGCGGGAGATTCACCACATTGTCCACCGGGCGCAAGGGGCGAGTCTGCCAGGGGAACCGGTCGATGCCGCCCACGGTGTACACGCCGGTGCGGGGGCCGTATTGCCCACTCATCAGGGCGGCCCGGGTGGGCTGGCAGTTGGGCCCGCAGGAGTATCCCTGCGTGAACTTCACGCCTTGGGCCGCCATCTGGTCGATGTGGGGCGTCTCATTGTACTTGCTGCCGAAGGTGGCCACGTCGGTGTACCCCAGGTCATCTGCGAGGATGAAGATGATGTTGGGACGGGCCGTAGTTTCAGCATGAAGGCCAGACGAAGATGCGGCCACCGTGCCTAGCACCAGCGCCGCTGCATGAACGAGGAGTTTTTTCATAAGTCAGAGAGGCGCGGTGAAACGCGCAGAACCGCCCAGTCTCTCAAGAGATTGCCAGGCCGGGAAAACAGGTAATTAATTCCCCTGCCCATGATCACCCCCGCTCCTCCCACCGGCACCCCACTCCCAGACTGGTGCCCTCCTCCACGCCCCGCACGCTCTCCCATGCAGGGCCGGCATTGTCGGCTGGAGCCGCTCACCGAAGCCCATGCAGCAGAGCTGTACGAGGCGGCTGCAGCAGACACCGACGGACACTCCTGGACCTACCTGCACTACGGGCCCTTCAACACCCAGGCGGAATACACCACCTGGATCGCCGATCGCGCCGCAAGCACGGATCCCCTTTTCTTCGCCATTCTGGAGGCCGATACCGGCCGTGCTGTGGGTGTAGCGAGCTTTCTGAGGATCGATCCCACGAACGGGGTGATCGAGGTGGGGCATCTCTACTTCAGCCCCGCCCTCCAGGGCACCACCGCGGCCACGGAGGCCATGTACCTCATGATGCGCCACGCCTTCGAGCTCGGGTACCGGCGGTACGAGTGGAAGTGCGACTCGCTCAATGCTCCCTCCCGCCGCGCAGCGTTACGTCTGGGTTTCCAGTTTGAGGGCATCTTCCGGCAGGCTGTTGTCGTGAAGGGGCGCAATCGCGATACCGCATGGTTCTCCGTGATCGATGGAGAGTGGCCACACCTGCGGGCACGCTTCGACAAGTGGCTGGCCCCAGAGAACTTCGACGCCCAAGGCCGGCAGCTCTGTCCTCTTTCTGAAATTGTGCCGGACCGCGCCACGCAGGCCCATTGAGAGATTCGAAAATCTCTGTGTCATCATCTTCGCGTCATGTTCGCATGGCAGGATGTCGCGTGGTCACCACTGATGGGGCCACCCCCAAAGCAAACCCATAAAAACATCCGACTATGAAAACCAAAACCTTCCTCTTCGTTCCTGCCGCCGCTCTCCTCGCCGCCCTGACCTTTGCCCCAGCCCTCTCCGCCAAGGACATCACGCTGGCTGAGTGCCCAGCTTCCGTGCAGCAGGCGATCAATCAGAACCTTGCCGGTGGCACGTTGGATGAGGTGGATCTCGTCAGCATTCAGGGTCAGAGCCTGTATGTGGCCGAGGTGAAACTCCCCACTGCCCAGCGCGAGCGCAAACTCTACCTGAACGCGAGCGGCACCGTGATCAAGGTGCGTGATGACATCGCCCTGAGCGACGCTCCCGCCGCCGTACAGGACGCCGCCAAAAAACTGGCCAGCACCACCGGCCGGGTCGATGACGTGGAAAAAGAAACCGCAGGCGACAAGGTGACGTACCGTGTGGAAATTGACCGCCAGGACAAGGACGGCGGCGACATCAAGGCTGTCTTCAACGCGGACGGCAGCATCATCACCCAGAAAGCGGACTGATCCTCACCTTACTTGCCCGATGCGACTGCTCTTCATTGAAGACGCCATCCGATTGCGCAAGACCGTGGCCCGGGCGCTCACCCGCCTGGGCCATGCTGTTGATGAAGCCTCCTCCGCGGAGGAAGGTGCTCAACTGGCAGAACTGGCAGCGTATGATGCCGTGATCCTGGACATCATGCTGCCCGGTCAGTCCGGCCTGGAACTCCTGGCCACATGGCGCCGTCAGCAGGTGGAGACACCCGTGCTCTTGCTGACCGCGCTGGACAGCGTGGAGGACCGGGTGCGAGGTCTGGTCACGGGAGCGGATGATTATCTCATCAAACCCTTCGCCATCGTCGAGCTGGCAGCGCGCCTTGAAGCCCTCGTGAGACGTCGTCATGGCAAGCCTGACTCCCGGCTCCAGGTCGGTCCGTTGGAAATCGACTTCGCCGCCCGCTCCGTGAGCCGCTTGGGCAATCCGATCACACTAACCGCGCGTGAGTTCGCTCTTCTGGAATGCCTCGCCCGACATCCGGGACAGATCTTCAGTCGTGAACAGATCGAAGCCCGCCTCTACAGTGAAACGGACAGCCCTCTGAGCAACGCAGTGGATGCAGCCGTGTATTCCCTACGGAAGAAGCTCTCTCCGCCCGGAACACCCGCTCTCATCCACACCCGCAGGGGTCTCGGCTACGTGCTGGATCCTGATGCCTCCTCTCCGTCCTCGTCATCATGACCTCGCTTCTCACGCGCCTCACGCTGGCTCTCTGCGTTGCGGCCGCCGTCCTCCTGCCAGCGGGAGGGTGTCTCATCTACTTCACCGCCGAGCGGCTGCTCTTGCGCAACTTTGATGCTGTCCTTGCCGCCAAGGCGGATGCGCTGGTCACGACGTCTGAGATGGAGCGTGGCAGGCTGGAGATCGACCTGGAAGTACAGGAGTTCGCTGGCTTTGGCTCCGCTGCCGGCGGTGACTACTTCGAATTTCGCACTCCTGCCGGCAATCTGCTGGCGCGCTCCCCTTCCCTGCGTCGGGACCGCCTGCCTTCGCTGCCCGGGCCCCTCACGCGCAAACCACTGAATGGATACCTCACTCTCCCCGATGGACGCCCCGGTCGGGCCCTCTGGCTTGCCGTCCCCGTAAAGTCCCGAGATCAGCCCGACGGGGCCAGTCTGGTAGAACTGGGAGTGGCCAGTGACAGCACCGCCCTGGGCGAGACTTTGCACACTCTCGCGCTGGTCGTAGCAGGCACTGCCGCCGCGGGAATGCTCGTGGGGCTGATGGTGCTGCGCAGCGTGGTGCGGAGAAGTCTGCGGCCCGTTTCAGATCTTGCCAGGGAGGTTCAGGAAATACCGGTCGATGACCCGGCCCGCACTCTGGATGCCACCACTCTGCCGGCTGAGCTGGCTCCCGTGGGCCGGAGGGTGAATGATCTGCTCGTCCGTGCTCGCGAGGCGATTGAACGCGAGCGCCGTTTCAGCAGCCATGCGGCCCATGAGTTGCGCACCCCTCTCGCAGAACTGCGGGCCATCCTTGAACTCCTGGCCAGCTGGCCGGAGGAGCGGACGCCCGAACAGTTTGACGAGGCCCAGAAAGTGCTGCGGAGCCTCGAGCAGTTGCTGCAAAAACTCACCCTCCTGTCCCGGGCTGAGGCGGGTCGGCAGCCGGTGCATCTGGAAACGGTAGATCCCACCGCGCTCGGTGAGGAAGCGGTGGAACGCTTTCGCGCTGCGGCTGAAGCACGCGAGCTCACCCTCGTCTTAAAATCGGGGGCGGGAGCTCTGCAGTCGGATCCTGTGATCTGGGATGCGATCGCCAACAACCTGCTGGAGAACGCTGTCTCCCACGCCCCTGGGGGTGCCACCATCACCATCGAGTCCACCCCTAATCAGCTGGCTGTTTCCAATCCCGCACCTGGACTCACCATTGCTGATCTGCCTCACATGATGGAACGATTCTGGAAGAAGACACCCCGGCACGCCGAGGGCGAGGAAATCATCAGCCACTCGGGACTCGGGCTCTCCCTCGTGGCCATCTATGCCCGCTTGCTGGGCACGGAGGCAACAGTAGATTTGCAGCCTGGCGGAATCTTGACCATCCGGGTGCCGTGGTCGCGAACGGCCTGAGGGGAATCGACCAACCGCGCGTATTCCAGGTGGCCGCCAGGAACCATCTGGAAATGCCCGACACAGACCGAAGTTGATCCCAGTATGGGATCTGTAGCACAGCCCAAGGTTGGACGAGCCCTAAGCGAGTCAACCTTGGGAAACGCCGCAGGAGACGATCAGGTGGGAAGGCCGACAGCATCCGCTTCCTCCCCACCGCCAGCAACACCTCCATATCCGCCCCCAAGGTACCTTGGCAGAACCGACAAACCGTGCGCGTTTGGGGTAACCACCAAGGATCCGACGTCTTCCACGCGCTCAGTCGAAGTTCTTCCTCGAAGAGGATGCGGCGACAAGCCCAAGGTTGGCGCGCTTCCAGCGAGTCTACGTTGGGAACAGGCGACAGACGGTTGCTACTCCGAAGGAGTTGCGGCGGTCTGACTGCCTTCCGCACCCAAGGTTCCCTGGCAGGTTTTTTCTTTACATACCCATATCGAGCAATAACCTGTCCTAATGAAAATGGGACTGTGTTTTGCTTGGGGAACGCTGCTTCTCGCGGCCACGAGCTGTGTTGCCCACAAGCAGTATCGCTCAGACTACTCCACCGAGCAGCTGCGACAGCCGCCAAAATCGTTGGCGAGCCCCCACCCCGTTGTGGACCCGGCCAGTGTTTCTTCCAAGAGCCGCGAGCACCGCGTCTTCGAAGTGTACGGCGACACCTTCAAGCTCGCCCACATCGAATGTGATGATCAGGGCAGCTATTGGGAGACCACACCAGACAACGTCGAGTCCGTCTCCGGCATCCGGCCCGGACGAGGTCGCAACCAGATTGAGTTCATGGAAGAGACCCTGGAGGCCGATCTCGCGAAGAACCGCGCCCGCTACCGCAATGGCGTGATCATCCTGGCCTTTGCCCACGGCTGGAACAACAACGCCCAAGAGAAGAATGACAACCTGAAGAACTTCCGGCATGCAGCTTATGAAGTCTGGAAGGATGAGAACACCAAGCCAGGAGCCCTCAAACGCCCCGTCATCGCCATCTACCTGAGCTGGCGGGGACGCGTGATCCCGAACGCCACCACCCTGGGGATCGAGAACGTCAAAGGTGCCAGCTTCATCGCCAATGTTCCCCACTACTTCAGCTTCTGGAATCGCAAGGGCACGGCCGAGGAGATTGGCTACCGCGCCATGGCGGAAAGCCTGAAACGCATCTCCCTGATCCGCCGGCGGTTCGAGGAAGTGGAACCCCGCAGTGACGCCGACAAGAACTCCCGGGCCATCATCGTCGGGCACAGCTTCGGCGCCGCCGCAGTGTTCTCCTCGGTCTCACGCTCCTATGAGGATGATCTGATGGAGTTGGTGTACGATCACGAACGCCGCAAAAAACGCCCCTGGGTGCATCGGAACTGGGACCTGGTGGTGCTGGTGAACCCGGCATTTGAGGCCCTGCGCTACGTCACCATCGCCCGCTACAGTCGAGACCAGCGTCTGGCGAGTCTGGCCGAATCCCAACGAGTCCCCTACATCTACCTGCCACGGATGATCGTCGTCGGATCGAACACAGATGTCCCCAACAAGACGCTGTTCCCGATTGGCCAGACCCTTGGCAATCTCACCACCTCCACGCAGAAGACGCCATGGATCGAGCAGCGAGGACGTCTGCGCACGGCATTGGGAGCCTATCGCCCCTTTGCGACGCATGACTTGGTGAAGAGTGATAATTCCAACTGCCCTGCCATGCTCCGGGCCATTCCCCTGGCAGAAGGGAAATCCGGCCTGGGCGCAATGAAGCCGCTCTCCGCGAATGAGCATGGGCGATCCTTTATGTCCCCTTTCCAGTCCCAAGGTGTGGTGGATGACGCCAGCAGTATTGGCCCCTTCATGGTTGCCCAGGCGGACAAGGCGGTCATCGATGGCCACGGGGACATCTGGAATGAACGCTTCCGGATCTTCATCACCCGGCTCATCGAGGCACGGGAGATGACGGTGAACCAGATGTCACGGAGAAATTGACGCCGGAACCGTCAGCGCAACCACGCTCAGCTTGACGCCTCGCCGGGACCGTCCCAGTAGTAGGTTCCGGGCCCAGTCTGTTGATGCGCCCACCTCCGGAATAGAAGCTGTCGTCCACCTTTGATCATGGTCCGCCCCTCCCTCTCCTCCGCCGCCCGTATTGCCTGTGCTGCCACCGCAGTGGCTGTCGTCACATTGACCGCCGGGTGCAAGAAGGAAGCCCCCGCCACCCCGCCCACCCAGTCAACCGCTACACCGGCAGCCGAAGCGGCCACCCCGACAGACAAGCCCTCCGCCAGCGCTGTCCCGACGGCCGCCGAAACCGCAAATCTCCATCCCGCAGGCGCCTCGGAAGGGCCTTTCCAGATCACGACTAACCAATCCTCCTACCAGACTGGTGACCGCCAGCGCGTGAGCGTCCGCACCCCCGAAAGTGGCTGGCTCTATGTGGGGGCGATCAACGCAGACGGAGGCGTGCTCCTTTATTATCCCAATCCCTCCCAGCCCAGCGGCAAGGTGTTCAAGGACCGCACCATCAAGCTTCCGCCGGAGTCGGGGCTACGCGCTGAAGAGATGTGGGACATCAACACCGCACTCCCCGAAGGCGTGGACAAGAGCCGCGAGATCGTCTTTGCCATCCTCTCGCATCAACCCATCGCCGATCTGAAGCTGGATTGGGGCGTGGATCAACGTGATGCCCTCACCAAAGCCGGGATCCTTGCCGATGGTGCGAAGCCCACCACCCCCGGCAGCAAGTGTTTCCCCCTCACGGACAAGCATCAGGTGGCCTGGCGCGAGTATGACATCACGCGGGCTCCCGGACATGCCGACAAGCCAGCTCCTCAAGCCGAGGCTCCCCAGTGACCACGGGCGCAAAGTCCCCGATCCAACAGCGAGGACTGGATACGACCAAGGTCTGATAGCGTGCGCCTCCAGAAACTGGCTGGATGAGGACACGCCATGACCCGACAATGTCGAATCTTCGGACAGGCTGATACCAATCAGTCTGGCAATGAAGAGAGTCGCGGCTCTGGGCGGGGAACCGCCCCTAAGCAATGGGTTCAACCAATGTGTTTCCATGAACCTCACGCAGCGCCTCCCTCTTTCGATTGCCATCGTCGTCTGCCTGCTCGGAAGCTGCTCCTCTCCCCGAGCCACCCGGAAAGACACCCAGCCTCCCTCTGCCGCCAGCTCCGCCGCGCGTGACTCCCGCATCGTAAAGGAATCAAAGAAGTTCACGCACAAACACCCGGGCCAGAGCGGGGCCCAACTCCTCCCCCGCGGCGACCAATCACTGGATGCCCGCCTCGCCCTCGCCAGCATGGCGAGTCGCACGCTCGATGCGCAGTACTACATCTGGCATGGTGACTCATCGGGCGCGCGTATGGTGAAGGCTCTCCTGCAGGCCGCAGACCGTGGGGTTCGGGTGAGAGTGCTGCTGGATGACATCGGCGTGAGCGCTTCTGACCAGAATCTGCTCGCCCTCGCCGCGCACCACAATGTGGAGGTGAGATTGTTCAACCCCGTCTCCCTTCGTTCTGCCCAGATGCTGGGGTTCCTCTTCAATTTCAGCCGCGCCAATCGCCGGATGCACAACAAGGCCTTCATTGCCGACGACGAAGCGGTCATCCTGGGCGGGCGCAATATCGGGAACGAATACTTCGATGCGGATAAAAGCGTGAACTTTGCCGATCTGGATGTCCTCGCCGTTGGGCCCGTGGTTGCGGAAGTGTCATCGCAATTTGATCAGTACTGGAACAGTCCCTATGCCGTGGACATCATGGACCTCTCTGGCAACAAGCAACAGAGTCTCACCTCAGCTCAACGCCAGGCTCTGGATGCGCGAATCGGGAGTTCTTCAGCAACCAGCCCTCCGTCAGCTTCCCCAATTCTAAGCGGGTTCAGCGCGGCAAAACTCCAGCTTCGGCCGTGCAAAGCGTGGGCGCTCTACGACGCTCCAGACAAGGTGGACACTGCCCCGGATGACAAGGCCACCCACCTCGCACCCCAGCTCTGGTCAACGGTGGAAGCAACCACCAAGCATCTGTTCATCGTGTCTCCCTACTTTGTCCCAGGAGAAGACGGCGTGGCCATGCTGGCGGGCTTGCGCAAACGGGGTGTACGCGTCACCATCCTGACCAACGCCCTGGCCTCGACCGATGTGCCCATGGTGCACGCTGGCTACAAAAAGTACCGCAAACCGTTGCTCGAAGCCGGAGTCGAACTCTACGAACTCAAGCCCACTGCGGGCAGTGCCGTTGCTGCTTCAAAAAAACGCCACCCCGGTGGCTCCAGCTCGGCAAGCCTTCATGCCAAGACCTTTTCATTCGACGATCGAAAGGTGTTCATTGGCTCCATGAACCTCGATCCGCGCTCCATCAAGCTCAACACCGAGATCGGCATCATGGTGGAGTCTCGTGAACTCGCCAGCAGTCTCACGCGGCCTCTTCTGAGAAACCTGGACAGCACGGCCTATCGCCTGGTCCTTGAGAATGGCAACCCCGTCTGGATTGCCAACGAGCAGGGAAAGATGGTCCGCTTTGAGAAGGAACCTGGCACCAGTGCCTGGCAGCGGTTCAAGGTCAATGCACTGGGCCTTCTGCCCATCGAAGGACAGCTCTGATCCAGCGCCCAATAGAAAATTGGGTGAAGGATGGCTTGTGGTGCAACCGGGCCATCACGGCGAACATTTGCAGCTGGTGATGGAGAAGTTTGCTCCGTGAGCCCGCGTCGCAAATACCGGTTCGATTTGCCTGGGGTTATACCTCCTACGGCGTCAAACCTGCCAGTGGTTCGAATCCTGCACTGCCGCCATGAAACTGCTGCTAGTCCTTTCTCTTGTTCTGATCGCCCCCCTCATCCGCGCATTCGGGGATCCTACATCCAATAAGCTTGATATTCAGTTTCCCTCGCAGAACCACCTGACGGCATCCCAACTGCATCAACTTGGCGGCACTCCGAACGCAAAAGACAAGATCATCGGACAATTTGTACTGCTCAATGTCGTCGTCACCGTCGAACGGGAAGTTCCGCTGGTGGAGGTCATGTCCCCAAAAGAACCCACAGGTGACTCTGCCCAGGGAACGGGAGTCTTCCACGCTCACCTAATCAGCGCTACAACCGAAGCGTCATCGCTCAAGAAGGGTGAACGACTTCGTATTGAAGGCATCATCGTCGGCGAATGCTACGAAGCCTACACGATTTACCTTCTCCAGGCTAAGACGATCGAATGACCCACCGGCCACCTCAATGCGCCGCTTGGGGGAACGAACAACTTACAAACGCCTGACACACTTCTGACAAAGTTTCCCGCAGCTTGGAGCAGACTATTCGCCATGAAACTCCTACTCGCCTCCATCGTGGTGCTTTTTTGCTCTCTGACGGCTTCGGCGCGTGCCGCGTCCGATGCCGATGTCACACTCGTGAAGGTAGCAAAGGTCGTCATTGAAGAAGAGGTGATCACCATCACCGTCACCGAGGCGACGACTCGCATCACGTTAGTCAGTGCCACCCACGATCCCAACTACTCCGGGGACAGGTGGCTGGGAATGCCGGTCACAAGAGTTCAAGTCATCTCAGAAAAGGCCACGTTCACGATCAAGAGGGGTAAAGAAGCCGCGCCAGGCGGCGTTCTGGCAAAGGTGTGGCAGGAATCCTTGAAGACGGCCAAGGACCTGCAAGACGGCAAGGAGGTAGGGCATATCGGCTTCTACGCCCCCGACATCGTCATTAAGGGCAACATGATTGATTCCATCGTTGGGGTTGGCTACCTGTATCCGAAGCGGAAGTGAACTACAGGCTGGAACAATAACATAGACGACGGGAGAAACGCATTGAGGTCTCCCTCGCATTCTAAAAACTTAGCTACGTCTCGGATCCGTTTACCGAGGTCAACCAGCCCCATTTTTTCTATAGTATGAAACTATTTCTTACCTTTGTCGGCATTATCTCCTTCCTCCACTCAGCGGAACTCTCAGCCGCCCCGCTCGCACACGGAACGGCGCGCCCCGTGTTGACGACAGAGTCATGTCTCAGATTCTTGCTAACGGTGAAGGTGGATAGTAGCGCAGCACCTGGCATCCAGTTCTATCCCATGATGCGGCTAATTTTCACGGATGGCTCATTCGCCCATGGAGCGTTGGGGTGCTTTCCCACTGGCATCGCTAGCGGCACCGAGTTGGGGGGTGACGCCCAATCAATCGGTGGCATCAAGGCCGGGAAAACCCTTCAATGCATAGAGCTTGTGGCACGTGTCGGCGATCCAAAGACTCATTTTAATCCTGCCCCAAAGAATGTCACCTTTGGCCCACTGGATGAAGCCATGATGAAAATTTGCTTCGCTTCGGGAGGCTTCGTCATCCGCCTTCCGTTGGCGCCGTCCAAATGAACGAATCGTCCAGCAGTGAGATGTAGGTTAGGCGAAGTCCGGGAAGAAATTACCGACCAAACTTCTTGAACCGCACGCCAGACGACACAAAAGAAGCAACTTCCAGTAAGCGCGACATCGCCCCTGTCAAAATCAGACGCCCCCTTTGCTGGCATCGCTGACACAAGGACGCCATCGCGAAAAGGAGATCCCTATGAACAAAAACAGGCGAACTGCCATTGCCTTTGGGGTGTTGTTGATTGCCGCTATCGCCTGCGGGATTCTGAGTTCAGTTCCGGCAATCGAAGAGGCTGACTACCTGACAAAACTGCATTCATCTGAATCCAGAGTGTTTGTGGCCGTGTTCTTTCAGGCTATGATGGCCATCATCTACGTCACCATCGCGGTCATCATGTACCCGATCGTTGCGATGGACAGTCGGACCAGTGCCCTCGCCTACTTCGCGTTTCGCACCATTGGCGCAGTATTCCTTTTTGTAGGGATCGTTACGCTTCTGCTCTTGCTTGATCTGAGCCGCCGGTTTGCGCCGGCCCGCAATCCCAACGGTGCAGAACTTGAGGTGATCGGAGCGTTGCTCCGCCAAACTCGGGACTGGCTGAATCACATCGGCATGATCCTTCCCTGGAGCGTCGGCAGCATCTTCCTCTATCGGGCATTATTCAGAACCAGAATGATTCCGCGCTGGATGTCAGTCTGGGGATTGATTGGCACGGCATTGACGCTTCTCGCGACGCTTCTCTACATGCTTGATCGGATCCAAGTGGTGACGACCACCTATTTGGCGTTAAACGTGCCTTCAGCCCTTTTAGAGCTCATCTTGGCGGTCTATTTGATTGCACGGGGTTTCCGTCAATCCTCAGACGCGTTGACGCCTTCTCCGGCGAGAGATTGAGGTGCGCGAGAAAGCCCGGCGTTTGTTGGGCTCACCCGTGAGCAGGTTGAGTTTTCCCGCTACGAGCCGGAACCTGGCAGTAGTCCAAGTTCAATTCGCCGACCGCTTCCTCCTATCAAGAAGCGGCACTGATGATCAACCTGCCCAGCTTTTGCTCAACGGGCCGCCGACTCAGGCTGGCCCTTCCACCAGTTTTCCCACTGAGCCCAGTCGTCTCCAAAGTCCTGTCCCGATATCGTCTCAAGTGCTCGATAGACGTTGCTCCGATGTTTGGCGCCAGTGTACGAGGTGATGAACGTTTCACTATCTGGATCGAACGACCGGTTCACAATTTCGAGCAACACCGGCACCGCTTGTCGCGCCCGCATTTCTCCC
Source organism: Verrucomicrobium sp. BvORR106 (assembly GCF_000739655.1). Classification (GTDB taxonomy): domain Bacteria; phylum Verrucomicrobiota; class Verrucomicrobiia; order Verrucomicrobiales; family Verrucomicrobiaceae; genus Verrucomicrobium. The sequence continues at coordinate 86,217 of NZ_BATR01000114.1, read as the reverse complement.
AGGTGTTCTACTGATGTTCTTACGACATGCTTGTTTTGGCTGGTCGCAGCCAGGGTCAGAAACAGCGGAACCAATTGTGAATCCTCCAGTGCAGCCATTTCTCTGACCACATTCACCTCCTTCCATTTATCGGCAAACGGACCTTTGAGCAGTTCCTCGAACCTCGTGACCCGGTGCTCTGGCTCAAGGGCTGCCAGCGCGATTTTGGCCGCGCTCTTCACCTCTTGAGAGGAGCTTCTCCTCTCACTAGAGGAGGCCTCTTCACCTTCCATCAACTTTTGGAGCCAGTCGCGAGCCTTCAGATCCCCCAACTGCCCTACGGCGATGATCACGACGGGAGTCGGACGCAATTGCATCAGTAGTGGAGCCGCGTCTTTGATGTGGAGGTCCGCCAACGCACTGGCCAACCAGTCTAGCTCGAGCTTGGCCAGCGAACCTCTGGGCTGGGCACTCTGGATGCGGCGAAGCAGCTGATCCATTAACAATGGACCTGCCCGAAGGTCACTGAGCAGGCCTAGAGCCAAAGCCCCCTCGTGTGTGGGATACCTCTTGAAGTTCGCTTCAAGGACGGAAAAGGCGCCAGCGCATTGGGTCCGCGCCAACGCCACCGCGAGCCGCCCATCTTTCGTCGCATGCTCCAGCACTCTTGACGCGGAGGTTAAGCCTGAAGCCGGCCCCCGTTCGGCATTGAAAGTCAACTTGCGCTCGTCTGTGAGGACTTTCTCCATGAGCACCAGCGCCCAAGTTGGAGCATCCTTGCCGTACCCGTGCAGAAGCGTTGACAACGCCTCGTGAAATTCTCTGACCTCCTCAAAGTCGGTCGCATCGGCGCGGGATTGGAGAAAGGCTTTTGCACTCTCGCTACCCAGCGGTGCCACCAGTGAGGCAATCATGAGCCGGGCGAGTGGTGAGGCGTTCTCTGTCGTCCGGCTCTCCAGAATACGTCGCATCTGGGTCGGCTCATAGAGATTGATCGCCTCATTGAGAGCGGCATTGCACCGCTCCAGGGCAGGAAGCTGAGGTCCCCAAAAGTCGCGATTAAGCGGGCTGCCAAGGGAGTAGCTGAAGGGAGCCACAACCGTCGGGCATTCCAGGCTCCCACGTCGATACTCGTGGAGCCTGGTAGCCTTGCGCACGGGGAAGGCAGGGGTCTGTATCTCGCCGGTCCAATCTGGCACCGATGCGAGGCGGCTCCCACCTTTCGATGAACTCACCTTGCCTTTGCTCGGAGTCGCCCCGTTTTCGCCCGTAGCCAGCTGGGTGAGCTGCTTGTCCGAGAGAAGCAATCTAATCCTCAGCTGCTCGGTGAATCCCCCTCCATCTGCCGTAGCACGATCTCCCCACAGGTAAACTTGCGCCCCTTCCCCAGGCTGTAGCACCACCGGAGTCCTCTCGAAATCCTGCCCACTCGCGATGCCTCCATAGAGCACTCCTCCCCGATTCACCTCGGGCCCATCGCCATCCAAATGTTCGCCGGGCATCCACGGCACGCGTTGCCACTCTCCCTTCTGGTGGAGTTTGTGCAGCTCAAAGAGACGGGCAAGCCGCGAATCGGGTGAATTCCCCATGGGTACCCGCAATGGAGTCGCACCCACGTTCCGCAACTGCACCAACACCACATATCCCGTATACCTCCAGGTATCCACGAAATCCACCCGCGCCACCAATCCGTTCACTGGTGCAGACCACTGCGCCAGGGCTGACACCTCGGCTGCGATCTTGGCATCCGTCTCTGTTGCTTGAGCCAGAGCCGTGAATGATGAGCCGTCAAAGACCCAACCTAAGATCAAAGACAAGCCCAATCGATGGGTTTTGCGCAACATCACCACCGACTATGAGCAAAGGCGGCAATCTAGGCAATACAAACGACTCCAAGAACGACCAGTTCCCGCAGTAGTGCGCCAACCTCATCGAAAAGGCTGCTCCGTGGCATCCATCATCATTGCCTGGATCCTGACTGTTCAGTCCACCATTGCAACCACTTCGTGCGGTCCATGCCAAAGTCCTTTCCAGATATCAACTCCAGAGAACGGATGATGTTTACTTGGTGATCGGCTGTTGTGTACGGAGGTAGGCTGCCTGTCGTGGGAGGATCAAACTGTCGATCAAATATGCCCAACAAAGTCGGCACGGACTGACGCGCTTTCAGTGTCCCAAGGTGCATCACTGAGTCGCGCACGACGTACTTGTTGCTACAGTTTGCAGCCAGGCTCGAGAACAGCGGGATCAATCGTGGGTCCTCAAGGGCGCCCATCGAACTCACCACACTGATCATCTGCCGTTCATCATTAGAAAGGGCACCCAAAAGCTCCTCGAACCGGATGGTGCGCTTTTCTGGCTCTAGAGCAGCAAGGGCAATGCTGGCCCAAAAAGCCAGGTCGGGTCGGGCTTTCCCCTCGACGATTCCATTTTCCGACATCTGCTGCAGGTAGTCTCGAGCACGTAGATCGCCCAGGGAGCCCAATGCCATCAGCATCTGACTCGATTCAGGCAATTGCATGAGAAGAGGCGCTGCATCGGTCATACGAGCAGCTGCCACTGCACTGGCGAGACTTTCCTCGTCAAGTCTGGCTGCGGCGGGATTCTGACCTTTGGGATCAGCCAATTTGCTACGTAGAGCCTGCCACAACAAGGGTGCCGCACGCACATCTCGCAATTCTCGCAGTCCCCACAGACCTTCATTGCTTGGGTACTTTTTGAAGTTTGCTTCCAATACAGAAAAAGCACCTGGACACTTTGCGTACGCAAGCGTCAGGGGAAGCGTCTCCCGTTTCGTGGCGTTCTCAAGCACATTGGACGGAACGATGGATCCATTGGTTGACGACCTGGCAACGCTCAGCGCTCGGTCATCAGTCAATACCTTTTCCACGAGGACCAGCAACCAGGGTGGCGTTTCACTCCCATACTCACGCAACAGATGAGTCAATGCACTATGAAATTCTCTGACTTCGCTCCACTCAACGGTCTGGGAGCAACTTCTTATGTGGTTCATCGCAGCCTCGCTGTCCATTCGAACGGCCAGCATGGCGATCATCAACCTCAAAAGTGGCGAGGTAGCATTCGCCATTCTTTTCTCCAAGATGCTGCGCATGGGCCCCCCCCTGTAGAGCTCGACGGCGGCATTCAGTGCAAAATTGGAATCGCAAATGCCATCAAACTGGTGCTCCGACATGTCCCGGAGCAGCGGATTGCCTATGAACAACCTAAATGGTGGCAGATACTCGGTACATTCCAACTGCCCCCGTCGTTGCCTGTGCAACTTGCTAGCACGATGGGTTGGAAAGGCGGGCGTCTCCAGAACTCCTGTCCAAGACGCCAAGGATCCGTCTCCTTGCTCTGCAGTAGCAGGTCCCCCCTTTGCGTTGGCGAGCCCCTTTGCCACAGTTTGGATCTGTCCTGCTTTGAGACGGAGCACGACCTTCAAATCAAGGGGAAGGCTACGATCATCCCCTCCGGGCTTATTTCCCCAGAGATAGACCAGAGCCCCTTCCCCCGGTTGCAACACGACAGGGGGGCGCTCGATGTCTTGCCCAACCAAAAATCCCGCGTGCAACACGCCTCCTCTGTCCGCCACGGGACCATCACCCTCCAGATGCTCTCCCGGCAACCAAGGTGCACGGTGCCATTCCCCTTTCCGGTCACGTTTGTGCAATTCATACAACCGGGCCGGCCGAGAATCCGGCGAATTCCCCATCGGCACCCTCAAGGGAGATGAACTGACGTTCCGCAGCTGCACCAGCACGACAAATCCCGCAGGTCCCGCAGGATTCACATAGTCCACCCTCGCCGTCAGCCCGTTCACCGGATCCGACCATCGGGCCATGGACGCCACCTCAGCCGCGACTTTGGAATCAGCATCCGCCCCTGCTGCCGCTCCCAGTAACAACCCCGTGATGAGCCACGAACCCAGTCGTTTCCACGACGACCATTTCGACTGGAAATTTTCCGACATAGCCGCCCATCATGACACGTTGAGATGCATTCGGGCAAACACAAACCCGTCAGACCAGGCGGCGACGACGCCGCAAGGTCAGAAGCGTCGCCGCAAGCAGCAGCATCACTCCGCGAGAGGGCTCCGGCACCACCACCAGAACCCCTTGAGACATGAATGCGCTCGTATCCCAGTAGTAACCCACCGCCAGATCTGGCAGATCCAGATCTCCTGCAGAAGTGAGACCTGCAAACTGCCCGCTGGTCACGGTGAAACCTCCCTGAATGAGCCCCACCCAGTCCACGAGATTGAACACATCGCCCGTGCGGGCCGCATAACCATCGTTGATCAGAAGAATCGTCCCGCTCCCATAGGTGACCGACTCCCGAGTCCCCAGTGTGAGCGTTCCCGTCATGGCCACCGCATCATGATTGGTCAGGGTGCTGGCAGGCACGTTCCAGGCAGGACTGTTCGCCGAGTAGTACGTCTGGGCATCCACCCAGCTTCCACCTGTGATGGCTCCGTAGAGTGCTGAGTCCAGGGGGATGGTGGCGGAGGTCAATTGCAGCTGGATCTGTCCGCCCGTGGCCACGGTGAGGCTTCCCATGGAAAGGCGCCCTTTTCCTGCCCCGGCGAGATCCCCCGGTTTCAGGAAAGCATCATTTTGAATCACGACCTGATTGTTGATCACGCCCGTGCCCGCCAGGGTTCCGGTTGCTTGGACGGTGGTGGCACTGCTGATGGAACCCGCCTGTCCTTCCCCCACCTGGAACACACCCGCCTGCACGGTGGTGGCTCCAGTGTACCCGTTCACTCCGGATGCGATCAGCGTCCCAGCTGTCGTCTTCGTAAATGCCCCTCCACCATTCAGCTCCTGCAGGTTCCGTATGCGCCCTTGTTGGGCCACGAAGTTTACCAGAGCATTCGCCGCTGCCGATCCAATCGTGCCTCCCGTCATATCCAGGGTCCCGCCATTTAGCGTGATCGTCGCCGTGGCAGAAGCACTGGCCCCTTTGGTGACATTCCCGCCGATGGTGAAAGTGCCGCCTGTCAGATTGAGGTTTGCAGTGGCGAGCCCCGTTCCGTTGTTGTGTGCAGCCATCGTGACATCCCCCGTCACATCAAAGGTGCCGCCCCCCATGTTCAGATTCGCCGTGGCAAAGGACGCCGTAGTGCTGCCGGTACCTGAGGAGTAGTTGCCCAGTACCAACGATGCAGCCGTTACGCTGTTGGCGCTGGAAGTCCCGAGACTCATGGTCGCCGTCGCCGTACCTACGCCGCCTCCGGTCTTTTCCCCAATGACCACCGCTCCGAGATTCGCGATGAACGTGCCCGCCGTCATGTCGAATGTACTTGTGGTCAGGGTTCCCGTATTGCCTGGGTTCCGCCCAATGTTGAGCGTGGTGGAGCCTCCGCTGAGGCCTTGTACCGTCAACGTACCGCCGCTGGCCAGAGTCGCCTCCCCACTGCCTTTAAAGCCACCAATCGTCAGCAACGGCGTATTCACCACGTTGGTGCCACTGCCAAACGCCACGGTGTTCACCCCAGACACCCCCGGCGTACTGCTGCTTGCCACCACAAAGCTCGTGGAAGCCGTGATGGTATTGTTGGTCGCCAGGAAGAGGTCCCCTTCCAATGCCACGTTGCCACCGCTGACGTACACGCCGAGGCGCACCATGCCTACGTTGGCAGTGAAATTGGCCGTCCCTCTCAGATCCACCGTCCCCTTTCGGGCAGTCGTTGAGGCATCATTGATCACCCCGATGTCGAGGTTGCTTCCGGAGCCACTGCCCACCGTCAGACTTCCTCCCGCGACCGCGTAGTTCAGGCTGCCCGTTCCCAAGGTTCCCACCTGCAGCGTACCAGAGAAGCTGTTGGTCGCCCCACCCAGATTCATGGTCCCGGCGGTGACGGTTGCCGTGGTCAATGAAACCTGATTCCCAAAGGTGAGTGTACCAGCGTTCACCTGAACCGAACTGCTAAAGTTGTTCGCCCCATTGGCCACCATCGTCCCATCTCCACTCTTGATGAAGGCGCCAGCGCCGCCAATCGCGTTGGCCACCGTCAACGTCGCACCCGTATTCACGGTAAATGTCCCGCCCAAAGCACCGAGTGTGATCCCTCGATTGACGTCATCCAGGAGCATGCTCGCTGTGACGACCAATGCGCCCCCATTGAGAGTGAGTTGGTCTGCCTGGAATCCGCCCGTAGGATTGCCACCCAGCCCGGTTTCCGCCGTGATCTGGACAGCGCCTCCGTTCACAATCGTTTTCCCCGTGTAAGTGTTGGCACCTGACAGCACCACGACGCCGGAGCCTGCCTTGATCAGATCCGCCGCACCTGAAACGGAGCCAGACACCGTCAGGACGGCTGCCGCATCGGCCACAGTCCAGGTCTGACTGCCCTGCAAAATCACATTCGGGCTGAAGCTGATGCTGCCCGAACCAGTGAAAAGGCTGAAGCCTCCTGCACCCAAGGTCAGTGTGTTGCCTCCTGTAACCACCGTATTGCTGCCGCCAGTACCTGAACCGGCAAGGAACGTCACGCTTTTCACAGCGAGATCTGCTCCCAGCGTCGTGGTGAAGTTCTGAGCACCAGTGGCACTGAAGAACACATCCGTCCCTGCATCGGGCCCCACTTGCGTGTCGGTGGCACCATCGGCTGCCGTCGCCCAGTTGGTATTGCCATTGAGTTGGGCTGCATTCCAAACTCCGGTTCCCGTCCCCGTCAAGTCTCCCTTCCAGTAGGCTTGCGGCGGACTCGGCTGGGAGGCAGCAGTGACATTGAGCACCAGGTTGTTACCTTGGGTATTGTCCAGGGTGTAGATATAAGCCCCTCCATTAAATATGGACCCCAGAGTGAAGGCACCGTAGTTCGTAGCGTTCGCACTCTGGATCAAGACATAGCTGGAAGACAACGGAGTTCCGGAAACGTACAGGTCCGTGAACACCGTGGTGGCAGCGACATTGATGAACTGACCTGCACCGAGAACCAGCTTGTCATTCGCGACCCCGTTGATCCCGAAACCAAGCACGGTAGATCCTCCTGTGCTACCCAGCGTCAGCAGGTTGCCCGTTCCCATAAGGCTATGGCTGGCTCCGCTGCCAGTGGATGCCACATTGAGCACCAGTCCGGCCCCATTGGCCACCGTGATGCCAGAGCTGGCCGCCAGGCCTGCTGCGTGGCGCACTTCCAAACGTCCTGCGTTCACCTGCGTGGTACCCGCAAAGGTGGACGCCCCCGTCAGGATCAGCGTTCCTGCGCCTTCCTTTTCAAACCGGGTCAACGCCCCGCCAGAGAGAGAGCCAGCCACCGTCAGCGTGTTGGCAGCCCCCGTCACCTCGATGTTGGCAACCTCACCTCCCAGGGTGACGTGTTGATTATTTCCCAGGACCGCCGCGAGGCCGGTGCTGGTGAGCGTGGCGTTCTCCAGGATGGAGATGGTATTCCCCACGGCGTTGTTGCCAAGACTGTTGCTAAAGCTGACTCCCCCCTCTTCAATCACCAGCGCTCCGGAGAACGTGTTGTTCCCATTCAAGGCCAGAGTTCCCGTTCCCCGCTTCACATACTTGCCACTGCCGGACAGGTCTTTGGTGAGCGTAAGGGCAGAGGCATTGGTATAGTCAAACACCACCAGGGCATTGTTGACGATGCTGCTGGCGAAGTTGTTGGTGTTAAGAAGGTACAGTGTCCCGCCATTCACCGTGGTTCCCCCCGTGTACCGGATCTGCGTGCCAGACAGGATCTGCATGCCCGACCCGAGTTTGGTCAGACTGAGCGGGTTGGCATCTGCGCTGCCGGAACTGTTGTCCCGCAGGTAGCCATTGTAGGTAAAGTCACGATCACTGTTCAGGATCAACGCACCGGCTGAAGTGACGGTGTCACCCTCGCGGTTTTCAATGACGCCTGCCCCCGTCACGTCAGAGATACCCGCCACCGTTTCAGTATGTCCCAACAGTTTGAAGTAAGCCCACCGGCTGCTGGCAGCGACACCATTGAAGACAATGGTCGCCGTGTCCGCGATCTGCTCGTCCGCCCCTAATGCCGCACCCGCAATGCCACTTGCCGGAGTACCGACTGAACCAATCTGCAGATTCCCAGTGACAGCCTGATTGGTCACTCCGTTAAACAGCACGCCCTGCGAAACCCCAGCAGTCGCGCCTGTGATGTTCGATGTGTGTCCTACCACAAACGTACCCGTAAAGCTCGATGCTCCCTGAATCGTCAACAGTCCCGACCCGGACTTGATGAAGTTTCCAGGCCCGGTCATATCCAGCCCGTTCTGCCACACGTAGCTGATGCCATTCGTATCCAGGATCCCACCTGCATTCGAGATCGTCATCGCGCGGGAACTGAGGTCATCCGAAAAACCAGCGCCCAGACGGAGCGTGCCTCCATTGAACCTCAGACCGCCAGAGCCGAGGTTTGCCAGACCAGCCACCTGCAAAATGCCTTCGTTCAAGTAAGTGCCACCGCCGTAGCTGTTGGATCCGGAAAGGATCAGGGTGCCGCGCCCCGATTTGGTGAGGGAGGCCCCAGTGCTGGTGAGATTCGACGCGATCTCCACCGTCAATGCAGGAGTGGTAGCCGTGGAGACCGGATTCACCACCTGGATGATATACTCATTGGTGCTTCCTACCTGAATGCCGCTGAAACCATTGAGCAGGATCCCATGAGCACTGGAGGCAGTGGCGGCTGTGTTGAGCGTGAAGAGGAAGGCACCGCTGGTGTTGGTCAGCAAGCCGGAACCCGACACGGTCAGACTTCCCGCAGCGACGGTGGCATCATGCAGGATCAGAGAGTTGATCGTCTGCGCGCCGAGTCCGGTCAGATTCGCAGACAGAGACTCCCGGATGTTGTCCTGAGCGGTACCACCCGCAGCGAAGGTGCGGAACTCTGTCGTGAGATCCAGCACCACAAAGCCTCTGTTGTCCACATAGGTCACAAAGCTGTTTCCCATGTTGCTGTCAGAGAGATCATCCAAGATCGTCTCTCCGATCGCCCACGGCACGATGCTGACGTTCTTGTTTGAAGCACCGGTCGCAGCGCCACCACCGACGAGATTCGAGGTCATGAATGCCGCATCATTGGCATCCGCAATCTTGAGCACGGAGCGCTGCCCCGTTGTGGCTCCGAGAGCTGCACCCCGGATGTTGAACGTCGTACCGACATTTCGCGTGATGCCATTGGCCGCAATGATGCCCGCGACAGAACTGGTGCCACCCGCAGCTTCCAGACCGGCGTAGTTGGCACCACTGGCCAGGACCAGCGATCCTACGGTTTCCGTCATGTTGCTGTTGTTGTCCGTGCGTACAGACAGCCCTCTGGCCCGGGTTTCACCCGCCCAGGGAGCATTGACCGAATTGAGCGTGATCACCGCGGCGTCCGAGATGCGCGTGGTGTTGGAGGAATCGTCGTCGTTGTCGATCAAGAACGAGCTTCCAGCATTGAGGTTGATCTCAACGCTTCCACTCAGATGACCAGCCGAGCCTGAGATGTAGAGCATGCCTCCATTCACATTTAGCGCCCCCGTAAACGCTGCTGCAGTGTTCCCCGTCAACTGGAGGTTGCCATTGCCCACCTTGGTGATGGTGCCGCTCCCGGTAAAGACACCGCTGTAGGTGGCACTGCCAGTCTGGTTGATCGTGAGGGCGCTGCCTGCGCCGAGTGAGATGGTTCCGCTGGAAATGTTGGTGGTATCGATGCCCAACCTACCGATCGTTTCGGACGCCCCCGCCGCCAGTTCCAGGGTGGTCCCCGTCTTCATATGCACACTGGTCGCATCCCCGATCGCGTTGCCACCGCGGAGGACCAAAGTGCCTTCATTCAGGGCCACAAAGCTGGCCGCGCCGTTGTTGAGGCTGGTCGCGAAATAGTTGTCTCCTGAAAGCACCAACGCTCCCGCGCCACTCTTGGTAAGGGTGGTGGTCCCGAAGAGTCGTGAGCCGATCTCAAACGCGGACAACGTGTTGTACTGATGAACGATGATTTCCCCGGTGACGCCAGAGGTCGCCCCTGCCAGCTGACCTCCCACGATGGAAGTCGCATTGGCCCCTACCCCAGCATCCACGTAGACAGCGCCATTGCGCAGAGTGAAGCGGCTCTCCGCTCCCACGTTCACGGAAGACGCCGAGCCTGCAGCCACAAAACTCAAGGTGGACGCCGCCGATGACTGTGTGCCGATAGTTCCTGAGAACGCTCCTGTATTGGTGACATTGTCCGTTCCCCACCAAGCGGTGACGTCATTCTTGTTTGCCCCCGTGGCGTGCACCACGTTACCTGAGCCGTCAGTGGCGGCCAAACGCGTGATGCCGCCTGTCGTCAGTGTGGCATAGGGCAACAACGAGCTCAGATGGTCCGTCTTCACGTTGGCACTGCCATTGTTGTAGGTGAAGACCAGGGTGGAACCGCCCACTGTCCTTGTGACGGCGCCGAGACTGAGCGATGCCTGCTGTCCGGTGCCGGCATTCACATTCACTCTGCTAGTGCCCAGAATCAGGGTGGTGCTGGCCACCACCTGATTGGTCGCGGCCGAGGCATTGCCGTTGATGGTCAGCACCGGATTGGCCGCGGCTGGGATGAGCGAGCCGAGGGTAAGCACCCCGCCGATCTTGCTGGCGTTGTTGGTCGTGTAGTCAAGGACCAAGGTGCCCTCTTGGATGTTGGTCGCTCCTGTCGCAGTGCGAGATCCGGAGAAGACAAACGTGGCGTTGCTCACCTTCGTGATGGCACCTGCGCCTGCCAGAGTGATGCCACTCTCCACCGTGCCATTCCGCAGGGAGAAGGTCCCGGCCGTGGTGATGGTGCCCGTACCGGTGACATTGCCAATGTTGGTACCGTTGCCCACCTGCAGGCCATTGGCGCCAATCGAAATGTCCGCTGCGAGATCCAGCCGCCCGGCCGCCGCCGCGGAGGCCGACGAGGAATCGCCGACGAGGATCATGTCCGTGCCCAGGCTGATGCCGTTGTTTACCAGCACATTCACCCGGCCGCCGTTGCGAATGAAGATGTCGTCCCCCTGATGCACTCCTGAAGTTCCCGCCGTTCCCCCAACGTTCACCACGGCAGAGTCCTGGACGCTCGTACCATCGATGACGATATCGTCGGTGGCATTGAGCGCATTGCTCACGTTGGCATTCACGATGCCCGCGTCGATCACCCAGTCATCGGTCACGGTGGTGGCAGCGTTGATGTTCAGTATCCCGGTGCTGTTCTTCTGCAGATCAGAACCTGAACCGGCAACCGTCACGGTGTTGTTGAGGGTGATGTCTCCCGTTCCGGAGAAGATCACCCTGTTGTCAGTCACGAATCCTGTTCCATTGATGGCCCCGTTGAAGGTCAGTTCCACCAATGCACTGGTCGAGGTGTTCGCCGTGATGGTTCTGCTTCCTCCCGGATTGGTGTACAGCAATCCCGCATTGAAGGTCGAGCCCAAGGGATTGTTGGTGCCGTTATAGGTGATATTGCCCCCCAGATTGATCACCCCAGTGCCCGCCGTATCGAGGACATTCGCGGTAGAGGTCGCCGAAGCGCCGCCCAAGGTAATGGAGGCGAGCGTTGGAGTGCCGCCATTCACATCGAATGAGGCCGTTACTCCCGCAGCAGCGGTGATCGTCAACGCGCTGTTTCCGGTCAAGTTTCCACCCGTGGCGAGTTGCAGTGTCCCCCCGGTAATCAACGTGGCCCCTGTGTAAGTATTGACCCCGCCGAGACTCAATGTCCCGATTCCCACCTTGGTCAGTCCCATGGTGCCCGCTGCACCGTTCCGGATCACCCCACCAAAGGCGGTGCTGCTATTCAAAGCTCCCACCGTGAGAATGGAGGCATTGGCCGAATGGTTGTTCTCAACAAAACCAGTGCCTGAAAGGGAGCCCACGTTGGCATTGTTGCCGTTGAGCCGGAGGATTGCTGTACCATTGACCGTGTAGGCAGAATTGGCACTGAATCCCGTCGCAGAACCCGCCTGCAGCACTCCGGTGGAGACCACCGTGGCTCCTGAATAGGTGCTGTTGCCGGACAAGGTCACGGTACCCGCACCCGCCTTGGTCAGCATGCCAGTCCCCGTGATGGGGCCACTGATAGTGAGAGTTGCGCCGGTGGCGCTCATGGTCCAGGTCTGATCTGCCCCCAGAGCAACAGGAGCGGAGATGGTGATGTTGCCAGCGTTGTCATCGACCGTGAGGCCGCTGGTTGAAACCGCAGGAGCCAGCGTCAGCGTGCCAGAAGTACCCTGAGCGATGGTCACGCTCGTGACACCGGCTGGCGCATTGGTGAATCTGAGGCTGCCAATGGCAAAATCCCCATCCAACGTGGTGGAAATAGTCGGCCCCGTCGTAGCGCTGGAACTGAAAATCACGCCATTGGCAATCCCCGGCAACGCCGCAGCATCGACCGTCCCCGCCGCATTGGAGGCCCAGTTGGTAGAGCCAAGGGCGTAGCTGGCCCAGCTGTTCCCCAGATCACCACGCCAATACACGTCCCCAATCAAGGCAGACAACACATTCAACTGCACCGAAGTGGCAGATGAGGTGAGACTGTACGCGTACCCCGTGAGATGGGCCGTGTAGCTGGCACTGCCCAAACCACCCGTCGCAGTGAGTAGGTTGTAGCTGCCCACCCCAAAGCCTGCCAGCTTGCTCAATTCGAATCGGACCGAATTGGCCGTGACGGCCAGACCTGAAGAAGTGATCAAATCCGAGGTGGTGCCCAGCTCCAGCCCCAGTCTCGCCGTCCCCGTGCCCGCCCCGAGGTTCAAGGTGCCAACATTCGAGAGCGGCACCCCCGTACCGTTCGCGAGATTCAAGTAACCGCCACCCGCAACGGCAATGGTCTGAATGGAGGCTGGAGCCAGCAGCGACCCCGTAAGATTCATCGTGGCCCCAGTGCTGACGTTGAGAGCATTCGTCCCATTCAGGCTCCCAGTAATAGTCAGGATGCCAGCGGACGCATTGGTCGCCCCGGTGTGGGTCGCCGCTCCATTGACAATGAGAGCCCCAGTACCGGTCTTCGTGAAAGTCGCACCAGTGCCTGAGATCCCACCGCCAGACGTGAGCACCCCGGTGGCAGTATTGGCGTCCACGCTCCCCCCACCCGTTCCCAGGGCCAAGGAACGATTTGCCCCCAAATCGAGAGCACCCGCCCCTGTGTATCGCAACACCGCACCGTTGCTGAGGCCAAGCGTGTTCGTAGCGGCCGAAGCATCACCCAGATTCTCACTCGCCGAGAATGCCAAAGCTCCGCCGGTGACGCTGACGGCTCCCGCGAAGGTGTTGGTACCGCTCAACGTCAGCACCCCGGCCCCTGACTTGGTGAGTCCACCAGAAGTGTTGGCGGCCAGGCTGACCGTACCGATCGTGGCAGCCGTAGCCGCGCCGCCTCCGGCGAGCGTCACTGTAGGAGTTCCTGTGTAGTCCACACCGGGATTGGTGATGGTGATGCTAGCCACCTTCAGGGTGCCAATGCCCGTGCCGTCATCCACCATGTTGGCAATCGCGGTCGCACCGACGCCAAGGCCACTGATGGTGACCGCTGGAGCCCCGATGTAGCCTGAACCGCCGTCAATCACCTGGATGGTGGACACACCGTCGCCCGTGGCTGCAAGCATGTTCGCACCAATGGTGAGATCGAAGGTGTTGGTATCAATCACAGCCCCACCTGCAAAGGCCCCAAAGGCCCCGTTCACCGTAACCCGGTTTACCGTAGTGGGAATAAAGGTGGTGCTCGCCGCTCCCGCACGCAGAGTGCCGCCGCTAAAGTTGATGTAGCTCGTCCCCGAAGTGCGGGTGAATGAGTTGGTCACGAGAGTGCCAGCGTTGAGATTGACGATGGCGGTGCCCGTCCAGGTGCCCCCGCCAAACTGCACACTGCGTCCCGTGTTGTCCAGCATGCCGCCCGTGAGATTCAGCTCAGCGCGCCCCGTACCCTGCCAGCCCAGGGCAATGTTCTGCCCGGCAGCATTGTGATTGAGCGTACCCCCGGCCACCGTGAGCACCCCGATGGACGCGCCATGACGGGCCAGCAGCAGGAATCCAGTGTTGTTCACTGTACCGCCCGTGATCAGGCCCACCCCAATGCCACCAGTGGTATTGGCTCCCTGAACCCCGCCGAACTGGAACCTGGCTAGGTTCAACGTGCCACCCGACATGACAAGACTGCCGTAGCCTCCATTGGCCGCGCCGAAAGCCGGGATCGTGTCCTGGGTCTCAGCCGTCGTCGCAGTGTAAGAACCGCCACTGATATTGACCGCTCCTGACGCCCCATTGGCGTTGCCCACCACTAGAAGCGCGCTGGAGATCGAACCGCCTGTTGTCACGTTCAGCACGGCATTGCCGGCCGTATTCCCCACAATGACGTTTGAGGTCGTGGTGATGCTCCCACTCGTGCCATTCCCCACCGTCAGTGTCCCTGCACTGACCGTCGCGGTGCCCGTGAAAGTATTGGCCCCAGTCAGGGTCATGGTGCCTGTGCCCGTCTTCACCAGGGAGAGCGTGCCGGTACCCGCTCCGCTGTTGTTCCGCAGGATCCCACTGAACAGCGTGCTGAGATTGTTCGCTCCTACCGTGAGGGTCGCGGCCGTGCTGGCATGGTTGTTTTCGACAATGCCGGATCCCGCCAGCGATCCCATGGCATTGGCAAAACCATTGAGCCGCACGATGGCAGGACTGTTCACTGTATACGCCGAACTACCACTGAAGGCCGATGCTACCCCACCCACCACCGTTCCTCCGGAGATCGTGGTCGTTCCCGAGTTCGTGGAAACGCCGTTGATGGACAAGGTGCCAGTCCCCGACTTCGTGAGATTCCCCGAACCAGAGATTCCTCCAGACACGGTCAACGAGGAACCGTTCGCGCCCGTACCCACTACGTTCCAGGTCTGAGCGGCCCCGAGAACGAGGGGTGCTGAGATGGTCACACTGCCAGCATTGTCCTGTACGAGAATCCCAGTCGTATCAGTGATAGGAGCCAGCGTCAGCGAGTTGGTGGAGTTGATTCCAGGAGCAATGGCGACAGAAGTGACGCCATTGGGCACTGCGGTGAAGGTGAGATCACGAATGACGTAGTTGCCATCCAAGGTGGTAGTGACGGCAGGTCCGGCGACTGGGCTGGCACTGAAGATCACCGAGTTTGAAGCGCCAGGATTACCTCCGGCATTGAGCGTGCCCGCTGCGTCGGTGGTCCAGTTGGTGACCCCGGCATTGTAGGCGGACCAGCTATTGTTCAGGGCTCCCCGCCAATAGAGATCTCCCGCCGCCATGGCAGCGAGCTGCAACGTTACCTTGGTGTCACTGGTGACGAGGTTGTAGGTGTAACCACCTGCCACGGATGACAAAGAGTAGGTCGCTCCGCTCAGTCCACTCCCAGCAGTGAGCAGGTCATAGCTCAAGGACTGCCCAAAACCGCTGAGAGCAAAGATGTTGAAGGCGATGTTGTTGGCGGTGACGATCGACCCGCTGCTAACATAGCGGTCAGAAGCAGCCGTGTTCGCGCCCAGTTCCAACCCCAGCGTCGCCGTACCCGTCCCGGTGCCAAAACTCAGCGTTCCCGATGAAAAGGAATAAAGCTGAGCCGTCTGATTGTTCAGATTCAAAGTCCCTCCTCCTGCCACCGTGATGCTGCTAGTGGCAAGCACCGCACCCTGCGATCCCGTGAGATGCACTGTGCCAGCGCCGATCACCGTGCTTCCGGTATAGGAAATCTCTGCACCTCCCAGGGTTTGCGCTCCCGCACCAGTCTTGACCAGCGACAAGGCTCCACCGCCAGTGCCATCCCGCAGAGTGCCGCTAAATATCGTGGAGGTTCCGTCAGTGCCCAGGGTAAGAGTCACCGCAGAGCCATTCGCGTTCTCCATCAAGCCCGCTCCGGCAAGTGAACCCAAAGAATTGCTGAAGCCGTCCAGCCTGACCGTACCAGCCGCAGCCACAGTCATGGCGGACCCGTTGCCAAAGGCGCTGGTTGAGCCAGCGTAAAGCAGCCCCCCGTTCACAGCGGTGGCGCCGGAGTAGGCATTGTTTCCCGCAAGCGTCCAGGTTCCCGTTCCTGACTTGATGATGCCCACAGGATCCGTTCCGTTGGCAATGTTCCCACTCATGCGCCCCACCCCAGCGGTCGAACCTTGCAAGGTCAGCGACTTGACACCGGCCGCCGCCGTGACCGCACTCGTGAACTCCAGCAGACCAGTGCCTGACTGGTCGATGATGGCAACCCCTGTGGACGCAGACAAGTTGATCGTCCTGTCCGTCGTTTCGCCCGCGCCTGTGTAGATCAATCGAGAAGTCGTGGTTGCACCGGTACCGATATTGATGACCGAGTTCACCCCGAGGTTGCCCGCCGTCCCCGCATTGCCGATCTTGGTCACAGAGACCGCCTGCCCCTGGATGTTGGCCGTCCCTGTGAAGATGTTGTCGGCCGTGAGGAACGTGACCCCCGTGCTGTTCGTGCCCCCATGAAAATCAATCGTCGTAGCTGTGCCATCCGCGATCACCGTGTTGATCACCAGTGTCTTGCCGCTCGCTGCACCATAGTCGCCATTGGCCGCACCCAGGAGGATGCGTCCTCCTCCCGTACCATTGATGGTACCGCTGTTGGTGGTGACCAGGGCTGAGCTCCCAGTGAGGATCACATCGTTCCCGGTGATGTCGATCGTCCCACCATCCACGGTAAAGCGAAGGCCACCGGTGTTGATCCCCGCGCCAGCCAGAGTCAGGACATTGGCAGACGCCTGGGTGATCACAGATCCACTGGTGCCGAAAATAGCATTGTTCACCGTGTAGTTGTCACTGCGATTGAAGATCAGCGTGCCCGTCAAGTTAACAGCACCCGTCCCCAAGGAGCCCGTTGTCCCCCCATTGCCCACACGAAGCGTACCGGCGGTGATGGTGGTCATCCCGCTGTAGGTGTTCTCACCCGTCAGCACCCACAGGCCCGCTCCGCTCTTGGTCAGAGTGGTTGATCCGCCGTTGTCACCCAGGACCCCAGCCAGAATGTTGGCCCCCGTATTCGTGCCCGTGAGCGTGAAACTGCGGGCACCGCTCTGGCCATTAAAACCGATGGCACCGGTCCCGCTAAAGTTCACCACCGCGGCTGCAGTAGCACTGGAGGAATCTATTGCTCCGCCGCCCAGCCCAATACTGAAGAGTCGATCCGTGCTGGCTGCGGCCGCCCCGGTGAACTGCAGCGTACCGCCGTTCAGCACCAGATCTGCTGCCGAGCCTGCGGATGATCCTTGACCGATGCTGCTGGCGATGTTCACATTCGCCAGTACGGTCACATTGGTGATGCCCGCCGCCAGGGTGGTAGAGCCCGTGTAAGTGTTCGTGCCCGCCAGCGTGACCAAGCCTGCACCAGTCCCGGATCGGTTCACAGAGACAACTCCTGTCCCGTTGTCGGCGATCACGGAGTTCACGGTCAGGGCTGCTCCGGAGTAGGCGGAGAGAATCAATTCCCCTGCCGTGTTGTCTGATCCTCCGGCGGTGACGGTGCCAGAGTTGGCCGCCGTGCCAATGGTCAACGAGCCTGTGGTGGATGCCGTAGGAGTGATGAGCAACCCACCGGCTGCGCCAAATCGCAAAATCTTGCCCGCCGTATCAACGATGACTGCGGTAGTGCTGTTTTGCGTCAGGGTGTTGATGCTGGTGGTGCCTGCGGCCAGGGCCATGTTGGCCCCCGATCCCGCCGAATTGATCCTGACATTGGTGTTCACACCGTTGGCGATGGATGCCCCCAGGGCCGCAATGTCGGTGAAGGTGCCGTAGGCCACCACCTTGCCAGTGCCGTCATTCATGGCAAAGCTGGCCCCACCGTTCACGGTGGCCCAGGCCCCGAGGATTCCAGAGGCATCATTGGCCTGATTGGTCAGAATCACTGCGGTGGTCCCCAAGGTGCCCGTGGTCGCTTTGAAGTCCACCGTACCACCCCTCGTCGTTCGTGTGATCCCCAAGGTGCCGCCGGTGCCCCGCAGATCCAGGGTGGTGATGGTGCCGGCGTTGTTGACATCAACCGTGCCCGCCCCTCCCGCCAGCTCCAGGCCATTCAATACCATGGTGACCGAGGCACCGGATCGTCCCAAATATTGGAACGTACCCGTCCCGCTCAGCACCAGGCCGGAGGCACTGTTGATGGGGGCTGCATTCGTCGCAGCACTAGCCACCAGCGTGCCGCCATTCACGATCGTGTTGCCTGTGTAGGTATTCAGCCCGCTCAGCACCAGCGTACCCGCTCCCGCACCCACCTTGGTCAGATTCATGCCGCTTCCGGAAATAACCCCAGAGATGGTCAACGCGGCCGTATTGGTCACCCCCATGCTGGCATGACCAGCCAGCGTGATGGCCGAAGCACTGCTTCCCGCCGTGGTCGTGGAGTTGGTCAGTGCCCCCGTGTTGTTCACCCCGCTCCCCTGCACTGTGATGGGAATGGCATTCAGCGCCGCCCGGATGTCAAGAGAAGCTCCATCAGCCACGGTAATCGTCTTGCCACCTGCCACCGCACCGACCGCCCCCGCGTTCTGAACCCGAAGTGTTCCGGACTGGACATTCACACTGCCCGTGAAGGTATGGGCCACACTTGTGTTTCCCAAGATCACGGTACCCGTGCCGGAACCCGTGATGGTCAAGTTGCCAGTCCCACTGAACTGCCCCGCGTCATCCAGCGTCAGGCTCACTCCGTTGACCACGTTGAAGGTGCCACCGCCCGTGCCGATAACGAACGACTTGCCACTGGTGGAGGCTGGGTTCGCGGAGTTCACCGGAGCGACGACGGCACCGTTGGTGAGCGTGATGGCCTTGGTGCCTGCTCCCAAGGACAGCAAATCGGTGGTGCCGGTGAGGACCTCCAATCGCGAAGCGTTGACGGAGATGTCCCCGGTGAAGGTGTTCGTGGCCGCCATGAGTCTGACGGTACCGCCACCGCTGATCGCCATGCCGTTCGAGCCCGCGGTCACCGTCCCGGCCAGCACCGAATTGAGATTGAGTCGGGTGCCCGTCGCCACCTGCACGGCGAGAGATGAGGCACCAGAGGAAAGGGACCCGCCCGCGAGCGTCAGCGTGCCCTCCTCCAACGTCACCCCGGCCGCGATCTGAGTACCCGCAAGAATCACTTGGTACGCGCCTTTGGCATTGTTACCCGCCGCAAAGGCCGCAATCTGCCCGGCTGTCCACGTGGAAGGAACACCCGTGCCGTCAGCCTGAGGGTTCCAGTTGGCCGCAGTTGAGTTCCACACTCCTGAGGGACCACTCCCTCCACCCGACCCAGCCACGTTACCATTGAGATCCCAGTACAACACCGACTGCGAGTGCAGCGGCAGCACAAGTAGTTGAGCAACAGTAAGAAACGAAGCGAGAACAACGAAAACCTTCATAGGAATTTGTCGGAATGGGAATATTCCGACTGGTGAATACTAAGTACCCACAATAATTTCGTCCACTAGAAAACCCCTATTCCAAAGTCCCCTGCACGCAAATGCGGGCGATTCTCGAGCCATGTCTTGTCCCTAACCCCTCGCAGAAATGATGGGGCGTTCACCCCATATACAATTTCAGCCAATGCTTCGAGAGTATGCAGCAAAGATCACCGCCAACTACCCCTCATATGAGTTCTCACCACAAATACAACGTCACTGAATATCGTCCCGGAATGGGAATCACGTCACCAGCATTGCCACCTATAGAACCACTGGACAAAGACACCCAAAACAAAGAGCCCATCCCAAGCCAACAGCAATCACCCAGCAGCCAGACACTCAATGATCTGACTGGTTCTTCCATCTTCGTCCCACCTCCGATTCGCACAGCAGACGATTCCACCTCTGAGCAAACGGATGCTGGCTAGACGCTTCGCTAGTCCAAAAAATGCATCACGACGAACGCAGGGCTCTTTGCGCTTTCTCGCGCCCTCAGAGTCTCCCCATTCATCCGACAACAGCAATGGCGTACCGCCGGTCGTCAACACACCATGAAATCCCTCAAAGATCTGTTCCTCCACCAACTCAGTAGCAGGCTCAGTTCGGAAATGCAGCAGGTACGCGCAATGCCCTTCGTCCTCGAGGAGGCAACTGCCTCTACGCTGCAGAGCCTGATGTTGGCTCACCATCATGAAACGGTGCGTCAGGTCGAGAAACTGACTCACGTCTTCCAGGCCTTCCGCCAGCCAGTCATCGCCACCAAGTGCGAAGTGACAGCCAAACTCATTCAAGAGTGTCATCGCATGATCCATGCGTTCGGCAACTCACCCGCCATCAACGCTGCCCTCGTGGGGGCCGCTCAGAAGATAGAACACCTCGAAATCGCCTCGTACGGTTGCTTGCACGAATGGTCCTCACATCTGAGGAACGAGGAAGCGACTGGCCTCCTGCAAGAACTTCTCTCAGAGGAAAAAACTGCAAACCAGTTGCTGATCAAGCTGGCTCGTTTCCGCTGCAATAAACAAGCCGTCACCGAAAACAACGGGGCTGACCTCCTGTGCGATGCCTATGGTCACCTGGTCCGTTCTTCGCCACCACAGATGACCATGCCAGGCATATTGAGCTAGGTCACAAGACGAGCCCCTCTGCGGAAAAGTATTCAACGGAACGTGGCCCGAAATTTGGACCTCTTTTAACAGACCAGCCCCTTCGCCAAAGCAAGGGGTTGTTCACCGTTACGTGGTTGGGGCAATCTTGTTGGATTGCTTTTCATCACCATAGAGAACTCTTGGCGATGAATGGCGGACAGGGAGGGATTCGAACCCTCGGTACTATCACTAGTACACACGATTTCCAATCGTGCCCGTTCGACCACTCTGGCACCTGTCCTTGGAATTCATTTGAGGACGCGCAGTTTGCGTAGATTCCGCATTCCCGCAAGTCTTTTTTGCACTTCTAATGAACTGATTTTCAATGGCAGCCGCAACCGGTACCGCAATGGCCACCGCCGCCGGAAGAAACGGTCGCCGTCTGGCCCACGCCCATCAGTCCAGCACCGCCCGTGATAACTCGACGAACAGGTTCCCCTGTCTCAGGATGGAGCGTCAGGGCGGCGTCACGCATGCTCTGCTTGATCTCAAAGCGCTTAGGGGTCTCGCCTTCGGTCTGCGGGATGGTTTCGTAGGTGTATGTCGCCATAGGGTGAGATACCACGCACCTCTCTGAATTCAAGCCGGGGCTGGTTCGCCGCTCAGAGTGACCTGCCCTTCTGCCAAGACCTTGTCCCCCAGCTTTACCCGCCCGGTCGCCAAAAGCAGGTTTCCCATGCGCCCCTGCACCTCTGCCTCCACGAGCAGTTGATCGCCAGGGAAGGCCGCGCCAAACACCTTCACGGAGCGGATCGCCGTCAATCGGAGATCGGCCAGCGGTGGGATCACGGGATCCGACTGGGCCGCCACCCCCGCGACCTGAGCGATCGCCTCCACCATCAACACCGCTGGCATCAGCGGCTGGCCAGGAAAGTGCCCGATGAGGAAGTTCTCATCCCCCCGGAGCAGATAGCTCCCGGCCGCGGCTTTCCCGGGCTCCAGTGAGACGAGAGCGTCCACAAATCGGAATTCCGGCCCATGAGGCAAGGCTCGCAGTGCTGCATCAAAATCCATGATCCAGCAATGATGCTGAATGGGAAGGGATCAATGGCAAAGTACAGCCCTGCGCTTTTCGTCAGAGGCCATGGCCTACATGATCACGGGGAGGCTGAGCTCTTGAGGTTTGATTTTTGAAGCTTGAGGCTTGCACTCCTCACTCCTTCTCCACCTCGTACCCGGCCGTGTCCACCTTGAAAACACTGTCCGGAATCGCTCCATTCAATCGGTACTCCGTGATGGCGGTGGTCATGCTCGAACCATCCCTCATGTGGATGGTGAGCGCATGCAGGGAGCCTTCCTTGATGTTCCCCTTGAGCGTGACCTTGATCACGAACAGGGCCGCCTTGTTGTCCTTCAAGCCCAGCTCAAAGGCCCAGACGTCTGCATTGCCTGCATCCGGCTCCCCTCCGCGAATCTTGAATTGCTCCTCGAACTCCTTCAAGGAGATCGCCTGCATGGACTGGATCATGGCGAACCCCTGCCCTTTGCCATCCTTCTCCTGGGCATCGAGCGCCTCCTTGCTCCACACCCGGGCCTTCTTGTCCTTGCCATCCAGCACCCACAGCGAGCCATCCGGGCCCTTTTGCACCAACAGATCTGGAGCCTGCCCGATTTGCCAGCGAAACCCGCCGGGCTTTTCCATCCAGAGCTGGCCCTCCCGCTTGAGTGGCTTGCGCACACTCTTGAGCTGACGAAGCTGGTCAAACTTGGCTTGGACTGAGCTCACCTTGGAGGCCGAAACCAGCCACTTCTCCAAGGAAGCTCGGGCTTCTTCGGGAGTGGCCGCGAAACCAGCCGGGGCTGCAATCAGCGCGGCTGCCGCAACTGCCAGACACCACGTTTCTCGAATCCTCATGCCGAATACCATGCAGGCCATTCCTGCTGGGGCAAGCAGTTCGAGCGTCGGGCCTGCCTCCAAAAGAAATGGGACGAGGCACAAGCCTCGTCCCATAAACGTTTATCCGAGTTCAGCGAGGATCGCCGTCTCAGCCTTCGCCGGGGCCTTGCACGCCGCCAGCGATCTGTTCACCCGTCACCTGCAGGGCCTTGTAGCCGCCTGTGGCCTTGAAGTACAGGATAAGGAGCAGGTAGAGCACCGCCATGATGGCAGGAACGGCTGCTGTCACTTTAAGGGCCATGCGGCTGCCTTCAAGCGTGGCATCTTTCACCGGCTGGGCATCAGCATCAGCAGAAGCTTTGGAAGCTTCCCACCAGGCGGCCAGAGCTTCGTGGTTCTTGTCCTGCTTGCCATCCTTGGCAAGAGCTGCACCGACATTGGCGAGCTCTTTACCCTTGTCTTCAAGAACACCCACCTTGGCGCCGTCAAGGCCCTTGATCTTCGGAAGGAAGAAGAAACCCTTG
Source organism: Verrucomicrobium sp. BvORR106 (assembly GCF_000739655.1). Classification (GTDB taxonomy): domain Bacteria; phylum Verrucomicrobiota; class Verrucomicrobiia; order Verrucomicrobiales; family Verrucomicrobiaceae; genus Verrucomicrobium. Next base: position 63,383 of record NZ_BATR01000114.1, on the reverse strand, counting down.
GGTTCAGCAACAGAGTAGCGGCCATAGGTCTCAGGAGCCTTCACCTCAAGCTGCTTCGTTGCGAAGTAGTCCTGCTTGTAACCGATGGCAGGACCACCCAGCGAACCTGCAGAGAGCATACCCACACCGCCGATAAGGCCGATGGCCACAGCGCCACCTTTGGGGAAACGCTCGGAAGCAACTGCCAGCATGGTCGGCCAGAGGAAGGTCTTGCCGCAGGCGTAAACTGTCGCAGCCACTACGCACATAACGATGCTCGTGGCATTGCCAAGCAGAGTGAGGCCGATGCAGCCCAGGATGCCGCTGACGAAGAGCAGACCCAGAGGAGAGATGCGGTGAACGATCGGACCTGCCACAAAGCGCAGGGCAAACATCAACAGGGAGGTATACATCATGAGCTTCAGCCCGTTGGCGGGGCTGGCCATGATGTTGCCAGTGATCTTGGCGATCCAGGAATCCGTACCCAGCTCAACATAGCCCACCAAGGCATGCAGCACGATGAGGACGATGAATAGAGGAGTGATGACGGACTTGACCATTTCGCCGATCGTCACGCCGGCGGATTCCACCTCGGACTTCGGGAATTTCTGACCAATGAGCATCACCCCGTAAATTACAACCGGGATGAGGAACAGGGACATCTGAATCTTCCAGTCCACTGCTGCAGCAATCACGTTGCCAGCAGCGTCGGTTTTGGCGGACATGAGAGTCGCCGCAAGGGTACCAAGCACCAAACCCGCAGGCCAACCCGCATGAAGAATGTTGAGGTAGTGGGTCTTGTTCGAGGGGAACAAAGTCGCGGTAAGCGGGTTCACCACAGCTTCGCAAACACCGTTGCCGATGGCGAAGATGAACATGGCGGAGAAGAGACACCAGTAGGCAGCCTCTTTACCACCGGATGCAAAGAAGGCCGGTGTCGCCAGCGTGAGCACGGCTGAAACGAAATGCAGCAGGAATGCCGCGATCATCAGCTTTCCATAGCCGATCTTGTCGGCAAAAAGACTTGTCAATATAATCACAACGCCGAACCCGGTAAGTCCGCCCCCTGTGATGGTACCCAGTTCCGTCATGGTGAATCCGAACTGATGGGACCACTGGCCCAGGATCCCGCCGCGAACGGAGAATCCGACGCCGGCGGCCAGAATGGCCATAAAGCCTGCCCAAAGGAGGCGATTTGCATTGGGCGCTATGCCCGCGTTGCTACTCATGTGTGTATTATGTATTTGGTTGATGTCTGTCTGGTGAGTGAGGTGAGTTTGGCGGGAGGGAGCCCGCGCGAACCCAGAGAACGGCCAAAGCAGCCGCGTTTTTATACAGAAAGGCGGGATGCCTCAAGGAAAAACTGGGTTAGAAACCGGGATCGGCTTCCTCGGAGTGGCCGAGGGCTATTGGTTTATAGCCGCCCTTGGCCTTAAAATACAAAAACATGCCCAAATAGCACACAAGCATGAAAGCCGGGAGGATGGCAATGACGGCGAACATGCTCCGCTTGCTGGAGGCTTGCGCGGCCTGCAGTTCCTGTTTGGCAGGCTCGTCCAGGCTGTCCACTTTGACCTGATCCAAGCTGGGGGCCTTGCCAAAGAGCGTGTCCTTGGGCTCGCCGACCACGCGCTGATGCAAAGCCGTGTGATGTTGGGCCAGGACCTTCTGCATATCCTGATCCTGCTGGAAGCCAATCCAGGGACTGCCCAGCACGCCGAGGAAGAGCACGCCCACCGCTGACACCCCATTGAGGGTCAGCGCGCCCCCCTTGGGGAACTGCTCGCTGACAAGTCCCAGCGTCGTGCTCCAAAGGAATGCCTTCCCCAGAGCATAGACCGTGGCCGCAGCGATGATGACGTAGCCCGTGGCCTTTGAGAGGAAGAGGAGCCCCACAATGGCCACCGCCGTACCGACGACCAGCAACCCTATGGGGGAGAACCGATGCACCACCGGCCCGGCATAGAACCGCAGGGCCGTCATGACCAGCGACGTGTAAATGAAGACACAGGTGGCAAAGAGTCCGGCTTGCGCGGCAGTGAATCCAGCAGGTCCGGAGAGCTTCAGCAGTTCCGGCATCCACCCATCAGTCCCCAGTTCTGTGGTCGCGAGCGGTCCAATGGTGATCAGGACAAAGATGAACAGCCAGTTCCCGAGGGAACGAGTGTAGAGACCGACCAGCACTGCCACCACCGATGCGATGGCCAGAATGACCCCCACGGAGGCCTCCAGCTTCAACATCTGGAAGACGGCTGCTGCGGTCAGTCCGCTGAGAATGAAGAAGCCTACCGCGCCCACTTCCTTCAGCATGTCCCGGTAGCTCACCCCTGCCGCCACACGCTCGTTCACCGGGAACGCCCGCGGCAGAGTGAGGAAGGCATAGATGACCAGCGGGATGAAGCAGAGCCCGTACTTGAACTGCCAGGTCTGCCCGCTGAAGATCGCAGTCGCTCCTGCTCCCAAGGCCAGTCCCGCGGGCCAACCTGCGTGCAGGATGTTGAGCCATTTCGCCTTTTCCTTGGGGAACAAGGTGGCCACCACTGGGTTCACGAAGCCTTCGACCGTGCCGTTCGCGACCGCAATCAGCAGTGTGGCCCAGTAAAAGGAGTCATAGCTGGTGGCGCGAACGGTGAGGAGCAAGGACACCGTGTGGCACAGGATCGCAAAAACGGCCGCCACCTTGTAGCCGATCCGATCGATGATCAGGCTGAAGAAGATGATGCTCAGCGCGAAGGGCCACATCCCTGCCCCATTGATATTCCCTTTCTGGGCTTCCGACAGACTCAAACTCTCCTGCAGCTGCCCCATGGTATTCGCCCTCACCCCGAACACGAATGAAGTGGCCACGAGGGCGACGAAACATGCCCAAAAGAGGCGCATGTCCGGCCGGGTTGCAGTCGACGGGTTGGTCATGGGAGGGAGTGCGGAGGCTGAGGAAAAAACGAGTGGAACCCAGTACGCAGTTCCAAGCGCGGCATTGCAACAAAACCGCCACGCCAAGACAATCCCTTTTTCCACATTGGCCCGGACTTGTTATGAAGCCCCATTTCGGTCGTTGTCTCCGCCGGCAACTTCCCGATTGCCCGGAATCCCTCCCCATCCTACGTTGCCCCATGCTCTCCCCTGCCATGATCGCCCTGCTGCGCTGCCCAAATACCAAGCAGCCGCTGCGTCTGGCAACGGCTGCAGAGAAAAGCGCCCAAGGCATCCCTGCTGACGAGGAAGCCCTCGCCACAGAGGACGGCAGCCGTCTCTACCGGACGGTCAATGAAATGCCCGTGTTGTTGCCTTCAGCCGACGTCGTGGCCACCGGGTAGAAGATGCTCACACCCCGGCGAAGCTCTGAGTTGGACCTCGAAGCTTCATACACCAGGTTTTTGGCCTTGCGATGCTTGGTCATGAGGTTGTAGGCCCCCAGGCACTCGAAACCGGCATTCAGCGCCCCCAGCATGGGCAGATACTCATCGAGATCCTTGGTGAAGTTCTCCACCATGCCCCACGGCGGGAAGAGCTGATCATCCTCCATCTTGCGCAAGAGGTCGTACACCCCCTCAGGCTCCGGGTCCGTGCTTCCAGAAATCAGCACGTAGTGCGGGTGGATCACGGTCTGCTGTGGAAGATCCACCCCGCCAACCATGTAGCCGTTGCCATGCTGGGCCTCACCAGCGGAGAGCCCAAAGAAGCGCTCCTTGGCCGCCTGGCTGTCCGGCCAGTTCTTGGGGAAGTACTCTTTCTGCCGCTTCAGCATGTCCTGCCGGATCGCGGGCCAGCTCTGCTTGGAGATCGCATCGGGCGCTTCCTGTTCGAAGTCCGGGTAAAACAGGCTCTGGATCTCCGGAATGAAACCCGTGCCATCATAGACTCGACCCGTTGTTGCCATCTTCAGCGGCGGCGGCTTGGCGGTCATGTTGGCCATGGCCAGCACCAGCGCGGTCTCACCACCCCAGTCACGCCAAACGGCGCGCAGCGGCGTCACTCGATCCTCACGCACCCCGTGCCTGATGTAACCTTCCCCATCCACCAGCATCTCATCCAACACGATACCGCGGAGTTGATCCGTCAGGTGGTCCTTGAGGGGTTGATCCCGCAAGATCTCTGCCGCCACCAGCATCGCGTGATAGTAGATGGCCGTGTCCACCAGGCTGTACTCGGTGCCCGGCACGATGCCGTAGTGCCCGTTTTCAAACGCCTTCACAAAGTGAGGCAGCAGCCCGCGCGAGCTGTCCAGGCGGGTGATGTTGTCATTCACGCGATACACCAGATCACGGGCAAACTTGTGATCCACCACCCCGAGTTCCGCCGCCAATGCGGTGCACATGGCGAAGATGCCCGTGGCGGGCACGTTGTCGAAGTGCCCATCCCGAATGTGGGCGCGGTCACGGACCCAAGCAGTACGGAGGCTGAAGCAACGAGCCAGTTTGGCGTAGCTGGTCAGGAAGACGTACTCGTCAAAAGGAATCGGCGGTGCCTGCACGATAAAGGAGATGGAGTCCAAGGACACATCCGTCCCCGATTCCGCCACCCAGTTGAGGTACTTGGCCTTGCCCACCTGGTCAGGACTCACTGGCTCCACCTGGGTTCGCATGTCTGGAGTGTCCAAAACGAAGGGCTTCATCCACAGGACCTGCTGTAGGGAGGACTTGATCTCCACCTTCAAGGTCCCCTTCCCCTTCCCTCGCAGCTCAAAGCCCACGATCTTGGGCTGAAACTTTGTGTTCATGAAGGGGGGATAACAGGCCCGGAAATCGAGCTGAGAGTCCAGATCCGTGCCAATGCCGGCCAGACCATGCCACATGCCCGCCCAGTAACCCTGCGGCATGGAGATCAATACCGCCCCCCGCTCACACCCGATGGCCTCCTGACCGTTGCCAATGAAGCCGAAGTCGGTGCCCAAGTGGGTGTAGGTGATGAAGGGATTGACCTTCTCATGCACGTTCTGCCTCGCTTCGCGCTGCGGGTCGAAGACGGTAAAATACTCCTGGAGCGGCTGACGCACCCGTCGGGGCTCAGGCACCGGTTCAGGCAGCACTCCCACGGGCATGTCGCCGGGTGCCGCGGAAGCCGCGACCACCGTTGGCGAGGTCACAGGGCCCTCCGTAGATGGGGCCTGCGCCGGGGAGACGGGCGTCGTCACGGCAGCCGCAGAAGGAGCCGCTGGCGTGACTGGAGGGGCCAGAATGGCCCCTTCTGACGCAGGTGCGATCGCAGGAGGCGCCGGGGAGGTCGTTACTCCCAGGTCCTGGCTAAAAATGCTAAATTGCAAGACAGCGGCGCAAACGCCTCCCACTGTAAGCTCGTGGAAAGCGTGCCGTTTCATAAAGAAATACTTCACGACCGTTGATAAATTACCTCACTCAATCTTTCCGTACAATCAAAATCCGCGGAGCCATTGTCAATCAACGACTTGTCATGGATACGTGATGCAACTAGCAAAAGGTACCTGTTTTCTCCGCCCGACTTTCCTCGTCTACCCGCCATGCCAGCCGTTGTCCAGCCTCCCGCCATTCAGGAGCCCCTCAGGGTTTCCCCCATGGCGAAATTACCTCGAATCGCCAAATCTGCTTGGGCCTTTCTCAAGTGCAGCCCCATCGGTGCGCTCCTGATCTACACGATCCTCTCCCTCTCCCTGAAGGAGAACTATCCCTTCTCCAACTACCCCATGTACTCGAACCCGAGTGCAGAGCGCCCCTACTACACGGTGGCGGACGGGAATGGGCAGCCGATCCCCGTACAAAAGCTGACCGGCATCACCTGCCCGAAGATCGGGAAGATCTACCGGAAGAAAGCAGAGGAACTGGCCAAGAAGCACGACATCAAAGCCAAGGACCTGCCCCCTTCCATGGTGCAGCAGATCTGCGATGAGATGTTTGCCCAACTGAGACACGAGGCCAAAGGAAAGAACCAGGCCCTGCCCGAGCAACTCCAGATCATCAAGTCGTACATCAGCTACCAGAACAGCAAGGTCGTGGAAGAAGTCGAACTCATCGGCAAGGAAACCCTCACCCCCCAGGCACGATGATCAAGTGGCTCTTCTCCGGCTGGAAAACCCTGCCAAAAATCTCAGCGTTGGAGGGGTTTCTCTCCCGCTTTCTCTTCTCGATCTTCCTGCTGTACACCCTGCGGTTGAGCATCGACTACACCCAGGAGCCCCATCCTGTCGGCCTGTTGAAGCTGCTGCACGGCATCAACGACGGCAAACTCTGGCTCACTTGGCTGGCAGACCCGTCCACCTGGAATGTCTATCGCGCCATTTTCGCCGGCCTGCTCGTCATCTACGTTGCAGGAGTGGCCCTCCCGCTGGTGCTGCCCGTGCTGGCACTGATGCACGTGCTTCCCTTCACCCTGTACAATTCCCAGGGCTTCACCCACCACGGGTACCAGATCGTGAGCTGCACGCTCATCATCCAGGCCATCGCGGTTCTGTACTACAACTTCCGTGAGAAGTTCACGCTGGCCCCTCCGGATGAAAAGCTGCGCGCATGGATGTTTGTGCAGGCCCAGGTGATCCTCACCGGGATGTACTTCATCTCCGTCTTCACGAAGCTGGACAACTCGGGCGGCATGTGGCTCTGGAACTCCAACAACGTGGCGATGGACATGCTCAAGACCGCCCGCCAGAGCTTTCTGAACAACTTCGACCCTGCCTTTGCTGGCAATCCACCAGAGGCCATCTGGATGCTGGAGCACCCCTGGCTCTCGCGCCTGTTCTTTGGCAGCGGACTCTTCCTGGAGTTCCTTTGCATCTTTGCCATCGGGAATCGGGTACTGGGCTTCCTGCTGGGCATCTCCCTGCTCGTCATGCACCGCAGCATCGACTGGCTCATGGGCGGCGTGGCCTTTATCAACAACGAGTTCCTCGCCTTCATCTTCCTGGTAAACCTGCCCTTCCTCCTGTCCTGGCCAGCTGATCGTATTTCCTCGGGCTGGGTACGAAAAGGCCTAGTGGCGGGTGCCACGGTGGGTCTCTTCGCCAGTTTCTGGCTGCACCCGGGGGGATCTGGAAACAACTCCTTCGTGAACTACGGATGGAGTGTGGTCAAGTCCATCGAGGTGTGGAACAGCCTCTCCGCGGAGGACTGGCGGAAGTTCCTGAACTTCGCCACCCCCATCGCCCTCACGGTAGTCGGCGGTGGGCTCTCAGGAGCCGTTACCGGTGCCGTTGCCGGGTTGTTCGCCCATGCCACGAATCGCGAGAAAGGGCAGGCGGCAGGTTCTTCCCAGTAGGACAAAGAGTCACATTGGTCTCGCTCCGCAAGCCAGGGCCTCATTCGCAAGTGTGCGGATGGGGCTTTTGCATTTTGAGGAACTACGCTCGACTTTCGCTCTCTCTTTTTTGCCAGGGGTTCACGGAAATCGAACCCCTCCTCCACCTCAACAAAAAAGCGGCATCGAATTGCTTCGATGCCGCTTGAACAGGCAAAAGATCGTCCGTGACGATCTCAAACTTCAACTAGGACCCTGGTGCAGGGGCCGGAGCAGGTGCCTCAGGAGCAGGGGCGGGCGCGGGAGCCGGGGCCGGTGCTGCTTCAGGAGCAGGAGCAGGTGCAGGGGCCGGAGCCTCAGGAGCCGGAGCTGGCACGGGCGGAGGCGTCGGAGCCGGGGTCACGGCTTCTTCAACCTTCTTCACCGCGTCTTTCACGGCGTCAGCAGTCGCTGCTGCGGCCTTTTCGCCAGCAGCCTTGGCATCTGCTGCTGCTTTCTCTGCGTCGGCCTTGAGTTTTTCAGCGGCTTTGGCAGCAGATTCTTTGGCTTCGTCGAGCTTGGCAGCCGCGGCGTCACCAGCCGCCTTGGAGGCGTCCTTGATCGCGTCTTTAGCCTGCTCAACCTTCTCAGAGGCTTCGTTGGCCTTCTTGTCGGCGTCCGTCTGCGGACCCGCTTTCTTTTCGCAGGCGGTGATGCCGCCAGCGAGCAGAGCAATGATGAGGATGTGCTTCAGTTTCATGGGATGTATCTTCTCAGAGTGAGGATAGTTATACAACCCGGATTGCGCACTTTGTTCGCCAAAATTGCTCCCCCTTGAGGATTTGGCAATTCGAAGCCATGTTACAGAAATGCTTCCCTGGCTCTCCCCCGGCAAATTCCCCCTTTACCTCGCCCCGATGGCGGGTGTCACAGACATGGTCTTCCGCAGTCTGTGCAAAGAACTGGGCGCAGACGTCATGGTCACAGAGTTCGTCTCCGCAGAGGGCATCCTCCAGGCGGATGAGCGCACCCGGAAGTACACCGAGTTCGACGACGCCCAGCGCACCGTAGGGGTGCAACTCTTTGGCGCAGACGGTCAGCGCATGGGCGAAGCCGCCCGTAAGATTGTGGACTGGAAGAGCCCCGACTTCATCGACATCAACTTCGGCTGTCCCGTGAACAAGGTGGTGGCCAAAAATGGTGGTTCCTCCCTGCTCAAGGACTGCCCCCTCCTCACCAGCGTCGCCGCAGGCATCGTCAAGGCGGTCCCCGTCCCTGTCACGGCCAAGATCCGGATCGGGTGGGACGCCACCACCATCAATGCCGTGGAGGTCTGCCGCTTGCTGGAGGACACCGGCATCCAGGCCATCGCCATCCACGGTCGCACCCGGGCCCAGGGCTACACCGGCCAGGCCAACTGGGACGTCATTGCCGAGTGCGCTGCGGCGGTGAAGATTCCGGTGATCGGCAACGGCGATATCGCCACCGGCATGGATGTGGCGAAGCGTCAGCGTGAAACAGGCGTGCATGGGGTCATGATTGGCCGCGCCGCGATGGGCAACCCATGGGTCTTCCGTGAAGCAAAACATTTCCTCCAGCACGGGACCCACTTGGAACCGCCCACGACGGAGCAGCGGTTCGAACTCATGCTCCGGCACACCCGGCTGGCGGTGTATTCCAAGCGCTACGGCAGCGAGATCCAGGCATTGCGCTCCATGCGGAACCGCCTGATGACCTACACCCAAGGGCTGCCGGGGAGCAAGCAACTGCGAATGCGCTTCTGCCACATCGAGAGCATCACCGAACTGGAAGACATCGCCGCCGACTACCTGCGCCGGAGCGAAGAACTGGTCAGCGTGGCCTGAGTCCACCGCCCGCTCTGCCGGCTTTTTGTTTACCCCGGCACCCCATCTCGCACGATCACTTTTTGTTAGCTACAGGCCCGGCGGTTATGTCATAACACCCGCTGCCACGGCCCATCACGCACCCATCTCCCCACATGTACCCCTCCAATCCCTGGTTCTGGCTGGCTCTCCTCGCCACCGTTGGGCTCTACAAGCTCGAGCTTTTTGCCATCCTGCTCAATCTGAAATCCCTGGTGCCCACAGTGCCCGACAAGTTCAAGGAATGGATGAACCAGGAGCAACTGGAGCGCGCTCAAGAGTACGCCCGGGTCAATGCCCGACTTGAAGTCATCGAGAGCAGCGTGAGCGTCGGCGTCTTCATCACCTTCTGGTGGGCAGGCGGCTTCCACGCCATGGATCAGTGGATCCAGTCCTGGGGGCAGAACACCCTCATCACTGGCTTGGCCATCTTTGCCATCTTCGCGCTGGCGCAGTCACTCCTGAGCCTGCCTTTTGAGATCTACCACACCTTCTTCGTCGAGGAAGAATTTGGCTTCAACCGCACGACCGTGCACACCTTTATCCTAGACCGGATGAAGGGCCTTTTGTTGCTTACCGCTCTGGGCGCCCCCCTGCTCGCCACCATCCTCTGGCTCTTCGATCACGTGCCGCTGGCAGCACTCTACGGCTGGCTCATACTCACGGGCTTTTCCTTGCTGATGACCTTCCTCTCTCCCCGGCTGCTTCTGCCTATGTTCTTCAAGTTCCAACCGCTTCCCGACGAGCAGCTGAAGTCAGAGATCGTGTCCATGAGCGAGCGGCTTCAGTTCCCTGTCGGAGATGTCAGCCTGGTGGACGGCTCGCGACGCAGCGCCAAGGCCAACGCCTTCTTCACGGGCATGGGTCGGCTCAAGAGGATCGCGATCTTCGACACCCTGGTTGAAAATCATTCACGCGAGGAAATCCTGGCCGTGCTGGCCCATGAGATCGGCCACTCCAAGCGGAAGCATGTCCCCAGGCAGATTGCCCTCAGCCTGGCCACCTCAGCATTGATGTTTGCGCTGCTCCACTTCGCTGTTCACGATCCCCGTCTCACCACAGCCTTCGGCGTCACACCTCCTACCGTCGCATGGAGCCTTTTGTTTTTTGGCATCCTCTACCGACCGATCAGCACCGTACTCGGGTGGCTCACCTCATGGCTGAGCCGGAAGTACGAGTTTGAAGCGGATGCATACGCTCGCGAGGCGATGGGGGGCCCAGCCTCACTGAGCAGCGCCCTCACCCGCATGAGCCGCGACCACCTCAGCAACCCGACCCCGCACCCCTTCTACGTTTTCCTGCATTACTCCCATCCACCCGTCTTGCAGCGGTTGGAAGCGCTGGAGGGTAAAACAGCCAGCTGATTCTGAAAAAGCAGGTGCAGTTTCTGTAATTTTCTACGACTATTGCAAACACAAGACTCTTTGCACTCCCGCTGATTTAGGAATGAGCAACTCCGCCATCACCCTGCAATGCCCAAGCTGTGGAGGCATCTTCCTTACCTTGCAACAGAGCAGCGGCCCCATGGAGATCTGCCCGCACTGCGCAGTTTCCTCGCCCCGCAACCTGTTCCTGCCCGCTCAAGGCAGCCCTCAGCCTCGCAATCGGACCACGTTGCCATCCCGCCGCGCCAGCGGTGAGCCTCCCCGCCAGATACCTCTAGAACCCGAGCAGGCAGACATGGGCAGCCGAGTCCCTGCACCCGCACCCAGCCAGGAAGTCGCGCAATGGACACCCCCTGCCCCTGCCGTCACGCAACCTTGGCAGCCAGCACCTCAACTTGCCCCCCAGGGCATCCCGGGGACCGCAGACTTGGCGGCGCACCAGTACACTCCACCTTTTACCGCCCCCGCAGCGCCCGTTTACCCGCAGCCCGCGCCGTCTTACGTTGAGCAGGCAGCACCCGCCCCAGTCGCTGCCCCATCGCCGCCACAGCTTCCGGATTTGCAGTTCCCCGTGGTGGCATGGGATGCCCCGCCAGCCCAGCAGGCCGCTCCTGTCCCCGCCCCGGTTCCTAGCGCCTGGACCAGCCACCCGCAGGCGACGCCTGCAGCAGCCCAAGGGTTTCCACAACCCGCCGCACCCGCTTTTTCCCCAAACCCAGTCCCGTTCACGGCACCCGCTGCCGCGCCTGCGCCCGTCTTCACGCCAGCAGCACCGCCCGCTCAAGCACCCATCCCGGCATACGTACCGGCACCTGTTCCGCTTTCGGCCTCGCCCTTACAGCTCCCGCCTCCTCCTCAGTTCCCGGTGGAACAGCAGGCACTCGTTTTTCGCGACCCGAGGGCGGATTATGCATCGGCACCGACGCCCCCCGCTCAGTTCTCGCCGTTGCCCGCACCTCTACCAGTGCCAGAGGTGGCACCCGCACCGCCGCCAGCTTTCACTCCAGTTCCAGGTCCGCCTCATCCCTTCGCCATCCCGGGGCCATTTTCCCCTACTCCTGCCTCAGAGGCATCTGCACCACTACCAGCACCGGCGCCGACCCCAGAGGTGACCGCCCCGCCAGCATTTGGCGGACCTCTCCCTGCTTCCGTTGAGGCCCCTCCAGCAGCCAACCACACATTGGGCGGCCCTAGCCACCCTTCCGGTTGGGGGCCCGCCGTCCCTCCCGGGGCCGCGCCCCTGTGGCCCCCCGTGACGCCCGCCCAGTCAATCTCGACACCGGCTCCTCAGCAGATCCCCTCAGTCAATGTCTCGGCACCTCCCCTCTCAGCGGAGACGGGAGATTTCAATCCGTTGGCGAAACCCGTCGGAGCCCCCACGCCTCCCGCGAACACGCCCCTGGCATTCTTTGGCATTCCCGCTCGGGAGGAGTCACCGGAAATTCCTCGCGAACCAGCACCCGCACCCGTGGCAGCACCGGCCGAGCAATTGCCAGCCGTTCAGCCCGCGCCCTTCTCCTGGCCACCTCAGGCAGCGCCAGCCGCCCGCCAGACTCCGGCGGCCAATTCTCTGGGTTGGGCACCGGGAGCTCCTCCTATCACGAACACTGCCCCGCAGTTCGCGCCCCATCCAGTGCCCCCGGTCGATCCGGTCAACCATCCCCCTCCCACGTGGCCTGGGCTGGGGCTGGAAGGCAGCGATCAGCGCAGCCATCCCTTTGCCAGTCTCTTTGGGCGGGACGCCTCCTCCCCAACGGGCCAGGTCATCCCACCCTCTGGAGCAGAGAGCTCGACCGCTCCTTCCCCACCGGCGAAGCGCACCTCCCCAGTCTTGGTGATCCTATTGCTCGCCATCATCGGCGGCACCTTCTGGTATGCATGGAAGAATCGCGCCAAGCTGATGAAGCTGGCCCCCACCAGCCAGGCAGAAACCGTCATCCCCCTCCCCTCACTGGAGTTCGCTCCAGCGGCCACCCCGGAAGCCGCACCTGCCCCCACTACAACCGTCGAACCCGCCATCGATCCACTGGATGCCGCGACGCCGGATATCACCCATAACATCGCTGCCGCTGACCGCGCCGCCGTCCTCGTGAAGACCCTGGATTCGGCCGCCACCGAAGAGGACCGCCTGAAGGTCATCTACCGCGGCCAGGATCACAAAGCGGATGTGAAACGATTTTTCGACTCGATCGGCAATCAACTGAAGCCCATCCTCCTCGACCCCACCCCGGCAGTCGTCAGCCCCCTCCTGACTGGCGCCAAACTCCGACTCTTTCGCCTGGTGACAGCGACCTGCGCCAAGGGAGCCATCCTGCGCATGGAAGCGGGTCCAAATGACACCCAGCTTCTGGACTGGCCGCTCTTCATGCAGACTCACGAGCAGCATTTTGACAACTTCGTCAAATCGAACCCCACCCCAGATCAACGAAAAGCGGAGTGGTTCACCGTCCTGTGCAAACGCCGACACGATTTCGACCTCCCCAAGGAAGCTCAAGATGCTTATGTCTGCCTCGAGGCGCAGGGCTCCCTGTCACCAGAGGGCAGCACCGTGCTCTACGTCAACAAGGGCCTGCCCGCCGGCCGCCTGCTGGAAACCCACCTCAAATGGGCTGAGATCTACCTTGTGGACCTGCTCGTCGGGAAAGCCGAAATCGCTGGGACCACCACCCACGTTGTACTCGATTGCACAGGGACCGACACGGCTAGGAAATAGCTCGCTATGGAAATTTTGACAAGCTGGCACGGATAATGCTTGCATTATCTCTGAAGTGGGATTTTATGAGGTGACAACCCTCTCCCCACTATGTCCAGCCAAGGCCTTTTTCAGCACCAAGCGCTCAAGCAGGTCATCGGGCCTCAAATGCAGCAAAGCCTGCAGATCCTCCAGGCACCGGCCATGGAGTTGCAGCAGATCATTCAGCAGGAAGTCGCTGTGAATCCCGTGCTCGAGGTCGAGTCGCAGGAGGTTTCCATCGAACAGACGGCCCCTGAAGATCCGGATGCAGACATCTCGAACCTTTCACGTCTGGACGAGGAATGGAGGGAGTACTATGCGCAAAATCGCGCCCAGTCCGCTCCACGCACCTCTGACGATGACGAGAGACATCGCTTCATGATGGACTCCATCGTCGCGCAGACGACCCTTCAGGAGCACCTGCTGAGCCAGCTCAATCTGAGCGAAGTGCAAGACGCCAAGATGCGCGACATGTGCGAGTTCATCATTGGCAACATTGATGATGACGGCCTCCTGCACACCACGCTGGAAGAGCTGAGCCTCCGCCATGCCCTTCGACTGGATGAACTGGAGAAGGCCAAGACCCTCGTTCAAAGTTTTGAGCCTGCCGGCGTGGGTGCCGAGAACCTCCGCGAATGCCTCCTGCTCCAGTTGGAACGGCAGGGGCGGAAGGCAAGCCTCGCGTATCGCATCGTGGACCATCACCTCGCGGATCTGGCTCACAAGCGCTACACCCTGCTCTCCAAGAAGCTTGCCGCACCGCCGGACCAAATCAGCCGCGCCGTGGAGTTGATCGCGGGGCTGGATCCCCGGCCCGCTCAGGGCTTTGCCGTGATGCGCAATCACTACGTCACTCCAGATATCCATGTGGAGCGGCAGAACTCCGAGTTCGTGGCAGTGATGAACGCCAGCGACCTCCCGCACCTGCGCATCAGCAACGCGTACAAGGACATTCTCGCGCAACCCGAAACCGGCAGCGAAGCCCGCAGCTATATCCGCGAAAAAATTCGTGGCGCCAAGTTCCTGATCCGCAGCATCGCCCAGCGGCAGCAGACCATCCAGCGGATCGCCGCCGAGATCCTGAAGCACCAGCATGAGTTTTTCGAAAAGGGGCCCAGCCAGCTCAAGCCGCTGAACATGGCGACGGTGGCGGAGGCAGTGGGCGTGCACGAAACCACTGTGAGCCGGGCCATCGCTGGCAAATACATGGCCACTCCCCACGGGGTGTTTGAGCTGAAATACTTCTTCACCAGCGGGGTTCGCACCGAGGCCGGGGACGATGTCAGCAACACCGCGGTGAAGAACTCCATCGCGGAGATCATCAAGAACGAGCCGCCGCAGAAGCCCTATTCAGACGAGCAACTGGTCAAGCACCTCGGGCAACGCGGCATCAAGGTCGCCCGCCGCACTGTGGCCAAGTACCGGGAGGCCATGGGGGTGCTTCCGAGCCATTTGCGCAAAAGTGCGTGAGATGATGCAAGTTTTCTGTTTTCAGGGCACGGATTTCAGCGAAGGAGATGGTCGCCAGCCGCATCGGCGGCGCGTATCTCCCTCCTGACTCCCTGATTCTGACACTGAAGACCACCTCCCACATGATTTCCGAAGATCTCGTCCGCTCCACCTTGGCCACGGTCAAATACCCGGGCTTTTCACGGGACATTGTCTCGTTCGGTTTGGTCAAAGCCGTGAAGGTGGAAGGAGCTGACGTTCAGGTGGAGATCACCATCGCCACCCGGGACGCCAACATCCCCCGGCAGATCCACGAGCAGGCCACCGCCGCACTCCAGACGCTCCCGGGCATAGGCAAGGTAAAGCTCAACTTTGACATCAAGGAGCCCCCAGGCGCCGCCGCTGGCCAGAATGCCGTGCAGTCGGGCATCCCGGGTGTGAAGCACGTCATCGCCGTGGCATCCGGCAAAGGGGGAGTGGGCAAGTCCACCGTCTCCGCAAACCTGGCGGTGGCGCTCAGCAAAACTGGGGCTCGCGTCGGCCTCTGCGATTGCGATCTCTACGGGCCCAGCATCGCCTTCATGTTTGGCACCGATGAGCGCCCCTACGCAACGGATGACAACCAGATCGTCCCGATCGAGCGTTACGGACTGCAGCTCATGAGCATGGGCTTCCTGCTGGATGACGAGTCGCCCGTGATTGTCCGCGGCCCCATGGCCACCCGCTACACCCAGCAGTTCCTCCGCCAGTGCGCCTGGAACAATCTCGACTACCTCATTCTCGACCTCCCGCCTGGCACCGGCGACATCCAGCTCACCATTGTGCAGACCGTGGCCCTCAGCGGAGCGGTGCTGGTCACGACCCCTCAGGAGGTTGCTCTGATCGATGCCCGCAAAGCGGCCACCATGTTTGGGAAGGTCAACGTCCCCATTCTGGGCATCATCGAAAACATGAGCCACTTCGTCTGCCCGAACGATGGCAACATCTACCACATCTTCGGCAAGGGCGGCGGCGAGCGTGAGGCCAAGCGCCTGGGCGTGCCCCTGCTGGGACACATCCCTCTGGAAATTCAGGTCCGGGAGAGCGGCGATGGCGGCAAGCCCGTCGCGCTGGAGAACCCGGCCGAGCACCCTGCGAGCCAGGCCTTCCACGATGTGGCGAAGTCGTTGGTTTCCCTGATCCAGCAGCGTCATCCCTGATACCGGCCCATAGGGCAGCGCCCCGGCCCCGTTATTTCCCGCACCCTCGACACCCTCTCTTCGAATGGCAGTCCCTCTTCTCGACGTCAACGCCCAGAACCACCCTCTCGAGTCCGAATTCAACAGCGCCTTCCAACGGGTCTTCCGCACCGGCCACTTCATCATGGGCCAGGAAGTGACCGCATTCGAACAAGAGATCGCCAGCCTCGTGAAGGCCAAGCACGCCCTCGGTATTTCCTCCGGAACGGACGCCATTTTGCTGGCACTCATGGCGCTGGACATCGGTCCTGGCGATGAAGTGCTCTGCCCGGCTTTCACGTTCTTTGCCACGGCCGGTTGCGTAGCCCGTGCTGGAGCCACCCCGGTGTTTGTGGATGCCTGTCCGGCATGCTTCAACCTGGACCTCCGGGACGCACGAAAGAAGATCACCCCACGCACCAAGGCCATCGTGCCCGTGCATCTCTTCGGTCAGAGCGCCAACATGAATGGCGTCCAGGAGCTGGCTAAAGAGCACGGCCTCAGGGTCATTGAAGATGCCGCCCAAGCCATTGGCGCCGGCTACCGTGGTCGCAGCGTGGGCACCATTGGCGACTTCGGTTGCTACAGCTTCTTCCCCAGTAAGAACCTGGGAGGTCTCGGCGACGGTGGCCTGCTGGTCACTGAGGATGATGAGCTGGCCAAGAAGGCCATCTCCCTGCGCAATCACGGGATGAGCCCGAAGTACTACCACTCCCACATCGGTGGCAATTTCCGTCTCGATGCCCTCCAGGCGGCGTTCCTGCGCGTCAAAGTCCCTCACTACGCGGGTTACACCTCCAACCGCCAGAAGAATGCCGCCTTCTACACGGAACGCCTGAGCACCCTGCCGGGAGTCACGGTCGCTCCCGCGAGTGCCTGCGCCTGTATCAACTCATCCCCCACCGCGCTGCCTGAGGCCCGCATCACGTTGCCCCAGGCGCTGCCAGGGCATGATCACATCTGGAACCAATACACCCTTCGAGTGATTGGCGCGGGACAACGCGACGCCCTGCGTGATCACCTGACTGCCCGACAGATCGGGTGTGAGATCTACTACCCGCTCACCATGGATCAGCAGGCCTGTTTTGCAGACCTGCCCGCCACCTCCAAGGTTGGTTGTGATGTGTCCCACCAGCTCGCGGGAGAGGTCCTGAGCATCCCGATCTACCCTGAACTTAGTGGGGGGCAAAAAGAGGAAGTCGTCGCCGCCATTGCCGACTTCCTGACCACACAGTCTGCTGCATGATGTTCCAGAGAAAGGTATTGCCCGATCCCGCGGCCTGCTCCACGGTTTGATCCCACAAAGTCGATTTCATGAAAAAAGCACTCATCACCGGCATCACCGGGCAGGACGGCTCTTACCTCGCGGAACTGCTGCTTGCCAAGGGATATGAAGTACATGGCATCATTCGTCGTGCCTCGACCTTCAACACCAGCCGGATCGATCATCTCTACACGGACCCCCACTATGACAACACCCGCCTCTTCCTCCACTATGGGGACCTGACGGATTCCGTGGCCCTGGTGAAGCTGCTTTATGACCTGAAACCCGATGAGATCTACAATCTGGGCGCACAGAGCCACGTCCGGGTGTCCTTCGACATTCCGGAAAGCACCGGGGACATTGACGGGCTCGGCACCCTCCGCATCCTTGAAGCCATCCGTGAGACCGGATTGGTGGAAAAGGTCCGGTTTTACCAGGCCTCCTCCTCTGAGATGTTCGGCAAAGTGCAGGAGATTCCCCAGACGGAAACGACCCCCTTCTGGCCAAGGTCACCGTATGCTTGCGCAAAGGTTTACTCCTACTGGCTGACGGTGAACTACCGCGAAAGCTACAACCTGCACGCCAGCAACGGCATCCTCTTCAACCACGAATCACCCCGCCGGGGCGAGACCTTCGTCACCCGCAAGATCACCCGCGCCGCCACCCGCATCAAGCTGGGCCTGCAGGACAAGTTGTTTCTCGGTAACCTCGATGCCAAACGTGACTGGGGCTACGCCAAGGACTACGTGGAGATGATGTGGGTGATGCTCCAGCAGGACAATCCCGATGACTACGTGGTGGCCACGAATGAAACCCACAGTGTCCGGGAGTTCGTGGAAGAAACCTTCTCCTGCCTCGACCTGGACTGGAAACAGCATGTGAAGCATGACCAGCGCTATGAGCGCCCCGCTGAAGTCGAACTGCTCATCGGCGATCCCTCCAAGGCCAAGCGCCAGTTGGGGTGGGAGCCCAAAGTCCGCTTCAAGGAGCTCGTCCAGATCATGGTTGAAGCTGACTTGAAACTTGCCCAGGCCGAAAAGAGAGCCTTGCAAGTTTAAGGCTGGGAACCGAGGCAACCCAGATTCTCCCTTTTCGTCACAGAGCCGGTCCAGATGGGCCGGCTCTTTTGCTTTTCGTTCAAGCCATAGCTCAGACATTCACTTCAGAGGCCACTGGCGCAGGCAGCGATGCGGAGGATGGAGAATATCCTCTCTGCCGACGGGCCAGCCACTCGCCAACCCTCGGCGGGAAGCTCAGTGAACCGTCCTCATGCAGCATGGACAGGTTCACATTGTATGCGGGATCCGCTTCGCAATAGGACTGCCACTTCCGGCGGAGCAGCAGGGTTTCCCGCGTCGCACGCTCCTTCCCGAGGACCGTCCTCTCCTCTGCCCCTCGCGAGGCCGACTCATGGTGACTCATCTCTGCGAACGGGGTGTACACGTTGCGGTAACCAGCATGATCCAGCTTCAGACAGAAATCGATGTCGTTGAAGGCCACCTTAAAGTCCCCTTCGTCCAATCCGCCCACTTCCAGGTACTTCCGGCGCTCCACCACCAGACAGGCTGCGGTGACGGCGGAGAAGTTTTGGCAGAGATGAAGCCGACCGCCATGGGAGCGGTTCGAGCTCTCACATCCTTTCAACCAATGCCCGGCCGCACCACCCATCCCAAGGATCACGCCAGCATGCTGAATGCGGCCATCCGGATAGTACAGCTTGGTACCCACCGCCCCCACGTCTGGCCGCACCGCCTGGCTCACCATTTCCCGCAACCAGTCACGCTCGTGGATTTCAATGTCGTTGTTAAGCAGACAAATTACCTGCTCTGAACAGGCTGCGACCGCGCGGTTGTTCAGCAGCGAGTAGTTAAAGGGACCCGGAACTCGGATCACCTCCGCCTTGCCCTGGGCTTGCAGACTTGCCAGATAGTCCAGTGTTGACTCCTCGTTCGAGTCGTTGTCCACAATGACCAGCCTGAAATGAGGATAGTCCGTGCGGGCCAGCACGGATTCCACCGCAACCTCCAGCAAGTGCCGGAAGTTTCGCGTTGGGATGATGATGGCCACGGGCGGGGGCTCGGACAGGTTTCGACGCACCCGCAACTGCCCCGGATTCAGCTCCTCCACCGCCACCACTGACTGACAGGTCCGCGCCAGGTGATCCTCCACCACGCGCTGGCCGGCGCTGGATGCATAGGATTTCTGAGACACCCCGCGAGCGGTACTCCCCTCGATGCTACGCCAGTGATAGAGAATCTTGGGGATGTGATGGATGCGGTTCGGGCCCACCGCCTCGTAGATGCGCAGCGCAAGATCCCAATCCTGGGCCCCTTCGGTGCCAGCGCGGAAGCCACCCATGTCCCGTACCACCTCTGTGCGATACACGCCCAGGTGACAGATGCAGTTTTGGGCGAGCAGAAGGTCGTAGTTGAAGTCTGGTTTGAAGTAGGGGTCATAGCGAACCCCTACTTCGTCCACATGATCCTCATCAGAGTAGATCAGGACGGCGTCCGGCCTCGCGATGATCTCACGCGCCATTTCCAAAAGGGCATGAGGTCGCAGTTCATCGTCATGATCCAGAAGTGCCACATAGGGGCCGGAGGCCAGCTCCAAAGCGCTGTTAGTCGCCGCCACGATGTGCCCGTTGGCCGGCCTGAAGACGACCTTGATCCGCGGATCGCTGGCCGCATAACTCTCGATCACCTTCCGCACTTGGGGATCTGGTGAAGCATCATCCGCGATGCAGAGTTCCCACTTGGGATAGGCCTGGTCCAGCACCGTCTCGATCACCCGTTTTAGCCAGCGGATCGGCGTGTTGTAGACCGGCAGCAAGACGGAGATCACGGGGCCATTGACAAGTGCGTCGCCTTCTCGCTTCAGCTTGGCCAAGTCCTCCGGATGAATCGTGTCGTAATGCTGCACCCAAGTGGCGTAATCATGCCCAGGATCCTTTTTTTTCCAAGGCCACGCGATCCACGGCGCAGAGACCGGAAGCTCCTCGACCAAAACCCACTTCCCGTCGGCCCGCTTGCACTCCACCCGGATGACACTGCGACCGCGAGGCAGGTCCACTTCGATCAGGAACCCGCTCAGGGCAGCCTCAGTGTGATTCGGGTACCGGTAGCCCAGATAGGGCCGGGGCCTCTTGCGACGGGCCGTGAAAGTCTGCCCCCCAACCTTGGCACGCACTCCCTTAAGATGTTCGCCTGAGATATCGAAACACCAGCCGTGAATCGTCAACTTACGACTGTGAAGCTTCCGCTCCACAGGGAATTCGATGGCATGCAGCACAACTGGAGATTCAGGCATTTGGTCGCTCTCTACAGATCAAAGGAATCGCCGATTATTCGCTTCCCCCCTCGGCGAGTCCAGCGGTTTCAGAACGAACTCCCAAGGACAACGCCCCATCGATAAACGCAACGATAAGGAGAATTGCCGCCCCCACCAGGACCAAGCTTATGCCATTCCGTAGCAACCATTGTTTCTCCCGCTCCAGATGCCCTACCTCCTTGGGTTCGGTGAAAGCAAACCATCGGTCCGAGAAACGATCTGCTACCTTGATGCGGTAAGGCCGATACGGGATCTGCACCAGAAAACGCTTCCACTGGTCTCCAGGACGTTCCTCAGGCACCAAGCGGATCTTCCGGCGTCCTGCCACATCCTGAATCTCCAGTGAGGACCCTTTGGGAGACGGTGCTCCTGCCATCCAGATCTCCACCCACTGTGTCGCGGGATTGCCTGTGAACTCGAGCGTCATCTCCCCAGTGGCAGCATTGCCGGCTGATGGCAGGTAACTCCCCCAATAGGAGGGATGCGGAGCCGGATTGGTCTTCGCATCGAGCCCGCCATTCCGGACAAACGCTTTCTCATCGCCTGCCACGACTCGAGATGCCGGGAGCGCCTTGACGTCCGCGGGAAGGAGGCTCAACACCGTCTTTGATTCCAGGAACTTTTTCAGGCGATCCCCGTTGCTCAAAGGAGGCAACGGGTTTTCCTTCGATTGGTACAGCCCCCTGTCGTCACCTGAGCTAAGGTAGCGCCGAATGCTCACCGTGTGCTGATTCTTCAGCCAGGCGAGGTTCTTCGCCGCAGGCACCTGCACGATGAGGAAGTCCGCCAGCACTGCCCCCAGGATCAACACACTCCAGGCGATCAAAGCCCCGCGACTCATCACCACCCCCTTGGCCGGTTTCGACTCGGCTTTTGCTGCGACCGCCTGCACCAGAAGCACCGCCCAGGCAAAATTTGCCGCCAGGCCGCACAGGTTGATGGGGAAATAGCGACTGGTAATTACAGCCTCGGATCTGGCATAGGCGATAGCCAGACCGTGCACTGCCACCCAGAAGGTCAGCGCCATGGTGATTCGCACCCTGGAATCCACCCCCAAGCGCCTCCTAAAAACTGCGACGAGACCCACCAGAGAAGGTAGCTGCACCAGCAACCAACCCCAGCCTCGGCCGCCAGCGGGCCAGGACATGAACACAAACCAACCGCGCAAACGCTCCCACGAAGTAGGATGATGCTGGGGCGCCCCCTGTGTCGTCTCAGGGAGGTGGAGAGCCAACGCCGCGAACGCGAAGACCATGAGCAACCCCACACCCCAGACTTGCGCCTTGGCCCGAGCCCGCGGGACCGACATTGCCTCAAAAATCAACGCTCCGGCAACCGCCAACGCCGGAAAGAATCCACCCGCCATCGCGCCCACCCCCATGAGCAGCGGCAGCCACCCCAACCACCAGCGCGACGAGACAGGCCGAACCGCTCCAGCCATGACCCACAGAGCCGCCAGTCCAAACAGCCCCATCAATTGAAAGGAGTTCTGAAACCCGCAAAGCAGGTTTTCGTAGTCGATGGGTAACGCGCCCAAGATCAAGACCACCACCAGACAGAGCCGCACGGCGCCGCCCGTGATCTGACACAACAGTGCAAACAGGAGCACGGCAAACGCTCCGTGGAGCGCGGCAGACACCACCATCTGAAGGATGGGATCCCAGAGGCCATGCGCATCCAGCAGCGCGAGGAAGATCAGCCGCGGCAGGACAATCCGGTGCTCGTTATGGCGATCAAACAGCGTGCGCCAGTCGAAGTGCCCTTCCACCCACGGTGGATACAGCTTGCCTGCCTCAGCATCCCACTGGTCCCAAAAAGGAGCCGGGGAGGCCATGTCGTTGATCCACACGAGCCGCACGCCAAAGACGATGAGAAACAAGGCGATGCTCAGCAATCCGACTTCCCGGTACCTGGCAAGGCTCCCCACGATCGCACGTGTGCCATTTGAAGCGAACTCCCAGAAGCGATATTTCATGGATGGGCAGACGGGACAAGCCGGAGCCGGGCCATCATCCGCAGCATCCCCATCCAGGCAACCAACTTCATTGCCGGAGCGGAAATATCCCCCGGGCCGTTCCTGCAGGAACAGCCCCACCCCATGACGCGCAGGACGCGCCATGGATTCTACAGCGACTCACGCTCCACCCGGCTTCCCGAACGTCTCTTTCTTCAGCACCTTCGAGTTGCGCCCACTGCGGTCATACTGATCCCGCCGGTCACGGGGGAGAATGCCGGGGCCGACATCTCGGTACCCCATCTTCTCCTCAAAGAAGCGGGAGGCCTGGGTGCTGAGGGCGAAAATCCAAACCGCCCCGCGCTGCCGAGCTATGTCTTCCGCAAAGGCCACGAGTTTGCGCCCGTGCCCCTTGTTCTTGTGCGCCCGGCTGACGAACAGGCAGGCGAGTTCCGCCGCCTTCTCTTTTTCATCAGTCTCGTACATGTGCACCGCCACGGTGCCAACGAGATTGCCATCCAGTTCAAAGACGAAGAAGTCATTGATGCGCTTCTGCACCTGCTCACGGGACCGTGGAGCCAGGGCCGCATCTTCCACTGACTGACGCATCATCGACATGATGGAGGGGATGTCACTCACACGGGCCCGCCGGATCTGCTGATACTCGTCCGCATGGATCATGGTGCCCACGCCTTCGTTGCTGAACAGTTCAGCCAGCAACACTTCATCCTGGCGACCATCAATGATATGGACGCGGGCCACCCCTTCGCCACAGGCGAGCGCGGCATACCGCAGTTTTGAGACCAGACTGGGGTCCATGTGCGGATCCCGGCGCTTGGCGATCTCCCGGGCAAGCTTGATAGGCAGCTGAGCCAAGCGCTGGCCATCACTGTTCACCAGACCTTCCTCAGCCACAAAGATCACTTTGGCAGCATCCAACGCGAGCGCCGTCTCCACGGCTACCGCATCGGAGTTCAGCCGCAGGGTGGTGCCGCGACCATCGTAGCCAAACGGGGGCAACACCGGAATGATCCCCTCCTTGAGCATACCGATCAGCATCCGCGCATCCACCCGCTCGATCCGTCCCGTGTGCTCCAGGTCCACCCCGTCAATCACACCCGCGGGGTGCACGGCAAGGGCATTCGGCACGGCGACACGGAGCTCCAGAGCCGTAAGGTCCGCCACCAGCTCACTCGTGAGCCGGGAGATGGCGTCTGCGCTCACCTCCAGGGTGGCCGTATCCGTCCGACCAATCCCGTCGTCGCTGGAAAGCGTTATGCCTCTCGTCTGGGACAGCTCCCGGATCTGAAGACGGGAACCAAAGGAAATGACCACCTGAATATTCAGCGATTGCAAGACGGCAATGTCCTGCAACAAGCTGGTAAAGTTCGGCAGGCGCATCACCGCGCCATCCAGCGCGATCACAAAAATCCGCTCCCGGAACTGGGGAACGTATTGGAGAATACCTCTCAGGTCTTCGAATTTGCTCATTTCTCGGCTTCCCCGGAAGGGAGCGATCAACATTCACATGGAATTGCCGGGACACAAGCCCCGGGCATTAAAGGTTGCGGGTGGTGGGAGTGACATTCCCGACTCATTACAGGCCTATTCAGCCACCGTCTTCGCGTTCATCATCTCGATTCGCCTGGACAACGGGGTCTTGAAAAGGCAGGCCACAATCACCGTCACCAAGGTGCCCAAAGTGATGCGCCATGGGAAGGACAAGACAAAGGGTTCCGGAATGCGCAAGATTTGCTGAATCCCGAAGGGGTTGCTCAGGAACAGCACCGCCAGGATGCCACAGCTCATGGCCAGGAGGTTAGTCTCGTCCCGTCCCCGGCTCTTGGTCAGCACGGCAACGAGGAAAATACCCAACAGCGAGCCGAAGGTGAATCCCAGAATCCCCAACACGAGTGGAATGATCGCTGCCTTGGGATGGTGGGCCATATAGTAAGCCGTGCCCACACCCACGATGATGATGAGCACCGCGAATAGAACTGTGCTCCACCGCATCACCGAGATGCGCTGGGACTCTGGCGCATCGGCGGGCAGACGAGGGAGGATGAAGTCTCGCGAAAAGCTGGTCGCAAGCGCGTTGAGCGCCGTGCTGAGCGATCCCATGGCCGTGGCCAGGATGCCCGCCGTCACCAACCCACGCATGCCTGCAGGCATCTCCTTCATGATGAAATACGGGAACACTTCACGGCCCTCCGCTGGCATGCCCGAGTCAGGGTGGGCCTTGTAGTAGGCAAAGAGCAACACCCCGATGAAGATGAACGCCGACACGATTGGTAAATCCACGATGCCAGACAGAATGGTGGCAAACGCGCTCTGACGGCGGTTCTTGGCGGTGAGCATCCGCTGCACCGTATCCTGGTCGATGCCATGCGTCGCCATGGTCACAAAGGTGCTGCCAATGATGGCCGCCCAGATGGTGTACTCCGTAGTGAGCACATTCTTGATCCACGGCCATACACCGGGGTCCTTGGGTTTGGCAAAATCGAAGAACACCGGATCTTTGATCACCTGACCCACCGCCTCCATCCCACCAGGAATGCGCCCCAGTAGATACGGGATGGTGAAGGCCAACGCCGCGAGGAGCACAGCCACCTGAATGAAGTCCGTCCAGATCACGGCCCGAATGCCCCCCACTGAAGTGTAGATGGCAGTCATCAACGTGACCAGCACCACGGCACCGGTATAGAGCCAGAACTTGGTGTCCGCAGCCACCGGAGCTCCTGTCCAGAGCGCATAGGCAAGCACAATGATGATCGCCGATACATACAGCCGGGTCCCCATGGCCAGCACTCGCGTCACCAGGAACGTGACAGAAGCAAACTTCCTCGTCAAAGGACCAAAACGGGTCCCCAGAAACTCATAAAGGGAAACCACGTTGTGTTTGTAGAACACCGGGATGAACAGGAAGCTGACGATGATTCGCGCCAAGACCGTGCCGATGGCAAACTGGGCATAGCTCCAGTTCTGCTTCAGGAAGCCCGTCTCGGGTGCCCCCAGGAAGGTCGCCGCACTGATCTCCGCTGCGATGATCGAAGCCAGCACCGCCCACCAGGCCATCTCCCGGTCCCCCAGTGCATAGCTTTCCACGCTCTTGTTCTTCCGGCTCTGGGCGAGACCGATCCCCAGAATCAGGGCGAAGTAGAGCAGCAGCACCAGGATGTCCCACGTGAAATTCATGGGGGCGACGATGGCGTGTGGAGGCTGGATTGACAAGGCTTGTGAGGGAGTGACCGGATTTTTTCGATCCCCCGCAGATTTCAGCGGCTTTTCCCGGGCCGGTCTAGTGGGGATGCATCCCATCGGTTTCCTCAATACTCGTTCCCTTTTTATGTATTTAACAACCGAACTCCCGGGCAGGACGGTGGCGGCGTATGAAAACACTCTGCCGTTTCACACGCCTGTTCCGAGTCCCTGCCATTCCCATGGTAGCGGCCCTGGCCTTCGCCCTCACCTCTCCCACTCCAGTGCAGTCCGCTGGAGTACTCACCCCCAATGGGTCTCCCAACGAACCCCTCCGCCTGGTCGATCACCACGTTCAGGTCACCCTCAATAACGGCTTTGCCCGCACAGAGGTCACCCAGTCATTCTACAATCCCAACCCGCAGGATCTCGAAGCCGTGTATCGGTTCCCCCTGCCGAAGAGTTCCAGTCTTTCCGAGGTCAGCCTGACCCTCGGTGAGCGGGAGATTCATGGCGAGGTGGTGGAAAAGTCCCGCGCCAGGACCATCTACGAGGAGGAGAAAAAGAGCGGCAACGACGCCGGGATGGCTAAAAAGGAGACTTTCCGCGCCTACGAATTCCGGGTGACTCCCGTACGGGCCCAGCAACAGACGCGCCTGAGGCTCGTGTACTACCAACCACTGGAAATTGACACTGGCGTCTGCCGGTACTTGTACCCCTTGGAAGAAGGAGGCACAGACGACACCGCTGCGGCCAGCTTCTGGGGCACTGCCAACTCCAAGCTGGATGGCACCTTCAGCGCCGATGTGGAGGTCAAATCGGCCTGGCCCATTACCAGTGTCAGATTGCCAGGCTTCGATAGCGATGCCAAGACCAACAAGATCGCTGACGGTCACTACAAGGTGCAAGTCGAGCGCAAGAACCATCCGCTGACGAAAGACCTGGTCGTGTACTATCGCCTGGAAGACAATCTTCCGGGCCGGGTGGAAGTGATCCCTTTCCGGGCTTCTGAAAGCGGACCGGGCACCTTCATGATGGTGGTGACCCCAGGGCTGGACCTCCAGCCGCTCAGTCACGGGGCCGACTATGTTTTTGTCCTCGATACCTCAGGCAGCATGACCGCCAAACTGCACACGCTGGCCAAGGGCGTCAGCCAGGTGATTGGCAAGATGTCCAGCCAGGACCGGTTCCGCGTGATTTCCTTTGCCGACAGGGCCACGGACGTGACGGGTTGGCAGGAAGCCACGCCTACAAACGTCGAGCGGGCGCTCCAGCAGATTCAGAACCTGCGCTCCGCCGGCAGCACGAACCTGTATGAAGGCCTTTCCATGGCCATGCAAAAGCTCGATGCCGACCGCGCCACCAGCGTAGTGCTGGTCACCGATGGCGTCACCAACACCGGCATCTTGGACCCGGCTTCATTTCATCAGCTGGTGAAGTCACACGACATCCGCATCTTCGGCTTTCTCATGGGCAACAGCGCCAACTGGCCGCTGATGCGGACGGTGTGCGAGACCAGCGGCGGTTTCTATGCCGGTGTCTCCAATGACGATGACCTCCTGGGGCAAATCCTTCAGGCCAAAGGCAAAGTCCTGCACGAGTGCCTTCACGACGCGGAGTTCACCATCAATGGCGTGAAGACCCTGAACACCACGGGCAACATCCCCGGCAAAATTTATCGTGGACAGCAGCTGGTCATGTTCGGTCAGTATGAAAAGGGCGGCGATGCAGAACTGGTGCTGAAAGCCCGCCTCACGGGTGAAGACAAGGTGTACCGCACCACCTTCAAGTTTCCCGAAACCGACCTCGACAATCCCGAGATCGAACGCCTCTGGGCGCTGGATCAGATCGAACAATACGAACTCCGCGCCAACACCGGCAACCTTCCCCAGCATGAGGCTGACAACGCCATCCTGAGCCTGGGCTTGCAATATCAACTGGTCACGGACCAGACCTCCATGGTGGTGCTCAATGACGACGCCTTTGCCCGCCATGGCATTGATCGTCAAAACCAGGCCCGCACAGGTGCGGAGCGAGCCGCACACAACGTCCGTCAGGCCGCCCCCGCAGCCACCAACTATCGGGTGGATGCCGCGCAACCCATGACGCCCCACTCCGCCCCGAGTGTGGCCCCTCCCCAACGATCCTACAGTGACAACAGCACCAACAGCACCAACAGCAGCGGTGGAAGCTGGTTTCCCAAGATCGGAGGCGGTGGCGGCGCCATCTCCCCACAGGCACTGCTGGCGTTGGCACTCTTCTCGGGGCTGGCGCTCCTGAGCCTGCGCCGGGTGTCGGGCGTTGCCCGTCAGGAATAGGGCGTGGGAATCTCAGTCAGGGGAGGTGCGACCATGGTCCGCCTCCCCTGCTCTTCCTACAGTCTGCTGGCAACTTTTCTCCGCGCCCCCTGTAACGATCGCCCGCCTCGCGACATATGCCTCACTCAACCTCGGAACCGATGCGTCCTGTTTTAACTTCACGCTCACTGCCCACCATCCCCGGGGCTGGCCTGGCCTTGCTGATCGTCGCGGGCACGCTCGCGCTGGGCTTGTATCCCGCCACCACCGAGGCCTGGCAGTGGCAAAGGGGCACCGGGGGAGTCCTTCCACAGCCCGGGCACTGGCAATGGCTGACGAGTCACATCACACACTGGTCATGGGGGCACCTCATTTGGGACTTGGTGGCCTTCATCATCCTCTCGTTCGTCTGCCTTCGGATTCTGCCGTCCCGTTATCCACTCGCCTTGGCCCTCGCTGCCGCGCTGATCCCCCTGGAGGTCCGGCTGCTGGAGCCCCAGTTCACTTCGTACCGAGGCCTTTCAGGTCTCGATTCCGCGCTCTTTGGTCTTGTCGTCGCGGCGCTATGGAGGACGAAAGCCCCCCTCCCGCGCCTGCTCGCAGCGTTGGGCACTTGTGGGTTGGTCGGGAAAACCGGGTTCGAGTTGGTTACCGGCACCACGCTGTTTGCTCCGGCTGAACCTGGCCTCTACCTGCCCGTGCCCTCGGCTCATCTAACGGGATTTGTCGCAGGACTTCTCGCTGGACTACCGATGGGCTGGGCTCTAACACGCCCGCCAGCACCGTGCGCCCCCGGCTCGCGAAACAGATTTCATCTTCCTGCATGGCCCCGGTGATAGCTCCCTGCACCTCTCGGCGTTTAGCTCTGGCCTTTTTGGCCGCGTCCGGCCATTCTCATCGTTTTTCCGATCCCATCTCCCGCCTCATCACATCAACCCAACTCCCCTGACACTCCGACTCCCGACTCATGGCCTCCATTCCCCCTCCCAACGCCCGCGGCCGCAACATGGCGCTCACTGCAGCTTTCTTAGGCTGGCTCTTCGACGGCTTTGAGATGGGGCTTTTCCCCTTGATCGGCAAACCTGCACTTCAGGACCTGCTGGCAGGTACCGGAGACGCTGCTCTGATCAGCCAGGGGGTGGACCGCTGGTTCACAGTCATCATTGCCACCTTCCTGGTGGGGGCTGCCACCGGAGGCGTCTTCTTCGGCTGGCTCGGCGACCGCATCGGCCGGGTGAAGGCCATGACCTTCTCGATCTTCACGTATGCCATCTTCACTGGTCTGTGCGGTTTCGCCACCGAGGCTTGGCACGTTGCGATCCTGCGTTTCATCGCCTCTCTAGGTATGGGCGGGGAATGGGCCTTGGGCGTGGCCCTGGTCAACGAGCTCTGGACCAAAGGCAACCGAGCCTGGGTCGCAGGGGCAATTGGTGCCGCAGCGAACATTGGTTACCTGCTGGTGGCCTTCCTCAGCTTGGGAATGAACAATTTCCTCACCTCAGTCCAGGATATCTTTGCTTCACTGGGTGCTTCACAGAGCCTCTCGGACTACCTGTTGCACAATCAGGCCTGGCGCTTCCTGATGATCAGCGGGGCTTTCCCCGCCGTGCTTATCTTCTTCATCCGGCTCTTTGTGCCGGAGTCTGACAAGTGGGAAGAGGAGAAGAAAACCGGTTCTACGTCTCACTGGAGCACGCCTGACCTGCTCGGCGTCCTCTTTGGCGCCGTCGTCGCGATGATCATCATCTGGGCGTGGTCGCCCATGGGTGTGGCCACTCCTACGGCCACCGTGATTACTGTCGTGGGATTCTGTGCGGTGGTCTGGGGCTTCCTCCTGCCCGTGCGCCGCTACCTCCAGCGCTCCACGGCAGCGGGCAACATGTCTGAGGATACCCGCCGCAAGGTCCGGTCCAACCTCGTCATCGGTGCCACCCTCGCGGGCATCGCCCTGCTTGGCACCTGGGGCGCCGCCCAACAGGCCCCCAAATGGTCCACCGAGCTCGCCTCCAATGGGTACTCCCACCCCATGCAATACACCCAGATCTGCACGGCACTTGGAGCCACGGTGTTTGCCCTCCTCACACCGGTGCTCGCAGACATCCTGAACCGTCGCCTGACCTACTTGATCTGCTGTATCACGGCCATGGCCTCCAGCATCTTCTTCTTCCGGTTCAACACCCAGATTGATACCAACTTCTTCATCAGTGCCTTCCTCATGGGTGGTCTGACGGCCTCCTTCTACGGCTTCTTCCCTCTCTATTTGCCAGAGCTCTTCCCCACGGCAGTTCGCGCCACCGGTCAGGGGTTCTGCTTCAACGTCGGCCGCATCATCGCCGCGATTGGTGGCCTTCAATTGGCCAACCTGATCGCCGTCTTCGGCGGGGAAGGCGTCT
This sequence comes from Verrucomicrobium sp. BvORR106, assembly GCF_000739655.1. Taxonomy (GTDB): domain Bacteria; phylum Verrucomicrobiota; class Verrucomicrobiia; order Verrucomicrobiales; family Verrucomicrobiaceae; genus Verrucomicrobium. Next base: position 33,118 of record NZ_BATR01000114.1, on the reverse strand, counting down.
CCAAGCTCCAAGCCTCCGCCAGTGCCTTCACGGTTCTGTGCAGCGTCTATTTGGTGGGCATGCTCCTCATCTGGTGCGCCCCTGAGACCAAGGGGAAAGCGCTGCAATAACAGATGGAAAAGGGATGAGGATCAAGGGGTAAGGGCTCTTTTGCACGTCCGTTTCGGACCCCACTTTAGCCGGGGCAGGCCGGGGAATTTCCCTATGGCCTGCTTTTCCCTTGTCCCTTTGCCCTTATCCCTCTCTTCCCTTGACACCCGTGCCGTTCGTATGCCTTTGTGCCCGTTCCTATGTCCAAATCCCTCATCATTGCCGAAAAGCCCAGCGTCGCTGCGGACCTTGCCCGCGCGCTTGCCAAGGCCCCCGGCATGACTCCTTTCAAGAAGGAGAGCGACTTTTTCGAAAACGAAACGCATGTCATCACCTCCGCAGTCGGCCACCTGCTGGAGCAGGAAATGCCCATGAAGGATGGCAAGAAAATTGGCTGGGGGTTCACCACTCTCCCGATTCTCCCTGAGAAGTTTGAGCTCAAGCCCATCGACAAGACGGCCGACCGCTACCGGGCCGTGACCCGCCTGATCAAGCGCAAAGATGTGACAGACATCATCAACGCCTGCGACGCCGGGCGTGAAGGCGAGCTCATCTTCCGGAACATCATTGAGGCCACCGGGACGAAGAAGCCTGTGAGCCGGATGTGGATGCAGTCCATGACCAACGGGGCCATCCTGGAGGCGTTCGACAAGCTCCGCAGCGACGAGGACATGCAGCCTCTGGCGAATGCTGCCAAGTGCCGGAGCGAGAGCGACTGGATCGTGGGCATCAATAGCACCCGTGCGCTTACTGCCCTGAATTCACGTCACGGCGGATTCCGCCTCACGCCGGTCGGTCGCGTCCAGACTCCGACACTCACTATTCTGGCCAAGCGCGAGCGCGAGATCACGTCTTTTGAGCCGCGCACCTATTATGAAGTCCACGCCCTTTTTGGCGTCTCGGCCGGAGAATACGCCGGACGCTGGCTGGACGAGACGTTCAAGAAAGACGACACCGACGAGCATCTGAAGGCAGAGCGCCTGTGGGACCGCGAATCAGCGGAAGCCATTGTCGCCCGTTGCTCTGGCAAAAAGGCCACGGTGGAGGAAACCACCAAACCCACCCGCCAGGTCGCCCCGCTCTTGTATGACCTGACGAGCCTACAGCGCGAGGCGAGCAACCGCTTTGGTTTCAGTGCCCGCCGCACCTTGCAGTTGGCCCAAGCCCTGTATGAGAAGCACAAGGCCCTAACCTATCCTCGTACAGACTCCCGTTACCTGCCGAATGACTACATCCCGACGGTAAAAGCGACCATTCGAGGATTCTCCGATCTGACAGCCAGCAAGTCTGGTGCCTTCCCGGTGGAGTTGCGTCCCTTCTGCGACAAGATCCTGGACGAGGACTGGGTACGCCCAAATCGTCGCGTCTTCGATACCAGCAAGGTGAGCGATCACTTTGCCATCATCCCGACGGGCCAACCCCCGCCGAAGAGTCTGGACGAGGCGGAGCAGAAGCTTTACGACATGGTGTTGCGTCGTTTCCTTGCCGTGTTTTTCCCGGCAGCCGAGTTCGATGTCACCACCCGGTTCTCCCGAATTGGCGAGGACGTGTTCAAATCCGACGGCAAGGTTCTGCGCGAAGCGGGCTGGCTCGAAGTCTATGGCAAAAAGGGTGTGGACGAGCAGGAAGGCGAAGGCGGCGGCAGGGTCCTCGTGCCCGTGAAGCCGAAAGAATCGGCCGATGCCAAAACCGTGGAGCTGCGTGAAGAATCCACCAAGCCCCCACCCCGCTACAACGAAGCCACCCTTCTCTCCAGCATGGAAGGTGCGGGCAAGCTGGTGGACGATGATGAACTGCGCGAAGCCATGAGCGAACGCGGTCTGGGCACCCCGGCCACTCGCGCCGCGATCATTGAGGGCCTCATCATGGACAAGTACGTCGAGCGCCAGGGTCGCGAGATGATCGTGACGACCAAGGGCCTCGACCTCGTGGACCAGCTTTCCGACCTGGGGGCCGAAACTCTCTGCTCACCGGAGCTCACCGGGCAATGGGAGTACAGGCTCAAGCTCATGGAACACCGCCAGCTCGACCGCAACAGCTTCATGCGGGACATCCGCACGCTGGCGGCAGACATCGTGGACAAGAGCAAAGCTTACGCCAAGGCCGCCAAAGAGCGCGTCCTTCCAGACTTCGTTGCCACCTGTCCCTTCTGCGGTGCCAAGACACTCAAGAACACTGAGGAGTTCGTGGTCTGCAGGACTGACGACTGCAAGCTGCGCGTCTTCAAGAACGTGGCGGGCCGCAGCCTGGCCGATGAAGAACTACGTACGCTAATCGAAAAACGGTTTCTCCCCACGATGGACGGTTTCCGCAGCCGCGTCGGAAAAGAGTTCAGCGCGGGGCTGGAGATCAAAGACGACCGAAAGGTCAATTTCGTCTTCGAGAAAGGTCAGAGCGATGAGATTAACTGGGACGAAGCCCCGGTCCTCTGCGAATGCCCGGTATGTGCCAAGCAAGGCAGAAAGGCAACCATCCACATCCTGCCGGTCGGCTACGTGTGCCACACCGCCATCACGGAGCCCAAAAAATGCAACGCCAAGCTCCCGTTGGAACTCTGTAAGAAGAGGATTAGCGAGGATAATGCCCGGAAATTTTTCACCCAGGGTAAGACGGACGTCATCGAAGGCATGATCTCAAAGAAAAACCGTCCTTTCAGCGCCTTCCTGGTCTGCAAGGCCGGGGACAAACGCATCCTCGGCTGGGAGTTCCCACCGCGGGAACCCAAGCCAAAAACCGCCACAACCAAGGCCCCGGGGGCCAAATTTGGACGGCAAAAGCCCGCCCAGGCAGAGGAGCAACCCTAGTCCCCTCGAACCGGGCTCTAGGTAAGTTTCAAGCGGCCGGAAGCGGGCCAAAGTTCGCTTCCGGCCGAATTAACACCCCTTAGTCAAGGGGCGTTTTGCATTTTTTTCTTGCCAAATCCCCTGTTTTTGTTTACAGGTTCTAGGAACTAGCAACCAAACCAATACTAGTCATGCCCTACGCCGATCCAGAAAAACAAAGACAGGCCCAGGCCGCGTGGTTCCGCAACGAATACCGCGCCAACGCCAAGTTCCGCAAGAAGCACCTCGCGGAGAAAGCCGCCTGGTGGGCGGAGCGTGCCACTGAGGATGAAAAAGAGCGCCGTCGCGTTTACGCCCGCGACTACATGCGCAAAAAGCGTGCGAGCGCCAAGCGCCTCGCTGCTAAGGAAGCCAAAGCCAAAGGCAAAACGGTAGCCGCCCCTGTTAAGAAGGTCGCTGCCAAGCCCGTGGTGAAAAAGGCGGTGAAAGCCGTCAAAGTGGCTAAAAAGGCGGTCAAAGTAACGAAGGCTCCCATCAAGAAAGCCTCGGTGAAGCCCGTGAAAAAAGCTGCCGTCAAAAAAGTCGCCGCCAAGGTGGCCAAGAAGGCCGTGAAAAAGGCGGTCAAGAAAGCCCCTGCCAAAAAAGGCAAGCGCAAGTAATTCACCTTCAAAGGTGCTTTAGCGGAAATTATCCAAAGTCTAGTTTCTTGAACCTGGTAGGACGGCACCCCGGTGCCGTCCTTTTTTTGTCCACCTCACCTCGAAGCTCCCGGCACTTTCTTAGAACCCGGAACGGTACCAGTGGCACCCGCCGTGGTGCGGTTGTTTACAAAACCATGATAACTTCCTCTTCGCGTGCTTCCTGAACCCGGCCGTCTTCCGGAGAACAGATCTCAAGATGCGATGAGAGGCAGGGCGACATCCCCATCGGTACCAGTGAGTCGAAAGTCCCTACCCCCATAGTTGAAGGTCAGGCGCTTGTGATCCAGCCCCAGCAGATGGAGGACGGTGGCATGCCAGTCGTGAATGTGCATGGGGTCAACTACAGCCCGATGGCCAAACTCGTCGGTGGCTCCATACCGCAATCCTCCCCTCACCCCGCCTCCGGCCATCCAGATGGAGTAGCCACGGTGATTGTGATCCCGCCCGTCCCCGCTCTGGGCGTAGGGCGTGCGCCCAAATTCCCCCGCCCACACCACGAGCGTGTCCTTGAGCAGACCACGGGCCTTCAGGTCAGTCAGGAGGGCCGCGATGGGCCGGTCGGTGGCCGCACACGCCTTGGCCAGGCCGTCTTTGAGGAGGTGGTGGTGATCCCATCCGGTTGGGGATGCGATCTCAACGAACCGGACGCCAGCCTCTGTCAGCCTCCGGGCCAGGAGGCACTGCCGGGCAAACTGGTCATTGGGTTCCCCCACCCCGTAGAGCTTGCGGACGGCCTCCGATTCTCCCCGAAGGTCCAGCACGTCCGGAACTTCCGCCTGCATGCGAAACGCCAGCTCGAACGATTCAATCGCTCCTTCTATCTCCGGTTGGTGAACGGCCTGCCCCAGCCGGTGCTGGTTGAGAGCCCGGACAAAGTCCACCTGACGCCGGAGTTCCGGGCGGCTGAGGTGCTGGTTGACCAGATTCTTCAGAGGAGGACCAGGGGCCACGTCCTTCTTCAAAAGGGCGGCATACAGATCGGGAAGCTGGCTGCTGCCAAGACGAGTTCCCTGGCAGGCCGCCGGAAGAAAGGCACTGCCATAGTTCTGCGCCCCTCCATTGTCTGCCGGGGGGTTGAGCGTGATGAACCCGGGCAGGTTGGAGTTCTCACTGCCCAGCCCATAGAGCGTCCACGCACCGAGAGATGGACGCACGAACTGAAAACTGCCCGTGTGCATCTGACCGAATGCCTGGGCGTGATTGGGCAGATCGGTGTGCATGGAGTTGACGATGCACAGATCATCCGCATGACGGGCCAGCAGCGGGTAGGTGGAGGCAATCCACTGCCCAGACTCCCCATGCTGGGCGAAGGGGTGGGCAGGACCGAAGTACTTAGCACCTGCGGCATCCCGCCCCTGGCTGACCACCTCGCCATTCCGGCGGATCAACTCCGGCTTGTAGTCAAACAGATCCACATGGGAGGGGCCACCCCTCATCGTCAGAAAGATCACCCGCTTGGCTCTCGCCGGAAAGTGGGCGCTTGGGCCAGCAAGAACCGACGCTGCCCGCCCCTCCTGGGCAAGCGCCGCAAACGCCAGCCAACCAATGCCAGACGAGAGGGTGGCCAGGACTTCACGCCGCGTGGAGCCGGCGGGTGGGAGGAATTGCGGGGGGAGACGGCTAGAGAGACTCCGAATCATGGCCAGTGCATGGATTTAAGGATTTGTTCCCGCCACACCGCGTAGGCCGTGTCATTCAGATGCAGCCCGTCCGGAGTGAATTCTGCCTTCAACTGACCTTGGCCATCCACCATGAGCGCATGGAGGTCGATAAAATCATACCCAAACTCTTCCGACATCTTCTTCAGCAGAGCGTTGATTCGCCGAACCGGCTCATTCTGCCGGTCGTGCTCACCCCTCGTGGGGAGGAGGGACTGTACGTGCACTTTTACCCGGGGAGCCCCCACTTTGAGCCGCGAAAGAAGCTCGCGATAGCCCACCTCCATCGTCTCGACCGTACGCCCCGAATTGAGGTCGTTGATCCCGATCAAGAGAAAGACATCCGTGGCGCTACAGTCGAATACGGAGCACTCCAGTCGCTGCAGCACCCCGCGAGGATCATCCGCTGGCAGCGCGTTCCCAATCACATCCGCGCCAATTCCTCGATTGAGGACCCGGCGCCCGGGGAAAAATTTGGCCACATCGAAGCCTTCCGTGATGCTGTCGCCAAGCAAAACCACGTTTTTCCACGCCTGAGTCTGTTCGTTGAAGGCCCGTACGCGATTCTGCCAATGCATCTTGAACAGGGCGCCCCAGTCGGCACCCCCATCCCGTTTGCCGGCCTCCGGTTGCTTCTCTTCCGCATGGAGCTCTGTCATCCCCAGTAGCCCCACCCCCAGCAAGGCCAGAAGGGCACTGCAGAGTCTCTCTCGACGTTTGGCGCGGGTCATCATGGCAAAGGGTGCTTCCATCAGACTGACAGGGGGAGGGTTTTCAGGTCCGTCCCTCTCCTACAACGTGGCGATCCTCTGTCGAAAAGTTCAGACGACTGAAGAATTTTCCTGCCTGCGGCAAAAAAGTTCGATGGAGATGACCGGAGTGCAATTCTGTCAGAACGGACACACTCGGCACCGGCGGCACAGCCTTACTCTCATTTTCAACAATTTTCCCACTCACGCCTCCCACCAAAGCCAAAGAGGTCGAGCACATTCCCAGACGACGGATTGCCGCGGGTTCGAGATTCAAGCATGCGAGAACTTCCAGATTGAGGAACGAGGAATTACCGCCACAGGTTGCCACAACCCACTCAAGACAAAAGAGGCTTGCTTGAAGATTCGGCAATCAGGCGTATAAGCAGTCCATCCCCATTGCTTTCCAATGCACATTAATATCAAGCGAGCGATCAAGTCCCGACCCGCCCTGCATGCGATGGCGCGATGGATAAACTCGAGACTCAAGGGAACGTGGAAATATGATCCGTCGATCTGGATTGGAAAGATCGTGAGCCCGGCCAGCGCCCAGATCGTCCAGATCGGTTCCAATGACGGCAAGACCGGCGATCCTCTCCACCGACTTCTGCGCAGACGCCGCCGCTGGAAAGCGCTCTTCGTAGAGCCCATCCCGTACCTTTTTGATCGGCTCAAGGGAAACTACAACGATCCCAAACGCTTTGCCTTTGAGAACACGTTGATCAACGACGGCAGCCCTGCGCAGTTCTTCTGGGTGGACCCTGCGGCACGTCAGTCGTTGAAGGATCTGCCCCCGTGGTATGACCAGCTGGGCTCCTTCAATCGTCATCACATCACCTACTGCCTGCCTGTGGTGGAGCCCTTCATCAATGAGTCCTTGCTTCCTGGCATGACTCTGGAGGCGTTGCTCACCAAGCACAGCATCCTGAATGTGGACATCCTGCACATCGATACGGAAGGGGCTGACTACTCCATTCTCCGCCAGCTGAATCTGGATGTCCTCAGACCCAGGGTGATCTTGTTCGAGCACAAGCACCTGGCCAAGGAGGAGGCAGAAGCTTCCGTGCGTTTCCTCGCCCCATACTATTCGATCTACCGGTTGAGGGGAGACACTCTGGCGGTGCCCCCCTCGGCCGATGCACTTCTACAAGCGGCCGGACTTCAGCCGCTGTCAGCGCTGGTGTCCTTGGAAAGCAGCTTGCCAGCGGGAGCCCGCCAAGGGTCCAGCTGACGACTGAACCCTCACTGCGGCTTGGGCAGTTCTTTTGCAGGGGACAGCTTCGGATCGTCCAAGTCCAGCCGGTACAGCATCTGGTTGTAGTCATATCGCGGCGTCGCATGCGCGTGATCGGCGAACTGCATGGTGTAGGTCCCTTCGAAAAGGAGGATGGGTGATCCCTCCGGCGTGAACTCCGGGTGCAAGCGCGGATTGTAGAACGTGTAGTTCTGATGGGTGACCACTTTTACCGCCGGGCCCCATGGTCCGGTGGGATGGTCTGCCTCCGCGTACCACAACTCACCGAAGACAGAGGGCTTGCCAAAGCTCTCCATGAAGACGCTCACCCAGCGCTTCCGGTAGGCATTCCACGCGATGGAGCCACTGTGAGGCACCACCTTGTCCTGTCCGCCGGTGCCTCGCAGAGACTCCTGGCGTTTCAGCGTCTCCCACTGGGCAGCATCTTCCCAGGCCTCAAACGTGGCCGGGCAGCGCAACACCGGGAGAGGGTCGCCAAAGTAGACCCACTCCTTCCCCTGCTCATCCTTCCACAGCGCCGGATGCCCGGAGGGCATGGGAGGCTGCTTCGGGTGGGCAGCGTCCTGCTTCCAGAGGACCTTGTGCTGGACGAAGGCGTTTGTTTCCTCATTCCACACGCACAGGCCGCTTTCATATGCATCCATGGGAGACTTGATCTTCACATAGGAGCCGACCAGACGGATCTTGCCCGTCTTGTCCGGCAGCGAGGTGTAACCGCTCACCCAGGTCGGCCCGCTTCCCGGCATCTTCGCCACCCCGCGCACCGCACCCTTGTCATCCCTGAAGTAGTCAAACCGCAGCTTCAATGGTGGCTCGAACCGATCCAGAGGCTGCACCGGCGTGGTGGCGCTGCTCATGTCGAACACGCCCAGCGGATAGCCAGGGATGGCCGTGTCCCCCCAGGCCCAGAACATGCGGCCACGGTACACCGCATTCTGCACACTGTCGCAGCCCACGATGCCCTGCTCCTGCCAGTCCAGCATCTCGCCCAGGCGTTGACTTTCCGCGTACAGCCCGGCTCCGGTGAGCCGCCCGAGCCTGCGGGCAATGTTCGTCCGGGTCACCTCCACTTTCAGAGTCTGCCCCGCCACCGGGGTCAGCCTCACCCCCTGCATCCCGAAGCCGTCTTTGCCGACTTCGTAGCCGTGACCGATCACATCGAACCAAGTCAGCCTGCCCAGAAGATCGGGCGCATCGAAGGCGATCACCCCGGCATTGTCCGTGATGTATCGCTGCTGGTTTACCGTCCTCAGTTCCACCAGCGGCACCGGCCAGCCGTTCTCCTTGTCCACCACCTGGATGCGGCAAAGGCCTGAGGGCACCGCGAGGGCTTCCGCTCCTGGGAGAGAGCAAATCGTCAGGCTCAAAAGCACTGGAATCAGTTGTTTCATGGGTATCAAAGGAATTCTGGAAGAGGGGCAAACAAGCGCCCGATGCCGAGGGCGACCGGACCAGGGTAAAGTTCGCAACGGAGCGGCAGCTCAGTCCACCAGTCTGAATTCTGCCGTGGCCAGCAGGGATTGGCAGAAGGCCGTCCAGCTTTCCGACTCCTCCCCCGTCTCTAGGTATTGCTGGGCCAGACGCAGTTCTGTCTCATCCGGTTCACGGGTAAAACAGAGTTGAAACGCCAGTCGAATGCGTTCGCCTGTGGAGAGCGGTTTTTGAAGCAGGTGGCTGACGAGCGCCTCCGCCTGCTCGCGCACGAATCGTCCGTTCAGGAGGTAGAGCGCCTGGAGGGAGTTGTTGGTCACATCCCGGTCCCCGGACACGAGGCTCGGTTCGGCAAAGTCAAAGGTCTGCAAGGCATCCGGCAACTGGTCCCGCAACACCGGCAGGTACACCGACCGGTGACGGGAGCCATCCAGGTCAGCGGGGATTTTCTCATTGAACCCGATGAGCGAAACCGACTGCCCATCCAGCTCGGCTACCAGAGAGCCCCGGCGCCGCGACCTGTCCAGGTTCCCGGAAACAGCGAGCATGGCATCACGAATCACCTCCGCATCCAGACGGCGGGGGCGCATGCGCCAGAGCAACCGGTTGTCAGGGTCCTGATCGTAGGCTTCAGCGCGGTACATCGCGGACTGCCGGTAAGTACGTGACAGCACGATCTCCCTCACCATCGACTTCACCGACCACCCCTCTTGCATGAACTGGACCGCGAGGGCGTCCAGCAAGGCGGGATGACTTGGCACCTCTCCGCTGGCACCGAAGTTGTCCACCGTACGCACCAGCCCCGTGCCGAAAAGTTGACGCCAGATGCGGTTCACCATCACCCGGGCCGTGAGCGGGTGGTCCCTGCTGCCGAGCCAACGGGCCAGTTCCTGCCGCCCACTCTGATCCCCTGGCATGCGTTGGGCCGGCTGCCCCTTCTCACGGAATACCGCCGGCAGGGCCCGGGGCACCTTTTCCCCTGGGTGACTGATGTCGCCCCGGTCAAGCAACGGGGCATCCTGCACCTTGTCCGGAGCCACATCTTGGACGCCCATGCAGAGAGGCAACGCGCGTCCTGAATCATCCACCGTCTGCAACCGCCCCTCGATGCCGCCCCGACTCCAGTAGATGCGGATGGCATTCTGGAGAAACTTGAAGGAGTCCTTGCTGATGTCCCGCCCCTCCTCCAGGGCCTTCTTTACCATCGCGTTCTGCTCCTGTTCCTCACGATTGAGCGTTGCCAGATCCGCCTTTAGCTTTGACACCTCCCCGGGACGCAGAGCTTTGTTGGGAATGACTTGTCCAGGAAGACTGGGCAGCCTCAGCAATTCCCCGCCGTTGTTGTTTTCGGAATCGATCCAGGTCCCATAGAAGGTGCGGGTGCTGCGGAAGATGCCAGCCAACGCATAATAATCCTCCATGCGATACGGATCAGATTTGTGATCGTGGCAGCGTGCGCAGGCCACCGAGCTGGCAATGATTGCCCGCGTCACCGTATCTACCTGTTCATCCACGAGATCGGCGGCGAACTGTGCCTTGCTCATTTCATTGAGCCCCTTTGCCCCCATCGCCAGGAAGCCTGTCGCGATGAGGAGCCGGGACCGCTCCGAGTCGTTTGCAGCGGGCAGCAGATCTCCAGCGATCTGTTCCAGCAGAAACCTGTCGAAAGGAACATCACCATTAAAGGCATCAATGACATAGTCCCGGTAGCGCCAGGCATGAGGGAAGGTCAGGTTGGACTCCCGACCATTGGACTCCGCGAACCTCGCGACATCCAGCCAGTGCCTCCCCCAGCGCTCTCCGTAGGCGGGGCTGGCCAGGAGCCGGTCCACCGTCTCGGCCAGATGCGCCTCCAGTTCGGGCCCCGGACCGCCGGCCTCCGCCCTCTGCCAGCCGGCCACGAATGCAGTTGTTTCGTCTGGAGACGGTGGCAGCCCTGTCAGATCGAAGTGGAGCCGCCGCAGCCACACTGCGGGCCGGGCATCCTGAGAAGGCGAGAGATTTTTAATCTCCAGTTGCGCCAGGATGTGCGCATCCAGCGGCTGTCGCTGCCAACTGCTGTCCCGCACCTCCGGGGGCGCACCCATCACCGGAGGCCGGTTGCTCCAGAACTGGCGACCTTCCTCAAGATCCATGTTCGAGGAGGGACGCGGGGCAGCCGCTGCCACACGGGGATCTGGAGCACCGGCCTTGATCCAGGCTTCGAGATCGGCGATCACACCTGCAGGAAGCTTTGGCTTCTTCGGGGGCATTTCCAGATCCGCCTCCAGATGCTTCACCGCGGCAAGCAGACGGCTTTTCACCACATCACCAGGCACCACAGCCGCACCGCCCTCTCCCCCATGCAAGAGTCCCTCCCGGGTATCCACCACCAAACCGCCTTTGGCCTTCCCCGACTCGGCAGAATGACACTCATAACAGTGCTCCACCAGCACAGGGCGGATGCGTGTTTCAAAGAACCGCACCCCACCTTCCGCGGGGGCGTCATCTGCACAGGCGGAGAACTGCCCGAGAAGGGAGACTGCCGCCAGGCAGAAGGGAAGGCGGTTGCGGCGCATGAGGATCACGGCGTCTTGGTTTCTGTGGCGGGTTGCGATTTGTTGTCCTTCTGTTCCAGCCAATTCTCAGTCTTTTGTGCTGGCCATGAGGCGCTGAGACTGCGCGTGCCGGACTCCTCAGACCAGATCATCCAGCGGGGCACTGCCGGGGTGCCATCGAGTGCCGCGAAGGTGAGCTCTGTTGAGGACTTCCAGGAGGGCAAGGTACGGCACCGCCACTCGGGATGTGCCGGGGAGACGATGGTGGTTTTACCTGAACCCAGATCCACCACAGCCACCGCATCAGAGCCACCTTCCGCCACGGCCACCCGTTTTCCATCCGGAGAGACCACAAAGTAGCCCAGATCACCAGGAAGACCTCCAGGCGCGGTTGGCACGGGCGTCAGGGTCTTGCCATCCTCCGAGATGATGTAGAGGCGCGACTCGACCTCTGGCTCCGTCCCTGCCATCGGCAGCGTCAGCGGCAGGGCGGAGAACAGGACCCGGCCATCCGGTAGAGACTGGACCCGGTACGGGTTTGGCATCACGGCGAGCGCCAGATTGTCCGAATTCTGCCGGACCTCCTCAGTGGCAAGGTCCCCCTGCTCATCCAACGCCGTCACCCGGTGAATGCGGCGCATCACACTCCCAGTCCCAGAGAAGGCCCCGGTGTACACCAGCGAGCGCCCATTCGGGCTCCAGTCGTAGCTTACCCCCACCTGCTGGGCGAGCACCGTAGCCTCCCCTCCCTTTAGAGGGCAGACCTCGAGCGAAGCCCATTCATCTTCATCCATCAACCGGAGAAACGCCACTGTGGCATGGCGCGAGGAAACTTTGGGCGAGGTCAGATCTCGCAGGCTGCGCAGGAGAACGCGAGGCTCCGCCCCGCCCGGTTTCACCGTCTTGAGATCCACCACGCAGATCTCATGCACCACATGTTCGGTCTTTTCCTCATCGAGCTGCTTGATCAACTCCTGACCGGCAGGACTGCGCTTGAGCATCGCGTCGATGAGTTGCTTCTTGCGCTCGTAGGTGCAAAGGAAGGCGGCGATCTGGGGACCGCGTTTCGACAGCGGAGAGCCTTGGAGCAGCTCCTGCGACGTCTTAGCCGCGACGCCCGATGCCATCAGAGCTTCCACCATGCCGGGAACTCCAAGCGAGAGGCGCTCCACTTCCTCCACCTCTTTGGCCGGGATGTGGACCCGGGCCAGATCCCAGGTGGGGAAGGTACGACTGCGCACCACGACAAATCCCGACCCGTCTGGCAGCCAGCTTACCCCGCCTGGCAGCTCCGCAGTTTGCGAACCGCCAGCCACCAGCGGCGTCCCGGGCGTATCACCAGGCTTCAGCACATGTAACCCGTCCTCCAGCAGAACGGCAGCCCGGGAACCATCAGGGGACCACCAGACCCGCTCGTGAGGAAGGCAACCGGTGGTCATCAGGACCACGCCCAACAACAATAAAAACTGGGATATCCGTTTCATCGAACTCAAAGTTTTTCGATCAGTTTCCTTCCACTCGGGTGAAAAGGAGACCCTGGCGATCGTTGTTGCCAGAGATCCGGTACTTCGCCCAGGGACTGGGCGGGACGTTGGCCGCCAGGGCGGGACGAACTTCCTGCACCTTGCCCTGGGCCTTCTCTGCCTTGCCAGATGCGAGTCCGCCCTGCGTGCCGGCACTACCCGCGCCCAACTGGAAGCCCATAAGGCCAGCCCCACCGGCTACCGCCAGCGCCGCAGCGATCTTCAGCCACGGCAGTTGAGAGTGCCGGGCTGGAACGCCCACCTTGGGTGCCTCCTTCAAATCGGTTCCCGCGGAGGGCACCAGTTCGGGATGTGCCTGCACCGCTTTTTTCGTCACCGCCAGAGTTTCCTCGATCCGCCTGGATTCCTCTTTGGCGGCGGGATTCTGGGCCAGGTAGGCTTCGAGCAGCGCCTCGACCTCGGGCCGGAGCTCTCCCATGTGCCAGTCCACGATCAGGGCCTGAAGTTCTTGTGTTTTCATAGGCTACAGTCTTTTTGCTAAGGGTTGGAAGGAGCGGAGTCAGCAGCGTCCGCCGATAAACGTTGTCGCACTTCCGCCACGGCGTGGTGCAGCCGGGAGCGGACCGTGCCGACCGGAATGCCCAGTACTTGAGCGATTTCGGCGTAGGAAAGATCTTGTGAAAATCGCAGGTCCAGGATCTCCCGTTGCAGGGGAGACAGCCCGGCGATGGTTTCGCGAGCCGCCGTGACTCGATCATCAGTCGGCAACACGACGACAGCAGCCTCACCGTGGGATTCCGCTGACTCAGGATCAAACGGAATGACGTTCTGGTCCTTGTGCCGCTGGGTCCAGGCAGCCTGGCTGATCCGGCGGGCGATGCCAAACAAGTAGCCCCGCGCACACTCCAGATTCCGCCCATCCTCCAGGCTCCGGGCCATCTGAAGGAACGTCTCCTGCACGAGATCCTGCACCGCCTCACCCGCCCCGTGGCGGCGGGTGAAGTAGCGCGAGAGGTCCCCGGAGCTCTCACTGAAGAGGCGCTCGAGCAAAGGCGGATGGGGGGCAGATTCCACGGCAGAGTGCGAGGACGAGACAGATGGGTGATCGTTCAGCGGCACCGGTCGCCCAGCGCCTCCTTTCAAACTCTACGTGGAGTCTGCCTGAAAAAAGGTTCACTGAGGAGCGCAAATTTTGTGCGCCGGACAGTTGTCACATGGACCTGCCCTGTGGGATTCACACTGACTCCCTACCTAGGAAGGCAGGCACCACTTTGACCCCCGTCTCTTTCACCCTCCCCTCTTCTACCAGCTTGATCACCATGTGGTAAATCCGCTTCGCGAACGCGGAAGGACTCACGGCATACCGGGTCATGCGCGGCACCACCCAGTCCAGAAAGGCATCATCATCCCGGCAGAGGACGGCCATGTCCTGCGGGATGCGCACCCCGCGTCGCAGCAGATGGGAGTGCACGGTCAGGGCATATCCCGAGCGAGCCACCAGTAGGGCGGTGGAACGCACCCGTCCCGCCAGCAGGATGTCCAGACAGGTGCAGATGCCATCCACAGTCCCATCATGGTGGACGATCTCACCAGCGATCTCTCGCCGCACCGCTGCGGCCACGCCTTCGCGAAAACCAGCCTCGCTCTCCAGATCACCGCCATAGCGGTTCTCCTGTAGCAAGAATGCAATCCGCCGGTGACCGCGCTGCACCAGCGCCCCCACGGCGTGCCGGCAGGATGCCCGGTAGTCCCGGTCCACGGAAGGAAGCGTCACACCAGGGAAGGTGGACCCCACGACCACGCAGGGCAATCTACTTTCCTCGAACCAGCGCTGCATCGCCTCTGTGGCCTGGTATAGCACCCAGACCGTGGCCGGTGAGCCGGAGGTGATGACCTCCAGCGCCTGAACCGGGCTCTTTTTGCCAAAGCCCCCCTTCCCCACAGTCACCTTCAGGACCTGTCCGGAGGCGGCCAGATGGCTTCTCAGTTCATCCACCCAGTGCATCACAGTCGGCGGCAATGACTCCAGGGACTCAGGACTGAGCAATCCCACGGTGAGCGGGCGAGATACCTCGGCCCCAGCTTGCGTGAGGATTCGAGTCCGCCTTCCTTGCCCCACCTCCAGCAGATGCTCACGTTTCAGCAACTCGACTGCCGCTCGCAGAGTGGGGCGGCTGACCTGCCATTGGTTGCACAAGACTCGCTCCCCCGGCAGATGCCCCTTCCATTGCCCTGAAGCAATGCCAATACGCAACGCCTTCGCAGTCTCCACGATCAAGGATGTCTTCGAGGGGCGGATAGGTGGGGCGGACATTCGGTTACCTCACCATCTCGATACAGACTGGTCAAGACTTTTGACCGGCATCCATTCCCCTTGAGCTCTCTTCATTGGATTCTTTAGATTCCCTGCTAGCGTTGGCCCGCGGGGAAATCCCTCGACCACGGATCTCAAATGCTAAAATCGAACCTGCCGTTTGTTGATGTGATGAGAGGACTTGCCATCCTCGGCGTCTTCCTGTTCCACGTTTTGGGAACATCATTTGGATTTGACCAGTTGAAGTGGGACGGGCTTTTCCGGGATTGGAATGCTCCGTTGTCATTCCTTGTCCTCTATCCATTTACCTACGGTTCCTACGGCGTTGCCATCTTTTTTGTTGTGAGCGGCTTCTGCATTCACTTGAGTCATGTGCGCAGCAATGAATCCGGATGGTCTGGATTCTTCCTCCGAAGATTTTTCCGCATCTATCCACCGTATTTGCTCGCAGTCGCGACCTTCTTTTTCTTATGGCCCTGGGGGGCATGGCACATCGAATCCGGAGAACGACTCAAGCAGTTGGCTTCTCACGTCCTGTCCGTCCACAATTTGAACGAGGGTACTTTCTTTGGAATCAACCCGTCATTCTGGAGCATTGGCATTGAGCTCCAACTCTACTTGATCTACCCGGCTCTCGTGCTCTTGAGCCAGCGCTTCGGATGGAAGCCGAGTCTGGTGGTCACATTCATCTGCGAGGTTCTTATTCGGCTCATCGATGCACACTTGCTAACCTCCGAGAAGCAGCACCTGCCCATGCTGATCGCAGGCTCGCCTTTCGCCTACTGGTTCAGCTGGTCACTCGGAGCGTACATTGCTCAGGAAGCGATCAGTAACTCCCGTGCCCGTTGGCTGTCCCGAATCCCCTTCCCGTTGGTCGCTGGCGGCGCATTGCTTGCGCCCCTCGCGAGACCCAGTGCTCCATTCTCATTTCTCATCGCAGCGCTGGCTACTGGGATAGCCTTTGAGCATTTGCTGTCCGGCAGATGGCACATCCAGGGCTCCATTGCCTCCCGACTCCTCTCCCGGCACCTCACCTTTCTTGGGATGGTGAGCTACAGCTTCTACCTGATACACCAACCGATACTGATAAAATTCTGGCAATTACTGACCCGAGCTCATCCCTCTTCCGCCGTATCACCCCTGACGAGTTTCGTGCTGTGCTCCGCCCTCTACCCCTTCATCCTTACAGTCGCCTACTTAGGCTACAGGTGGATCGAACGCCCCAGTATTCATGTTGGAGCCAGATTGCGAAAATGCTTCCAGGGACAAGACCTCAGCCCTTCAAACTCAAACACACCACACGACCAGTCCCCCTGATCCCCTGCGAAATCCGCACATCAGGAAAGGTTTCTCCGCAGCTGCCGCTAAGTTCCGATTTGCCTGTGCCGTTCTCGATACCATGCATCCGCTCATCTCACGCCTCCTCCTTGCGCCCTGCCTGGCAGCGTCTTTGCTCGGCACTCTCGCCGCCGCCCCGGCAGACGTCCCCCTGCCGGACGATCCCAACGCACCCGCCGCCAAGAAGGGAGCCAAGCCCACTCCCCTTCCCGCTCTTGGAGAAGTGAAGGATGTCCCCGGTCTGCCTCGCGTGCTGATCATCGGTGACTCCATCTCCATCGGCTACACCTTGCCCGTGCGTAAACTGCTGGAGGGGAAAGCCAATGTGCACCGCATCCCCACCAATGGCGGCCCCACGAAGAACGGCGTCGCCAATCTCACCAAATGGTTGAACACCGGAGGAAAAGATAAATGGGACGTCATCCACTTCAACTGGGGCATCCATGATCTCAAACACATGCCCGATGGGAAGCGGCAGGTGGAGCCGGTCGATTACGAGGCAAACCTGCGTAAACTGGTGACTCAGATGAAAGCCACCAAGGCGAAACTCATCTGGGCGACCACTACCCCCATCCCGGACGGTCCCCTCAATCCTCCGCGGACTTTTGGCAGCGTCACCGAGTACAATGACATCGCGGCGAAAGTCATGAAGGAGAACGACGTGGCTGTGGATGACCTGTACGGCGAGATCCAACCCAAGTTGGCGAAGTTGCAGAACCCCAAGGACGTGCACTTCACGCCCGCAGGGTCTGAGACGCTGGCGAAGGCCGTAGCGGCCAGCATCGAGGCTCAACTGCCTGCCAAGAAGTAAGGCAGATCCCGTGCAATATGATCGGTTGTTGGGACGTTGGCGGGAGAAAATTCACTCCCCCAACGTCCATGCGGTTCTTCTCCTTCTTCTGGTTTCTCCTGATCGCTCCGGTATCTCAGGCCGAGCCCCTCTTCGAGACGGCCCCAGTCTTTGCTCTAACCCCAGACAACAGGCCCAACTACCGCATCCCTTCGCTGATCAAGGCGGCCAACGGAGACCTGCTCGTCATCGCTGAGCGGCGCAATGATGGTCCGGGCGATATTGGCAACCACGACATCGTGCTCAAACGCAGCACCGACCAGGGACGGACTTGGGGCGAGGAAGCAATCGTTCTGGACGATGGCGACAACGTCACCACCGACATCACGGTGGGCGTGATCGATGGGCGCATCTGGTTGTTTTTCCTACGCGACAAGAAGGCCTTCCATGTGCTGACCAGCGACGACCATGGCGTCACCTGGCAAGGCCCCCTGTCCATTCACTCCCAAGTCACCCGTCCAGATTGGGATCAACTCCAGGGCAAGTCCGACGAAGATGCGAAGCCGCCGAAGAATCCCAAAGGACGCATGGCCCAATGGGAAAAGAACTGGGCGCAGCGTTATGGGATCGGACCTGGCAACACCGTCCTCAAGCTCCAGCGGGGTGCCAAAGCAGGAAGAATCGTCGTCCCAGCCCGGCATCGGGAAGACATCGGCAAGGGACGACTGCGGAGTTTTGCCCACACGTTCTACAGCGACGATCAGGGCAAGTCCTGGAAGCTCGGAGGCAACATCGGACTGAACACCAGCGAATGCCAGATCGTGGAGCTCGCCAACGGCGACCTCCGGGTGATCTCCCGCAACGAGAGCAGCGAAGATGCACCTGACAACCTTCGCCACCTCACCGCCGTGAGCCGTGATGGTGGCGAGACCTGGGTGGAATTCCATCGGCAGGAGGAACTGATCACTCCCCGCTGCCATGGTCCGGTGGAGCGATTCACGCTGGCAGGGACTCAGGGGCAAACCGTCAATCGCCTGCTCTTTGCCAGCCCCGCTTCTCCGTATCGACAACCGGAGCATCCTTACGGGCGCTACAATCTCACGGTGCGCTGGAGCCTGGATGAAGGGGCCACCTGGAGCGCCGGCCGCACCATCTGGCCGCATCCGGGATCGTATGCCGACCTGGGGGTACTGGACGACCAGACCATTGGCATGATCTACGAACGGGGAGACAAGGGCACCACGCACTACTGGGACGAACTGCACTTCGCAAGGTACAACTGGGAGTGGCTGACTTCCGGCAGAGAGAGTCTTGCCAGCACCCCGGTTCTCCGGTGATATGGTGCCACCATCGCAGCAGCATGATCAACTTCCCCCACCCTCTGCGCCTTCCCTTTCAGAATGCCCTGACGGGTGCCACCTATTTCCTGGTCAGCGGGGATCAGATTGAGCCCACCCCGGACCAACTCCTGGAGATCGCAAGCTGTGCCAATGAGCCGCTGGTGTATGACCTGCTGTTCAGGCAGCGGTTTGAGGGTGAGCCTTACCGGGAGAACGACGCCGCAGATTGGATCACGTGGACGCACGCAGGTTGGGATCACAACACCCACTTCTCCTTCATGGTTCAGGATGAAGCCGGGAGAGTGGTCGCTGCATGCGACATCAAAAGCAACGACGTCGAAGGAGCAGAAGCAGGTTACTGGGCCTCGGCGCATCATCGCGGAGTGATGACCAATGCGGTGAAGCTGATGTGCCAGCAGGCCGCGAAAGCGGGGTTTCGTTCGCTGACCGCTCGGACGAAGCGGGGCAACGACAAATCCAAGGCGGTCCTCCACCGGGTGGGTTTTCAGGATGTGCCATCACTTGATGATGAGCGGTATGAACACTACTTGCTCCAGCTCGGTGATCGAAGCTGAATCACGAGTTTTCCCACACGATGACCAAGACGATCGCATTGCCCCTGATGCAACAAGCCCCATGGGTGGGCTGGGTGGTCATAGGAGTTAATGTTCTGGTCGGCATGGGGCTGGCCGTTTTCGGGGCTCCCATCTGGGTCGTTCTCGGTGACGGCATTCTGTGCCTGCTAATGCTGGCCCTACACTGCTGGTTCCTCATTCGGAAGCCTGAGCAACGACTCATCCTGCGAGAGGAGTCTCTCACTTTCGTGGGCATCTGGAGCGAAACAACACTGAGCTTTTCCGATATCGCCGTTGCAACCTTGGGCCCCTGCGAAACTCTCGACACTCACACGCCGGTTCTCAGCCTCTCCGACGGGAAGGGACGGTCAATCGACATCCATGCCGGTTTTCTCCAACTCCCAGAGGGAGTGGTGCCGATCATTGAAGCACGACTACAGGCCCACGGCAAAAAGCTCGAGCGACGTGACAAGTGGTAAGCCGGGTTTGCCCTGACGCCCACTGGTCAAATCATATCTCCAGTCCGCGCAAGACGTTTTGCGCTATTTCGCCGTGTTTGGGCGCGTTACCGGAACCGCGCTTCAACCCCTCACCCTGCATTGCATGATCCGCCGCACGCTCCTCAAGCTTCTCCCGGGCATCGCCGCCACCCTGCTGGGCGGCTCGCTGCTTCAGGCCGCAGAACTCCGGCTGCCCGCCTTGTTCTCTGACCACATGGTCCTTCAGTCCGGCCAGTCCGCACCGGTCTGGGGCTGGGCCACTCCCGGCGAGGATGTCACCGTCGCGGTGGCCGGGCAGACGCAGACCACCAAAACGGGCGCCGATGGCAAGTGGAAGCTGGCCCTAACCCCGCTGGAGGCAAGCTCCAACCCTCAATCGCTGACGGTCAAAGGAAGCAACTCCCCAGCAGTGACCATCCAGGACGTGCTGGTAGGCGAAGTCTGGCTCGGGTCCGGCCAGTCCAACATGGCCATGATGGTGCAGGGGGCCAAAGATGCCGCCGCAGAAAAGGCCGCCGCCAACTTCCCCAGCATACGAGTCTTCACGGAAGGCTCCCGCGGTGCAAACACACCACAAGAGGAAGCCAAAGGCTCATGGGTGGTGTGCTCACCCGAAGCCGTCGGCCGGTTCACCGCCCCAGGCTACTTTTTCGCCCGGCAATTGCATCAAGTCTTGGGTCGCCCTGTCGGTGTCATCAACTCCTCGGTGGGCGGCACCCCGATTGAAGCGTGGACTCGCAAGGAGGCCCAATTGTCCGATCCGGCCTTGAAGGACTTCGTCGCGGGCGTGGAGCAGATCAAGACTCACTACAACGCCGCTGAAGAATCCGAGCGATACCAGAAGGTACTGGCCGACTATGAAGTGAAAGTGAAGGCTGCAAAAGAGGCTGGCAAGAGTATCCCACGCAAGCCCCGCGATCCGGCAGAAACGCTCAATCGCTCAACCAATCTCGGTTACCTGTTCAACGGCAAGATCGCCCCTCTCGCCCCCTATGCCATCAAGGGCATCCTCTGGTATCAGGGCGAGGCCAATGCCCAACCCGGAAAAGCCCGCTACTACGAGGCACAACTGGCCCTCCTGATCAATGACTGGCGCAAGACCTGGGGCAGTGATCTGCCGTTCGGGTTTGTGCAACTGCCCAATATCAAACGCAACGACGCCTGGGTGGACATCCGCGAGGCCTACACCCGGAACCTCAAGCTGCCCAAGACGGGCATGGCGGTGACGATCGACATCGGCGAGGCCCTGGACGTGCATCCGAAGAACAAACAAGACGTGGGCAAGCGCCTGGCGCTCTGGGCGCTTCACGATGTTTACGAACAAAAACTGGTCGCTCAGGGTCCCGCGCTGGAGAAAGCCGAACCTCGCGATGGCAACCTGGTGCTCACATTTAAGAACACGGCCGATGGCCTCGCCACCAGTCCGGATGGTAAAGCCGAGGGAGCGCTGACGGGCTTTCTCGTGGCGGGTGAAGACCGCAACTTCAAGCCCGCCACCGCACGCCTGGAGAACGGTCATGTAATCATCTCGAACCCCGAGATCCCCCAACCAGTCGCCGTGCGCTATGCCTGGAAAGACTGGCCGCAAGCCAACCTCTACAACAGCGCCGGCCTCCCTGCCGGCCCCTTCCGCAGTGACGACTGGCCGAAGCCCCCGCCGGCGGAAGTGCGCCTCGCCGCCCTCTTCTCAGAACACGCCGTGGTGCAAGCAGGCGCTGCCGTCCCCATCTGGGGCTGGGCAGAACCCAGCACCCCCATCACTGTCACCCTGGCAGGCCAGACCAAGGCCACCCGAACCACTGCTGATGGCAAATGGCGCGTCGTTTTCGGCCGCCTCACCGCATCCCCTGTACCACAGACGCTGGAGGTGAAGAGCCCTACGAAAACGCTCAGTGTGAAGGACGTGCTGGTCGGCGAAGTGTGGCTGGCATCCGGCCAGTCCAACATGGCCTACCTCTTCAGCCGCGGCCAGTATCCCCCTGCAGAAGCCGCCGCTGCCAACCGCCCCACTCTGCGCGTCTTCACGGTGGCCAAACAGTCCAGCCGCGAACCCGAGGCGGAATGCGAAGGCTCCTGGGTGGTGTGCACTCCTGAAACCGTGGGCAACTTCTCCGCCGTGGCCTACTTCTTTGCCCGGGATCTGATGGACAAGCTCCAGGTTCCAGTGGGCATGATCAATTCCTCCTGGGGTGGCACAGACATCGCCGCCTGGACCAGCGAGGACGCCCAGAAGAAGGTGCCTGAGCTGAAGGCACAACTGGAGCGGTGGAAGACGGAAGACGCCGCCTTCAAACCCGACGAGGCAAAGGCATCCTACGAAAAAGCGCTGGCCACCTGGAAGACACGCGTGCAGCAGGCCAAGACGGCTGGCAATCCCCCGCCCCGCAAACCCCAGGAGCCAACCCAACCCTCCACCGATCAGAACCATCCCGCGAACCTCTACAACGGCATGATCTATCCGCTGCTGCCTTATGGCATCCGTGGCGTGATCTGGTATCAAGGCGAGCACAACACCGCCACCGAGGAGAAAGCCCGGCTCTATGACAAGCAGCTTCCCCTTCTGATCGAAGACTGGCGCGCCCGCTGGGGACGGGAACTGCCGTTTGCCTGGGTGCAGCTCCCCAACTTCGAGCGCAAGGACTACCGCCCCCTCGTGAGGGAAGCCATGCTCAAGACGCTCTCCGTCCGTAACACCGGTATGGCCGTCACGGTGGACGTGGGTGAAGCCAATGACAACCACCCCCGCAACAAGTCCGCCGTGGGCAACCGCCTCGCGCTCTGGGCGCTGGATAGAGTGTATCGCGAAAAACTGCTGTCCTACTCGGGCCCCCTGCCAGCCGAGCACAAGATCGAGGGAGACAAGGTGACCGTCACATTCAACCATGCCGACAGAGGACTGATAGCGAAGGACGGGCCGCTCAAAGACTTCTTGATTGCCGGTGCGGACCGCCAGTGGAAACCCGCCACCGCCTCCATCGCCGGCCGCACTGTCGTGGTCTCGAACCCCGAAGTGCCTCAGCCAGCAGCGGTGCGCTACGCCTGGGCCAGCAACCCTACAGGCAATCTCGTCAATGGCGTTGGCCTGCCCGCCTCCCCCTTCCGCACCGATGACTGGAAGGATCCCGCCCCTGCGGCACCGGCGGCAGATGAGGTGGAGAAGACAGACCTTTTCGTCGGCGGGGAAAATGGCATCTCCCTCTACCGCATTCCTGGCATTGTGGTCACGCCAAAGGGTACGGTGCTGGCGTATTGCGAGGCCCGCCGTACCAGCGCGGCAGACTGGGGCGAGATCGAAGTGCATCTGCGTCGCAGCACCGACGGCGGCAAGACCTTCTCCCCCGCCCAGCACATCGCCCACCAGGGAGCCCGCGACGAGGGCAACCCGCACAAGAAAGAAGGCGGCGAGAAAGAACAGACCGTGAACAATCCGGTGGCCATCGTGGATGCCAAGACCGGAACCGTCCACTTCCTGTACTGCCTGAACTACAAGCGCTGCTTCTACATGCGCAGTGAGGACGACGGTCTGACCTTCTCGGCACCCGTAGAAATCACGGCGGCCTTCGAAGGTTTCCGACCCAAGTGCGACTGGAAGGTGCTGGCCACCGGACCCGGACATGGTATCCAGCTTCGGAACGGCCGCCTTCTCGTCCCCGTGTGGCTGGCCTACGGCAAGGAGGGCGATCACGGCCCTTCCGTGACCGGCACGATATACAGCGATGATCAGGGGGTCACCTGGAAGTCAGGCGACATTGCCCTGCCCAACGAAGGTGATTTCAAAAACCCCAACGAGACTGCGGCGGTCCAGCTCAGCGATGGTCGCGTCATGCTCAACGCCCGCAGCACCTCCCTCAAGAGCCGCCGCCTCGTCACCACCAGTGCCGACGGGGCCACGGGCTGGTCCACGCCCAAGTTCGAGGAATCCCTCTGGGAGCCCATCTGCATGGGCAGCATCATCGCCTTCCCCAAGAAGCCAGGAGCATTGGTGTTCTCCAACCCCCACAGCTTGAAGCTGGACGAGCGGGCCCAGGAAGTTCCCGGCGGTCGCGGTGACCGGGTCAATGTCTCATTGAAACTCAGCCTGGACGACGGCAAAACCTGGAAGGTGGGTCGGACCATCGAACCAGGGCGCAGTGCCTACTCCGATCTGGCCGTGCTGCCCGATGGCACCGGCCTCTGTTTCTATGAACGGGACAAGCGGCTCACGCTGGCGAAATTCACGCTGGACTGGATTGCCAAGGGAGACAAGGCCGTGAAGCCTGCGGTGACCCAACTGCCGACGATCGACCTTTCCACCGACACCACCCGTCAGGTGGTGATCGCCCAGGGCACGCCAGAAATTTATCAGGGGCACCCCACCACCACGCTGCTGCCGGACGGCAAGACGATGTACGCCGTGTGGACCTATGGCCATGGCGGTGGCTGCGGCCCCATGAAGCGCAGCGACGACGGTGGCAAGACCTGGAGCGAGATCCTGCCCGTCCCAGAGAACTGGAAAGAAGTACGCAACTGCCCCAGTCTCTACCGCCTCACGGATCCCCAGGGGAACACGCGCCTCTTTGTCTTCGCCGGACAAGGTCCGGACAAGAACATGCAGCAATCCTTCTCCACAGACGAGGGCAAGACCTGGACCCCAATGGCCTCCAACGGGCTCCTCACTGTCATGCCCTTCTGCACCATCGTCCCGGTGGAAGGCGGCAAGAAACTGATCGGTCTCTCCAATACCCGTCGCCCCGGCGAAACGCAGGACAAGACCTCCAACATCATCACCCAGAGTGAGTCTACCGATGGCGGGCTCACCTGGACCCCGTGGCGCACGCTCCTCGACCTGGGCCCCCTCAAACCCTGCGAACCTGCCGTGGTGCGCTCGCCCGATGGGAAACAACTGCTCTGCCTGATGCGGGAGAATGTGAAACACATCTCCCTCTACATGACAAGCGAGGACGAGGGCCGCACCTGGTCCGCCCCCAAGCCCACACCTCCCGGCCTGAATGGCGACCGTCACATGATCCGCACCCTGCCTGATGGGCGCATGGTGGTGTGCTTCCGCGACACTGGCCCAGGCAGCGCCACCCGCACCCACTTTGTCGCCTGGGTGGGTCGGTACGAGGACATCACCTCCGGCAAGGACGGCCAGTACCGCATCAAGCTCCTGCACAGCTACAAGGGCGGCGACTGTGGCTACCCCGGCGTGGAACTCCTGCCAGACGGCACCGTGGTGGCGACCACCTACGTCAAGTACCGCGAAGGTCCAGAGCAGAACTCCGTGGTAAGCGTGCGCTTCAAACTAGATGAAACGGACAAAATGCCGAAAACGACGGCGGAGGCTCCAGCAAACCGCAAGGCGGCTGGCATCCTGCTCGATGACGGGGAAGCTGAGTATACGGGGATGTGGAAGGTCGGAGAAAAGCTGACACCCCTCGTCGGCTCCTCGTATCGCCTTGATGACAGGGGCAAGAAAGAGCTCGCGACGGCGAAGTTCACCCCGTCGATCCCGGAGGCGGGCCGCTACGAACTGCGGCTCCTCTATGTGCCGGCAAGCAATCGTGCGAGCAACGCCACCATCACCATTCGCGGCGTGGAGGGGGAAAAGACGGTTGCCCTGAACCAGCGCGAGGCTTGCCTTGAAGACGGCATCCCGCGGCCGCTGGGCACCTTTTCCTTCGCGAAAGGGAAGGCCGGCACGATCGAAATTTCCAATGCAAATGCGGATGGCTTTGTGATCGTGGACGCCCTGCAGCTCGTGCTTGAGCCCGAAGCGGCAGCGGAGCGCAACACTCGCTCGAGTGCGAGCTTTCCTATGGAGAGCAGCTCGCAGACTGTGCCGGTGAAAATTCCGCCGCCGATGCTTCTGGAGAGCGCGGCAAAGCCGTCGGACGTGAACGAAAAGTCCTACGACCTTGTCGTCATCGGCGGTACTCCAGGCGGCATCGCGTGTGCGGTACGCGCGGCGCGTGAGGGATTGAACGTGTTGCTCGTGAATCACACGCAGCATCTTGGCGGCTTCGTCACCAGTGGCGCAGGCGGATGGGAGGCCCCCTATGACGGCCAGCGCGCGCCGCTCTACGCGGAAATGCTTGAAGGCGCGGCAGATTATTATCGCAAGACCTACGGTGAAGGCTCGCCGCAGCACGTTGCCTCCATGCCCAGCAAGACGAGTCGTGCGCACATCGACCGCCCGAAGGTCGAGCCACGCATTGCGGAGATGCTGTTCAACAAGATGGTCGGGCGCGAGAAGTCACTGACCGTGCTGCTGGGTCACGTCGTCACGAAGGCGGAGCGTGATGGCGCTTTGATCAAGTCAGTCACATTGAAGCCAATGCATGGCGACAACACAGTAACTGTCATTGGCAAAGTGTTCGCTGACGGCATGTATGAGGGCGACCTCATGGCGGCCGCAGGTGTGAAGACGCAGATCGGCCGCGAGTCGCGTGCTCAGTACGGCGAGAAGCACGCGGGGGTGATCTACACGCAGGAACGTCACAAGGAGCCCGGCCAGCGCGGCTTCCCGAAGGCCGCCGATGAAGGCACGCTCAACATCCGCTACAACAGTCACGCCACCGCCGACATCCTCGAAGGGCCGCAAAGCGGCGCGGCCGATGGTTCCGTAATGTCCTATAACTACCGTCTTGTCCTCACGCGTGATCCGGCGAACAAGATCATGGTCGAGAAGCCCGCAAACTACGATGCGAGCATCGCCAGGGCTGCGGGCGGCGGTGGTTTTGTGCCAAATCTGCCGAATGGCAAAGTCGCGTGGAACGGTGGCCGCCTCATCGGCCCGCAAAACGATTATCCTGCCGCCGACTGGCCCAAACGTGAAGAAATCTCGAGACGCTATCTCGAAGGCATGCTCATGCGCCTGTGGTGGATTCAGAACGATCCCGAAGCGCCGGAAAAGGAGCGCAAGCAGTTCGCCGGCTACGGCCTCGCGGCGGATGAATTCCCCGACAACAACCACGCACCGTATGAAATCTACGTGCGAGAAGCACGCCGACTCGTCGGGCGATACGTTTTCAAGGAGCAGGACAACGTTGTTGCCGAAGGAATTGCCCGTACGCCGGTTCATGCGGACAGCATCGCCATCACTGACTGGCCGGTGGATTCCGTCGCCTGCCTGCCACACCGCATTCCCGGCGGCAACACCGACGGCATCCTCTTCCTCGGTGAAGAATCACGCCCCGCCCAAGTGCCCTATCGCTCGATCCTTTCGAGGGAAGTCGAAAACCTGCTCGTGCCCGTCGCCATCAGCGCATCGCACGTCGGCTGGGGCAGCATCCGTCTGGAGCCGGTCTGGATGCAGCTCGGGGAAAGTGCCGGATTCGCCGCGGCGCTGGCGGTCAAAGGTCAGACGACTCCCGGACAGCTCGATTCTGAAGCCGTGATCCGCAAACTCGCTGCGAACCGGGTGATGATCAGCTTCTTCAATGATGTGGAGGTTACCGCCGACCATCCTGCCATCGCCGCCGCGCAGTACTTCGGCACGAAGGGTTTCTTCGCCGACTACCATGCGCGCCTCGACGAACCACTGACAGAGGCGGTTCGGCAGGTCTGGGACAATGGTATGGTTGCGTTGCGTGCCGGAAAACTGCAGCCCATGGAACTCGCGAAACGGGTTCGCGATGCCGAAAGCCAGGCCTCGCCGGAAGTCGGAGCAACGCGTGGCGCAGCGCTACAGAAATGGTTCACCACCCTTCCATGACGACGATGAGACCCCTTCTCGCCCTTCTCGCTTTCGGGCTGTTCAGCCCGTGCATCACCTCCGCGGAGGAGACGAGGCCCGCCGATGCCCCGCTGCCTGTGGTCGATCTTTCCAACGATATCGCGCGACAAGTTGTCATTGCGCGAGGATCGGCGGAAACCTATCAAGGTCATCCGACCACTCTGCTCATGCCGGATGGGAAGACGATTTACGCGGTCTGGACCCTCGGCCACGGCGGCACCAGCGGACCGATGGCGCGCAGCGATGACGCGGGTCTCACGTGGACGCGCCTCGATGACAAGCTGCCCCCCAACTACTCAAAGCACCGCAACTGTCCAAGCATCTATCGTCTCGTGGACAAGGGCGGAAAGGACCGGCTCTGGGTTTTCTCCGCGCATCCGCAGATGCCACGCATCGTCAGCGAGGACGGCGGCAAGACGTGGCTGGAAATGCCCGAGCTCGGTTTTCCGTGCGTCATGACTTTCAGCAGCATCGTGAAGCTGCGCGACGGGGCGCACCTCGGACTGTATCACCGCGGGCCCGAAGGCAAAGACAAGGCACCGCTCGAAGTGCTCCAGTCCATCACCACGGATGGAGGTGTCTCGTGGTCTGAGCCGCACGTGGTCGCGAAGGTCGACGGGAAAAACCCGTGCGAACCTTATGTCTTCCGCTCACCCGACGGCAGCGAACTTTGCTGCCTGATGCGAGAGAATACTCACAAGGGCCGCAGCCTGATGATGTTCAGCCGGGATGAAGGGAAGACATGGAGCACTCCGATCGATACGCCGTGGGGCCTCACTGGCGATCGCCACGCGGGCGTGCAGACGAAGGATGGCCGTCTTGTGATCGCCTTCCGTGATCAGGCGCTCAAGAGTCCCACGCGCGGGCATTTCGTAGCATGGGTAGGCAAGTATGAGGACATCAGCCAGTCGCGTCCGGGCCAGTATCGGATCAAGCTCCTGCACAGCCATGCGCGGAATGTTGGCGATTGTGGCTACCCAGGCATGGAGCTGTTGCCCGATGGGACCATCGTCGCGACCACCTACGTCAAGTACCGCGAAGGCCCAGAGCAGAACTCCGTGGTAAGCGTGCGCTTCAAGCTCGCGGAGACGGACGCTCTGATCAAGAACTAGTCCCAGCATAACATGAGCTGGTGTCCGTACTTTTTTCACACGGGAGTGCCAAAGGCACAGCCAGCTATGGTTTGCCCTGTTCCACCTGACCGTTTCAAAGCTTGGTGACCCCAACCCGTCCAACTGGTCAAAGACATGCAGGCGGTCCCGTGCGATTCTTGACAGCAACCGGCCTGCCGAAATCTTGTCCATGACATAGCCAGACAAGTCGCGTGTCTAACCCGGTTCGTGTGCAAGAGGCAGGTTGAAAAACACCGCTTGTCCCTCCCTAGCGGTTGCCGGGGACGAACAGTCGATGGTGGCGGGACCGTGTGTTGACGCGTTCGGATGGTAAGAGAGCATGCCCATAAAGCCTCTGCTCACGAGACGCTTGTTTTGGTGTTTATTTTTCGGTAAGCAGTCTGATGGCACGGCCTGCTATGGGTTGTCACTTTTGGATGTCGCTTTCTCTATATTGCCCGTTCTGGCGGCGGACCACCAGCCACTTTGCAATACCTAAGCCAATCAGCATAAAAATGCTTACCAATATTAGAGTTTCTCTTATCACAAATTAGACGAACCCTAGTCACTTCTGAGTCATGAACCTCCAGCAATAGCTCCCGCGAGTCATTACATATCCAAGCATTTTTCTGATGCCCCCACCCTAAGGTCTCCCCATAATAATACGAAATGCTCCCCCCCTCGCCAATGCACTCCATAATCGAGTCAACAGTGAATTCAAAGGGCGCCCCAATCTCAAACAAATAAGTGAAATTTTGCGCTGAAACATGAAAGGGCCGGATATACAACCCTTTCAAACCTGAAATTTCGCCCACGCCAAGCAACGCTTTTTCGAGCGATGCAAAAGAATAAACTTGCTGCATACTCCAAACAACCGTGTGAAATCGCACATGGCGATCAACAGACGTGGCCAAAATATCAATTCCATCACATTCATGACCGATTCTTAAAGCCCCAGATAAATCAATTTCTTCCCCAAAAAAATCTGCATCCGGCAATGGCCCAGCTGCAGTCAGATTGAACAGGTCAATCCTTCGGCAGAATGAGCCACACCCAATGGTCCGATAAATTGTCAGCAAATCGGAATCAGCAACCCCTTGCAAAGCCTCAATTTGCCTTAACAAATTTTCATCGAAAACCACCCCCCCGATTATTGGAGCGTCTATAAATTTAATGGACATAGTTAGAAATACAAATCCTCCCAAATGGACTTCAATTCAATGGAAAAACGACAGCTTCATCTGAGAACAGATCTCCTTCATCGTAGCCGTATATTCGTGGCAATCTCCCTGTGCTAAATTGGTAAAATGTCGTAGCACCTGTAGTAAAACTGTCGACTGCTACAAAGTACATTACAGCAAATGGCGCGGGACGCCAGTCCCCAATGCCAATAGGAGCCTTGACTGTCGAGAGATTGGTCGGAGTCCCATTTCGGCGATACACGGGAATTGCTGTGAAACAAACTTGATTCAAATTATTGGAAAGGTCTTTGATACGCGACTCCACTCTATACATCCCCCCGCCGGATTGGTTGGCCCTCTCCGTTGCCAATACAATATTGTTCTTCTTGTGAGTGCCCCAGAATTGATTGGCAACAATATGTGAATTATTTGTTATTTGACTCGGGTGCAATTTTTTATACGCATTTGCATAGTCAAGCCCCCGAGCATCTTCGGCAGGCGTATAGTCGCTTTTTCGTGATATGAAAGTGGAAAATCCAATCGAAGGGCGCCCGTCGCTCCACGTAGATGTCTTGGAGTAATTTGCACATGGACAAAAAGGCCACTTCGTCCGCCCCCTTGCAACGACACCAGTCAATTCTTTAATGAGCGCACGATGATCTGCATCAAACGTATCTACTGCAGCTTCTATTCTTGTACTTTCTGCGCTATTGAAATCCAAGTAAGTAACTCTTTCCTCATTTGTTAGCTCCGCAATTAGTCCAGCCAGTCCAGCCATCGAGCTGATTCCTCCAGCAACCTGTCCTGCGCCAATTCCTGCGACAGACCCCCCAATTGAGTCAATTGGCGACACTCGACCTAAATAGTCCCATCTCTTCACTGGGTTATTTTTGGCCATCCCATACAAGTTCAACCCACCCCGCTCCTCAATCGGATCCCGATTGATCCACCGGCCCCGCACCGCGTCATAGTACCTGTAGCCGTAGTAGCAGAGCCCCGTTTCGGCATCCGTGTACTTCGTACTGAACCGGAACGGATTCAGATCCTCCTCAGGTTCGCTCACCCGCAGCGGCTTGCCGAAGGGATCGTACTCATACAAGGCGCGCAGTTCGTTCTCGGTGATGAGCCCAATGACGTTGCCGTTCAGGTCGCTGGTCACCCAGTAGTCCTTTGAGGGCACCGCGCCATGCTCATGCCGCGTAATCGCTAATAGACCGCCGACGCCGCCTGCGCCCTGCAAACTGCCGCTGAGATCCTGTCCCCACAGATAAGTCCGGCGGAGGAACGGACGAGGGGCGGCGCTGGTTGCTGGTGGGGCATCGGGAGCCGTGCCCAGATACTCCACCTCTGCCATGAGGTTCCACCCATCATACACAAAACGTGTATCGGTACGTGTTACCCACGATCCGCTCACCTTCTCTTCTACCAGCTTGCGAATGCGACGGCTCCGCCCGTCATAGGCATAACTCAACCGGAGGTCAGGCACCCCGCCTGACACAGCTGCCGCCTGGGTCGTCATTTCCTTCAACCGGTTCTCCCCGTCCCAGGCATACAGCCAGCGACCATCCGACACCAAATTGCCGTCAGCGTCGTAGGATGGGGTTTCAACGGCAGGAGGCACATAGGTATGCTTGGGGACCGTGACTGTTGAACTGCCGCTCGTGGCCAACAAGGTCGCGTCGGCCCAAGTGGGGCCAGTACCAGCCACTTCCTGGCGAGCCCAAAAGTGCGGCACCACCCGGTTGGCGACCACACCATTGAGGGTGATGCCTACCGTGGAGGCCGCAGGAGCACTGCCTGTCACGAAGAATGCCCGGGGGTTATCAATCTCCGTGTATTGGTTGAGGGCATTGACCTCATAGCCCACATCCTCACTGCCCACCGGGCTGGACTCCTGGCCGTCACCCCCAAAGCGGGAGGTGGTCCGGTTGCCAATGTCATCATAGTTGTAGGCGGCATCCCAGCCTCCTAGAAGGAAGGCCGCGCCCGTGCTCACGTTAGTGACCGTGCGCTTGCGGGCGCCCGTCACCTGGCCGCGGCCGTCAAACGAGTAGGTCCAATGGGAATCTGGCCGGAGGTGATAGCCGCCGGTGTAGTTGTCGTACTGGTCAATCTTGAGGCCGTTGAGCTTGCAGCGCTCGCGGGGCAGTCCCAGAGCCCCTTTGCTTCCACCATCCATTGACTGGCGGCCACCGTTCAGGTAGAGGTGCAGAGACATAGCCAGACAAGTCGCGTGTCTAACCCGGTTCGTGTGCAAGAGGCAGGTTGAAAAACACCGCTTGACCCTCCCCAACGGTTGCCGGGGACGAACACTGGATGGTGGCGGGACCGTGTGTTGACTCGTTCGGATGGTAAGAGAGCACGCCCACAAAGCCTCTGCTCACGAGACGCTTGTTTTGGTGCCTATTTTTCGCAATGGCGGCTGTTGGCACGGCCTGCTATGGGTTGTCACTTTTTTCGTGTGCAAGAGGCAGGTTGAAAAACACCGCGTTAACCCTCCCCAACGGTTGCCGGGGACCAACACTGGATGGTGGCGGGACCGTGTGTTGACGCGTTCGGATGGTAAGAGAGCATGCCCATAAAGCCGCTGCTCACGAGACGCTTGTTTGGGTGCTTATTTTTCGGGAAGCAGTCTGCTGGCACGGCCTGCTATGGGTTGTCACTTTTAATTTCCCCATCAAAGGAAACACCAAGGTTCACGTCGCTCGATTGTCCTTTGCTATAGTAAATAAAGACATCTTTCTTCTCCCCTTTTGAACGGATCCTCCAAGTGCTAAGATCACCTGATGGCGTAACAAAAGACTCAGACTCCTCAAAGATATCCTCACGTGTCGCATTCAATCTGCACCACTTTTCCAAGTCGACCATTGTTGAAGGCAGCGCACCATGGTGATGCTCATATTGCTTGGCTAGAGCGTATATAGAGAGCAAACGAAGATAGTTTTGGGCTCGATTGTCGGCAGTCCTCGGTGGAATGTTGGCCACTTCACCAATAGCAAGACCTAGAGTAAACGCAGTGGCGGCCAATATCCAAGGTTTCATATACTATCAATTCCAGGTTGAAATCAATGACGCTTCCCAGTTCTTTGACTACTTCGACGTATTTACAGCCCTTTGGTAGGAGTTGACTATTCGTATCGCACCCGAGGAGTCTTTGACTCTGAGCACATAGTATACGTGCCAAGAAGTCTCAAATTCTTTCGCGCCAATGGGGCCTTCATCTGGATGAAACGATCTGTCCAGCACGACTTTTGACTGAATTATCCCAGTTCTGTCAAAAGTTGCACACACAACCACTGCGTGATTTTGCCAATTTCCATTCGCAAATCTAATGAAGGAGGTCCATAGGGAGGTTGACCCCCAAATGTTTTTGGGAAGCAATAGTCCGGTCGTCGTGGCGCAAATCCAGCACGGTGGAACTTCCACCTTCCTGAGCACGTCATATGCATGGTCGATGCAGCTATCACATTTTCCCGTATCCAATCTTATTTTGCGATAGCCTTCCTCGATGGAATCTTTGCCCTGCAATTTTCGTTTTTCTGTGCAGCAACCCAATTGTTTCC
>NZ_BATR01000115.1 GCF_000739655.1 Verrucomicrobium sp. BvORR106 | reverse complement strand
ATACTCACTGGGGCAGCAGCCGACGAAGGAGCCGGGCTGACCCCGGTTCTTGAACCGTTTCCAGTCTCCCACTTCCGAAGTGATAATGGCATAGCTGAGTTCACCCAGTCCTTTGGGTCGAACTTTGCCTGTCGGGGCATCCTCTGACGCCGCGGGAGATTGGGCCGCATTCAAGGGCACGCCAGATTCGGACTTCTGGGTGGCAGTCTTCAGCGGCGTGACTTCGCTGACAGCCTTCTTTTCAAGTTCATTGCCATACCCATTTAATTGCAGGCACATTTGCTGCATGGGCTCAAGCATGCCCACCAGCCACCTGCAGCCAGCGGCGAGCAAATCGGCTCTGAGCTGCTCCCAGTTTTTGGGCGTCCACCAGCCCTTGAGTTGCTTCAACCAGCCATGGTCCCACAACAGGCTGCGCCCCTGAGCCGCAATCTGACAACGCAGCTTGATCACCTGAGACCGGCGACGGTGATACCCTCGTTGCTGCTGCTTCTCCACCGAGGGGACCCTGACCGGGCGCAGACAGGCTCGGTTGCCCCGGCTCACATAGTCCCAGAGCAGGGAGGCCAGCATGCGGGCATCGCGTTTGTCGGTCTTGCGTTTGCCGC
This sequence comes from Verrucomicrobium sp. BvORR106, assembly GCF_000739655.1. Lineage (GTDB taxonomy): Bacteria > Verrucomicrobiota > Verrucomicrobiia > Verrucomicrobiales > Verrucomicrobiaceae > Verrucomicrobium. The sequence goes on along the minus strand of NZ_BATR01000115.1, from coordinate 409 downwards.
TGAGTTCCTGGGGAGCAACCACCATGCTGCCGGCTCCGGCCCCTTCCAAATCACGGTGGAACTCCCAGCCGAAGCCACAAGCCTCCTGGACGCAATGGACTTCACAGCCTTGCTTGATGAGCCAGCCAACCAGTTCAACCCAGAGGCTGCGAGGATGCTTGCCCAGATTGAGCGGTTGGCCTCCGGCGACGATCAGGGCGCCTGCGGGAGTGTTTAGCTCCAGGTCCAGGCCCAGGGTGACACGGCGTTCCTGGCCGGCAAGATGGAGGGCCTTACAGATCGCTGCGTGACAAGGGATGGGGGTGTGCAAAGTATAGGTAGTCATGATGGTGTGGGTCAGTGCCTTTCGCGTGGCACCAGGCACGTTGCCTGTTGTTTACTGATCCCGCCATCATGGCGTCTGGCATGA
>NZ_BATR01000116.1 GCF_000739655.1 Verrucomicrobium sp. BvORR106 | reverse complement strand
TGCCGGGCCTTCGGCCCTTCTGAGACTACAATCCAGAATGGCGCGCATCCTTTCCTCGAACTTGTCTGGCCCAATGGCCGTCCCACTGGTTTACTGAATTACTGATTTACTGATTTACCGAATCACCGAATTCCCCGGTAGCGGTAGGGCTTGAAATCTTGTTGTTTCAAGAACCACACTGGCACCGTGTGCTTCGTCACCCGCCAGCCCAGGGGGCTGCCGGTCTCGTACACCAGCATCTCGGACTTCTCTGCATTGGTGAATCCGGCGAACAGCACCACGTGGTTGTTGTACACGTTCAGGGCATCGCCTGGCTGGAGCGCATCATAGGAGGGCAGCTCGTCGCAGATCTTCGGCAGAGTGCGGGTGGAGCAGGCCCAGCTTAGCCCCCAGCAGCGGGAGACGAAGCCTGAGCAATCCACCCCGGCGGTGTGCCGACTTACGGCGTTCTCCAGACCCGCCCTTTTGGCCTCGGTGTACACATCCCCGGCATACTTGCCAGCCTTCAGGGCGCGGTCAAAGGACTCCGGGGTATCATTGCCACCCCAGCAGTAGGGCACGCCGTAGTTCACGGTGCCGGGTTTCCAGTAGCCTGGCGTCTTGCCCGCAGGGGCGAAGAGATGGTCCGGAGTGTCCACCCGTTGCCCATCGGCATCGATCCCGTGCATGCGGTTCTTCTCCGTGGGGTGCCAGGTGTGATTGAGATACTGTTCTGCCAGGGCCAGGCACTCTTGCCGGGTCACCGTGCTCAGCGGGCCCACTTCCCCTGGCTGGATCGTCTTGCAGGAGGTGACCAGGAGCGCCGTCGCAACGGCGAACAGACAGACAGGCGAAAGCGGAAAACGAAGCGGAGGCATGCCCTCGACCCATAGCCGCAGTTTTCACATGCGCCATCAGAACTCCCGGTGGAAAGCGCAGATGGCTTACTGGCTCAGGGTCTGCGGCCAGGACCGTCCGTCGGGAAGCAGCCATTCCCGATAACGTCCCCCCAGGTCCTGCATCACGGCATCTGATACCGACACACGCGCGCCAGTACGCAGCTGTTTCTCGGTCGCCGGATCCTCGAGCAAGTGCTTCCAGGCCTGCCGGATCCCTGCCTTCTCTTCCGCTGGTATCGCGGTTGACCGGTGAAGGCGGGCCCCCTCCGGCCATGTCAGCTGCTCGATCAGCGACACCAACGCCTCTGAAAAGCGCGTCTCATCCCCCAGAGCTTCCACCCAAACCTGGGTCAACTGCCAGCGGGACCCGAGGTGGATCAGGGCGTCGCTGGCGTCACGGGTGATGTTGGGTCCGAAATTCTCCCTCACGAGCTTGAGCAATGGCTCCTCGAACCTGGCATCTCGCGTGCCCAGGGTGACGTGGATGGCCGCGCGCCTCACACCGAGATCAGCGTCCCCGAGCGCGGACTTGATGGCGTCCCGCCAGCGGTCAGGCGCAGGGTCGGGAAGCGCTCGTAGCGCCGCCTCCCGTACGACGGCATAAGGAGACGCCAACCCGGGAGCGAACAGCGACTCGCCAGCCACCGGGAAGGGCGCGCGCTCTGGAAGCTTCG
>NZ_BATR01000117.1 GCF_000739655.1 Verrucomicrobium sp. BvORR106 | reverse complement strand
GCGTAGCAGACGGCCCTGCTCAGGTATCCACCCCTTGACGAAGCCAGCACCCCTTCCAAGGACGTCGTATTCAACCCCGCACCTCCCAGTCCCGCGCTGGTGGCATACAGCAGACGGGAGGGGGTGGCAGTGGATGGTGGGGAGGCGACGGGATTCAAAGGAGCGCTAGTATCTTGAGGAGATACGTCTCTTCAAGGCGCAAGACGCAAAGTTGCCAATTCTCGCCGCTTCGCCCTCCCCTGCGCGGCAGGAATCAACCAAGCTGCAAGGTCTGATCCACCCTGCGGCGAATCTCGTGGAACTGCTCCGCCATTTCCGGCTTCCGCACGTCCAGATTCCAGGTGGGAATCAGTTCGCTCATGCGGCGGCTGCCTTCGGGGGAGTCTAGCAGGTGAGGAAAGCACTTCTTCACGACGTCCAGCACGATATTGACAGAGACGGAGGCCCCCGGTGAAGCGCCGAGCAGGGCCGAAAGGCTGAGATCATCACTGGTGATGACCTCTGTGCCGTAGTGCACAATCCCCGCCTTGCCATCCGTTTTCTTGATCGCCTGCACCCGGATCCCTGCATCAATGAGCTTCCAGTCCTGCTCACGCGCGGCCGGATAGAAGACATGAAGGACATCCAGGCGATCCTGCATGCTCTGAGTGCCCTGTTGTACCAGGTATTTCACGAGGCTCAGGTTGTGCAACCCCACGTTCACGAGAGTGAAAAGGTTGTCCGGACGGATTGAACCAGGGAGATCCAGCAGACTTCCCTTCTTGTTGAGAAACTTGGTGGTCCATGCTGCGAACGGACCAAACAGCAAGGTTTTCTTGCCATCCAGCATGCGGGTGTCCAGATGCGGCACGGCCATGGTCGGTGCAGCTTCCAGCGGCTGGCCGTAGACCTTGGCCTGATGGCGCTCCACGATCTCTGGATTGTCACAGATGAGCCACTGCCCACCGATAGGAAATCCTCCCAGCCCTTTGGCCTCCGGAATGCCTGACTTTTGCAGCAGGGGCAAGCTCCCGCCCCCTGCTCCCACAAACACAAACTTGGCCTCATTGGTGCGAACCTGGCCCGTAGCCAGATCCTTGATCTCCAGCGTCCAGCCCGAAGAACCACGTTTAAGGTCTGTCACCCGGTGGTTTGAGGCAATACCACAGCGATCCTGGGCTCCCAGCCAGTTGAGCAGCTTCCTGGCAATAGCACCGAAGTTCACATCCGTGCCGTTGTCCATCTTGGTGGCAGCCACCGGTTCATCCCCCCGCCCGTCCATCAACAGCGGTGCCCAGCTCGCGATGACCTCCCGGTCTGTAGTGTACTCGATGCCGCGGAAGAAGTGATGCGCAGCCATCCCGTCACAGCGGGCATGGAGGAAATCCACCATCTCCTGCCCGTGCACAAAGCTGAGGTGAGGGACCGGATTGATGAATTCCTTGGGTCCTGAGATCATGCCGCTGGCCACGGCGCTGCTCCAGAACTGCTTGGACTGCTCAAACTGCTCAAAGATGTCGATGAGCTTCTGCACATTTACCGAGCCGTCTGCCTCCCGTTTGGGCGTGTAGCTGAGTTCGCAGATCCCGGCGTGGCCTGTCCCAGCGTTGTTCCAGCCGTGCGAACTCTCCTGGGCCAGATCTTCCGTCACCTCATAGACCTGGATGGAGAGGCGCGGATCCAGCCGCTTCAGCATCGCCCCGAGGTTGGCCGACATGATGCCGCTGCCGATGAGGATGATGTCAGGCTTCTCGATGTGGGTGTTATATTTCATGGGTGCGGTCGGACGGAGGATGCTCGCCTGAGATCAAGGGTCTCAGCAACCAAACTCTTGCAGCCAGTGGTGACAAAACCTGATCAAAAAGACACTTCTGACTCCCCGGGCAACTCAAACTTTGGCCCAGAGAAGCCGCCTCTCGCCGCCCCACCATTCGGTCCAGACTTGTGGTTTCACCTTGCCCCCGGCTGCGTTCCTTGCTCTGAATTGCAATAGAGCCTGACCGGTGCGCGTTACTTTCCGCCCCTTCTGAGCTTTCCTCACCTCTTTCCCTCCCCTCCTCCATGGCACTCCTGACGGATCGCAAGACTCAACCACAATACGATGTCATCGTCGTCGGCTCCGGTGCGGGCGGCGGGATGGCCGCCCTGCAACTCTCTCTGAACGGCATGAAGGTGTTGATGCTCGAAGCCGGGCGCAACTACGAGCCGATGAAGGAGACTCCGATGTTCAACACACCGGAGATGGCCCCCCTGAGAGGTGACCGCACACCGGACCGTTTCTTTGGTTACTATGACGCGACTGTAGGCGGCGGCTGGCAGGTTCCTGGTGAGCCTTACACGAACAAAAATGGAACGGAAGGCTCCTTCTGGTGGTGGCGTGCCCGCATGCTCGGTGGCCGCACCAATCACTGGGGACGCATCTCTCTCCGGTTTGGTGAACATGATTTCATCCCCAAGTCACGCGATGGCCTGGGCTACGACTGGCCGATCCGATACAACGACATCGCGCCATGGTACGACAAGACCGAGATGCTCATCGGTGTGTACGGCGAGAACTGCGGGATCGAGAATGCACCGGACTCCTCACCAGGGGTGCTGCAACCTGCCCCGAAACCTCGCGTGGGTGATCTGCTGGCCCGCAAGGCGGGCAAAAAGGTGGGCGTGCCGATCGTGGCCGCCCGTCGCGCGGTGCTCACCAAGCCCATGAACGGGCCCAAGATCGCCAAGGAACTCTTCCCCAACAATCCCAAGGCGCAGGAGATCATGGGCACGGACATGTCCATGCGTGCCCCGTGCTTCTGGGCCACAGATTGTATCCGCGGCTGTTCCATCCGGGCGAACTTCCAGAGCACGACGGTGCTCATCCCGCCAGCGCTGCAGACCGGAAATCTGGACATCATCACTGACGCCATGGTCCGCGAGGTGATCGTGGGCAAAGACGGCCGCGCCACGGGGGTGCACTACATCGACAAAGTGACCCGCAAGGACGCCGTTGCCAAAGCACGCGTGGTGATCCTGGCGGCGAGCACCTGCGAGACCACACGCATCCTCATGAATTCCAAGGGGAAGGACGGCAGCGGCCTGGCCAATGCCAGCGGGCAGCTGGGCAAGAACCTCATGGACAGCGTCGGCACCAATCTGGGTGCGCACATCCCTGCCCTGGAAAACCTGCCGCCCTTCAACGAGGACGGCGCCGGGGGCATTCACGTGTACACCCCCTGGTGGCTGGTTCGTGATCATAACAAGCTCGGATTTGCCCGCGGCTACCACATTGAGATGGGCGGCGGACGCCGCATGCCCAGCGTGGGCAGCCTGGGCGTGCTGGACAGTAAATCACCCGGGGTTTACGGGACCAAGCTCAAGGAAGATGCCCGTCGATACTTCGGAGCCAGCTTTGGCTTCTCCGGCCGCGGTGAGATGGTACCCAACAAGGACTGCTACTGCGAACTGGACCCATCCGTGGTGGACCAGTGGGGCATCCCCGTCCTGCGCTTCCACTGGAAGTGGAGCGATCACGAGATCAAACAGGCTGAGCACATGCAGCAGACCTTCGCGGAGCTCATTGACCTCATGGGAGGCACAGCGAAGCCCAAGTCCGGCCGGGATGCCATCCAACGCCCGGGCGAGATCATTCACGAGGTGGGCACCGCCCGCATGGGTCCGGACGAAGCCACCAGCATCGCCAACCAGTATTGCCAGACCTGGGAGGTGAAGAACCTCTTCCTCATGGACGGGTCCGTACTGCCCTCGAACCCGGACAAAAACCCGACTCTCACCATCCTGGCCCTCGCCTGGCGTGGCAGCGAGTACCTCATGGAGGAAATGAAGCGCGGAAACATCTAACCATCAGCCCGACCATGGCCCTTTTCACTCGATCTCTCATTCTTGTCGCCAGCTTGCTGCTGGCGGTTGCTGGTGACGCAGCTGAGCCAGTGATCATCAAGTTCTGTGAGGTGATGGAGAGCCCTGCGGATGATGTCATCTCTGTCACGGGACCCGACGAATCAAAGGACAAGCTGCTGATCCGCAAGGCTCCCAGCATGGACTCGACCGACATCAAGGAAGCTCGCGTGGTCCAATCGCCAGACGCCCCAGTCGGACAGCAATGGAGGCTCATGATCGAATTCACCGACTCCGGCTCCAAAAAGTTCGCGGCACTGACCACGTCCTTGATCGGAAAGCGCCTGGCCATTCTCGCCAATGACAAGGTGTTGACTGCGCCCATCATCCACTCATCCATCACCGGCGGCAAAGCCGAGATCTCTGGGATCTTCACCGAGCAGGAACTGAAGGATCTGGCAGCTGCCATGATGCTCGGGATCCAAAACTCCAAAGGGGCCGGAGGTTAGCCTCAATGGATCTCTTGATGCCATCGCCCCTCTCTGCCCCCTCCGCTCCCAAACCTTTCTTATTCTCCTAGTTTCTCATGTCTGACAACCGTGCCCCCCTTTCCCGCCGCGACGCCCTAAAGTGGTTTGCCGGCACCGCAGCCGGTACCGCCGCAGCCCCAGCCGTGCTGGCCGCTCCCAATGAGACGGAACCTTCGCCTCCGGCAATATCCACCCGCAGTCCGATTCACGACCCGGACTACATGAAGCCCGCGGTCTATCCGTGGACCAAGCTCTTCTCCCCCGAAGAGCTGAACACGACCAAAGTCCTCGCCGACATCATCCTGCCCAAGGACAACCTCGGCCCCGCCGCGAGCGAGGTGGGCGTGCACGACTTCATCAACGAATGGTGCAGCGCCCCCTATGATGACAAGAAGGACGACTGCGATGTGATCCGTGGCGGCCTGGGCTGGCTCAATACCGAGAGCTTCCGGCGGTTTGAAAAGACCTTCGTGGAGCTGACCTCGGCCCAACAAACGGCCATCGTGGATGACATCTGCAACCCTGCAGACGTCAAACCCGGCCTCAAGGTGGGAGTTAGCTTCTTCCGACTCTTCCGCAAGCTCGCTCTGGGTGGCTACTACACCCACAGCGCCACCTGGAAACAACTGGGCTACGTGGGGAACATCAGCCTCCCTGGTGACTACCCTGGTGTACCTCAAGAGGTGATCAAATTGCTGGGCCTGGAAGACGTGGTCTGAAGCTGAAATCCACCTGCGACAAAACAAAAGCGCCCGCCTCCGAACAGGAAGCGGGCGCTTTGCATTTGGGAGCGATGCTCCGCTGAACTATTTCATCGCCCGGTTCACAGCGCTGACTACAGCCTTGATGGAAGCCAGCTCGATGTTGGTATCCACCCCTGCGCCCCAGACGCTTTTGCCGTCAGGCAGCTTGATCTGGATAAAGGACAACGCACTGGCGCCTGTGCCCTCGCTCAATGACTGCTCGCGGTAGGTCGCGATCTCAAAGGCGGGAGCCCCGCTCTTGGCCAGACCATCCACAAACGCCGCAATAGGGCCATTGCCCTCGCCAGTGACCTCCACCTCCTGCCCGTCCCGGAAGACGCTAGCGCGGCAGCGGAACACTCCCGTGGTGCCATCTGCATGGAAGTGTTTCAAAGAGAACGGCTGCTCACGCTCGATATACTCGTTCCAGAACATGGACTTGAGCTCGGCAGCGGTCACTTCGCGCCCCAGGCGATCCACCTCATCATTGGCCAGCGGACCAAATTCCCGCTGCAAATCCTTCGGCAGTTCGATCCCAAACTCGGCCTCCAACAGGTAGGCCACGCCGCCCTTGCCGCTCTGGCTGTTCACACGGATCACCTCACGGTATTCACGACCGATGTCCTTGGGATCAATGGTCAGATAAGGCACGTCCCAGACGCCGCCCTTTTGCTCCCAGCCAGTCAGCCCTTTCTTGATGGCATCTTGGTGGGAACCGCTGAAGGCGGTGAATACCAGCTCTCCGGAATAGGGATGGCGCGGAGGCACTGACATGCCAGTGCAGCGCTCATACACCTCGCGCAGGGCATTCAGGTTCGAGAAGTCCAACCCTGGATCAATGCCGTGCATGTAGAGATTCATCGCCACCTGAACGATGTCCAGATTGCCCGTACGCTCACCGTTGCCGAACAAGGTGCCTTCGACACGATCAGCCCCAGCCAGCAGGCCCAGCTCGGTGGCCGCTGTCCCAGTGCCACGGTCATTGTGAGTGTGCAGACTGATGACCAGAGATTCGCGATTGCGAATGTTGGTGGCGATCCATTCGATCTGGTCCGCATACACATTGGGCATGGCGACCTCCACCGTATCCGGCAGATTCAGAATCATCTTCCGCTCCGGCGTAGGCTGCCACACATCGATCACCGCCTCAGAGATCTCCTTGGCAAACTCCACCTCCGTCGCGCTGAAACTCTCGGGAGAGTACTGCAACGAGACATCGGATCCCGCCAGACGTGGCAGCCGATCCTTGATCATTTGCGCACCGCGCACGGCCATCTTCACGATGTCCGCCTTCTCCATCCCGAAGACATAGCGGCGCTGCGCTGGCGACGTGGAGTTATACAGATGAATGATGACTTTCTTGGCCCCGATCAGCGACTGGACCGTCTTTTCAATCAGGTCTTCACGCGCCTGCACCAGCACCTGCACGGTCACGTCGTCCGGGATTCGTCCATCTTCAATCAAGCGACGGTTGAAAGCGAACTCCGTATTGGAGGCGGAGGGGAAACCCACTTCGATCTCCTTGAAGCCGCACTTCACGAGTGCATCAAACATCTCCAGTTTCTGGGAGACATTCATGGGCACCGCCAGCGCCTGGTTGCCATCACGCAAATCCACGCTGCACCAACGGGGTGCGCGGGTCATGACTCGAGAGGGCCATTGTCTGCCAGGCAGATCGATGGCGGGAAATGGACTGTACTTTTGAGAAGCGGGAACAAACATGGAAATGGGAATAGAATAAATGAAGAGAAACGCGCCCCTGACAAGCAGGAGGCAAAGAGAAACCGATGTATGAGGCCACCTTCATGGGTGGCGGGAGGGGAGAGATCAGTGGGCCGCCAACCCGAGTCGCAGGAGACCGGGAAGAAGATTCAGGCTGTGCACTGTCAAGGACATGAGAGAGCCACAGACTATGCATCCCGTTCCTTTTGTCTAGAAAAACATCTGGGGCGCGTTTTGGGCACCTCACCGACAAGACCCGTCAAGTTCAGCATGCAAAACGCAATAAACTCCGTGCATCCTGAGCGAAAAACAGGCTCCCCCTCAGAACGCCGCAGAAACCATCCAATCCATTAAGCATTGGATATCAACATGTTACAACACACACAAGCAGGATGGCACGCGCCGTGCATAAGGATGCCATGTCGCAACACCCGTTGTGAACCACCTCCAAAGCCCCCTCCCCTACTTCTCCCATGAAAACCATTCCGTTCCCCACAACCTCGTCCGCTGAACTTGCACTCCTTGACGATGAATCGTTGATGGCATTGATCACCGAGGAACAAAACCAGAAGGCACTTGAAATTCTTTATCAGCGCCACCGCCCGGTTTTGCGTGGCGTCATCGGTCGCGTGGTCGGTGTGGATGCCGACGTGGACGATGTGCTCCAAGACGTCTTCATCCAAGTTTGGAAGCAGTCCGCCACCTTCTCCGCCAAGAAGGGACAGCTGCTGGGATGGCTGATTACCATCGCCCGTCGCCGCGCACTGGACCGGGTTCGCCAGCTCACCTCCTATCAAAAAGCCACCAACCGGTACGAGGAGTCCATCAAACCTGTGGTGGAGCATGCCGAAGATTCCACGGTGGATCGTGAAGTGCGCCACAATGAACTGACACAGCTGTTCGACCACCTCATCGCAGACCTTCCCAAAGAGCAAGGTGTCGCGGTGCAGCTCACCTTCTTCAGCGGTCTGAGCCAGCGTGAGATTGCGGCCCGCCTCTCCCTGCCCCTCGGCACGGTAAAAACCCGAATCGAACTCGCGGTGCGCAAATTGGGCAGATCGAATCTCTGCCGCGAAGCCGCCTAATGCCCGTCAGCTCCCTCTCACTCCCACAAACACCTTGCTCAGCATCATCTGATGCGAGCTCCCGACCGGTGGCACCCGCCACCGGTTTTCTTTTGGCGCCCGACGAAGCGGGATGCGCCAAGTGGGAGTTGAGCTTCATCACCTTGAAGAGAGAGCCGCTGCGACTGTGCCCTGAAAAAACCGCAGAAAAAAGCACAGAAAACACTTGTCAGTTTTTGGGTTCGTGTTACTATCTCGTCCTCCCGCAGCACGGGGCATTAGCTCAGTTGGTAGAGCGTCTCAATGGCATTGAGAAGGTCAGCGGTTCGAATCCGCTATGCTCCACCAAACCTCAAGATTGGTTTGGTGGACTCCCCGCAAAATAGCTGCAAACAACCGAGATTCGGCTTGTTTCACTGAACCCGGTTTAGGAAACCACCATCCACTGGGACCTTCTTAGGTTGGCTCCTATAACGAGCCCAATTTGCATACCACGCCGCGGCATCAAACGCTGTCGCGGCCCGTCCCTCATCTGCCTGGCAAGTTGAGTCAACTTCTCCCAGCGTCAGGCAGTCAATAGTCGATGGCGTCAGAGAAAAGTGACGCAAGGTCCCGTGCCCACAACCAGACCGGGGTCCATTGCTGACTTACGCAGCTTGCCAAGGACGGAGAATACACTCCACGCCGCCCCCTCCTACAGCCCCATCTGATTTGCCTGGGACCAGCACTCCCTCCCAACAAAAAAAACCCGCACTGTTGCCAGTGCGGGTTTTGAAGAGGTGGTTCAGGAAAGGACTCCTGAAACGCCAGTTAACGAGTGGTAGCAGGGCGACGGGGAGCGGTCGCAGCAGGAGCCGCCGGGGCGGCAGCAGGAGCAGCGGCAGGCGGCGTCACCGCAGGAGCCTTGGCATCAGCGGCGGCCTTTGCCTTGCGGGCTTCACGATCAGCCTTCATACGAGCGATGGTGGCTTCAGCCTTCTGGATCTTCTCCTGAGTCAGAGCCTTGTTGCCCTTCGTCACGGCATCCAGAGCGCCTTTGACCACTTCATTCTTGCCGTCGATTTCCTGTGCCTGCTTGAAGAACACGTAGGCGGCTTCGTAGTCCGGCTTGGCGACGTCACCAACTGGAACCATCAAGCCACGGAAGTGCAGGCTGCCCAGACGGACAAATGCCTCAAGACGCACTGCCTCGCTGGCAGCAGGAGAATCCGCAGCGGCGAGGTAGGAAGCAGCAGCGGCCTGGTAGGGGGAGCCTTTGTCGCTGTCAATCACGAGCCCCTGCTCACTCACAACACCGTAGCTCAGAAGGCCATCAGGAAGACCAGCGGCGGCGGCGCGGGCGAACCAGCCGGCGGCAGCAACAGGATCTTTCTGGGTGCCACTGCCATTGAGGTAGTAAACACCGGCTTTCTGCATGCCATAAGCCAGACCGTTCACGGCGGACTGCAAGAAGAAGGCGAAGGCCTTGGCGGGGTCTTTGTCCACGGTGCGACCTTCTTCATAGAAGGTGCCCACATTGTAGATGGCGAGTGGCACGTTGCTCTGGGCGGCCAGGCGATAGAGCTCAAGAGCGGCAGCAGCGTTGGGGGCCACATCAATTTTTTTGTCGTCCTTGTTGAGGTCCACACCCTTGTCGTAGAAGCCGGCAAGACGGACTTGAGCAATGGAGTCATTGCCCTGGGCTGCGCGGCGGTAGAAGTCGAGAGCCTTCTCGAAGTCCTTGGTCACACCAGCCAGACCGCTCTCATGCAGTTCGCCCATGATCCGCAGACCCGTGGCGTTGTTCTGCTTGGCGAGTTCTTCGAACTTCTTCACAGCGGCAGCAGGATCAGCAGTAATCGTCTTCTCGCCGATCTTTTTGCCGTCGAGCAGCACGGATCCGAGGCTCGCCAGAGCGCCGGGGTTGCCCAGGTCTGCAGCCTCATTCAGCAACGACCAAGCCTTGTCGTCATTCTGATTTTCTTTGCCACCTGCGCCGAGATAGAACTGGGCGAGCTCAAACTTGGCCTGGCTGTCTTTTTCCTTGCTGGCAACTTCGAGTAGCGCTTCGGCAGCCTTGGGGTCCACTTTGTAGCCGGCGAGGCCACGGAGGTGGATTTGGGCCATATTGCGGCGGGCCGCATTCAGGCCTTTGTCAGCGGACTTCTGAATCCAGTCCACCCCTTCTTTCGTCACCTTTTCTTCTTTGCCGGATGCGGCAAGGATGAAGCCAAGGTTGTTCATGGCCTGAAGCTGATTCTGGGCGGCGGCCTTCTTGTAGTAATCAAGCGCCTGCTCCAGAGCCCCCTGCTGATTGCTCTGCTGGAGGAAGAGACCCACCGCAAACTGGGCATCCTTGTCACCCTTGGTGTCGGCGAGATCCTTGATCTTCTTGATCGTTTCGTTCACCGCCGTCCCCACCTGGGACGTGTCACCCGAGGAAATATTACCCATGGCGTCGGCCAGCTTCTGCACCTGGGCCGTCATCTCTGGGGAGGGGCTCGACCACTCTGCGGTATTGAGTCCGAGGGCCGCTACCATCGCGGCCATCTTGAGGCTAATAATACTATGCAACATAATTTTCGAATTGAATGAAGAGTGCGATTCAGACCCGCATGAGGTCGAAGCGCTCATTTTTGGCCAAAAGATTCGCCTAAATCAAGAAATTCCGATGAATGGCCGAAAAATGCCAATCGAGAATACCTATAATGGCACTTTTGCTTGCTCCGGCGGGGGGCGGCGGTTGACAATGCCGACAAATGACCCACGCCAAGGCGACCCTAGCCCAAGCCCGTGCCCATCTCGCAGCCCTGAGACACCGCCTAAGAGAAGATTTAGGGGAAAAGCGGCTCATGACGTTGACCATCTCCGCTTTCATGTTGTTGTACATGACAGCAGCCTACCTGCTGGTGAACCGGGGGCTCAACTTTGTCCACGCCCTTCCCCTGCTTGGCCCCCTCCTCACCGAGCGGATGCTGTACCTGCTGTTCTTCTTCTTTTTCCTGATGCTGGTGATGTCCAACGCCGCCATCACCGGCATCAGCCTCTTCCGCAGGCAGGAGACGGGCTGGCACCTGAGCCTACCCATGCCGCATGGCAGCATCGTGATCTGGAAGACCATCGAGGGGCTGCTCATCTCCAGCTGGGGACTCATCCTGTTGAGCGCCCCGATTCTGGCCGGGTTTGGGCGGATCTTTGACGCCGGCCCCTTCTTCTATGTCTCGAGCCTTGCGGCCGTAGTGTGCCTCATCGCCCTGGCCTCCAATGTCAGCACCTGGTTTCTACTCACGGTGGTAAAGTTCTACCGCCCCTGGTGGCTTAAGGTGGGAGGCATCGTGGTGCTGAGCATGGTGATCTACGTCATCTGGCAGATCCGCGAAAGCGAGACCGGACAGTTTGTCTCCAGTGACGTGGCCAGCAACGTGCGCCAGATCCTCGGGCACACCCAGATCTGCACCCACCCGCTCCTGCCCAGCTCCTGGGTCGCGGAGGTGGTGATCGCCTCCGGGAGGGAGCTTCCGGGCCGGGCGGTGTTCTTTACCCTGCTGTTGTTAAGCAATGCCATGGCCGCCTGGATTCTCACGGCGTTGGTGGCGAATCGTTACTTTTATCCTTCGTGGAACCGCGCACTCCAGCACTCGGAACTCCGGAACATTGCCAACGGTCAGGCGGTGTTTGCCAATCACAAATCCCGCCCTGAATTTCTGCTGCGAAGGATCATCCCCTTCCGCCGCAGCACGCTGGCTCTGGTGGGGAAGGATGCCTTGACGTTTCTCCGTGAACCCATGCAGTGGGGCCAGTGCACGCTGATCTTCGGCCTGCTGCTGCTTTATACCTCGAACCTGCGCAACCTTGGGTACAACTACAAGGACCCCACCTGGAGCGCCATCATCAGCCACCTCAACCTCACGGTGTGCTGCCTGGCCATGTCCACCCTCACCACCCGGTTCGTCTTTCCCCAGTTCAGCCTTGAAGGACAGCGTTTGTGGATCCTTGGCCTCGCCCCGTTTCCCCTCACCCGCGTCATCCGGCAGAAGCTCTGGCTCAACCTCGCCGCCTCCACTCCGCTGACCACCCTGCTCGTGATCGTGTCATGCTTCAGCCTGAAGCTGCCCATGCATCGGGCCGTGTTTTTTGTCTCAGCCATCGTCTTGATGACGGTCGGCCTCAATGCCCTTGCTCTCTCCCTGGGAACCCTCCTGCCGAACCTGCGAGAGACCAACTCCGCCAAGATCGTGTCCAGCTTCGGCGGCACGCTTTGTCTGGTGGCCAGTTTCTTCTACATTGCCATCGCCATGACGGTCCTGGTAGTACCCACGGTGATCGGTCGCAGAGCGGTTTCTCCGTTGCCCATGGAAGATACTTATCGATTAGAAGCATCGGCAATTGGAGCACTGTTCATCTTAACAGTGCTTATTGGAGGAATTCCATACTATTTCGCCCTTCGCCGTACGAAAACCCTCGCAAACTTAGGAGAGCTGTAATACTTAGACGGGTAAACCAAACCCGTCTGTCATGCCTAAAGCCGCTACAAGTTCGATGTACTATGACAGGGAAGCACCGGTGCTTCGCTTCGAGGAGTCGGATGACTTCAATGACTATGCCGCCAAGCCCAACGGGCACAGTCAAGTGGTGAACCACAGCGCCCCGGTTTCATCCGGAAGCGATGATCCGTTCAGCGAGCTCAAGAGCAAGCAGGAATCCCTTCTCAAGCTTCGTCAGGAGCTGGATCGCACCCAGCGCGAGGCGCAGGAACTGGAGGCCCAGCGTCTCAAAGAAGAACGCTTCACCACCGGTCGTCGCGAAATCACTGAAAAAGTTTCCCGGAACCTTGCCCGCCTGGAGCGCGAGCTCTACAACGCGCAGAAGATCATCGAAGAAATCTCGGTGGCACGCGAGTCCTTTGAGCATCACCTTGAGGCCCTCCGGACCATCCGCCCTGAAGCGTGGAAACGCTGCGATCTGAATGAGGAACTGGATCGCGCCATCGGCGCGGTCGAGGACGCCGAGAATGAATTTGGCAAAGCGAGCCGCCGGCTTGCGACGGTCCTTCCTGAAAGCAGCCAGGCTTCATTTCTTGCCGGATCCCAGCTGAGCGGCGGTGCCCTGCCCCAGGACTTCCAGAGCTGGCTGCGCGCCGGATTCGCCTTTACCCTCCCGCTGCTGGCGGGCATCGCCCTGCTCATGCTGCTGGGCAAGTTGTTCCTCTAACCCCGAGCCGCACTCCCATGTCCAGCAACGTTCGCGTACGCAAGCCTTCCGCCAAGACTGCCAAGTCTCTGACGCAGCAGGACAAGGCCGCCAACACCCGCAGCCTCAAGGAAAAATCTGATGACCTCCAGACCCGGATCCTCCGGGTGGAGATGGACATCGTGTCCGCCTCCCGTCAGGCCCAGGAGCGTCGCATCAAGTACCGCGACACCCTTCCTCCCGAGCCTTCCGTCCGCCGGGGATTCGCCCAGGGCGAACGCCGGCTCACGCTGGCTCAAACCCGCGCCCGGAATCGCAAACAGATGGTGCAGTGGGCAGAGTTCGCCGTCACGGCCATCATCTTGGTTGGAGCCTGCGCCTGGCTCTACCAGTGGTGGATGCGCACCCAGGGCGGCTTCTAACCATCCTCAGCCTTCGAGGATCGATCCATTTGCGGGGTTTGCGTCATGCAACCCCGCTTTTTTGTGCCCCGATTTGGCTTGGAGCGCAGGCCCCCATTTTCCTTCCCGGCACCGCCCAGAGGCTTGACTTTGCCGCCTCCGCCTTTCCATTAGGGGCGCATGGCCCACCACATCGACATTCAACACACCGCTAAGCTCGCCCGCCTCAAGCTGACCGAACAGGAGGCGGTAAAGTATGAGGCTCAGCTCGCCAAGGTGCTGGACTATATGGAGACTTTGGAAGGCCATGATCTGTCGGGTGTTGAATTGACCGCCCACGCCATGCCGATCTATGACGTCTGGCGTGAAGATGTGTCCGTGGAAGGCCTGGATCGTGACGAGGCCCTCTCCAATGCGCCCCGTAAGACCGCCGGGCAATTCCTGATCTCCCGCGTGGTGGAATAGCCACCCCTCTCACGCCCGCCATATCTCGCACTCCGCATCTCGTCTTTCTCCCGTGTCCCTCGCCGCTCAATCCATCGCCTCCCTCCGCAAGCAACTTCTCAGCAAGGAGATCACTCCGACGGACATCGTCAAGGATGTGCTGACCTCCATTGAGAAGCAGGATCCCAGCCTCAAGGCCTACCTCTCGGTCGATGCAGAGCGTGCGCTGGCGGATGCCGCAAAGGCAGACATCAGCAAGCCTCTGGGAGGCATCCCCATTGGCATCAAGGACAACATCAATGTCAAAGGTGCCCCCTGCACCTGCGCCTCCAAGTTCCTCGCTGAAAACTACACCGCGCCGTACAACGCCACTTGCGTAAACCAGTTGCACGCAGCCGGTGCCCTGAGCCTGGGAAGGCTGAACATGGATGAGTTCGCCATGGGCTCCTCCACAGAGAACTCCGCCTTCTTCGCGAGCCGGAACCCGTGGGACACTGAACGCGTCCCTGGCGGGTCCAGCGGCGGCTCAGCTTCCGCAGTAGGCGGTGATATCGCCATTGCCGCCCTGGGATCCGATACGGGCGGCTCGATCCGGCAACCCTCCGCCTTCTGCGGGTGCGTTGGCATCAAGCCCACGTACGGGCGGGTCTCCCGCTTCGGTCTGGTGGCCTTCGCTTCATCCCTTGATCAGATCGGCCCCATCACGAAGACCGTCGAAGACGCCGCGCTGGTCTTAAACCATCTCTGCGGCAAAGACGGACGCGACAGTACCTCACTGGACGCAGCAGTGCCCGACTTCACATCTGGCCTCGGCCAGGATATCAAGGGGCTGCGCTTTGGCCTGCCCAAGGAGTACCTTGTGGATGGAGTGGATGCTCGCATTCGCAGTGCCGTTGATGCTGCCATCACCCACATTCAGGGTCTGGGAGGCATTGTGGAGGAGATCAGCCTCCCGCACACCGACGTGGGTATTGCCACCTATTACGTCATCGCACCAGCTGAGGCCTCCACGAACCTCTCACGCTTTGACGGCGTCCGGTACGGCCACCGCGCCGAGAACACCAAAGACGTTCTGGATCACTATCTCACGACCCGCGCCGAAGGCTTCGGGCCTGAAGTGAAGCGACGCATCCTGCTCGGCACTTATGTGCTGAGTTCGGGCTACTATGACGCCTACTACGTGAAAGCCCAGAAGGCCCGGACCCTCATTCGTAAGGACTTTGACGAGGCATTCAAGAAGGTGGATATCGTGCTCTCTCCCACAACGCCCGAGCTCCCCTTCAAGCTGGGGGCCCACAGCGATGATCCCCTTTCCGTCTATCTGGCGGACCTATTCACCATTCCGGCCAACCTGGCGGGGCTCCCCGGCATCAGCGTGCCATGTGGGTTCGTGGAAGATGGCGGCACCACGCTGCCAGTGGGTCTGCAGATGGTGGGACGTGCGCTGGATGAAGTCACCCTGCTTCGCGCGGCCCATGCCTACGAGCAGTCCACCTCCTGGCATTTGAAAAAGCCCCGGTAGGAGGCTTCGGCCGTCATCTCACGCGGTTCAGGAGTCAAACGACCGGCATTCCATGCCGGTCGTCACCACCAGAACACGTCCACGAGAAAGCACACCACCATGGCGATGCTCAGACCCAGCTTGAGCACCATGCCCATGGTCGTCCCCACCACGGTACCCCAGGTCGCTTTCATGGCAGGGTTGATCTTCTTTTTCGCAAAAAGGACCTCAAAAGCAAAGCCGCCAATGAGAGGACCGAAGATCAATCCCAATGGGCCAAAGAACAGTCCCACAATCCCGCCCACCAAGACACCCCAGAAGCCCCAGCGGCTGCCGCCAAACCACTTGGACCCCACGGCTCCACTGAGAAAATCCACTGCGAACGTGGCTGCCAGCAGGAGCGCCATGACGCCGAGTCCCCACAGGCTCATGCCGTGATCCGGCATCAGCAGGGTGTGAAGCCCGCCTGCCACAAAGAGCAGCACCGGACCGGGGAGCATAGGGACCACGGTGCCCAGCACGCCGACAAACATCAGCAGGACCGTCAGGCACCACACCATCCAGTGCCCGATCTCCAGGCTCTGGAACCACTGCACCATATCATGCCACCAGCTCATTCCCCGGCTGCCTCTCCATGCCAGGTGATCTTGCCCTGCACCGGGCTGCGACGCCCCTCCGGCCACACAAAGCCTGGCTTGGGCCAGCCCAGGTAAAACAAGCCCAGGCAACGATCTTCAGTCCCCAACTGTAGCCAATCAGCAAACTTGCGGTCGTACACCAAAGCCGGGGTGGACCAGTAGCCCGCCAGCCCTGCGGCACTCGCGCTCAGATGCAGATTCTGTACGGCACAGGCCACCGCCTCGATTTCCTCCAGTTCCGGGATCTTTGCCCCGCCGCGCCGGGCCATGACGATCGCAATGATGACGGGTGCCAGTCGGGCGCTCTCCGTCATCTTCCGATACTTGTCCTCACGAAACTCTGAGGCAGGTGTGATCTCCTGGTAAACCGCCTGCATCGTCGCAGCCAGTTCAGCCCGGGCCGCTCCTTGCAGCACGTGAAACCTCCACGGCTCCGTCATGCCGTGAGTGGGAGCCTGATTTGCATTCTCCATCAACGCCTCCAGGAGTGCCCTATCCACCTGCCGGCTTGAATCCATGTCCGCCGGTTTGACGGAACGACGGTGCCGGATGTGGTCGGTGATGCTCTGAAGAGGGGTAGGCGCGGCTTCGGACATAGATGGGGTCAGGAAGAAAACGTACGACGTTCCCCTCGCGATGCGACAGAATCAAGTCCAGGCGCGAGCAGGCGAGTTGATTTGTTTGACCCCGTCACCGTACCGCCTACAATCGGCCCGTTCGGACGCTTGGCGTCACGATCACAAACCCGAATCCCAACTCTCTCTTCTCATGCCTCTCGCAGTCGGTACCAAAGCCCCGGATTTCACCCTCAAGAGCAAGAACGCCGATGGCCTCAAAGATGTGACCTTGAGCGCCAACTTTGGCAGCAAGAACACCGTGTTGCTCTTCTTCCCTCTCGCTTTCACGGGCGTGTGCACCCAGGAACTGTGTGACATCACCGCCGGCCTTGGTGGTTATGGCGATCTCAACGCTGACGTCATCGCCGTGAGCGTGGACAGCCCCTTCGCTCAGGAAGCCTGGGCCCAGAAGGAGAAGATCGGCATCACCTTGGTCAGCGACCTCAACAAGGAAACGACCAAGGCTTACGACGTGCTCTTCCCCGGTCTGGCTGGCATCGGTGACACCTCGGCCCGCTCCGCCTTCGTCATCGACAAAGACGGCGTGATCCAGTACTCGGAGCAGACTCCCTCCCCCAAAGAACTGCCCAACTTCGAAGCCGTGAAGGCTGCCCTGGGCTCTCTCTCCTAAGGCGCACGACGGTTCCCGTCATAGCTTTTTGTATTCCGCGGCCGGGCTAATGCCCGGCCGCTTTTTTGGGGCCCGTCCAGCTCGCTATCGCAGACGCTCAATCGCCCTCAGCAGATCAGGGAAACTTACCGGCTTCACCAGGTGCTCCTGAAATCCGGCTTCACGAGATCGGCGATGATCGTCCTCCATGCCATAGCCACTCAGGGCTATGGCGCGCAATGGCAGCCGGGCGCGGATGGATTTCATGAGGTCCAATCCACTCCCATCGGGAAGCCCCAGATCGCTGATCAGCAGATCCACCGCTTCGCCCCCCTCCACCACCGCCAAGGCGGTGGCCACACTCCGGGCCACGAGCACCGTGTGCCCGCGACGCTGCAGAAGCTGACGCATCACCTCGCGGGTGTCCTCATGATCCTCGACAAGCAAAATACGTAACCCGGCGGGTTTCACAGCAGGGACGGTTGGCACCGAAGACGGCTGGCAGACAGGAAGCACCAAATCCGCCACTGACTGCCCCTGAAAGACGGGCAGCGTGAGAGTGAAGGTGGCCCCCTTGTTCCGCCCCGCACTCGCCGCCGTGAGTGTGCCATGGTGCAGATCCACGATGGCCTTGCTGATCGCAAGGCCCAGCCCCAGCCCTCCAAACTGCCGCGTGACCGTCCGGTTGCCCTGGTCGAAGGCATCGAAGATCCTGCCAATGTCCTCGGCGGCGATGCCAATGCCATTGTCCGAGACCTCGATCACGACCGTATTTCCTCCATCCCGTCCCGCCTGCCCCGGCTTCAGGTTCACCTGTACAACGCCTTCCTCGGGGGTGAATTTCACCGCATTGCGCAGCAGGTTCCACAGGACTTGAGTGAGGCGCATGGCATCACCTTGCACGCGGGTCTGCGTGGCAGTGTCATGGGTAACGATGCGGTCTGGCCCCGTGCGGGATTCACGGCAGATTTCCACCGCATGGTTCAGGAGATCACGTAGATCCACCTCATCATCCCGCATCTCCATCTTGCCTTTGATGATCCGGGTCAGATCCAGGAGATCGTCAATGAGCCGGGCCTCCAGATCAATGTTACGCTTGACCATCTCAAGGTCCCGGCGCAGCTCCTCCGGCACTTGGGGGCGACTGCACCACTCTGCCACCACGGCCAGCACCGGGCTCAGGGGCGTGCGCAGCTCATGGCTGAGCACCGCCAGGAACTGATCCTTCGCCTCGTTGGCACGCTTGAGTTCCTCTCTGGAGTTACGCAGCTCCTCCTCCCGCTGCTGAAGTTCTTCCACCAGCGCAGCGCGGGCTTCAGCCGCCTCCTTGGCCGCCCGTTCGCGCGCCGCCTCCAGCTCCCTGGCCCGGAATTCATGCAGAATGCGAGAATTCTCCTCCTCGTAGAACTTCCGCCTCAGCAGGGCCCGGATGCGCCCCTTCAGAATCGCGTAGTCCCCAGACTTCCCCACGAAATCATCTGCTCCAGCCTCCAGGGCACGGAAGAGATTGTCCCGTGATTCTGCCCCAGTGAGGACAATCGTGATGAGCGGCACCTCCAGCTGATGACGCAGTTCATTTATCCTTCGACATACCTCGAACCCATCCATCTTCGGCATGAGCAGGTCGATGATGACGCCGTCATACTTGTTCTTCCTGACCAGCTCCAGACTTTTCAGGGGATCCAGGGCGACGTCCACCTTGTACCCCTCACCCTCCAACTCTCCCCTCAAGTGCTCGAGGAAGGTCGGACTGTCATCGATGGCCAGGAGGCGGGCGGTCCGGAAACTGTTGTCACCGCCGGTAAAGATGCGCCCCTCCGGCCGCGACTTCTGCAAGAGCGTGCGCACCCTCAGCAGCAAATACTCCGGATTGCCCGACTTCAGAATGAAGTCATCGGCCCCGCTGTCCAGCCCCTGCAGTTCCTTGTCCTCCTGGGAGGTGAGGATCACGATGGGCAGGCTGCGGCTGTCCACATGCATTCTGATGCGGCGGCAGACCTCATCCCCGCGCATGCCCGGCAGGTAGTAGTCTAGCAGCACCAGATCTGGCCGCTTGTCACGCAGGGTGACAAAGGCCTCCTCTGCCGTGGACACCCAGGTGACCCGCCAGCCTTCTGCTTCCAGCAGGGAGATCAGCTTGAGCGCCTGACTGGCGGAATCTTCCACCAGGACGATATGACTGCGCGGCTCAGCCACGGGTCACCTCCCCGCTCTGGCAGACGACGTTGAGCCGCGGACCAATCTCCGAGACGGGCAAGACCTCACGGGCCGCCCCCAGACGCACCGCCGCACCGGGCATGCCATACACCACGGCGCTGGACTCGTGCTCGGCAAAGGTGAGCCCTCCGGAGTCGCACATCTCCTTCAGTCCCTCGGCACCGTCTTCCCCCATGCCCGTGAGCAAGACACCCAGCGCCCTGGCCCCGTGTACCTGGCTCATGGAGCGGAACAGGACCGTCCCGGAAGGCTTCTGCGCACACACCGCAGGCGTGTCCAGCAGGCCCAGGCGCATGCCCGCCACACAGATGGCATGACGGTCTGCCGGGGCCACATAGACCCCTCCCTCTTCCAGCGGCATCTGCGCCACCCCTTCCAGCACCTCCCGGTCGGGCAGCACATCATTGAGCCAGTGGACGAACCCCCGCACAAATCCCGGTGTGATGTGCTGCACCACCACGATGGGCTGCGTGACCGAGGGCGAGAGATCTCCTAGAACCCGGACCAGCGCACTGGGCCCCCCGGTGGAGGCCACCATGCCAATGACCGTGGGCCGCCAGCGCCCGGCCTGGGTCACTGGCACCCTGGCACCGGCGGAAGTCTCCGGCATGCCCGGCCACGTCACACGGTAACGCTGCCGGATCACCCTCACCTGGCTCATGATGTAGAGCTTGGTGCAGAGCGCCGCCGCCAGCTCCGCATAGTCGTCATGACTCATCCCCACCGGCTTCTGCACCACCGACAGCGCTCCGATCCGGAGGGCATTCATGGAGATGTTGAGCTCCTCATCCGCCACGTTGGAGGAAACAACCACAATGGGAGTGGGATACTCCGACATGATACGCCGAGTCACCTCCAGGCCGTTCATGCCCGGCAGCCGGATGTCCAGCGAGATCACGTCCGGACGCAGATGCTCCAGCACCGCCAGTGCCTCCTCCCCGCTCCTGACGGACGACACCACCTGCAACCGCGGATCCTGGTTGATGATGTGTTCCAGAAACATGCTGATCACCGGGGAATCCTCGACAATCATCACTGTGGTTTTTTTCGTCAATGCGCGAAGGGGTTGGGAAGTTGAAAGGAAGGGCAGGCGGTCAAGGGAGGGTCAGACCAGCTGTCGCACAGTATCGAGGAGCTCACGATGATCGAAGCGCTCCTTCACGATGTAAGCATCTGCACCCAAGGCCAGGCCGCGTTCCTGGTCCTCCCGGCTGCTCAAGGAGGTGACCAGCACCACCGGCAGCTCCGACAGGCGGGCATGGTTCTTCATGGCAGAGAGCAACTGGAAGCCGTCCATCTCCGGCATCTGCACATCCGATACCACTGCATCCACCGGCTCTGTTCTGAGCAGGTCATAAGCCGCCTTGCCGTTCACGGCCACCCGCACCGCATAGCCTGCAGCTTCCAGAATGGATTTTTGAAGCGTGCGGGCGGTGAATGAGTCGTCCACTACGAGCACCACCGGCTTCTTCTTGACCATCGACACGGGCTTCACCTCGCGGAGGGTTGATCCCAAGAAGCGCTGCATCAGGCCAGGCAGATTAATGACCAGCGCCACCTCCCCACCCTCCAGAAGAATGGCTCCAGAAAAGTGCGGTGACAATGAGGCGGGATGCGGCAAGGCCTTGATGAGGGCACTCGTCTCACCAACGAACTCCTCGACATTGAGGGCCAGAGGGCGGTCCCCTTTCAGCACGGCGACGAGCAGATGGCCATCTTCATGCCGGACGAGACTGGGCGGCAGACCACAAGCAGGACCCAGGGTCACAAGAGGGACCGGACGCCCCTCATGCATGATCACGGAACGCCCTTCCACGGTGTGCACCTCCCTGACGCGCTGCAGAGACGCGAGCCCGCGCATGCCCAGTGCGAAGGTACGCCCAGCGGTGCGCACCAGCAGAAGACGATGGGTGGACACGCTCACCGGCACCTCCAGAATCAACTGGCAGCCGCGCCCCGGACTCTGCTGCATGCGGGCGGTCCCCTGCAACTGGGTGGCACGATCCTTCACCACCGACAGTCCCACGCCGCGTCCGGAGACACGCGTCACTTCGGCCGTGGTCGAAAAACGCGGCTCAAAGAGGAAATCCAGCCACTGGGCGTCATCCATATTCTCCGCCACCTCAGGAGTGACCAGCCGATTGCGCAGCGCCTGGGCCCGCACAGACGGGATGTCCACCCCCTGCCCGTCATCCGAAACTGACAATCGAAGCACCTGGCCAATCACCTCAATGTCCAAACGGACCATTCCTGTCTCAGGTTTGCCCGCGGCACGACGTCGCGAGGGGGATTCGATGCCGTGCGCCATGGCATTGCGCAATGCATGCATCACAGGGTCCTTGAGAGATTGCAGCACCGCGCGGTCTGCCTGTAGTTCACCACCATCGATGGTGAACTCAACCTTCTTCCCGGTCTCCGCCGCCAGATCGCGCATCATTTTGGGAAACCCTTCAAAGACGCTGTTGATGGGGACCATGCCAATGCGCCGCACCTCCTCCAGCTGACGCTCTCCCAACGTACGCAGAGCCCAACCCGCCTGCTGCTGCTGCAAGCGTACACGCTGCAGTTGCTTGCTCAGCGCCACCAGTCCCGCATGCAACTCGGTGGAACCCGCCATGGCACGATCACTGGATTGTCTCAAGGCTTCGGTCTGCTCAAACAACTCCTCCAGCTCCCGTCCCAAGGCCTCTTGACGCGAGGCTTCAGCCACCAGCTGTCCACTCGACTGCAACAACCTTTCCAAATGCCCGGCGTGAATCCGCAGGCTGTCAGGTCCGGCCCCTCCAGACGCCAGAGGTTTCTTCGCTGAGGGAGCCCTGCTTCCAGCCTCCGGTTCAAGGTACAACACCCCTTCAGGCACCTGCTCCTCCAGCATTGCGGATGGTGTCACGGACGTCTGGTCCACCAAGTTGGTCTCCGAGCCCCCTTCCGCCCCCATCAGATCATCCACCTCATCCACGAGCCTGATCATCCGGTCCTTCGCCGCAGCATCTGCCGGCACCCGCCCTCTGGCGATCTCTGAAAGCAGACTCTCCAGGTCATGGGCCAGATGCTCCACCTCCAGCAGATCACAGACACGGGCCCCGCCTTTCATGCTGTGAGCCATGCGAAAGGCTTCATCAAACACCGGCCCCTCCGTCAGCGGCCAGGCCTCCACCAGTGCACGGACCGCAACGATCTGCTCACGGTATTCCAGGCGGAAGGCCGCAAGCACACGCTGTTGAATGTCTGACGAGGAGGACACGAAGGGATTGGGGATTTAGGAACTGGATGGAAGGGATGTCAGGGGAATGCTCCCTCCCGTGGCATAGACCGGGAGGAACTGGGTGCGGCAGACTGGCCGGGCCTACAGCTGATACTTGCCCACGGCCATGCGGAGCTGGATGCTGAGTTCGTTGAGATTACCCAGGGCCTTCTCCAGCTGAGCCGTCCCGATTGCGGTCTGCTCGGCCGCCTGACGAATGTCACGCATCCCCTGGGTCACCTGGTCAAAGCCAATCTGCTGTTGACTGGTGGCACCGATGATCTGCTGGAAGGCGTGCACGCTTTCTACCGTCGTGTGCGTCATTTGATGGATGGTCTGCTCTGTGACCTGGGCCTGCTGCTTTCCGGAATCTGAGCGCTTCACGGCCTCCTCCGTGAGCATGACCGTGCTGTTGATCCCACGCTGGATCTCACCAAGAATACCGCCCACATGCACGGTGCTTTCCTTGGCCCGCTGGGCCAGGTTGCGCATCTCGCCCGCCACCACGGCAAACCGGGCCCCGTGATCGCCGGCACTGGCCGCTTCGATGCTGGCATTGAGCGCCAGCAGGTTGGACTGGTCCGAGATCTCGTTCACCGTACTGATGATGTCGCCAATGGCCTGCGTCCGCTCACTCAACCCCACGATCTTCACGGCCACATCCTCCACCTGCTGGCGAATGCCTTCCATGAGCCGGGTGGTGGCCTGCACAGCCCCCACCCCGGACTGACTCGCCGCGGAGGTGGCCTCGGCATTGGCCGCCACCTGCTTGGCCTTGTCTGCGATCTCCGCACCGGACTGCGTGATTTCCTGCATCGTGGCGGAAACCTCCTGCACCGTGGCCGCCTGCTCCTTGGTGCTCGACGCCTGCTGCTGGGTGGACGCCAGGATCTCTGCCGCGGCGGAATTGATGTTTCCCGTAACCCCGAGAATCTGTCCGCTCAAGTCTTTGAGGTTGTCCACCATGTTGTCAAAAGCATCACCCAGCAGCCCGAGCTCATTGCGGCTGGCGATGGCGGCCTTTTCCGTGCGTAGATTGCCCCGTGAAACATTGTCTGCGAGGGCAACCAGACGCTGAAGCGGCCCGGTGATGCTTCTGGCCACCAGCCAACTGATGAGGAAGCCCAGGGTGCCGACGAGCAAGGTGATGAGCACTTCCTTGGTCACCAGTTCCCGGGACTGCTCCTGCAGGAGCTGAGTGTACCCTTTGTTGATCACGATGCCGAGGTCCTGGATCTCCGACTCCCGCTGCAGCAGGCTTGTCAGGAGCGGTGCGAAGTCAGGCGAGGTTTTTTCCATGGCCACCAGCCGGTCGGTATCATCGATGGACACCGTGATGAGCTGCGCCTGCTTCAGCATGTTGTCACGGACAGGTCCTTCAGGTGCAGCTGGCACCCGGACCATTTCAGGCCGGTTCATGCGCTCGATCACCTCCCCACCGTTCAACAATCCCTCCTGGGTGTTCACCCACACCTTCCTCACGTAATCCAGCTTTTCCCGTGCGACCCGCTTCTCCATGAGGAGCAGCGCCGTGGAGAAGTGCTGCTGCTGCAGCATGCGCTGACGTCCCACCAGTTCAAGGACGAGGAACTTGCTCTGCTGGCTGTCGAGCGTGCTGACTGTAAAGTAGAGGATGGTGGACAGGGCCACCATGAAGAACAGCGGGATGATGGTGAGCTTGGTGCCGACCTTGAGATCACGCCAGACGTTGGGAGAAGAATTCATGTACAATGGAATGGATGGAAAAATGGATGCGTCCTAAGCGGAAATGGTGCTGTGAAAGGGTTCAAGAATAACATTCGCGTCCAGAAGGACCCCCAGCCTTCCTGCCGCCTCAAATACGTGGTTTTCTTTGATTGCTTCAGGTGCCAGATGCACAAACCCAAGGACCTCGTCACAGCCCAGTGCCAGGCGAAGCGTGGAATGACGCAGCACTGCCCCTCGCACGAATCCTGAGACATCTCCACCTGTCGTTTTGAGATATGGATAGGGGCTGCAGAGACCGACCAATTCACTCCGGACATTCACGACTCCCAGCAGCGCCTCATGGGCATCTGGGACAGCCGCCCACTGCTGGAAGCTTACAATCTGTGCGACTTGGGCTGCATCCAACCCGATCACGGACTCCCCCACCCGCAAGAGCAACACTTGCTGAGCTCGGTCATCGTCCAATCGCCCGGCCCCTTTCATCTCCGCCAGAGCGGCAGCACGGCGCAGTAACACGGCATCCCGCTCCTCTGCCCCGGGTTGAAACGCCCGTTGCAGGGTCGCCTCCGCATCTTTCATGCGCAGCTTCACCTGCTCCCAGTTGATTCGTTCTGTCTCAGGCTTCATGTGTCGTGGTGGCTCCATGATAGGGTTGCAAGAGGGCGCGCAATTCACCAGCGGTCAATCCATCGCCCCAGGGCAGGACAGCCCCGCCTTCCAGACGGATGATCAACCGGCGGGCATTCTGAAAACTCCGGGCGGCTGGCTCTCCCAACCCCAGCTGCACCAGTCCCAGATAGTAGTGGGCGACAGCCAGGTCACGACGCAGGTACAGGCTACGCTTCAGCGCCATCCGGGCCTTCTCCCACTCACCCTGCTGGAACAACACCAGCCCCAGGTGGAAATGCGCCCCTTCATGCAGAGGCTGGGCCGCAATCAGCGCCTCCGCCAGCTTCCGTGCGGAAGTCAGATCGCCCTTGTCGGCCGATGTGGTTATTTCCTCAACCGCCGTCTCTCTGTTTGCCTCCCGCTCCGCCGGGCGGACTGGTTCTGGCACAGCGGGCGACGCCTCACGCACCACCGGAACCCACTGGGGTGCGGCTGCGCTCGTCCGGACAGTCTGGACCGTAGGGGCCGCTGGGAGCGCCGGTGCTGCCACACTCCGGGACACAGGGACTGCAAGCCCCGGGGAGGGAGCATTCTTTCCTTCTCCTTCCGAGGCCCGCTGATACAACACAGCGCCCGGCGCATTGACGGTCTGGAACGCGCGAAAGATCTCCGTATGCGGCTCGGCATGCCCCACGGCCAGCCATCCGCCCGGCACCAAGCTGCGGTAGAACTGATCCGCAAGACGCCGGTTCGTCGGGACATCGAAGTAGATGATAACGTTCCGGCAGATGATGAGATCCAGCCCGCTCAACTCATGCTCAATGGAAGGAAACTTGTCTTTGACCAGATTGTGGTGACGGAAGGTCACCGCCTCGCGATAAAGATCGTTGATGCGCCAGCGGGCTCCCAACTGGTGAAAGGTGCGCTTGAGCAATTCCGGCTCCATGCCGCGGAGCGCCCAGTTGTCATACACTCCCGCCCGGGCGAGTGCGAGGAAACGGCGGTTGATATCCGTCGCAACAATCTCGAAGGACCAATCTTGTGCCGCATCTCCCAGTAGATCATGCAGGAGGATCGCCAGCGAGTAGGGCTCTGCCCCCACAGAACAGCCTGCGCTCCAAATGCGGAGGGACTTGAGCGCCGCGCGCCGATGGATGAGATCCGGCAACACGTGATCCCTCAGTGCGTGGAACATCTCCAGATGCCGGAAGAAGAACGTCTCGCCAATCGTCAACTCTTCCACCAGGCGGTCCAGCGCCGGGTCGAGCCCACGGGTTAACATTTCGAGGATCTCCCCAGCCTGGCGTCCCTCCAGCTGCTGACAGCGGCCCACGGCTGTGGCGAGATCGCGGTCCTTGTCGGCATAGTACGACAGGCCCGTGGTGGCGATGATCCACTCCTTCAGTTTTTGGAAATCCGGATCTCTGAGCAGGGCGTGCACCCTGGGATCCGCCATGGACGACACTGTGCTCATGCCTCCTGTTCCGCCAATTCAAAAGCATCATGACGCAGCTTCTCACGCGCCGCCAACTGCCGGAGCCGGATGCTTTCCCCTTCCAACAACACCTTGGATGGACTGAGCAGCACGATGGACATCTCAGGAGCTGGACGCGCGACCACGCGGTCCGCACAGTTGTTGAGAACGTGATCCACGGGCAGCCTCACCGTCTGAACGGCATCATACCGCAGCAGTTCCACGCCCTCATCAGCCAGCCAGGCCACATTCAGATCTCCCAGGCGGGCGACGACGAGGCGGGACTGCAGCTGCTCTTCAGGATTCCAATCCGCGTCTTGCATGGCCAGCTGGAGCACACTCTCCAGCCGCAGCACGGGCACCATCTCGCCCCTCAGGTTGAGGAATCCCCGGAGCACGGGCGGCGTCTCGGGCGGGTGTACCAGGCGCACGCAGGGCAACACCTCCCGGACATGGTGCACTTCGATCCCCAGCCGAACACCGCAGATGGAAAAAGTCAGAGCGGAAGGCATGAGAGCAACTCGGGAAACGATGGGCTGGTGCTGATCAACACGCCCTTCAACGGATGCCGCCCTAAGCTTGGTTGCCCCTTTTTTTGCTCAAGCCATCAATTCTCCTCGCAAGAACCAGATAGATCAGCCCCACGATCACCAGTTGGATCGAAATGGCCACGGGGAAAAAACCAAACTTCATGGCACCCCACCCCCCCATGGCGACGGCCGAGGACACCCCCATGACCACCATCATCGTCAAACATCCCCACCGGGCCTGATCCTTGGCGTCATACGGTGTAGCGAACGGCCGCCACTCATTCATCAGGCCGGGCACGAGAGACCACACAGGGAGCATCACCACATTGGGCAACAGGAGCAGCAGCCACTTGCTCATGCCGTGGGTGGCGAGGACGAGGGTCAAAAGCAGCACAATGAGTGGCACCGCCAGAAGGACAAGGACGGCCTTCCTGGCCCCATGAAACAGGGGCTGCCAGCGCCCTTCCGGTGAGGATTGGAAGAGCTCCGCGGCCTGCCAGTTCTCACTGTAGGCCAGCATCTGCATGGCCATGAGCGGCAGCCAGCCCATGTAAATGCCAGCCAGAGCCACATCCACACCGCTGTCGCGCCCCGCCCGACCTGCCAGGAGAAACACCAGGGGCAATGCCAGTACCTGGGCAATGCCCGGGTAGAGCCGCAATTTCGTTTCCCGGTCCCGAAACATATAGGCCGCGGTCAAAATGAAGCTGCTGCGCTCCACCGGATGACTCAGCCAACGACGCAACGGAGCAGCGCCGACCAGGCGGCGAATCCACCAGGCCTTCCCTGTCGCTTTTACTTCCGGCGACGCTTGCTCGTTGAGCAAGGTGAGCCCTTCCCCATAGCTGGCGGCCAGCCGATGCATGCCCAACCAAGCCACCATCAAGGTCGCGAACACCCCCACCGCAGCGGCGATCACCATCCAGGCCTCCGGCCGGTGTGATGCCAGGACGGCATCCAGCGCCCCGAACCACGTAGGAGGCAGCAGCAACAGCCACCAGGCGTGACGAAGCTCCTCCAGATTCACCTGGCCCAGCAGCCGGAAGGACTGACTTCCCATCACCAGCACCACGGTCAGGATCGTCTGGAACGTGGTCATGATGTTATCCAGCCGGTCCCGGCCAAACCACTTCAAACACACCTGATACACCACCACCAGCGCTCCGGCACAAAAGCCGATCATGCCCCCCAATGAAACCAGATGAGCTAGAGGAAACCACCAGTGGGCATCCCGCAGCCACAGACCTGCGACCATGCCTGGGAGATTCAGCGCGAGGGCCATAATGGCGGTCACCCCGCACAGCACACTCGTCTTGGCATGGAGGAGCTCTTTGGCAGTCACGGGACGATGCAGAAGAATCTCCGACTCCTCCCGGTTGAACAACACACTGCCAGCCGTGGCCACTAGATGCATCACCACCAGGAACAGGGTGGCCCCATGCATCATCACAGAAAACGTCAGGGTATCCACCCGCTGGATGGCCAGACAGGGAGCGAACCCCACCAGAAGATAGAACCCCAGCGTGCCCAGCATGCTGTGCCGGTTCACCTTGCCTTCCTCACCGCGCTTTCGGGAGGTGGCACGCCCCCGAAAGAACAGAGTCCAAAAGAGGCGCCGCAGAACTTTCCCGTTGCTCTGGCTCGCAGAAGTCTTCATGACCGGAGAGACCGGGCGAACGATTCGGCCCGTTGTTCGTGGTCATGCGAGCCTGTGAGCCGGGTGAATAGTTGCTCCAGGCTGGCCGCAGCGTGCTCCCGAATCAGATCCTCCGGGGCGCCATCGACGAGGAGCCGCCCCTGGTGAATGATAGCCACCCGATGGCACACGCGCTCCACTACATCCAGGATGTGGGAGCTGTACACGATCGTTTTGCCCTCGCGGGCCAGGGTCTCCAGCAGGGCCTTGAACCCCACTGCGGCATTGGCATCCAGCCCGTCCAGCGGTTCGTCCAGAAACACCACCTTGGGCTGATGCAAAAGGGCGGCGGTGATGACCACCTTCCTCCGCATGCCCTTCGAATAGGCCCCCAGCAGCTTTCTCTCCAGTGTGTCCATGCCCAGCTCGAAGTACTCGATAAAACGGACCACCCGTTCCACGGCGGCGCTTTCCTCGATCCCATAGAGAGAGGCCACCATCAGCAGATACTCCATCCCGGTGAGAGACTCGTACACCGCTCCCGAGTCGGGCACGAATCCCAGCGCCCGCTTGGCCTCCACCGGCTCCAGCGTGATATCCCGCCCCGCGATCAGTGCCGTGCCTTCATCCGGCTTGAGCAACCCGGTGACCATCTTCAGCGTGGTGGTCTTCCCTGCCCCGTTCGGCCCCAGCAACCCGACAATCTGCCCCGCTGGCACTTCGAGCGACAGGTTGTCCACTGCTGTTTGAACGCCATAGCGTTTGGTCAGACCGCGGAGAGAAAGCATCGAGAAAGTTAGGAGTGAACGGCGAAAAGTAAAAACTGAATCCGCAGAGTTCAGCGCGACCCGCCTCCGGTGCCAATGGCACCCCACTTTTGACTTTTCACTTTTTACTTTTCACTTCTCCGCCCCCGCGCCAGACTCCCGCCTCACTCTCTCTCACACTAGTTACCCACCCATGAGCAGAAAAATTCGTTACGGCATGGTCGGTGGTGGTCGCGGCGCCTTCATCGGCGGCGTTCACCGCATCGCAGCCAACATTGATGGCCAGATTGAGCTGGTCTGCGGCGCTTTCTCGTCCGACCCCCAGAAGTCCAAAGATTCCGGCAGTGATTTCTTCCTCCCCGCAGATCGCTGCTACGGCAGCTTCGAGGAGATGATCCAGAAGGAGTCCGCCCTTCCTGAAGGGGAGCGCATGGACTTCGTCTCCATCGTCACGCCGAATCACATGCACTTCCCCCCGGCCAAGGCTGCCCTGGAAGCCGGTTTCCACGTGCTGTCTGACAAGCCCGCCACCCTCACCCTGGAAGAGGCCAAGGCGTTGACGGAGATCGTCAAAAAATCTGGCCGCCTCTATGGCCTGACCCACAACTACACGGGCTACCCCATGGTGAAGCAGGCCCGCGAGATGGTGCACGACGGGAAGTTGGGCAAAATCCGCAAGGTGGTGGTAGAGTACCCGCAGGGATGGCTGGCCACCCGCATTGAGGCCTCTGGCCAGAAGCAGGCAGAATGGCGCACCGATCCCAAGCGCTCCGGCGCGGCGGGCTGTATCGGCGACATCGGCACCCATGCCGAAAACCTGGCTGAGTACATCACTGGACTGCAGATCAAGGAACTCGCCGCAGACATTACCAGCTTCGTCGAAGGGCGTGCACTTGATGACGATGGCAACGTGCTGCTCCGCTTCAACAACGGGGCCAAGGGCGTACTTCACGCCTCCCAGATCAGTGTGGGTGAGGAAAACAACCTCAACATCCGCGTGTACGGTGAAAAGGGCGGCCTGGAATGGCATCAAAATGAGCCGAACACCCTGCTGGTGAAGTGGATCGACCAGCCCATGCAGGTATATCGCACCGCCAACGGCTACCTGGGTAAGGCAGCCCTGGCCGCCGGTCGCACTCCCCCTGCCCACCCGGAAGGTTACCTTGAGGCCTTCGCCAACATCTACCGGAACTTCGCAGCGCACATCCGTGCGGAACTGGAAGGCACCACACCGGATCCCCTGGTGCTCGACTACCCGAAAATCGAAGACGGCGTGCGCGGCATGGCCTTCATCGAGGCCGTGGTGGGCTCCTCCCAGAACAACGCAGCCTGGACTCCGATCAACGTCTAGGCTGGCGCTAGGGCTGCAGTAACTGCATTTCCCTGAGGCACCGTCCCACCAGACGGTGCCTTCTCTGTTTTCCAGTGGGTCGCCGAAGGTTGCCAATGAGGCCATTTGTCCTATGATTGCGCCGGACAGCTGGCCAAATTCCGGGGATCGGGATCCATGAGCGCCCCTTCATTTGCCTCGCTTCCTCCTCATACGAAAATGGCGGGTGCGCCGCCGGACCTTTTTCATGCTCAAACTGTTGCCCTCCACTACCCCCGCCCTAGCGCGGTGGGTCGCGCTCGCCGTGAGCCTGACAGGAGGCGCGGTCCAGGGGGCGAATGACAGCCCCGTGAGCTTCAATTTCCAGGTCCAGCCGATCCTTGCGGGCAGCTGCTATCAGTGCCACGGCCCCGACGAAAAGCAGCGCAAAGGTGGCCTGCGGCTGGATGTGCGGGAGGCGGCACTCAAGGACGGCGTCATTGTCCCCGGCAAGCCGGAAGCGAGCTCGCTCATCGAACGCCTTTTCACCAGTGATGAGGACGAGGTGATGCCTCCGCCGGACTCGCACAAGACGATTGATACCCCCCAGCGGGAGGTGCTGAAGAAATGGATTGCGGAAGGTGCCAGTTACGAGCGGCACTGGTCCTTTACCCCGCCCAGGTCCCCCGCCGTACCGCTCCCAACGACGGCCGACGCCAAGGCGCTCGCGAGCTTCCCCATCACCAACCCGGTGGATGCCTTTGTCCTGGATCACCTGCGCGTCAAAGGGCACCAACCAGCCCTGCCAGCCTCCCGGGAACGCTGGCTGCGCCGGGTCACCTTTGACCTCACTGGCCTTCCTCCCACTCTGCAGGAGATGGATGCCTTCCTGGCCGACACCTCCCCACAGGCCTACGAGACGGTGGTGGATCGCCTTCTCGCCAGCCAGCGCTATGGGGAGAGGATGGCTACCGACTGGCTGGACGCGGCCCGCTACGCGGATTCCTACGGGCGGCATGAAGATGCCGAGAGCATCGTCTGGCCCTACCGGGACTGGGTCATCCAGGCCTTCAATGACAACCTGCCGTATGACGAGTTCATCGTCAGGCAAACCGCCGGAGATGAACTGTCCGACCGGCCTCGCACCGCAGAAGTGCTCGCCACCACGTTCAACCGGCTCGTGCCACAATCGAACGAAGCGGGAAGCAACGAGGAGGAGTTCCGCCAGGAACACGTGGCGGACCGCATCAAGACCAACGCAACGGCCATCCTAGGGCTGACCCTGGAGTGTGCCCGCTGCCACGATCACAAGTACGATCCGCTCACCCAGCGGGAGTACTACCAGATGGCGGCGTTTTTCAACAACATCGCCGAACTCGGTCTTTTCCCCCGGCAGACAGCGGGAATCCCGGCCCCGGGACATCTGCTCATGTCCTCTGCGGACGAGGAGCGCAATCTCGCGATGCTGCAGGAGATCAAGCAGGCGGAAGCCGCTTGGGACACCCTGCAACGGAACAGCCGGGAGCGGTATGAGGCCTGGGTGGATGAACATGGCAAACCACCACCCGCCACACCAACCTCGCACTACGAGTTTGAGAGCGTGGGCGAGAAGAAACGTGGCCAGCGCAAGCTCTTCTCCGACTCCCTGCATCCGGACAAGTTCACCGGCGTGGCGCGTCAATCCATCGAACCAAGCGAAGGTGTCCGCGGCCTGGGCCTGAGGTTCGAGGATGACAACGGAGCCAGATTCCCCGGGGTGGGAGTCTTCCGGCGGTCCGATCCGTTTTCCATCGCCCTCTGGATCCGTCCGGAGGAATCGCAGAGCCGAGCGGTGGTCATTCACCGCACCCGCAGTGGTCTGGATGCCGCCAGCCGCGGGTACGAACTGCTCCTCAATGAACTCCATCCCGAGTTCTCCCTGAGCCACTACGCTCCGGGCAACTCAATCCGCATCCACTCCAAAACGGCCATCCCTCTCAACGCCTGGACCCACATCATAGCCAGCTATGACGGGTCCAGCCGGTCGACGGGGCTGCGCCTCTACGTCAACGGGAAGGCCGCCGAGGCCGAGGTGATTTCTGATCATCTCTACCGTGACATCTTGTACCGTCCCGAGTGGGGTGACTACGATGCCGTCCGGCTTCAGGACAACATCGATGAGGACGACGTGGCCCTTTCGATTGGCTACCGCCCCAATGACAAGATCATCAAGAACGCCACCTTTGATGACTTCAAGATCTTCGACAAGACGCTTTCGCCCAACGAAGCCGCCCTGCTGGCCCTCCCTCCCCAGCCGCCTAAAAAGCAGGAGGAACGCGGTTTCCTGGCCGGCATCTGGTACGGCCTGACGCATCCTTTTGTCGGCCGTGCTCCTGACGTGGCCCCCACCCCGGACGCAGGCTATGAAGCCTGGCTGAGGGACCTGGACCCGCAAGGCAAGGCCGCACTGAAGCGGCTGCATGACCTCCGGACCGCCCAGGATGACCTGGTGAACCACGCCAGGGAGATCATGGTCATGCGGGAGATGGAACCGCGCCGCGCCACCTTTGTGCTGGCACGGGGCCAGTTCGACCAGCCCGGGGAGCAGGTGTTTCCTGAAACTCCCGCCAGCATTCTGCCTCTGCCTGCAGACTTCCCACGCAACCGGCTGGGCCTTGCCCGCTGGTATGTGGACAGACGGAACCCACTGACGGCGCGTGTGGCGGTGAACCGCATCTGGCAGGTGTTCTTTGGTCGTGGGATCGTGGGCACCTCGGAGGACTTCGGCATCCAGGGAGAGCTGCCAACCCATCCCGAACTTCTGGACTGGCTCGCCGTTGATTTCATGGACCAGGGGTGGGACGTGAAGCGGCTCTGCCGCATCGTGGTGCTCTCCTCCACCTATCGGCAGTCCTCCACGCCACAGGATCCGCAGTTGCTGAAGGACGATCCGGACAACCGCCTGCTGGCACGCGGCCCCCGCCACCGGCTCTCTGCAGAAATGATCCGTGACAACGCGCTGGCCATCAGCGGTCTGCTCACGCCAACCATGGGAGGTCCTCCCACACGCCCTTACCTGCCTGAGAACCTGTACGAGGACTCCGGGGTGCAGATGACCTACAAGCAGAGTCACGGCGAAGCCTTGTGGCGGCGCAGCCTCTACACCTTCTGGAAGCGGACGCTGCCGCCGCCCACCATGACCATCTTCGATGCCCCCAGCCGGGAGTTCTGCCTCACCCGGCGGGAGACCACGAGTACGCCCATGCAGTCGCTCGCGATGATGAACGCTCCGGAATTCGTCGAGGCCGCGCGTGCCTTGGCAGAGCGTCTCATCAGGACCTATCCGCAAGACCGGACTGCGCGCATCGCGGAGGCCTTCCGGCTCACGTCAAGTCGCAGCCCCCGCGCCGGTGAAACCTCGGTGCTCCTGAAGCTTCTGGAGGAAGAGCATCTCCACTACACTCAGGCTCCGCAGGAGGCTGAAGCGCTGCGCCGCGGCAATGGGGAGCATCCAGCGGATCTCGATCTACCAGGCGCGGAAGTCGCCGCCACCACCATGCTGATCCGGGTGCTCCTGGGCAGTGAGGAGGCCTTGTTAAAGGAATGAACCGCCCTGCTGGCACCCAACTGATTTCACGCATGTCCCCTGCCCCTCTCCATCCCAATCGCCGTCAGATGTTGGCGCGCACCGCCATGGGTCTGGGGGGCATGGCCTTCGCCGATCTGCTGGCGGCTGAGACCGGCTCCACCCAGAACCCTGCCCCCATTCGCCCGGGCGTTCCTGGACTGCCACATTTTGCCCCACGGGCCAAGCGTGTCATCTGCCTCTTCATGAGCGGCGGGATGACACACCTGGAAACCTTCGACCCCAAGCCGCTCTTGAACGAGCGCGTGGGGCAGGAACTGCCGGATTCGTTCAAAAAAGGCCGCTCCGTCCTCTTGGGCATGTCGGGCAACCAGGCCAAGTTTCCTCTCGTTGGCTCCTGGATCCCCTTTCAGCAGCACGGGAAGTCCGGTGCCTGGTTGAGCGATGCCTTCCCTCATCTGGCCACGATGGCGGATGACATGTGCTTCATCAAATCCATGCACTCCGACGCGGTCAATCACGACCCGGCGATGACGTTCATGAGCACAGGGGCGCAGCTCCCCGGCCGCCCCAGCATGGGAGCTTGGCTCAGCTACGGCCTCGGCAGCCTGAACAACAACCTCCCCTCCTTCGTTGTCCTCATCACCAAGGGGGCTGTGGATCAGCCGCTTTCCACCCGGCTCTGGGACAGCGGATTCCTCCCCACCCAGAATCAGGGCGTCCAGCTCCGGGCGGCCAAGGATCCCGTCCTCTTCCTGAGCAATCCTGCCGGCATCAGTGAGGCCAACAACCGCCGGGCCATCCGCGCCTTGCAGGAACTCCAGGCGCAAAGCGATGCGCCTGAAGCGGCGCTCCAGGCCCGCCTGGAACAGTATGAGATGGCCTTCCGCATGCAGACCTCCGTACCCGAGGTGACGGACTTAAGCCAGGAAACGGACGCCGTGAAGGGGCTATACGGGCCTGAGGTCTCCACTCCGGGAACGTTCGCGGCAAACTGCCTGCTGGCCCGGCGCCTGGCGCAGCGCGGCGTACGCTACATTCAGCTTTACCAGCCCGGCTGGGATATGCACGGGAACATCGTGCGGGACTTCAAAGGCCTCTCGACGCGGGTGGACCAGCCAGCAGCGGGGTTGCTTCAGGACCTGAAAAATCAAGGGATGCTTGAGGACACACTGGTGGTCTTCACCTCAGAGTTTGGCCGTACCTGCTACTCCCAAGGGCGCCTGCGCGGTACCGGCTCCCAGATGGAGTATGGGCGCGAGCACCACCGGGACTGCTACAGCACCTGGCTGGCGGGCGGCGGCGTGAAGCCCGGCGTGAGCTACGGTGAAACAGATGAACTGGGCTTTGGTGTGGCCAAGGATCCAGTCCACGTCCACGACCTGCATGCCACCATGCTGCACCTGCTGGGCATTGATCACGAGCGCTTCACCTTCCGCTTCCAGGGACGCGACTTCCGGCTCACGGATGTCGCAGGCAAGGTGGTCACGCCCGTCCTGGCGTAGCCGTTTTGGCGAGTGTGGAGTTTTATTGTCCGACTGCCAGCTTTTGGCATTCGTCTGCCGTTTCCGCGTTGATTTCCCTCATCTCCCAGCCCCTTTTCCTTTGCCAACCCGGCAGCCCCATGACAGCATCGCTGGCTCGAAAGTACCAAATCTGAACGCTTCTTTACAAGACACTGATTATGGCCAGACCCGTCACTCTCTTCACCGGCCAGTGGGCCGACATCCCGCTGGAAACTCTGCTCGGCAAGGTCAAGACCTTTGGCTACGATGGCGTGGAACTCGGCTGCTGGGGTGACCACTTCGAAGTCGCCAAGGCAGACCAGGCCTACTGCGATGCCAAACGCGCTCTCATTGAGAAGGCCGGCCTCAAGTGCTTCGCCATCTCCGCTCACCTCGTGGGCCAGGCTGTTTGCGACAACATTGATGAACGTCACAAGCAGATCCTTCCAGACTACATCTACGGCGACGGAGATCCTGAAGGCGTGCGTCAGCGTGCCGCAGAAGAGTTGATCAAAACGGCCCAGGCCGCCAAGCGCTTCGGCGTCAGCGTGGTCAACGGGTTCACCGGCAGCAGCATCTGGCACCTGGTGTACAGCTTCCCGCCGAACCTCCCCAGCCAGATCGAAAACGGCTACAAGGACTTTGCCAAACGCTTCACGCCCATCCTTGATGAGTTCCAGAAGCAGGGCGTGAAGTTCGCTCTCGAAGTCCATCCGACTGAAATCGCCTTCGACATCGCCAGCGCTGAGCGTGCCCTCCAGGCGGTGGACTACCACCCGGCTTTTGGCTTCAACTACGATCCCTCCCACTTCGGCTACCAGGGGGTGGACTATGTGAAGTTCCTCTACAAGTTCAGCGACCGCATCTTCCACGCACACATGAAGGACGTGGCCTGGGATCTGAGCAACGACACTGGCGTCTTCGGCGGGCACGTGGACTTCCACCGCCCCAACCGTTACTGGGACTTCAAGTCCGTGGGTCGCGGCGACATCAACTTCGAGAAGATCATCCGCGCACTGAACGACATCCAGTACGCAGGCCCTCTCAGCATCGAGTGGGAAGACGGCGGCATGGACCGCGAGTTCGGCGCCACTGAGTCCGCAGCCTTCGTGAAGGCCCTGGACTTCCCCACCTCGAAGATCATCTTCGACGCGCAGTTCGCTGAGAAGTAAGTCTCTTCGACATCTTTTGCCTTTAAAGGCGCGCCCAAATCGGGCGCGCCTTCTTTCCATGTGGCTGAGGCATCCAAAACGACCTCCTGAAACTTCAACCCAAGTTTCGCAACTGTGGAGGCTAGCCAGCCATCATTCCAATTTTGGCGAGGCATCTTGCTCAAGTCAGCGGTCCTCAACGACACCATGAGGCACCTTGTCCTTCTGGCCCACGGAGCGCCAAGGACTGCCGAGTCAACCGAGCCCGAATAGAGCCAAAAATTAGGCGGGTCTGCGGAACGCCTAGCGGCGCCGCTTGCGCACATCCACAAACCAATGCGCTGTCGTCGTTTGCAGTACGGCTTGAGGATTAACGGAATAATGTGCATCAGTAAAAGGATCGTAGATCCTTACAGAGTTGACAACAGGTCCGAAATCTGTCGGCGTGAAGTCAACCTGATGCAACACAACCACGTGCCCCATGCGTGGTCCTGTTTGGTATGACACGATCAACGGGCGATCTTGCGCCAACTCAGACACAAGCCAGTCTGGTCTGGGAGCACCGCGGTAGTAGGCACAACGGGAAGCCCACGGTGCCCCGTCGTAGTCAAAACCCCACTGATTCAAGAATTGCGCGATTTCCCCATCTGAAGCGGTCTCAGACTTGAGATAGCCTTTCACTGCGGTCACAATATCCTCTTGCCGCCATTCGACTGACTTGTAGTTAAGCATCATCTGGATGCAGGCCGCCCAACACCATACCGGCGTCTTTTGACGAGCCTTAAAGAACTCAAAGCCATCCGCATAGGCGATTTCAGCTCGCGATGATTGCGTCAACGAGAGTACCGAAATCGCGATGATAGTGAAGACAGCACGCAATGCTTTCATTTGCATGGATTGTTGAATTCTGAACTTCCAAGCCAACTTTCGCCCCTGAGCGAGACTGCACCTGCATATAACCTTCAATATTTTTACAACGATGCAATCGAACAATGTTTAACACCTTTTTTCGACATCAAATCAGTCACCACCTCCGCCTAGCCAAACGGCCTCACCGGCAGCAGCGCCTGTACTTAGTGTACAGTCCAGTTTGCCGGGAAGTAAGCCCCACAGTTTCCTCCCGCAGATTCCTTCAAAAGGCGTGCCCGCAAGGTACGCCTTTTTGCTTTTTGTGGAGTTTCTCAGAGTACCGACTTGTGCCACTGCGATTCGCCTCTTGGCACCCCACCTGTAAGCTTCAGTGCCCCAAAGTCCCAGACGTCCAATTCCAGGGCGGCATTCGAATTTCACTTGGCAGGGCGCTCTGTTTTTGCGAGTCTTTGACAGTATCCGTCCTGGGTTACCAACCAACAGGCAGTAGAAACCTCCCCTTCATTTTATGGGACACTCTATCTTCGGGATCATCGGACCGGCGGGGCTCGTCGCAGACTACGCCACCCAACATGAGTTGCACCGTCCTACTCCTCTCAGGAAGAATGATCTGGTCTTCCTACCGCTGAGTGACGAGCACCTTGATGAGCTCTTTCCCGATCCCTGCGTCCACGATGACGAAATGATCTATCTGTGCTCTGGATTGAAGGAGACCCTGACCGAACTCTCAAAAGAGGGACCTGTCGCCTGGATCGAGACGGCCTATGTAGGGGGGCTGGGCGAGCAAGGGGCGACGGTCTATCAGAATGGAACCTGCATCATGGAACCGACCGTCGCCTTCCGCGGTCCCATCTCCGTGGCACTTCAGTTGATGGGGGTATCCAAGGGTGCCGAAGACATCGATGAGTTCGCTGCGGCCGGTCTATGCGAGTACCGAGAGAACGACGACTGGATCGCCTCCACCAACGGAAAGGATTGGGGGAATCCATATCCGACTTCCCTGTCCGGACACCCCTTGATCGAGACCACCGACGAACTTCAGGAGGAACAGGAGCTTCAACGGTCCAACCCCGGGTCGTTCTCAATGGTGGCCTGCATTGTGGGGTCTGGCCTCAACCTCCTGGGTTGTTTCCTTCTGGCCGGAGTGCATTTTATAGACGGCATGGCCTCCTTCGCCAGTGCGGGAGGTTCCGCGATTCACTCAAGCGATCTGCTGACCTGGATCTGGTCTCCAGTCGCCATGGCCACCTACACTTACTTCGACGCCTCGCCGAATCCGGCATCGCCGGAGTTCGCGCTGGTCTCCGCAATCAGTTTCGGAGTGTTCGTCGGGTTCTTTGTCGCCTGGATCAAGAGGCCTGTGTACGCTTGAGGTTGTCTCGCGACAAGCAGCAGTAGCAGAGCAGCAGCAAACGCCCCCGACTTGGCCTTGGCGGGTTCGAGGAAGATATGGCCAGGTTTGTTCGTGCAATAAAGGAGGCGGGGGTTCATAGCCCTGCTCACGCACCAAACGTCCCTTGATCCGCTTCCCGCTCCGACCAGCCAAAAGACCGCGGGGCCACGAGGGCAGCCCTACCAGACATCGCCCTCACAAACCGACACTTCCCGCTCGAACGACTGGGTGCCCCTGTGGTCAAAAAGGCTGCGCCACGCCTGTGATCGAAAAAACCACAACCTCCCCACAATGAATCCCGCAGCACTCCACCTGCTCACCGTTGCCGCCATCCTGCTCCAAGCTCCGATTGTCGGAGCGAAGGAACCGATCCCCTCACCCACGCAGCCAAGCCCGAGTACGGCTTCCCCAGTCACTGACGATGAGGCCCGGCTG
Source organism: Verrucomicrobium sp. BvORR106 (assembly GCF_000739655.1). Lineage (GTDB taxonomy): Bacteria > Verrucomicrobiota > Verrucomicrobiia > Verrucomicrobiales > Verrucomicrobiaceae > Verrucomicrobium. The sequence goes on along the minus strand of NZ_BATR01000117.1, from coordinate 32,329 downwards.
GTAAAGGCGTTGCTCGACCAATTGCCCCCCTCCCAAACGACGCTGTGGCGGCACATAGCGCAGGTCAAAGGGACTGGCCCCCAAGTCACCGAAGACCAGCTCAAGTTCGCCAACGCCAACTTGGAAAAAGTCCGTGAGATCATCCCGCAATTGCGCAAGAGCCTTAAGGTAGGCGCATCCATCTTCAGCTACCCCGGCCTCCTCGCCCACGGCGACATCACCTATCAGATCATCAAGGGGGGCGGTCGGGACGCCTTTGCAGAGCCGGCTGCTCCCGTTGAGTACGGATACCGCTTCTATATCGGAATACCCAAGTCAGAATTTTCCCACATCTATGACTTTGAGCTGCTCTTCGATTCCCAGGGGATCATTCGCACCATCAACAGTGTTGACTGGAAGAACTAGCCCACAACAAAAAGCACCCCTGGTTGGCCTCAAAAGACTCTAATCCCAGCCCTTCAACGCGCCGCATGCTCAAGCGTCTCATCGCCAAACTCTTTGCACCATCCACCCCAGCCCCCGGCTCGTCGAATTCACGCCTGATCACTCCAGCAGAGTTCACGGAGGACTACGTCAACACGTTACAAAACACCCATCCCGAACTCACGATCGAAGTGGTGCAGGACTTGGAACTCCGCGTTGCCCGGGAGGGGCAGCCCGCCGTGAGCACCTTCCTGCACAATGTCTACGACGTGTACAAGCAAGCCCCTGGAGACAAGGCGACGATCTTCGAAAAGTTCACCCTCACCATCTTTGACTTGCTCGATCTCCAGGACAAGAAGCTGGATCCCTCCCGCATTGTTCCAATCGTCAAAGACCGTGCGTGGATCGAGGAAACACGGGCCAGCCTGGCAACACGTGGGGACGGCGAACCTCCAGAGCACATCGTTGAAGGACTCAACAGCGAGTTAGTCATCCTCTATGCAGAGGACTTGGACAACAGCATCCGTTACATCTCCCACAGCGACCTCGCTGAGGCGGGCATTGAATCTTGGAACTTGCGCGATCTCGCCTGTGAGAACCTCCGGCGTCTGCTCCCCAAAATTGAGTGCCACGGCGAAAATGGCCTCTACATGCTCGCTGCTGGCGGCAACTTTGAAGCCAGTCTTCCCCTGTTGGATTTCGTCTGGAAGGATCCCGGGCTAAAGGTTGACGGCGAGTTCGTCTTCGCCATCCCAGCTCGCGATCTGCTTGTCATAACTGGCAGCAAAGACGGAGAGGGCATCGCGAAGCTGCATCAGATCAACCACGACGTCTTCTCGCAAAATGGATCCTATCGACTGACACAGAAACTCTTTCTGTACCGCCAAGGGGAAATCGAAATCTTCGAAGAGGAATCGGATCGGAACCCAACTGTGTCCTAGTCGCCCAATAGAAAAGCTGAGACCGGACATCCGATCTCAGCTCAAAATCAGGTGGTCGGTGACCAGCTGTTACTTCTTGCCAATTTCCTTCTCGATCGCGGCCGCGAGTTGTTCGCCCCGGAGGTCTTTGCCGGCAATCTTCCCTTCGCGATTCAGCAGAAATGTAGCCGGAATGCCCTGAATGCCGTACTTCCCGGAAACTTCGTTCCCCCAGCCTTTGCCGTCGAAGTATTGGGGCCAGGTCATCTTGTGCTCCTTCAGAAAGGCATCAAGCGCGGCGCGATCTTGATCGAGACTGACACCAATGATCTCCAGCCCCTGATCGTGGAACTTCTCATAGGCCTTGATCACGTTCGGCATCTCATGAACGCACGGCCCACACCAGGTGGCCCAGAAATCAATCAGGACGACCTTGCCCTTTAGGCCAGCCACGGACAACGGCTTACCCTCCAGGTCTTTCACTTCGAAGTTGGGAAACTCCGCGCCTTCCACGAGCTTCTTGCTGATCTCCTTCGCGGCCTTACCCCGCTCAATGGCCGCCAGCACTTTGTCGACTTGCTGGCCTGGCTTGGTTTCAGGGTAGTCGGCCTTCACCTTTCCAAGCAGTTTGATGGCCGTGTCCTCGTCTTCGATGATCTGCGCATACAGCATCGCCTTCATCATGGCCACGTTGGCCACTTCGTCCGTCTTCTCATCCTTGTGCTGAGCGAGGAGAGCATCAAAGGCTTCAATCTCCGCCTTCAGATCCTCTGCGGTGGACTTCCCAGCTGCCGCCTTCTGCTGCACCTGACCAACGATCTTGACCATTTCTTCTTTGATGATCGCGGCCATCATGTGGGGAGCCAATGTGAGCCCGGCCAAGGCCGCAAACATGAGTAGAGATTTCGATTTCATAGGGTTGGATGATAGCGGTCAGAGGTCCTGAAAGACGGGTTCTCATCGAGCCGTCGTGAACTGGAAAATGGGTAGTATACAGGGCATGAAGACGTGCCTCACGACTTTTCCAGACGCAAAACCGCGATTCCGCGGAATGCCCTCCGTCCCTCGCCTGATGAAATACGCACCTGCTTCAGGAGCAGACGGGCGATTTTTTCCCTATGACACTGGCTAAGCGGCGACCGGATGCTCTCCTAAGGTGCTTGTGGTACCCAAAAAGGATTTACGATGCGACTGCCAGATGTCATTTTTATGGTTTGCGAATTTTAGCTCCTTTGTTCGCCAGTCATGATCCGCCCCGCCAGCCGTCTCTCCCCTCTCATTTTCGCCCTCGGCTTGTGGTGCCTTTGTACCTTCAATGCGAGTGCCACGGTTTTTCTGATCGACCTCAATGAGAATGCTGGATCCCCTCTCCCTGCCGGTCAGACTTGGAACACCTATGCAGCACCCACCAACATCACGGGTGCCACGATCTTGAGTTCTAGCGGACAATCCAGTTCCGTCACCTTCAGCGTCACGGGGACCATTACGGACAATACTGCCAACTCTGGAACAGCCGTTTTTGACCCAAACCAATCTGGTGTGGTCAACCTGCCCACTTGGGTGGCAGCGGGAGGTGCCAACGGAGCCGCTGGCGACAACTTTTTCACGAACAACTCCACGACCACAGCCGCATCTTACACGCTCACCTTTGGGGGGCTCACTGCAGGAGACATCGTATCCATCGATCTCCTCGCATCTCGCAATAGCGGTAGCGCACTGGGTTTCTTCGACTACTCACTGGATGGTGGCACAAACTGGACAGGATTCAGAGTGCTCAATGCAGATGGAACAGCAGCCACGACCAATGGTTGGGATACAAACACAACCAAGAGCCAGGAGTTCAGCCTCCAGTCCCAGGGCTACGTTCTGCACCGCTATCTCAATGCCGCCGATCTTACGCTCACCGGCTCCTCGCTCATGATTCGGACCACGGACGCCAATACGACCACGAGTACGTTTTCAGCCATCAACGCCATTCAAGTGACGGTCACTCCCGAACCGACCACCGGAGCCCTTCTGATGATGGCGATGGCTTGCTTGGGCTGCCGCCGCCGCAGGAAGAGCGAGGTGTGAGGTTCGAGGGAAAATGGGCCTGCACCGGACAAGCCAAGGGAGCGCACGCATCTTGCGCGTTGTTCTCTGCATCTTGCCGGGAACGTCAGTCAGCACGTGGCATCGGGAGGTGCCACTATACACTCGTGCAACATCGCATAGGAGCGACCTGGAGATGTTGAGGGCGGTAGGAGGGAAAGCGGACGCTGTCGGCCTTCCCACCTGACCACCTTTTTTGGAAGGTACCCAAGGTTGACTCGCTTAGGGCTCGTCCAACCTTGGGCTGTGCTACAAATCCCCTTCGGGGATTAACTGCGGACTGAGCCGAAGCCCATTACTTCGGCAGCATGGCGAGATACTGCTCCGTCATTTGCTTCACCTTGTCGCGCTGGACGGGCAACTGAGGCTCCAGCTTGGCCAGTTCACCTTTGATCTCGACCACGGCCTTCTCCTTGTCGGCGATTTCCTTGGTGGAGTTCTCAATGGTCTTCTGCCCATCGGTCTGGCGTTTCTTCGTGCCGTCCACTTCGATGTTGGCCTTGGAGACTTCCAGGCGCTTCGCCTCGACGGTTTTCATGTCCTCAGCAATGCGAGCCCGCACGTCAGCGAGCTGCTTTTCAAGCGGATCCAGGACAGTCTTGATTTGAGCCAAGGCCGTCTGCACGGGTTGCGACTTGGCAGCGAGCTCCTTGTCCGCTTCGCCCGGCTCAGCCTGCTTCTCCGCCAGGGTCTTCTGCTGGGCGGCGATCTGGTTGTTCAGATTCTGCTGCTGATTGCGGAACGGCGCGGCGGCTTTCTCCGCTGCTTCAAACTCGCCTTTAGCCTGGGCGACCACCTTCTCGAGCTTTTCGACCTGGGCGCTCGACTGCTTCACAGCAGCCTGACCTTCGGCCAACAGCTTTTTGATGGCATCCAGCGGGCCCGCAGCGGTCGCAGCCTCACCCTTCACGGCCTGCTGGGCCTGCTCGGCCGCAGCGAGCTGGGTTGAGACTTCAGCCGCCTTCTTCTCGGCCGCTCCTGCGGCGGTTTTGGCGTCGTCCAAAGGCTTCTGAGCACCGGCCTTCTGGTCAGCGGGAGCATCAGCCAAGGCTTTCTCAGCAGCCGCCTGAGCAGCTTGTGCTGCGCTCAAAGCCTTGACAGCTTCTTCTTTAGCGGACTTGGCAGATTGCACCGCCTTGTCTGCCGCAGCGAGACGCTCGTTCACTTTGGCCAGGGCGGCTTCCTTGGTTTTAGCTTCTTCGGCACGAGTGGCGTCGGCCTTCACTGCCGCCTCACGAGTCGCCTTCGCGGCATTCAGTTCACCCTCGACCTTGGCCAGGGCTTCCTTCTTTGCCTGAGCCGCCTTGCCTGGAGCGTCCAGCTTGGTGTTGACTTCATTGCGCTGCTTGGCCAGCACCGCGATCTGGTTATTGATATCCGTCACAGCCTTCTGGGCTGCCGCCACGCGATTCGCTTTTTCCTGCTCCAGGGCCTTCAGCTCAGCCTCCTTCATCCCCTGGGCCTTCTTCTGCTCCTCGGTCTGGCCCAGAAGCTGTGCCTCCTGCGCCTTGGCGGGCTCGACAATTTTCTCCACTCCGGGAAGTTCGCCACTCACCTTGGCCAGGGCTGCCTCTACCGCAGGCAGGGCTGCCGTGGCTTCCGCTATGGCTTTCTTGCTCGTTTCAATCCGCTCCGCCGCCGCGACCTTGGCAGCCTCGCTGTCCTTGAAGGCTTCCTGATAGCCGACGAAATCAGCTTCCATCTTCTCAAGCTTCTCACGTTCGGCCAAAACGTTCACGTTGAACTGGGCCGCACGCAGCATCGAAGGCAGCTTCTGGTAAACCGCCAGCTGATCGCGCAAGGCCTTCAGTTTTTCCTGCACGCCCCCTACGGCATTGCGGGTGTCCCCCAGTTGTTTCTCAGATTCGGCAATGGATTTAGGCAGCGTTTCGAGCACTTTCTTGGCGTCCTCGAAGGCCTTTAGTTTCGCCGGTTTTCCCGTATTCAGCGCGGCGACCTGATCTTGCGCAGCCTTAACCACCTTGTCGAAGTCCGCCACCGGCTGCGGGGCCGTGGCTGTCTCCTTCTTCACGCCTTCCAGCTTCCCGTTTGCCTCGGCCAGCTTTTTGTCGAGGTCCGCAACTTGTGCCGCCAGCTCGGGTGCCGTCAGCTTGGCCTTGTCCGCGCCGAGCTTTGCAATCTGCTGTTCCAGTTCCTTCTGCTGGGCGACCTGTTGCTCGTACTTCTTGAGAAGATCTGCCTGAGCCTGACGCTTGGTCTGGGCTTCTTTGACCGCTTTCTCCAGACCAGCGAGGGTGTTGGGGAAATTCTTGATCTCACCGTCCAGCTGGTTGCGCTGGGCGCCTGTGTCCTCCAGCTGCTTCCGCAGGGCGGCGATCTGAGCCTCCTTCGCCTTCACCGCTTCTTCAGCCTGCTTCACCGCGGCCTCTGCCGCAGGCACCTTCGCGACGAGCTCGGTGGCGTAGCGCTCGCTCTCCACGATGCGCTGGGCAATGGTCGGAGGATTACTGGAAAGCACGCCCTTTTCCTCGAACTTATCCGCACTCCAGAGGCGCACGTCCCCTTTCCAGTCACCCGACACCACGGTCTTGCTGTCGAACAATCCGGCGACTTCCGTCACGATGTCTTGTTGCTTCTTGGACTCTGCTTTCTTGGTGCCGTTGATATCCCAGACCTTGATCAATCCATCGCGACCTGAGGAAACAACCGTGCCATCGGGGGCGAATGCCACCGCCAGGACGCCGCCAGCATGAGCATCCCAGCTCTTCACCAGCTTCCCGTTCTCCATCTCATAGGTGTTGATTTTCCCGTCCTCGCCGCTGGAGGCCAACACATTGGAATCAGATCTCCAGGCCACCCCGGTACAGGCCGCCTTGTGCCCGTCCAGCTGGTAAAATTCACCGCCAGTGGCCGCCTCTGTCACCATCACGTTGCCATTACGGTCACCGCTGGCCAGCAGAATGCCGTCCGGGCTAAAGCCCACCGCGAGCACCCATTCCGTGTGCTTCTTGTTGACGTAGAGTTCTTCACCGGTGGAGGTGTTGAAGACTTTGACCTTCTTGGAAGGGCTACCGATGGCAATCATCGCCTGGTTGGCGCTGATGTCTGCACTCATCACGGCATCGAACTCCTTGCCCGCTTCCGCCACGCGTTTGCCGGTCTTCACATCCCAGACCACGGCATTCCCCATCTTGCCCCCGCGTCCGCCGCCAGCAATGAGGAGTGCGCCGTTCTGGCTGAACTTCAGGGAGCGGATGTAGCCCTCAGGATACGGATACACGCCGGCCAGCACCTGGGTGTTGGTGTCATAGACCAGCGCCTGTTTCAGACCGCTGATGGCCACCAGGGGCGACCAGGGATTGGCCGCGATGGCGGTGATGGCGGTGGTTCGCGGGGCCGTGGCCACGGGTTCCAGCAGAACATTTTCCGGCATCGGCAAGGGTCCTTCCGGCTTGCCAGCCTTGGCCACCACCATGGAGAGGTTGCTCTTGGGCGCACCCTTCTTGGCAATGCTGGATGCGGTCTCCAGCACGCCGCCGTTGACCCACTTGGTCAGCACCTCGATCTCCGCCGCGCTGAGCGGCGCGCCTTCTGGCGGCATGAAAGGTTCCGCTGTCTTCTTTGTCGTCGAGACCAGCTTGCTGCCCTCCGCATCACCCGGGTTCACCACCGGGCCACCCCCGCCACCCGTCATGGCGGCGGCAAAGCTGGTGAGGTCCAGATCGCCCTTCTTCTTGTCCGGATTGTGACATGAGAAACACTTGTTCTCCAGCAGTGGACGCACGTGGTCATTGTAAGTGACCTTCTCCTGGGCTGCAGCCTGGGCCGCCAGGCCGCATGCGGTGGCGATCGGAAGTAGGAAAAGAGTACGATGATGGGAAGTCATGGCTTCAGAATGACGAACTGGCAGGGACTGGATAGATACGAGGGAGGGGTGACAGACCTATCTGGCCCCCTCTTCCTCAGCAGGATCACGGATGATGATCACATCCGGCCCACCCGTCTCCCGGCACCATCAGGTGCGGACGAGGTGCAAAGTGGGCCGGGATGCTGACTAGTGATTGAAGTAGAACTCCTTGGAATTGAGCAGCGCCCAGAAGAGGTCTTCCAGCACCACCTGACGAGGCTCGCCGGACTCCGCAATCTGCTTGAGGACCACTTCCGACTCCTTGGCCAGGGGCTCCCGGCCAAAGGTGCGCAGATAGAGCTCAAGGATGATCTCCTGATCCGACTTCTTCTCGTTGACCAGGGTGGCCACGACCTTGCCGCGCTTGATGTTCTCATGCGCTGCGTCGCCGTTCATGAAGTGCAGCGCCTGTGAAAGCGTCGGGTCCATCTTCACCTCGCAGGAGCAAACCGTCTCACGGCTGGCGCGACCGAAGGTGGTGAGGAAATAATTCGACACCGAGCCGTCAGCGATCTGAACCGCACGGGCTCCGAGGGGAAGCCCCTGATACTTGGTGGGAGTGTTCGTCACCGAAGACACGGCATCCGCCAGCACTTCGGCACGCATGCGGCGCACCAGGGCGTGGGCGAAGTTGCGCTTGTCACTCTCATTGCTCTCGTTGACCTGGGTGGCCCGCTGGTAGGTGATCGAGTTGCAGATGTCACGAACCAGACGCTTGAAGTCGTAGTTGTACTCCGTGAGCTTCTTGCCCAGGGTGTCGATCAACTCGGGGTTGGAAGCGGGGTTGCTGATGCGGACGTCGTCCACGGGGTCGATGATCCCCACGCCAAAGAAGTGCGCCCAGGTGATGTTCGCCAGGTTGCGGGCGAAGAACGGGTTCTCCGGTGAGGCCAGCCACTTGGCCAGCACGGCACGGCGGTCTTCACCCGGCTGCATGGTGGGCTCATCGCCACCCAGGAACTTGGGTTTCATCGCCGCCTTCGTCAGCGGGTGGCGGGACTCCCCGCCCTTGCTGTTGAAGACGATCGTTTCCCGCGGATCATCCGTCTGCTTGCGCCCGATCTGGGTGAAGAAGGCCATGAACCCGTAGTAGTCATTCATGGTCCACCGGTCGAACGGATGGTTGTGGCACTGGGCACACTGGATGCGCATCCCCATGAACACCTGGGCCACGTTCTCCGTCACCTTCAGGGTTTCGCGTTCGATCTGGAAGTAGTTCGTCGGTGGGTTGTTGATGGTGCCGCCCTGGGAGGCAATCAACTCGGCCACGATCTCATTCATCGGCACGTTCTTGCCAATGCGGTCCGCCAGCCAGTTGTAGTAAAGAAGAACGTTTTTGTAGTAGGCGCCCTGGTTGTTCTCGGTGCTGCGGATCTGCATCAACTCCGACCACTTCATCACCCACATCTCGGTGAACTCTTTTCTCTGGAGCAGCTTGTCCACCAGCGCTTCACGCTTCTTGGGGTTCGCATCCGCCACAAACTCGGTCACTTCCTGAGCGCTAGGCAGCACGCCCACCACGTCCAAGGAAACGCGACGGAGGAATTCCTGGTCTGAACAAACGCCGGAGGGAAGGATGCGCAGTTTGTGCAGCTTCTCGTTGACCAGCGTGTCGATGTAGTTGGCCTCCACCAGCTTGGGCCGCTCATACTTCAACCCTTCGGGGATGACGATGAACTGGGACACCACAGAGTACACGTCGAAGCGTGCAAGAATGAACGACTCCCCACGATCGTGGGAGGTCACACGGCCCTCTTTGTCCACGCTGGCGCTCGGATCGTTGTTGGACATGAACACCACCAGATTGGTCACATCGCGATCTGTGCCGTCGGAGTAGGTGGCACGAACCGAGACCTGCTGGGTCTCACCCTTGCCTTCGAGAACCGCCTGCTTGGGGAAGATCTCGATGCCCGTGACGTGAGCCACTTCTGGTGCGTCATTCGGCACCCCCTTGCTGATCCACTCGATCAGCGTTTTGCTCAGATGGCTGTCCTTGTCGAAGCAGGCGTTGCCGGAGTGCGGCACTTCACCGAGGGCCTTTTCGATCAGGGTGCTGTCTTCGGGGATGGCCAGGTTGATGCGCCGTCCGCTCATTTCGCGGGTGACGCGGTCGTAGTCGCCAGCAGGGTCAAAGCCGAAGAGGGACAGCCGGAAACCGTCCTTGCCGCGGGCAGAGCCATGACAGCCACCCGTATTACAACCCGCCTTCAAGAACACCGGCATGACGTCGAGCCGGAAGGAAACCTCACGGTCCTTGACGGCGTCTGCCACTTTCACCGCAGCCGTTGCCGTCTTGCCATTGAAGGCAGCGGTGAGTTCCGTGCTGCCGTCCTGGCCGGGCTTCAGATGCATGCCCTTGACCGAGGCTACCTGGGGGTTAGTGACCTTTAGCTCGGCGAGCTCCGTCACATCCCGGGTGGTGCCGTCATTGAATCTGGCAAACACCAGCACGCGCTGGCTGTCACGCTGAGTCTCCAGCGACAGGGTTCCAGGAAGGATCTCGATGCTCTCCAGCTTGTTGAGTTTTTCCTTCAACCGGGCCAGAGCCTTCAGCTCTTCCTCTGTCTTCTGTTTGATCACCAGTCCCTGGGGCCACTTGGCACCTTCAGCGATCCAGCGCTTCATCAGATCGGCCTGTTCAGCGGTAAGCGGATCCCCTTTGGGAGGCATGATGTCATCGTGATCATGCGGCAGCACCACGCGGCTGTAGATCGGGCTCTTCTCTGGAGTGCCAGGAACCACGGCCGCACCGCCTTCGCCCCCCTTCAACAGGCTCTCACCCGAGTCCATGAGCAGCTTGCCCTTGGTCTTCGCCGGGTTGTGACACTCAACGCACTTGGATTCAAGCAGCGGCTGGATGTCCCGCACGAAATCCACCGGACCAGACTGTTCCGCTCGGGCCATTCCCGTCGCAAGACACAATCCGATGCCCAGAAGGGCCTTGGAGGTGAGAGATGAAGTCTTCATGGTGGGAAACACTGTCGTGGGGGTCTTGAGTGTGAGTCGTTGGGAGATGGCGAGGATCGGGAGCGCGCGTTGCGAACTATTTGGCGGCCGACTCCTGACGGAGCTGCTCCAGACGGCTGAGTTGTTTCTTCGGCGCATCGGCCGCAGGTGCGGCTGGCTTGGCGGCCGCCACCTGGGCTGCCGGCTGAGCCGGTACGGCGGGGGCCTTGCGGGGAGCATCCACACGGAGCGTCGTGCCCCCGGCGATGCGGTGCACGGCCACGCCCCCCTGCACGGGCACTTCCACCTGGCAGAAGAGGTTGGCATGCTTGCCTACAGGCGATTTGTCCGTGGTCTTGATCTTGAAGCTCAGTTCCTTGGCGTCCTTGTTGAACTTCAGCGTTTCCACCTCCACGGAATCCGGGATGCCGAAGATCTTGGCGGAAGCCTCCCCGTCGAAGGGTTGGGCCAGCTCCAGCTTGCAGACAAACTCGCCGTCTTTCCCCTGCTCCACTGCGGTGAGCTGCATGCTGCCAGACAGGTAGGCAGGCACCACGGTCACCTCGCAGAAAGGAGACGCTGCATAGATGGTCCCGTTGCCGCCCTCGGCCTCACCCAGGACGGTCAGGCTGTAGTTTCCAGGCGACACATTGCCGGTGGTATCCAGCGTGAAGGTGGCTTCATCCTGGCCTTCGGGGATGTCAATTTCCCCTTGGGAGTTCATGCCGTTGGGGCGCCACATCATGAGCACGCGAATGGCAGCCTTGAAGCCTTCCTTGCGCTTGGCCACCACCTTGAGGGGCAGGATGCCATTGGGCACCAAGGGGGTCGTGGGTTTGATCAGTTCAAGGGTATAAGGAACCTCTTCCACCACGGCCACCGGGAGCTGATCCACCTGCTCCGTGTAGTAGATCGTGTTGCCGCTGCGCACCATGTCGAACTCCTGCGCCATGCGCCCTTCGACCTTCTGGTTGGCATCTGTCGGCTTGAGCGTCACCGGCACGGCCGCGCCGCCCAGAGGTGCGTCTGCCGTAGCCTCAAAGAGCAACGGGATGCTGGTCTGGTTTCCCGGCATGTTGGTGGACACCATCTTGACCCCCGGGGGCAGATTCGGCATTTCGAACGTCATGTCGCCCGAAGCATTGTTGCGGGTCACGTTCACCATGGTGGCGTAGCGATTGCCACGCGGCACGGCAATGAACTGACGCTTGTGACTGTCGTTCACCCCGAAGTTCGGTGAGGCAAAGGTCACGAGCGGCACCGAGGCCACCGCCTCAACGCGGTACACATACGTGGGACCGCCACGAGCCAGGTGGTCGCGGATAATCACACAATACGCGCCGTCCGCCGGTGCCGTCACAGACAGCTTGCAGTCCAGGCGACGCTTGGTGCCGCCGTCATCCGCAGCGCCAATTTGGGCACCCTTTTCATTGGTCAGCACCATCACCGGATCCAGAGGTGATCCGAGCGACTGGGCATAGGCAAAGAAGTCCACCTTCATCCCCTTTTTAAGATTCACCCAGAACCGGTCTTCATCCCCAGGCTTTTCAATGATGCCGTTCAGGGCACAAGGAGCCTCCAGATTGGTGCGGTTCGCCTCCTTGTCGTTGGGCTCCACTTCCAGATAGCTGTCAAACGGGCTGACGCGCATGATGTTCCCGGAAGGAGCCGGATCATCCTTCAGATACACCATGTGCTTGTCTGACGTGTCGGCCGGCAGAGTGACATCCTCTTCGGTGACGTCGCCATTGGCTTCGATGAACTTCACCTTCTGCGTGCTGCCCGCCTTGCCGCCGGAGGGATAGCACACCTCAGGCCGGCGGAAGCTGCCGACGTGCAAGCGGTAACGGGACTCGCCATTGCCGCGATAAGAAGACTCACGAACCTGGATGGTGTAGTTTCCATCATCCGGGGCCACAAATGTCAGGTGGCCATCCTGACGGTGGAGCACCGTGTCATCCGACACCGCGACCTCAAAACGGTCGCTGTTCATCAAGGCGATGTAGGGGTCAAAGGTGATGTATCCCAGACGCATGCCCTCGATCTCCAGGCTGATGCGCTGGCCTTTTTTGGCCGCGATGCGGTAGTAGTCCACATCTTCGGTATTGGCCACGCCTTCCACCGTCTGATTCAGGGCAATCTCCTGGGGAGCTTCGAAGTCGTTGTTCGGCTCTTTCTCCTGCACGCTGGCAAACGGACCCACCATGATCTGCCTCATGAAGGACAATCCGGTCCGGGTGCGCACGCGGACGAAATGGTTCCCCAGCGGTACATCAGGAGCCACAGAAATGACGGTCTCCACCGAGCCGTTCTCCACCTTGCCCACGGACTTCAAGGCAAACCCGGGAGAATAGAAAATGAGCCCGTCGAAGTCAGCCAGACGAGTGCCGCGCAGGGTCAAGGTCGTCTCCACCCCACGCTGCACCCCGGTGGGGGAAGTGCCTGTGAACGTGGGCAGAGCGGCCACCACAGCCGGGACAGCGGTGGCCAGCACCAGTGCCGCCCCCACTAGGCGAAGAGAGTTTTTCATGGTCAACATCAGTCTAATAGAAGTCTGTACGCCCGCCCGATGTGGGCTGGCGTGGGCTCGGATATCAGGAAGGCGGTGAAGCAGAAACTTCACCGCCTTCGCTTACGACAGTTCTGGCGGTGAATTCAGTTAGGCGAGAATGCCTTCGATCACCTCGCCACCATTTACGATGTCGATGGGGCGGCCGCCGTCGGCCATCAGGCGCTTCTCGGCATTGATCCCAATCAGACGGTACATCGTTTTGGCCAGGCTTTCCGGGGAGACGGGGTCAGCGTCAGGCTCACCGCCGAGGGCATCGGAGGAGCCATACACCATGCCGCGTTTCACACCACCACCAGCCAGCGCCACGCTGAACACACGAGGATAGTGGTCGCGGCCGTTGGTGCTGTTAATCTTGGGTGTACGGCCAAATTCGGAGCTGACCATCACCAAGGTGCGGTCCAGCATGCCGCGATCATCCAGATCCTGGATCAGACGGGCGAAAGCGATGTCGAAGTTTGGCGCGTTGTTCTTGAAGCCGTTCTTGATGTCGCTGTGGTGATCCCAGCCGCCATAAGTCACGGTGACGAGGCGGACGCCGGATTCCACAAGGCGGCGGGCCAGGAGCAGACGCTGACCAGCCTGATTGCGGCCATATTCATCGCGAAGCTTGGCGGTTTCAGCATTCAGATCGAATGCCTCACGAGCCTTCTGGGAGCTGACCAAGCCGTAGGCGGCCTGATAGAAGCTGTCCATGGCAGTCAGCGCATCGGACTTCTCCAAGGAGCTGAAGTGCGCGTCCACGGCATCCAGGAGACCGCGGCGGCGGTTGAAGCGCTGCTCGGTCACATCCTTCGGCAGGGCGAGGTCACGCACCGCGAAGTTGCTCTGGGCGGGGTCACTGCCAAGGCTGAAAGGACCGTAGGCCGTGCTGAGATAGCCGGTGCCCATGGACTCGCCGCCTGCGACACCACCGAAGGCCTGCGGCACGCAGACATAAGGAGGAAGGCTGTTCTTCACGCCCAGCTCATGAGAAACCACGCTACCGAAGCTCGGGAACTTGATCGCGGGGCTCGGGCGGTACCCGGTAAACATGTTGTGGGTGCCACGCTCATGTGCGGCTTCCCCGTGCGTCATGGAGCGGATGATCGTCAACTTGTCCGCGATGGCGGCGGTCTTGGCGAAATGCTCGCCAAAATAGACTCCCGGCAGATTCGTCTTCACCGGGGTCAACGGGCCACGGTAGTCGGCCGAAGCGAAAGGCTTGGGGTCCCAGCTTTCCTGGTGGGCGATCCCGCCGGGAAGGTAGATGTGAATCACCGCGTCCGCCTTGGCATCGACCTTCGCCACATCAGGGATGGTCATTCCTGCTTCCAGACGAAGGAGGTTCGGCAGGCTCAGGCCCAGACCACCGGCAAGACCTGCATAGAGAAATTCGCGACGGCTTTGTCCAACTCTCAGGTCGAGGTGGTTGCCCTGGCAAAGAGAATGCATTTTCATGACGGTTAGAAGGGATGGAGGACGGGTTGGTTGCTGGGGTGGTGACTTTGGGTGCCACAATCACCACTCCAGCAAATTACGGTGCCTGTGATGGATTCTTACAGGAGGAGAAAAATTGCTGAATAAATTTTGTCCAAATTGGCCGCCAAGACATGTTGTCCCATCAGGACTCTACGCGGTGCCCGGCTTCCGGTGCAGACGCATTCACCCCGATCAAGGCGCAATTCCCCCCTGGTTTAAGGGCATGCCATCAGAGAAAAGGATAGCCTTGCCTTGAGCCTCGGAATCGCAGGATACGCCTCGTCATGAATCAGTAACCGCGGGCAGTCCAGCCCTCAGTCACCACTTCATCAATCCACACCTGATTGGCGCTATCACTTTCCTCTGGAGCCGGATAGCGGAGCTTCACAATCATCGGCGTCATTTCACCAAAATTTTTCTTTGTCAGGTAGTCCAGGGTTCTGCCTACCGTCGAGGTCCGCACGCAGTAGCCGTAGAGCTCTGGAGCCCCCTTCTCGGCTGGATTTACCAGCTTGAGACAAAGCAGCCGCTGAGAGTCTGGGAAGTTGTAATTGTAGAGCTCCGCCGGAACGGCCTGAAGCCGGAAGAACACTGGCCGCGTGGGCTTCTCTGCCATGAACTTGCTCCAGTCCATTTCGCTGTACAGCGCATAGCTGCCCCAGTCCACCACGTAGGGTGCACCTGGCTCCGGGCGCACCGCCATCGCATTGCGCCGGTTCCCGGCAGCATCCACCACGGCGAAGAGATAGCTGTGAGCGCCCTGCGGCTCTGCCTCCAACAGATCCACCCGGGAGAAAGACACGGGGCCATCAGACTGTCGCGAGTAGTAGTCCTTGAGACTCTTCTCAAGCACCGAGGCGTCCCGCATGTATTTCTTGCGTTCTTCCAGGTTTTTGGCGCCGAGGAAAGATTTCACCGTCATCAACGCCTCCTCCTGCTCACGATTCCAGGCGGAGGCTTTCACTGGCGCCGCAGCTCCAGTTCCTTCTTTGCTCTCCGCACCATTGCCAGAAACGGAAGCGTTCGGGATGGGCTCCTCCTTCATATAAGTGGCATGGAAAGTCTCCCACCCACGAGCCACCTCCTCCCACCAGTTCTGCGTCTTCCCCAGGACGGCAATCGCGATGAGGAAGATCACAATACCAAGGCCCCAGATCAGGGAGCGGGCGCTGGATTTCACATGCGGATCATACTCCAGCCGATTCCTCAGATCCCCTTCCGGCGGTCGGGGCATCATGGGCGGCAGATCGGCCGCAGGCACCACCACCGGTGCGGTTGCAGGCTTGGGCGCTGCCGCTGCCACTTTCGCAATCACGGGCGGCGTGGCGGCGCGGGCAGGCGACGGAGACGGCGCGGTTCTGGCAGGAGCAGAGACGCTTGTGGAGCGCGCAGGCGGGGCCGCGACACTGGAGCGAGCGGGTGCCTTGGCGGCCACAGCCACACCGCCCCCCTCGCCCATCTCGATGATGTTGGTGAGCAGCGCCTTGTGCTTCACCCGCGAAGTCTTGGTCGTAAACTGCAGCATGATCATCCGCCCGCATGACGGACACTCCCTGGAACGCGTCACGTTGGTGACGTTTACTTCCACAGAACTCTCACAGTGGGGGCAATCCAGACGGGCCAGGGGCATGATGACGATTTATTTTTTTGGCAGGGGCTTGAAACTAGCCTTCGCAGTGGGTGGACGCAAGACTGCAACGCTGCCCCGCTGGCAAATGCCATCGCCGCCTTCTGGCCTGTGACGACCCAATCGTTTTTGTACTTGGCCTTTGTCACACTTCATCCCATCTTGCCGCCATGCCCCGCCGCATCGCCCTCTTTGGAGGCAGCTTCAATCCACCTGGACTGCACCATCGTCGAATCGCTGCTCTCCTTTCAGAGAAGTTCGATGAGGTCAAGGTGGTGCCCTGCGGCCCCCGACCGGACAAACCGGAGGTCGGCAGCGTGCCCTCCGTCTTCCGGGCCGCGCTTTGCGATCTCACCTTTGGGGATCTGGCGAAGGTCGAGGTCGATCTCTTCGATCTGGAGCAAGACACTTTCACCCGGAACGCTGCGCTCGAAGAGCGATATGCCTCAGAAGGCGAAATCTGGCACGTAGTGGGAGCTGACTGGCTGACCGGCGGTGCATTGGGGCAATCCCTCATTCACACCGGCTGGGAACGTGGCCCAGAGCTCTGGCAGCACAGCCGTTTTGCCGTGCTGACCCGCCCGGGCCATGCCCTCAACCACGGTGATCTACCCCGGAACGCAGAGATCTTCCCCATTCAGCTGGATGACTCTAGCACCGAGATCCGCGATCTCTTTCTGCATGGCGAGAGCGCGGCCCACCTCCTGACGGCTCCTGCCCTGCGCTACATTGAGCGCTACGGTCTCTACCGGGGCACCAACCCTGCCACCTGGTCCCGCGGCACTCTGGAGGATCTCCGTTGCCTGGTGCTCGCAGATCCCGCCAATCCCAAGTGTCAGGAATGGGAGCCCGAGCTACGCCCGCACGAAGACGTTCGAAACCCGGGTTTCATTGTGACCCTGGGTGGAGATGGAGCCATGCTTCGCACCATCCGGGAACACTGGCGCAGGCGTCTGCCTTTCTTTGGCATCAATGCGGGCCACCTTGGCTTCCTGCTCAATGCCCCAGATCAGGTCTTCGAGGAGCGCACCTTCCCCCCCAAAGACGTGATTTTCCGGCAACTCCCCCTCATCTTCATGGAGATGGAGACCCTCGATGGACAGCGCATCACCGACTATGCTTTCAATGACGCCTGGGTGGAGCGCACCACCAGCCAGAGCGCGTGGATGGAAGTGAGTGTGAATGGGGTGACCCGCCTGCCCAAGCTCGTCGCGGACGGAGCCCTCGTCTCCACCGCTGCCGGCAGCACCGCCTATGCTCGCGCCATGGGCGCAGCCCCCCTGCTGGCGGACACGCCAGCGTGGCTTCTGGTAGGCTCCAACGTCATGGAACCCGCCCATTGGAAGAGCGCCCTGCTCTCCATGGACACCGATGTGGAGTTCCGCAATCTGGACCCGCAAAAGCGCCCCATCACCGCCTATGTGGATGGCATTTCCCAGGGCCCCATCGTCAGCTTGCGCGCCCGCTTGAGCCGGGCGGCCACGGCGGAACTGGTCTTCCTGGCGAACCGCGACATGGCGGAAAAGATAGCTGGCATTCAGTTCATCAACTGACAGAGCGAATGGTTAGAGGATGCACAACCCGGGAGGATGTGCTCTATTGCGGACCCTGTTTGTCCGGACTCTTCCATGCGCACCTATCGCCAGCTCCTTACCGAACGCCTCCTCGCCGCTTTCACCACCGCCGGTATCACTCCGCCGGAAGGCTTGGTCATCGAAGTGACCAACGCCAGCGACTCGCGCTTCGGCGACTATCAGAGCAATGCGGCCATGACCGCAGCCAAGCTTCTCTCCACCAAGGAACTGAAGGTCAATCCCCGTGCGATGGCGACCCAGCTCGTCGAAGCGATGGACGTGACCGGCCTCTGCGAGAAGCCTGAGATTGCTGGCCCGGGATTTCTGAACTTCCGACTCACGAAGGAAGCCCTGCAAGGCTCCCTCTCCAGCCTGATCACCGATGAACGCCTCGGCGTCCCGACCGTGGACAGTGCGAAAACGATCGTGGTGGACTTCTCGGCCCCGAACGTGGCCAAGCCCATGCACGTGGGGCACATCCGCAGCACTTTCATTGGCGACAGTCTTGCGAGACTGGCCCGCCTTGTGGGACATAACGTCATTACTGACAACCACGTCGGCGACTGGGGCACCCAGTTTGGCATGATCATTCATGGCTGGAAGACCCGCCTCAACCACGACGCGCTGAAGCAGGATCCCATCCACGAACTCGTGCGGGTCTATCGCGAGATCAATGCTGCGACCAAGGCAGATGAAACCGTGCTGGAGACCTGCAAGACGGAGCTGGTCAAGCTCCAGCAGGGCGATGACGAAAACCTGGCCATCTGGAAGGAGTGCGTGAAGCTCACGCTCGACCAGCTTCATGACATCTACGGCCGTCTCGGCATCCAGTTCGACCACTACCTGGGAGAGAGCTACTACAACGATGCGCTCGCCCCCTTGGTGGAAGACATGCTGGCCAAGGGCCAGGCGCGCATCAGCGAAGGCGCTGCTTGCGTCTTCTCCGATGGGGTGAAGAAGCCTGAAGAAGACCCCTTCCTGATCAATCGCGACGGACAGTGGACACCCGCCCCGTGCATCGTGCGCAAGAGCGACGGCGGCTTCCTCTACGCCACGACCGACCTCGCCACCATCGACCATCGCGTGATCGAGTGGAAGGCGGACGAGATCTGGTATGTGGTTGGCGCGCCTCAGCAGCTGCACTTCCGGCAGGTCTTTGAGGCCGCCCATCGGCGCGGTCACTCCACCCGCATGGTGCACATCGCCTTCGGCAGCATCCTGGGTCCAGATGGCAAGATGTTCAAAACCCGCTCCGGCGAGAGCGTCGGCCTGCTTGACGTCATCGACGAGGCGGTGGAACGCGCCCGCGCCGTGGTGGAAGAGCGTGAGTTCAGCGACGAGGAAAAGGCGAAGATCGCCAGCGTCATCGGCATCGCCGCCGTGAAGTATGCGGAGCTGAGCCAGCATCGCATGACGGACTACAAGTTTGCCTGGGAAAAGATGCTCTCCTTCCAGGGCAACACCGCCCCGTACCTACTCAATGCCTACGTCCGGACACGTGCCATTTTCCGCAAGCTGGACGGCGAAGTGAAGCTCGAATCCGAAGTGTCCTTCACCGAGGACGCGGAGCGACAGCTCGCCCTGAAACTGGCCCAGTTCGGCGAGGCCGTGCATGATGTGCTCGATGATTTCCGCCCCAACCTGCTGGCGCAGTATCTCTATGAGCTGGCTGGCTTCTATCACACATTCTACGAGGCCTGCCCGGTGCTCCGCTCGGAAGGCGTGGTAAGAAACACCCGCCTGGTGCTGGCGGATACGACCTCCCGAGTGCTGAAATCTGGCCTCGGATTGCTCGGCATTGAAACAACTGACCGCATGTAGTGTCCAACCATCGCCAGGAGTGGTTTCGCACCCGCTCCTTGCCTGGCATCGTCTTCTGATTTCGACGATCCAATGCCTTTCTCACCCCTTTCCGTCATGAGCAGTCGACAGATTCCCGCCGGAGCATCCGCCCCGGCCGTCAGTTCCAAATCCGCCTCCAAGTACTACGGGTACTTTCTGGAAGAGCGTGATGAGATCCTCAAACACAAATGGATTGAGAGCCAGAAGGCTGGCGAGGACATTGGCTTCGACCGAGCCCTCACCGAGTGGGTCCGGGAGCATCGGGACGAATGGCGCAAGGAGCGCGAGAGGCGCAAAGAGAAGAAGTAGGATGAGGCGGCAAGCCTAAGCCTGCATCCCCCTACCGCCCCCCAGCCACTAGCTGGTGGGTGGACCAAACTTATCCGTGGCCAGCCCCAGGGCGCGTTGGGCGAATTTATCCTCGTCCGCCCACTGGTCTGACGAACCGTAGTTCACGTGGCTGTCTTCTTCAAAGACACCCAGGAAGTGCGAGCCGCCCCCGAGTTGCCCCGCCATGCCGTTGACCTCTGAGGCCACACAGTAGCAGGCGTCACTCTCCCCTTCCCGATACACCATCATGGCGTAGCGATACTCAACCGAGCCAGTCGCAACGATGTTTCTCAGCAGCACCGCAGAGTGCCCTTTGAACGAGTAGCGTCTTGCGGTTTCGGAGGACTTGAAGGCTGGCAGATACATGTTGCAGGTTGCAAGTGGTTCGAATCTCGCAACATAGGCATTATTTCCACACGCACGAAGAGGGTTTCAAGTAAAGATTTACAACCACCATAAGGGGTTTCTTTAGTATCGATCTAAAAGGCCCTCACGGCTGTATGGTGAGTATAGTAAGCCTTTTCAGTGCAACTTTGCTAACTTCTCAGCCGAATTCCGCGTCTGAAGAAACCAAATATTTTCATTTAGTTCCCTGACGGTGAAGGCAAAACAAAAAGGCGCAGCGACCAAAACGATCGCTGCGCCAAGGATGAGCGGGAAACGAGGTGGCGGTTAGCCCAGCGCCTTCTCCATGATGCTGTGCATCCGGCCGATCATCGCTTGGGGATCTTCCAGAAGGCCGGCGGAAAGCAGGGCGTTATCCAGAATCTGGTTCGCCAGGAGGCTTGCGAGTTCCGGATTGCTGCTCGTGGCGCCTGCCAGTTTGCGGACGATCGCATGGGAGGGATTGAGCTCTAGGATGACCTCGGCGGCATCCAGTTCGTCATCCTTCTTCATGGCACGCATCATCTGGCGCAGTTGCGGGCTCATCTCGCCATCCGGCAGCACGGCCATCGCCGGGCTGCTCACCAGACGCTTGCCAGTGCGGACCTCTTTGACCCGGTTGCCCAGGTTGTCCTTGATCCAGGAGCTGAGTTTGTCGCCGTCCTCGGCGCTGAGGGTCTCGCCTTCCGTCTGGGAGTCACCCAGATCCACCTGGCTGGAGTTGACCGCCTGAAGGGGCTTGCCATCGAATTCCGCCAGGGCGTTGACCACGTAGTCGTCAATGGACTCAAAGAGGTAGATCACCTCGAAGCCCTTGGCCTTGAAAGCCTCAAGATAAGGTCCGTTCTCGATCGCAGCGCGGCTTGGGGCGATCTGGTAGTAGATGGCCTTCTGCTCCTCTTTCATGCGCTTCACGTACTCCTGGAGGCCGACGACCTCGCCCTCGCCAGTGAGGGAGGTTTCAAAGCGGAGCAGTTTGGCAATGGCTCCCTTGTTTTCGTAGTCGGTGGCCACGCCTTCCTTGAAGAAGCGGCTGAAGTCCTTGTAGAACTCCTGATACTTTTTGGCATCGCCGTCTGCCTCGCGCTCGAGGAACTTCATGAGGCGACCCTGCACGGTCTGGCCCAGTTTGCGGAACAGCGCACTGTCCTGCATGGTCTCACGGGAGATGTTCAGGGGAAGGTCTTCGCTGTCCACCACCCCGCGGACGAAGCGCATCCACTCAGGGAGGAACTTCTTCGGGCGGTGGTCGATGAGCACCTTGCGGCAGTAGAGCGCCACGCCGGGCTCCATCTGGCCCATGCCGTACTGCTCGGTGTTGCTCGTAGGAGCGAAGAGCAGCGCATTGATGTTCAACGGGGCATCCGCATTGAAGTGGAAGGTGTACCGCGGTTCGTCAAACGAGTGGGAGGTGAACTTGTAAAACTCAGCGTACTGCTCGGCGGTCACCTCGTTTTTGTTTTTCAGCCACAGGGCTTCCACTGTGTTGATACGCTCCCCGTTCAGGTGGATCGGGAAGCCCACGAAGTTGGAGTACTTGGTGAGGATCTGCTTGATGCGCTCCGGCTTGGCGAACTCTTTCTTGTCCTCCTTGAGCTGCAGCACCAGTTTGCAACCGCGACGCTGCCCGGGGGCCTCCTCGATGGTGTAGCCGCTGACGCCGTCGCTGGTCCAGACGAGGTGTTCGCCTTCGTTGCGCCAGGAGTGAGTGTACACTTTCACCTCGCTCGCCACCATGAAGGCGGAGTAAAAGCCCACGCCGAACTGGCCGATGACGTTGCCGCCTTCTTTGCCGCTCTGCTTCATGGCTTCCACGAAGGCCTTGGAGCCGGAGTGGGCGATGGTGCCGAGGTTTTCCACCAGCTCCTCACGGGTCATGCCGATGCCGTAGTCAGAGATGGTCAGGGTACCGGCGGTATCGTCGGTGCTGATGTTCACTTCCAGGGGAAGGGCCTCGTCGAAGATCTCCTTCTCCGTCAGTTGCAGGAGACGCATCTTCTCCATGGAGTCGGATGCATTCGAGACCAACTCACGGGCGAAAATCTCGTGGTCGGTGTAGAGGGAGTGGATGACGATGTCCAGCAGCTGCTTGACTTCGGCCTGGAACTCGTGGGTGGGAGCCTTGCTCATGATTGATTGATAGGAAATTGCGAAACTGGGGCCGTGATCATAGGCACGGTTCCCCCGTTGTCAAAACTCAGGGCAAACCGCTTGACGGTGCGGCCACCGGAAGCACTTTGCAGTTGTGTTACGCATTCAGCTCAAGTCCAAACTGCACCGCGCTGCCATCACGGATTCCAACGTCGAATACGAAGGGAGCATCTCGATTCCGCCCGATCTCATGAGGGCCGTAGACATCTGGGTGGGTGAGAAGGTGCTGGTCACCTCAGTGACCACCGGGGCACGGCTTGAGACCTATGTCATTGAGGGCAAGGAAGGCTCCGGCCAGATCATCGTCAACGGTGCCGCCGCCCACCTCATCACCGCCGGTCACCGGGTGACGATCATGGCCTTTGGCCTGGATGACAAGCCGATCATCCCCAAGCGTCTGCTCCTGGGACCCAGCAACGAGCCGCTGACGGAGCAAGTGCTCTAGTCCGGGCCGCAGGTCCAGGCTGCGCAGGCAAAGTCCCCGAAAATCTCCAGGGGATTTTCCTGAACTATTTGTCACGTTTGGCTTCTTTTTAGTGGCTGGATGCAGGCTTAACTGCC
This sequence comes from Verrucomicrobium sp. BvORR106, assembly GCF_000739655.1. GTDB lineage: Bacteria > Verrucomicrobiota > Verrucomicrobiia > Verrucomicrobiales > Verrucomicrobiaceae > Verrucomicrobium. The sequence goes on along the minus strand of NZ_BATR01000117.1, from coordinate 9,582 downwards.
TGCATCCATCATGCCCTCTCCCAAGAAGTCCCCCGCCCCAGTCGCCAAGGCCTCGAAGAAATCGGCCTCCAAGAGCAAAGCCAGCGGATCGAACGGCGACTCCCCGCTCCACGTCAACAATGAGCTCTTCGCCCGCCTGCATGAGGAAGCGATGGACAGCTTCGACGAGGAACTGGAAATGGAACTGGATGACCTTGCGGGATTCGATCCCAATGACCCTGCGGTGTCGTCAGAGGCCATGGAGTTTCGTAAGCACTACTTCCGTGAGCTGCTCCGTCTCCAGGGGGAGCTGGTCAAGCTTCAGGAGTGGGTCATGCGCACCAAGCACAAGCTGGTGGTCATTTTCGAAGGTCGTGATGCCGCTGGTAAAGGGGGCGTCATCAAGCGCATCACCCAGCGCCTGAACCCGCGTGTTTGCCGAGTCGCCGCTCTGCCCGCCCCCACCGAGCGCGAACGGACCCAGTGGTACTTTCAGCGTTATGCCGCCCACCTCCCCGCTGGCGGAGAGATCGTGCTTTTCGACCGCAGCTGGTACAACCGGGCGGGCGTGGAGCGTGTGATGGGCTTCTGCACGGACGAGGAGTACGAGGAATTCTTCCGCTCGGTGCCCGAGTTTGAAAAGATGCTCATCCGCTCCGGCACCCAGGTGCTGAAGTACTGGTTCTCCATCACGGACGAGGAACAGGAGTTCCGGTTCACCTGCCGAATCCATGACCCCCTGAAGCAGTGGAAACTGAGCCCGATGGATCTGGAGTCCCGGAGCCGCTGGGAAGAGTACACCAAGGCCAAGGAGATCATGCTGGAACGCACCAGCCTCCCGGAGACCCCATGGTGGGTCGTCCCGGCGGTGGACAAGAAGAAAGCCCGTCTCAACTGCATCTACCACCTGCTCCAACAGGTGCCCTATGAGGAGGTGGACAAGCAGACCGTCGCGCTGCCGGTGCGGAAGCGGCACAAGGATTACCATCGCAATCCGGTGCCTCAGGACATCATCGTCCCCCAAGTATACTAGCTGTAGTCAGCCCGGCGCATACGCCTTTTGGTTCAGAATCTTCGTTATTTTTCGAAGTCGTTTTATTATTTCTCTAATCTCATGGTATATTTTCAGCTGAAAACTACTTCTCAGTATTTCCCTTAAACACCGTTACATCTTCGTTCTATCCATGATCACGCCAGACGCCTTCCGTCCCCTGCCAGAGAAGCAAGTCACCAGCCCTTGGTATGGCGTCGCCCGCAGTTTGGAGCTTGTCTCCCGACCCTTCGACGCCGCCAGCACCGTGCTCCAGTTTGGGCTCCGCCTCGCCACGATGTTCCGTCTTCGGACGAACCCGTGAGCGATTCGTCCTCCCGGTTTCCAGCGCAAGCTGGTGAGAGCACCGGCCGCCCGCCCCCTAGGACACCCAGGCTGACACAAAGCCGTTTCCCGCATTCCGTCGTTCCCCTTGCACAGTAGGAACGACAGGTGCTGGAAGCGGCTTTGGTCTTTTTGTCTGGATCTAATCTAAGAGAGCCATGCAGGCTCTCAGGTCTCATTGGCCACTGCAGTGGCCGCAGGATGATGGCGGAACTCATTGACCACCGTCATCACCAGGGTGAGCACGAGGATGGCAAGGGCCTCAAAAATCCAAATGGCCAAGGGGGCCATCGGCCGACGTGCCGCCGACGCCAAATTGCGAGCATCTTTGGTTTTCATGCAGCAGTATTGTCGCAAAAATCGTGCCCAAACACACGCAACAGATTCGTCACCTCTCTCTGACGTCCGATTCCCGTTGCCTGGAGAAATGCCGTCATCTCCGCGCTATTTTGCGCTTGGCATGTCTCCCCCCCTCCGCTAGCTCTTGATGCTCGCCAGGGAGCGCACGCGACCCTGGGCCACGCTTCAAGAAACAACCATCTCACTACCTTTTTTCCACCCATGCCCCACGTCCAGACCAATGGCATCAACATGTACTACGAAGAGCGCGGCAACGGAGAACCGCTCATCTGCATCATGGGCGTCACCGCCCCTGGCGGCGTATGGGAAGCCCATGCCAACGTCTGGCAGGAGCATTTTCGCTGCATCCTCGGAGACAACCGCGGCGTGGGTCTGACTGACAAGCCTGCCGGACCGTACACCACAGACATGATGGCGGACGACTACGCCGGCCTGATGGACGCGCTGGGCATCAAGAAGGCCCGTGTGGTCGGCTGTTCCCTGGGCAGTGTCATCGCGCAGAAACTGGCCCTGCGCCATCCTGAGAAGGTGCAGAGCCTGATCCTCATGTGTACCTGGGCCCGTCAGGACCGCTTCGGCCTCTACACCTGGGAGCACATGATGAAGTGCAAGGCGGACTTCCGCCCGGAAGACTTCATGCACTATGTGCAGATGCTCATCTTCACGAAGCCCTGGTTCGACAACGACGACTGCTGGAACAACATGCAGCAGGGCCTGCGGGATGCCGCCATCAACGCTGCCCCGCAGCCGGTTCACGCCATGGAAGCGCAGGCCGCCGCCGCCATGAGCCATAACACGCTGAACGACCTGAAGAATGTGAAATGCCCCGCCCTTGTCATCGGCGGCAAGAACGACGTCTTCACCCCCCGCTGGATGGGCGAGGAAGTCGCCGCAAACATTCCCGGCGCCGAACTTCATCTCTATGACGATGCGGGCCACGCGTTCCATTGGGAGTGTATGAATGACTTCAACCCCCGCACGACAGACTGGCTGTTGAAGCACTAGGGTCTGATTTCTTCGGTTTGATGATGTCGAAAGCCACCGCAGCGTTCTGCGGTGGCTTTTTTTTTGAGGGTGTCGAACCCGCAACGACACCGACGAATCAAGAACACGACCGGATCAGCAGCCAATCCGCCTTGACCCGAATTCTTCCCCGCGAGTGCCCGAACACGGAGGGTTCACCATGCGTAGCCACGGGTCGACCGAGCGGAGCGAGGGCTACCCGTGGATGGCACCCATTCACATGCTACCGCGGAGCGGTAGGGCCCATCGTGTTGAGTGGAGCCCGGACGACCGGCACGGAATGTGACCAGCAGGTAGATTGGACGCTATGGGCCTACCGCTCCGCGGTAGATTTCGCCTGTTCCCTATCCATGGGTTGCACTCGCTACGCTCGCTTCACCCATGGCTATTCATGGCGAACCCTCCGGGTTCATGAGGCAACACAACAGATCAATCGCCCGCATGCCTTCGCCCAGTGCTTCATACATTTTCAGAACTAACGCGTCAATGCTCTTACGCATCCGCCGCCCCTCAGGAGAACCCGGAGGGTTCACCATACGTAGCCACGGGTCGACCGAGCGGAGCGAGGGCTATCCGTGGAATGCGTCTTGATTCCCTCTACCGCGGAGCGGTAGGCCCATCGTGTTGCGGACTCCGGACGACCGGCACGGAATGTGACCAGCAGGTAGATTGGACGCTATGGGCCTACCGCTCCGCGGTAGATTGCGTCTATTCCCTATCCATGGGTTGCACTCGCTACGCTCGCTTCACCCATGGCTATTCATGGCGAACCCTCCGGGTTCATGAGATAACTCGCGCAACACTGACGCACTGACGCACCGGCCCCCTACGCCAACAACTCCCGCACCACTTTCGCCCCCTGGCCGTCTGTCAACGATGCTGCGACGCCGTTGCGCTGGTAGGTGAGCTTGTTGTGATCCAGGCCGAAGAGATGCATCAGGGTGGCGTGCCAGTCGTAGTGGTGAACTTCATCCACCACGGCCTTGTGGCTCCATTCATCGGTTTCGCCGTGGACGTAACCGCGCTTGAGGCCGCCGCCTGCGGCCCACATGCTGAAGCCGTAGGTGTTGTGGTCGCGGCCCCATTTATCGCGACCCGCGTCGTTTTGCAGCACCGGCAGACGGCCCATTTCCCCACCCCAGTGAACCACGGTGGTATCGAGGAGCCCCCGTTGTTTAAGATCCAGCAGCAGGGCTGCGCTGGGCTGGTCACAGGCGGCGCAGTTCTTGGGCAATGATGAGAGGAGGGCGCTGTGCTGGTCCCAGGACTGGCCGGAGTTCAAGACCTGAACATAGCGCACCCCGCGCTCCACCAGACGTCGGGCAATGAGGCAGCGGGTGGCGTAGTCCCGGGTCACCGGGTTGTCCACGCCGTACAGTTTCTTGATCGAGGCCGGTTCATTGGAAATATCCAGCGCCTCGCGGGCAGCAGTCTGCATGTTGGCGGCCAGTTCATAACTGGCGATGCGGGCCTGCAGATCCAGCTCCCCCGGGTGTCCGCTGAGGTGCTGTTCGTTAAAGGCTCTCAACAAGCGCAACTGACGCTCCTGGGGGCGTCCGGCCAGGGACGGCGGAGGGTCCAGATTCAGAATGCGCGGCTCGGTCGGCCGAATCACGGTTCCCTGAAACAAGGCAGGCAGCCACCCATTGGTATAGTGTTCGCCCTGGAAGGTAGGCAGACCTCCTGGATGGGCCAGCACCATGTAGGCGGGCAGATCCTGGGTCTCACTGCCGAGTCCGTACGTGAGCCAGGAACCCAGCGCGGGCCTGCCTGCGGTCGTGCGACCGGCATTCATCGCATAGAGCGCCTGGGCATGATTGTTGACCCCTGAGGTCATGGAGCGGATGAGCGTGATGTCATCCACCACCTTGCTGAGGTGCGGCAGCAGTTCACTGAGCTCCATGCCGCACTGGCCGTGCTTCTGGAATTTCCAGGGAGAGCCCAGCACTTTCGACGATGCCTGGGCGAGGTTGTCATACTTGATCTCCCCCGGGAATTTCTGGCCGTCGTACTTCGTCAGCATCGGCTTGGGATCGAAGAGATCCATCTGCGATGGTCCGCCCATCATGAAGAGCGAGATCATCGCCTTGGCCTTGGCCTCATGGGGCGGCTGCTTGGGCAGCAGATCATAGGTGGCCTCACCGAATGTGGCTGGCTTGACCGGTGCCGCCATCAGCCCATCCTGCTGGAGCAGGGAGGCCAGCGCCAGACTGCCAAGACCAAATCCTCCCGCATGCATGAAGTGGCGGCGGGAGCATAGTTGAGCGTGATTCATTCGATGTAGAGAAAGCGGTTCGAGCTCAAGAGCACCTGGCACAAGCTTGCCAATGCCTCCTGGGGTGGATTGGGTTTGGGCGCACCCTTGGCGTGCTGGATGTCGTGATGATACTGCGTCAGCGACTGGGTCTGCTCTTGCAAGTAAGCCTGGGCCTCTGCCACCGCCCCCTCTGGCGCTGGCTCGCCGTAGAGAAGCAACCAGGCACGCCGGATCTGGGTGGCAGCGTCCCCCGGAGCCTCCGCTTCCAGGCGATCCGCAAGTCGGCGGGAGTTCTCAAGCACAAACGTGTCATTCATCAACAACAGCGACTGTGGAGCCACCGTGGTCTGGCTGCGCATTTCGCAGTTGGGCACCATCACCGGTGCATCAAAGGTCTCCAGCACAGTGACCGGCCGGGTACGCCGCACCTGGAGGTAGATGGAGCGGCGGAAGTCGGCCTTGCCCCCGCTCTCCACTTTGAAGAGCGTGATGGTCCCCTTGTCCACGCCAGCCACCACCCGCCCTGCGGGATCGCGACCGATCTCACTGGGAGGTCCATAGCTGTCTTGAACAAGCGCACCAGTCACGGCAAGCACGGAGTCCCTCAGGGTCTCGGCATCCATGCGTTGCATCTTGAACCGTCCGTAGAGGCGGTTCTCCGGATCTTGCTTGAGCGACGGTGCACTGACTGAGCTCTGCCGATAGGTCCGGCTCAGCAGCATCATGCGCTGCAGGGACTTCAGCTTCCAGCCGCTCTGAACAAACTCATCTGCAAGCCAGTCGAGCAGCTCAGGATGCGAAGGGAGCTCCCCCTGACGGCCAAAGTCGCCGGGCGTGTTCACAATGCCCCGCCCCATGTGATTGAGCCAAAAGCGGTTCACCAGCACCCGTGCCACCAGCGGATGCCGCCCGCTGGTCAGCCACTGGGCATAGGCCAGGCGACGCCCCGAGGAGCCGGAGGTGAGGGCGACTGGCTTGAAGGACTCCCCCGTTGCGCCGGAGAGAATGCCCAGCTCACCCGGCTGCACCGCCTGCTTGGGTTGCTCGTGATCGCCGCGATTGAAGAGCTTGGACACGGGCACCTGGCCCTTCACCTCAGTCAGTGCCATGAGGAAGCCTTCTGCAGGTTTGGTGGCACGGAGCTTGGTGGCCTCCGCCATCTTCGCATCCACCTCGCCCTGCTTCTTCAGGTCGTAAAGGTTCAGGGAATAAAGGGCCAGCGCGGAAGGGTACTTCTTGATGAGTGCCTTCTGTTCTGGGGTGCGGCTCTTCTCCACGGTGGCGCGGGCCAGCCGGTAGGGTTCACGATCTGCCTCGGGGAGCTTGAGCACCTCCACTTCAAAGATCTCATCCAGGAACTTCTTGCCCATGGCCCGGGCGTCCACTTCGATGGCCTTGGCCTGCTCCTCAATGGCGGCGGCTTTGGCCCGCTCCTCAGCGGTGTACAGGGAATAGAGGCGCTGGGCCGGGGTGCGCCAGGCCTCCCAATGGTAGGCGGGATCGAAGATGGCCCTCAAGCGGTAGTAGTCTGCCTGCGTGATCGGGTCATAGCGATGGTCATGACACTGCGCGCAGGCGACGGTGAGTCCCAGCAGGGATGAGGTGGCGACCTTGATCTGCTCTGCCACCACCTGGTTCTTGGCCAGCTTGGGATCATCCACCGTGTCCCCCGTGCCATCCGGTGCCATGCGCAGGAAGGCCGTGGCGGTCAGGTCGTCCCGACGCCTGGGGTCCAGCACCGCTTCCTGGGTGGTGGCGTGGGTCACACCGGCCAGTTCATCACCGGCCAGCTGCTCCTGGATGAACTCACTCCAGGGCTTGTCGTCGTTGAACGCCCGGATGACATAGTCCCGGTAGCGCCAGGCCTGGGGCCGCACGGAATCCGCCTCGGCATACCCATTGGAGTCCGCATAGCCCACGACATCCAGCCAGTGGCGGGACCAGCGCTCGCCGTAGGCCTTGGAGGCCAGCAGACGCTCAACCAGCCGTTCATAGGCGTCCACCGCCGGGTCGTTGACAAACTCCTCCACTTCCTTCGGCGCAGGGAGCAGTCCCGTGAGATCCAGCGTCACCCGCCGGATGAGCGTGCGGCGATCCGCCTCTGGGGCAAAGTCCAGCCCGGCGGCTTTGAGCTTCTGCCCGACAAACGCATCCACCGGGGTGATGCCCCCGGAAAGTCCGCCTTCAGGCAGGGCAGGCCGTTGCACCGGCTGAAAGGCCCAGTAGGCCCGATCCTCCTCCGAGATCAGCGCGCCCGGTGGCAGCTGCTGGGGCTCGGGCCTGGTGGTCTTGGCCCCTTGGGCGATCCATTGCTCCAGCACAGCGAGTTCCGGCTCCGACATCTTCTTGCCCTTCTTGGGCATCTCCCCCCGCCGGATGATCTGCACGAGTTCACTGCGCCCGGCATGCCCGGGCACCAACAGCGTGCCACCGCTTTCCAGAGGGGCATCCATGAAGCGGCGCAAGCGGAGATCCACCCCGCCCTCCGGCTTCTCCTCCTCGCCGTGGCAATGCGTGCAATGGGCCTTGAGGATCGGTCGCACGTCTTTCTCGAATGAAACCTCTGCAGCACGCAGTCCCCACACAGACGAGCCCAAGCCCAGCGCGATGAATCCTAAAGTAATCTGGCAGATGCCGCCACCGGCACGGAATGAGGCGGGCATAGCAGGGCAGAATGGGATGGGGAGACGTATGTCAGAGGGCATCGCAGAGTTCGCAAGACGCAGACATGCAAAGAACGTTCCAACTCCCGGTGCTGTATCAGTCCTCCAGGGGCATCAAGGGTTCTATCCCTCAACAAACCCCTCAAGGTGACACAATTTCATGATTCCGGATCACATTATGATGCAAACTACCAGATTCTCCCGGGTGGCCATCACAAATGCACAGCTAGCGGTGACAATTCCATGCCCACCTGATGACGGCTGAAAAATTGACGGATTGCCCGTAACATTTGCGCCTCTGGCGTGCGTAGAGGTTCGCTTCCAACCAATCCATCTACATGCGACCAACGATCAGGATCCGTCATCTGCTGCTCACTTCTCTTGCCGCCCTTGCCACCGGCCCCGTCCTTCCGCTGCTGGCTCAATCGCCTGCCCCAGCCCCTGCTACCAAGGCTCCCACCCCGGCGGCAACGACTGCTCCAGCCGTCGCACCCGCTCCCAAGCCTGCCAGCCTGCTCACCGTGGCCAGCACCAAGCCGGACGCCCTGTACAAGGTGGGTGAGGAGGTCACCTTCAAGGTCAGCCTTGCCCCCAACTCGCCCGTGGCACCCGATGCTGAGATCACCTGGAACATCTCCAAGGACGGCGTGCCGCCGATCAAAGAAGGCAAAGCACGCCTCTCGCAGGGTACGGCAACGGTCAGTAGCAGCCTTCCCGAGGCCGGGTTTCTCCTTTGCCGCGTGACCGTGCAGCACCATGGCAAACCCGTCACTGCTCTTGGCGGGGCCGGAGTCGAGCCTCTCTCGATCAAGCCCAGTCTTCCCGCGCCCGACGACTTCGACGCCTTCTGGGCCGAGCAGAAGAAGAAGGTGGCCGCCGTGCCTCTGAATCCCCGGCTCACGCCCGTGAAATCCGACGTACCCAAGACCGGCGAGAGCTACGATGTCCAGCTCGACTGCATCGGCGCCCCTGTCTCAGGTTATTTCTGCAAACCTGCCGGAGCCGCCCCCAAGTCCCTGCCTGCGGTCCTCCTGGTCCACGGAGCTGGAGTGCGCAGCTCCCAGCTCAACAGCGCGGCCAACTGGAGCAACAACGGAGCGCTGGCGATGGACATCAACGCCCACGGTCTGCCCAACGGCCGGTCAGACGAGTTCTACAAGGACGTGGACCAGAGCATCCTCAAGGACTATCGCTCCGCCATCAACGACAGCCGTGAGGGTTGTTATTACCTCGGCATGTTCCGCCGCCTCATGCAGGCCATGAACTTCCTCTGCGCCCAGCCGGAGTGGGATGGCAAGACGCTGATCGTGTACGGCTCCAGCCAGGGTGGTTTCCAGGCCTTCGCCGCCGCCGCGCTGGATGACCGCGTCACCTTCTTCGCCGCCGGGGTGCCTGCTGGCTGCGACCACACGGGCATGGAGGTCAACCGCATCGCGGGCTGGCCCAAGTTCCCCATCGTGGACAAAACGGGGGTTAAAAATACCAAGGCCCTGGAGGCCGCGCGCTACTTCGACGCGGTGAACTTCGCCGCCCGCACCAAGGCCAAGGCCGGGATCGTGACGGTTGGCTTCATCGACACCACCTGCCCGCCCACCAGCGTCTATGCCGCCTACAATGCGCTGCCGCTCCAGAACAAATCGATCTACAATGACATCCCCAGCGGGCACTCCAACTCGCCCCAGGCCGTCAAGGCCATGACCGATGCGGCCGTGGCCCAGCTCAAGGCGGGCAAGGGAGCAGCGGAGTGATGGAGTAGTGGAGTGATGGTAAGGGTGTACAACCACCCTTTCCATTCCTATCCAGCGTGCGTTTGAGGGCTGATGGTCCGGCTTCATTCAAGGATGATCGTGATGGGCAGGCTTGATGAGGCCGGGCCTACAGCCCTCCCTCGTATTTTGGTCATCCTGTCCTTGGGCGTTGCCCAA
>NZ_BATR01000118.1 GCF_000739655.1 Verrucomicrobium sp. BvORR106 | reverse complement strand
ATCTCATGGACTCGCTGCGCCGCAGCATCGAAGACGTGAGTTCTCCCCACCCCGCTGCCGCCCCCTCAGCCCCAGCCCGGCCATCACGCCCTCCCACGCTCCCCCAGGCTTCCCGCCCGGCAACCCCACCCGCAGCCGTTTCGACATCTGCCCATATTTCGCGGGCCGCAGCCGCCCAATCCACCTCCGAGTCGCCAGAGCGCCTCGTGCTGGCCACCGTGGTCCCTGCGAGAAGAGCCCATCCGCTGACGGACATGCTCAAGACCACCCACGGCTACAAGCAGGCATTCATCCTGCGTGAGGTACTAGGTCCGTGCAAAGCTCTCGAAGGGCAGGAATAGTCCGGCCAGGGCTCATCATAGCCAAACGCCCCCGCACTTCTGAACCCCATTCTTGCAGAATGGGCTCAGGTTTTTCATGAACAAATGTCCGATTGTGCATAGAATACTTTGGCGTTAGAAGCATCGTTTTCCTGCCATGCTTCCCAGATTCTTCCGCCCGGCCGTTGGGGCCACCCTCGCCACTTCCCTTCTTTCGTCCTCTCTGAGTGTCGCCCTTCCCGGGCAGACTCCGGCTCCGGCTCCCGCCCCCGCAGCGGCCGCCCCAGCCAATCCCACTGCGAGCCCCGCTCCAGCGGCGACTCCCACACCCACCCCGCCCCCGGCCCTTCCGACGCCGACGATTGTACCGACGGATCTCTTCGCCGTGCCAGAGGGTTTGGAAGTCACCGTCTGGGCCACCACTCCGCAGCTGCACAACCCCACCAACATCGATTTCGACAAGGACGGCCGCCTTTGGGTCGCTGAGGGGGTCAACTACCGCAGCCACAGCGGCCGCCAGAAGGAAGGCGACCGCATTGTTATTCTGGAGGATTCCGATGGCGACGGCAAGGCCGACAAGTCTGACACCTTCCTCCAGGAGACCGGTTTCCTCGCACCGCTCGGCGTGGCTGTGCTGGACAACCAGCTCATCGTTTCCCAGCCGCCCGACCTGCTCGTGTACACGGATGTGAACCGCGATGGCAAGTTCGACCCCGCCGTGGACAAGCGCGATATTCTGCTCACCGGCTTCAACGGCCGCAGCCATGATCACAGCCTGCACTCTGTCACCGCCGGTCCGGACGGTCAGTGGTACTTCAACCAGGGTAACACCGGAGCTCTTTTCAAAGACAAGTCCGGCAAAACCTTCCGCATGGGCAGCCCCTATGTGCACCAGAATGGCAAGCAGGTCGTGGACCCCAGCACCATTGCCGGCCAGAAGAGCGACGACGGCCACGTGTGGATCGGTGGTTTCCTCGCCCGCATGAATCCGGATGGCTCGAACGTCAACGTCATCGCCCACAACTTCCGCAACAGCTATGAGCAGGCGGTGAACTCCTTTGGCGATATCTACCAGAGCGACAACGACGACCCGCCGGCCTGCCGCGTCACTCCCGTGCTGGAGTTTGGCAACGCCGGATTTGCCTCCGCCGATGGCCAGCGCGCCTGGGCCGCCGATCGCCGCCCCGGGCAGAAGATCCCCACCGCCGAGTGGCGTCAGGAAGACCCCGGCACCATGCCTGCTGGCGACGTGTACGGGGGCGGCTCGCCCACGGGTGTGGCCTACTATGAGAACGGCGCCCTGGGCGACAAGTGGCAGGGGCTGCTGCTTGCCTGCGAAGCCGGCCGCAACGTCATCTTTGGTTATCTCCCGAAACCCGACGGCGCAGGCTTCAAGCTGGAGCGCTTTGACTTCCTCACCTCCAACAAGGAGGGCAAGTTTGCCGGTTCTGATTTCCTCGGCGGCACCAATAGCGTGACCTCAGAGCTCAATACCCTCTTCCGCCCCAGCGATGTCACGGTGGGCCCAGACGGCGCACTCTATGTGGCGGACTGGTTCGATGCCCGCGTGGGCGGCCATGCCGACCTCGACAACACCACCTCCGGCACGATCTACCGCATCGCGCCCAAGGGCTTCAAGTCCGTGGTGCCCAAGTTTGACCTGAACACGACCGAAGGCCAGATCGCCGCGCTGAAGAGCCCCGCTCCGAATGTCCGCTACGCCGGCTTCACCCGCCTGAAGGCCCAGGGTGGAAAAGCCGCGCCAGCCGTCGCCGCTTTGCTTCAGGAGAAGAATCCCTACCTCGCCGCCCGCGCCATCTGGCTGCTCGCCCAGATGGGCCCTGCCGGGGTGGCCAAGGTAGAGCCCCTGCTGACCGCCAAGGAGGAACAGACTCGGGTCATCGCTTACCGTGCCCTGCGCCGTGCGAATCACAACGTCGTCACCATGGCCACGAAGATGGCGTCCGATGCCTCCCCCGCTGTGCGTCGTGAAGTAGCCCTGAGCCTGCGCGATGTGCCGTTCGCCCAGAGCGGCCCGATTCTGGTAGAAGTCGCCAAGCGTTTTGACGGCAAGGATCGGACCTATCTGGAGGCTCTCGGCCTCGGTGCAGAGGGCAACACCCGCGCCCTTTATGCCGCGATCAAGGAAGCCCTGCCCGATGGCAAGGCGGATCCCGAAGCTTGGAGTGATGCCTTTGCCAGGCTCACCTGGCGCCTCAGCCCGCCGGATGCCGTCCCCGCGCTCAAGGCCCGCATCCTCTCCAGCAAGCTCAGCCGGGAGCAGCGCAAGCTCGCGCTCGACTCCCTCGCCTTCATCAAGTCGCCCTTCGCCGCCTTGGCTATGGTGGAGATCGCCGAGGTCAAAGACTCCCCGCTCAAAGGCGACACCCTCTGGTGGCTCTTCAACCGCCGCGCTGGCCTCTGGAAGGACTACGGCCTCACCGACGCCCTGAAGGAGCGCGGCATCTATGATGCGGATGCCGACGTCGCCCTCACGCCCTTCGTCTCGCCTGAGTTGCCCACCACCCCGTCAACCCTGCCCCCGGTGGAGGACATCCTCAAGCTGCAAGGCGATGCCGCCCGCGGCAAGATCGCCGTCGCCACCTGCTACACCTGCCACAAGATCGGCGAACCCGGCGTGGACTTCGGTCCCGACCTCACCGTCTTCGGCAAGACCCAGACCCGTGAAGTGCTGCTCAACGCCATCATCAATCCCTCCGGCGACATCGCCCACGGTTATGAAGGCAAGCGCATCGTCACCAAGGACGGCGTCACTATCGACGGCATGGTCCTCAGCAACGACGACCCCGTGCAGATCAAGTCCATGGGCGGCGTCATCCAGGCCGTGCCCAAGCGCCTCATCAAGTCCAACACCGGCATGAAACACTCCCTCATGTTCACCGCCGACATGATGGCCCTCAACGCCCAAGCTCTGGCCGATATCGTCGCGTATCTGAAGTCCGACGACATCAAATAAGACACCAGACGTCAGACCTGAGCCTCTTCCCCAAAAGGCCTCTCCACCCGGAGAGGCCTTTTTTTATCCATTGAATGCTGCCTCCCTACCTTCGACACCAAAGGCCCGGAGTGGTGCCAAACCATTCCACCGCTTCCAACACCTGAGCGCGCAGCGCTTTTGGGACTGCGGTGAGCATCACCGCTTACGCTCCCCTTGTGATCTCGTTACACCCACCCGCTCCCACCATCGCCCCGGTTTCGAAGCTGATCCCCAGCGGGGATCTCTAACACAGCCCAACGTTGGACGAGCCCTAAGCGAGTAGCTACCCACTCTGAAACCCACGATCCGCCCCCGGGCCTCTCCCCAATCCAAAATCACAAATCCAAATTCCAAAATCAAACTTCCCCATTCCCACCTCCTTCACCTTCCGATAAACTGTCCCTCATGAAACCGAAGACGTGCCGCGCCACCCTTCTCCTGTTCACCGTCCTCACGACGGCCCTCGCTGGCACTCTCACCGCTCACGCCCAGGCCGTGCCCACCACGCCCAAGAGCTTCCAGAAACGAGGTGTCGGCGATGCCTTCAACAACGCGAACGTCAACGTCACTCCGGCTCCGACACCACCCACCGTCATCCGCACGGTCACTTACTACTCCCTGTCGGATTCCCGGCAATGGAACAGCGCCGATGGCAAAGCCCTCGTCGGCAAACTCATCGCGTTCGAAGAACACGTTGTCGAGACCGTCAAAGGCACCCCCGAGCCCCCAGCGCCCGCCCCGGTCGCCCTGCCCTCACCTCCCACCGTCATCCGCGACGGCAAGGTCCGCCTCCTCGTCAACAATCAGCCCTACGAACTCCCCCTCAGCCGCCTCAGCAAAGACGATCAGGAGTTCATCAACGTCGCCAAAATCGGCACCTCCAAACCCGCCGCCAACTAACCGCTCAAAAAAGCGTAGCGCAGATTGGCAATCTGCTGTACCGCCGATTGGCAATCGGCATCAGATTCGAAAACGGAGCGACTGTCTCACACAAACGTACGAATGCCTGAGTCCCTCAAAGGAGAAGGGGTTTCCAACCCCGCTCAGTCGCCACACTCCTGACACTCTCCCAGCCCTTCATCGCGTCCAACCGCCTGACGCACGAAGGTAGAAGAACCGTCTCGGTTCTTGCCCTCGCAAGCTCCCACGCAAACAAGAACCGAGACGGTTCTTCCACATTGCCTGACCAGTCTCGGCTATCCCTCAAGATTGCCAATCAGCATCAGTTCAGCCCTCCAACTCAATACAACCTCGCTGCATCAGCAGATGCGTCGGTTCAACGAGAACCAAACAGGAAAAGGATTCGGGAAAGTACCGGCGGTCGGACTCGAACCGACACTCCTTTTGGGAACAAGATTTTGAGTCTAGCGCGTCTACCGATTTCGCCACGCCGGCCTTAAATCTCTTTTCCTGGAAGAAAAACTGTCCTCACCACAAAGCAGCTCGGAGCAGGGAAGTCATTAAAGCCCTCCTGACGTTTTGTGCAACAAGAACAGCACGGAAAAGTGAGTGACACAGCCATCCTGGCTGTGCGTTCCCCAGGCGTCCCGCCTGGCTCATTCCCTCTTCCGGTCCAATCACACTCCGCACCCCCCAAACAAAAAGCGGGCCGCGATCAAATCGACCGCAGCCCGCCAAAAACAAAACTCAATCCCAATCCTCCAACACTCCCCAACTCCATCCCTCCTCCCCTCACCTGTCGGAGCCCCACTTTTCACTTTTTACTAACCACTTTTCACTTCACTTCTTCGGCTCCGCCATCGGCAGATTAAAATCCTCCGCGGCCGGCAGCTTCACATGCACCATCGGCTCCTTGGCGTCCAGATTCTCATTGAGCTGCGCCTCGGTCACGGGATTTGATTTCACCCCGCCCTCGGGCACTTCCAGGCCAGCCGTCCAGACGATCCCGTTCAGCACCAGCTTGCGGAAGTCTTCCAACGCCCAGTTGCGGTGCCAGTGACCGCCGGTGAAGCCCACGCCACGACCGCCATCGGGACGCTGCACGCCCCACATGAGGGTCTGGGGCTTGCCAAGTTCGCCATCTGCACCGGGATTCCAGTGGATATAGCGCTTGATCCGCTCGCGCGTCGGCGTCGCCGTCAGCAGCGAGGTCGCCGTCGAAGGCTCGGCGAACCGCATGCGGAAGTACCACTCATCGTGCACCTTCACCGGCTTCACGCCGCGGCTCACCGGGTGCTCCTTGTTCGCCTCCGTATCGGCGTCCCAGTGCGGGTTCACCGAGTACTGGCCTTCATAAAATCCGCCAATCCACTTCTTGAACGGCTCGCCCGCCTGTCCAGGCACCACTTCCACGGCATAGTGCATGCACATGATGCCCACGCCCTTTTGGGACAAGGCCTCCACCGCCGGGAGATGCGCCACAAAGGGATGCTTGCCACCGCCATCCGCGTAGCACACCACCGCCTTGGCCCCGTTGAACACGGACTCATCCTTCGGCCAGCCGTTCGTCACCACCACCGCCTCGACATCCAGCCCGCTCTGCTCATTGAGCGCCTTCGCCAGAAGCTTCGCCCCGGCCGCGAACTCGTGCTGACCGCTCGGGTGGCTCTTCTCCCCCGCCAGGATCACAATCTTCGTCTTGTCCTTGGCCGAAACCGTCGGCACCGCCACCCCCAAGCCCAGCGCCGCCATCGCGGCCGCACCGGCAAAAGGCAAAAACAGACGTCGGGAAAGAGTCGGACGAGCAGGGAAAAGGGTATGGGAACGAGAACGCATGATTTTTGAGGAAGGGAAGATGCAAGCAGTTGACCCGGAATGCAAAGCCGGCGTGCCCCGACCGCATTCATTTCATTCGTAAACAACGCAGTGGGAAGGAGGAAGCCTTTCAGGGTTCGGTGAAAACAGTGAAAAGTAGTAAGTAAAAAGTAGCCCGGCTCCGCCGGGAGACGTCGGACGAAGCCAAACTTCAAACTTCAAACTTCAAACTCCAAACTCCAAACTCCAAACTCCGGACCAATCCTCCCCCTCATCTCCGCCGCAGAGTAAAGGAGGCGGGATCTCCGGTCCCGCTGGTGAACGAAGCCCCAAGTCACGCCAACGATTCCGCCCCCCAACCGACTGCCGCACCTCTCGCAGTCTCCACGCCCTCGAAAGCTCAAGCCCCTCTCCCTCACGACTACACCTCCAACACCTTGACCACTGACGCACCGACGCACCGACGCACCGGCTCCCCCCGCCTTTCCCCTTGCCTCTCCCCCAAAGCTCCCTTAGCATCCAAACGCAGGGGCGCTGACCACGGTCGGCTGAGACTTTTGGCAACAAAGGAACCCTTTGAACCTGATGCGAGTAATGTCGCCGCAGGGAGCAAAGCTTGATCCGGTTCTACCTCGCCAATTTTCTCCGCCCACCCTCCGCCATGCCGCTGCCCCTTCAGCCGCATGGCTTTTTCATTTCCCCATCACCTGCGCGAAGCTCCAAACCTCCCCTTTCCACCTCTTCACCTTCCCCGCGCGAAGCGCCTAACTACTACTTTTGACTTTTCACTAACCACTTTTCACTCCTCCCACCCGCTTCGCCGCACCCTCCCCTTATCCCTTCCCCCTTTTCCCTTATCCCTTTCCCTTCCATGATCGCCACCAAAGATTCCTTCGAGCCCCACAGCAGCGAACAACTGCCCAACAGCACCCGCGTTTACGTCGAAGGCCAGTTGCACCCGGATGTCCGCGTGCCCATGCGTGAGATCGCGGTGTCGCCCACGAAGACTTTCAGCGGGAAGATCGAGGAGAACGCCGCCGTGCGCGTGTATGACTGCTCCGGCCCTTGGGGCGACCCCGCATTCACCGGCACCCCTGAGGAAGGCCTGCCCACCCTGCGGGCGAAGTGGATTGCGGACCGCCAGGACGTCGAGGAGTACGATGGTCGTGAGGTGAAGCCTCAGGACAACGGCTACCTCTCCGGCAAGCACGCCGAGTACGCCAGCAAGGCCGAGCGCAACCGCTTGATCGAGTTCCCCAGCCTCCATGGCGAGCGCCGCAAGCCCCTCCGCGCCAGCGCCGGGCATCCCGTGACCCAACTCTGGTATGCCAAGCAGGGCATCATCACGCCGGAGATGGAGTACATCGCCCTTCGGGAAAACATGGGCCGGGCCAAGATCGCCGACCTCAGCCAGGACATCCTGCGCACCGACCTCCACAAGCAGCACGTCGGCTCCACTCAGCTTGGCACCGGCAGCCCCTACACGCCGTCAATCTTCGGTCGCTTCCCCCAGCGCATCCCCAACGAGATAACCGCCGAGTTCGTCCGCGAGGAAGTCGCCTCCGGCCGCGCCATCATCCCGGCCAACATCAACCACCCGGAACTCGAGCCCATGATCATCGGGCGCAACTTCCTGGTGAAGATCAACGCCAACATCGGCAACTCCGCCGTAGCCTCCAGCATTGAGGAGGAAGTGGAAAAGATGCGCTGGGCCACCAAGTGGGGCGCAGACACCGTCATGGACCTGTCCACCGGCAAGAACATCCACGCCACGCGCGAGTGGATCCTGCGCAACAGCCCCGTACCGATCGGCACCGTGCCGATCTACCAGGCGCTGGAGAAGGTCAACGGCAAGGCCGAGGACCTCACCTGGGAGCTCTTCCGCGACACCCTCATCGAGCAGGCCGAGCAAGGCGTGGACTACTTCACCATCCATGCCGGCGTCCTCCTGCGGTTCGTGCCCATGACCGCCAGCCGCATGACCGGCATCGTCAGCCGCGGCGGCTCCATCATGGCCAAGTGGTGCCTGGCCCATCACAAAGAGAATTTCCTCTACACCCATTGGGATGACATCTGCGACATCATGGCCGCCTATGACGTCAGCTTCAGCATCGGCGACGGCCTCCGCCCCGGCTCCATTGCGGATGCCAATGACAAGGCCCAGTTCGGCGAACTCGAAGTCCAGGGCGAGCTCACCAAGCGCGCCTGGGCCAAGGGCGTGCAGGTCATGAACGAAGGCCCCGGCCACGTGCCCATGCACATGATCGAAGAGAACATGGCCAAGCAGCTTGAGTGGTGCCACGAGGCCCCTTTCTACACCCTCGGGCCTCTCACCACCGACATCGCCCCTGGGTATGATCACATCACCAGCGGCATCGGTGCCGCCATGATCGGCTGGTACGGCTGCGCCATGCTTTGCTACGTCACCCCCAAGGAGCACCTCGGCCTCCCCAACAAGAAGGACGTCAAGGACGGCGTCATCACCTACAAGATCGCAGCCCACGCTGCCGACCTCGCCAAAGGCCACCCCGGCGCCCAGTACCGCGACAACGCCCTCAGCAAGGCCCGCTTCGAGTTCCGCTGGGAAGACCAGTTTAACTTGAGCCTCGACCCCACCACCGCCCGCGAGTTCCACGACGAAACCCTCCCCCAAGAAGGTGCCAAAACCGCCCACTTCTGCTCCATGTGCGGCCCGCACTTCTGCAGCATGAAGATCACCGAGGACGTGCGGAAATACGCCGCCGAACAAGCCATTTCCGAAGAAGAAGCCCTGAAGAAGGGGATGGAGGAGAAGTCGAAGGAGTTTGTCGAAGCGGGGGCGGAGGTGTATCAAAACGCCTAGTCGACTCCTGAATGAATAGGTCTTATAAGTCCTATAGGACCAATTCCTCCTATCCCAAACGCCACTCCCCCCTCTCCTAATGCCTCCCGATCCCGGCAGCTTCCTCCCCAAAACAGGAAACTACCGGGAGCTTCTCTCTTACCGGAAGTCAGAGATCATCTACGACTTCACGTTCCGCTTCTGCGAGCGGTTCCTGAACCGCGGAGACCGCACCATTGATCAAATGGTGCAGGCCGCCCGCTCGGGAAAACAAAACATCGCCGAGAGCAGCAACGCCTCTGTGACCTCCACAGAGTCCGAGATCAAACTCACGAATGTGGCCCGAGCCAGCTTGGAGGAACTCTTGATCGACTATCAAGATTACCTCCGTGTGCGCGATCTCCCCCTCTGGACCAAAGACTCTGCGGAAGCCCTGTATGTCCGCAATCTAGGCAAACAGAAGTCAGAAACTTTCGAGACCTACCGCCCCTTCTTCCAGGATCGCCCCGCCGCCACTCTGGCAACATAGAGCTATCTGCCTCATCCACCAAGCGAACTACTTGCTGGATCAGCAGATCCGTCGGTTGGAAATCGATTTCGTCGAGAAGGGCGACCTGTGTCAGCCACAGATCTAACAAAATTGAGAGCTGGATCTCAACACTTTAACACTTACAGGTAGACAAAATTCTGTTGATTTGGTTTAGTTTTGGAGATTGGAAGCTTCACTGTGATTGAGTGGAACGCTTAGCCACGTTTACTTGCAAACCATGGCAATCAATATTGGACTCCTGAATAACACTTCCTAAGATGAGTCGACTAGCAATTTTGAAAAAATATTTTCCAACAGGAACGGCTGAGGGAGATGCCCATCTGTTGGACAAAGTATTTGTTACCCCATTTCAGCTGTCTGAAGTGTTAAGCACTCCTGAAGGAAGCCCTACCATTTTACTCGGCCGCAAGGGCGTTGGAAAAACTGCATTGATGGAATGGCTCAAAAACGACTTCTCTAAATACGGGGTCCCCACTATACTAATTCGTCCTGACGACATTGATACCACCGACTTCAAAACTGCTTCCGACATCGCAAGTCTAAAAGGGGCAATTCACAAAGCCCTTGTATCCTGCATCGCATCCAAGATAGGAAGCGAACTGAGCGGCTTTCTTACGGGACCTGAAGAATTGCTTTACAACGAAGCGATAGCAAAGGGCTCCCTTGAGCCGAGTTTCGCACGCAAAACTGCAGAGGTCATTAAACTTATAGCCAGACCTACTTCTAAAGCAAGCGTATCCGAACTTATCGCCAGCATCACTGGATCAACCAACTCATCCAAACTAGCCAAAGCTATCGGCGACCACCTCGAAGCCCGAGGAAACAGCTTTTATCTATTTATAGATGACTCAGACCAAATCGCCACGTCAGATGACCCAAATCACCTTAACCGGATTTGGGCACTCCTGCTCTCGATCCGCAAACTTTCTCAAGATTGTCACAGCCTGAAATGCATCGTTTCTCTGCGGACTGAAGTCTGGCTTAGACTGACAAGAAATGATCGTGGTCAGAGAGATCAAATAGATCACATACGTCCCCTCCTCGTAACTCTACGCTCTACCAGTCATCATATAACCCAAATCATCACCAGTCGCCTTGCCGCTGCAGCAACTGAGATCAACGAAGACCCAACAGACCCATTCCTTTCATTTTTCAGCAGCAGTACAGTCAGGCTACCTACTACCGAAGACAATCGACGCAGTTGGCCAGCATTCATTGTTAAGTCAGGGCGGGACCGGCCCCGCGACGCCATTCAGCTCATTGGCCATCTAATTAAAAAAGCAATTGGGCGCGGCGATATCAGGATATCGGACGAAGACGCAGAAGCCTCTATGCGCGAATATTCCCGAGAATGTGCCGAAAGCCTAAATATAGAATTTGGCGAAATTTGCAACAATTTGACGGAAATCATTAAGCTATTCGCTGGGCGCGATTTTGAATGGGATTTCGAGGATCTTAGAATATTTCTTCGGGATATCCCCTCGCGATTTAACATTCGAGTATACGGAGTTAGCCTTCAACCAAATTCAGATGACAGTGCCCTCACGCTACTTTCGATTTTACATGAAGCAGATTTTATAAATCCTCGGAAAAAGGACCCCTCAAAACCACGCGGATTTGATCACATTAGTTTTCTAGACGACCCGCAGTTGGTGCAGCGAGATCGATGGAATGAACTGCAAGCACTGACTTGGGACATTCACCCAGTTTTTCGATCCTACTTAATTTCTTTCACTCGCACGCTACCGCACAAGCGCAAGCCATCTAAGTGATGTCAGACATCCAATCGATCACACATTATCAAGACATTCTTAGCTTGATAGCATCAAAATCAAAGGGAGTGGTTAGCTTCAGCAACACGACAATTCACCAGGCGACAATCGCTTGGAGCAACTATGATTATACTCGGGCAAAACTCGGATGAAATTGGCACTCAACTTGAGCGCCTAACGGAGAGAATACTTGCAAGCTTGAACTACGTCAATATTGCCAGAAACCGCATCAGCGGAGGTGGGGAAGAGTTGGACTTGAGCGCAGACTTCCCGCTACCTACGCCAGGCTCGACCTCCAATGTGCGATTTATTGTTGAATGCAAGGCATATAGAAACCCCGTTCAAACGGATGCTTGGATGAAGTTTCTAGGCAAAATTTTCGTCGAACAGATTCGGCAAAGGCAGGAAATTCACGCTTTATTTATTGCCCTATCTGGAGTGAACGGAAATGTATCAGGCAGCTACAATGAACTTCGAACTAGTCAAGTCCGCATCCAACTTCTCTCCGGACCTGAACTAACCAAAATTGTATGTGAATTGCTCGGCGCCAAAACTGCTGAAGACATCACAGCAGCGATCTCTAGATTTACCCAGAGAACCCACACCTCGATTGAGCTTGTCTACTATGAAATGACAGCATATTGGCTAGTCGTGTTCGAAGGGCAACGCTATACCGTACTGGGAGCTGCAGGCGAGCCAACCACTCAAGATCACTTAGACCGAATCCGCCCTCTATTGGAACGCAGAATTGAGGATGCTAAATTCGTAGACCTTCACGAGGAAGCGCGAGCTTATTCAAGGAAAAAGAGATTGAGTCAGCTAATCCTTATTTACTTTTCGACATTATCTACCCCCGCTTCGCTAGACTCCTTTTTGAGCAAACATGTAGAATATGAAGTTGCAGAAGCTTCCTCTGAACTGGGAGATCTACTATCGAAGAATTTGCTTCAGGAGAGTGAGAACAATTATCAGATCAGAAGCGACACTGCACCTCAGCGCTATGACAACTTTGCCAAGATAATTACTTATATATTTAGCAGTCCAATTGCCGCACAAGAAATCGCTCAAGTAATGATGGGCGACCTTGTTCGCTCATCTCTCAACCTAGATCTGGTTCATCATATCTCAACAATTCAAGGAAATCTCGCATTTCCCCCGGAGGACGGCGCTGACGCGCTCAGCATCATTACGATATCGCCTAGCGCCCTACTCCATGCCCTTACACCTTATCCAATGATTATCAATCATCGGACGTCTGAAGAGGAACGCCGAGAGCACAACGAATTTGACATCTCACTATTCATGCGAACGCTGTACGAGCTTTTGATTCAAGACTTCAACAATCCTGAACTAAAGCAGTATTTCTTTGAATCTCAAAACCTTAGGGAGCTCGAGTCGTCAATGACTGTTACTGTGAAAAGCGGTAGCGGCGTCATAGCCCAGCGCAATATTACAAGTCGAATTGGCATTGGTGCGCTGGCAGACCGGCACGGTGGAGGCTATATTCACCTTGTCGCGCCCTCACATGCCCCGCAGCCTTGGGATCAGAAAAATCGAAGTTCAGAGTAATCAATAGTTGAAGCACCTTTCTCAACGCGCCTCTTCCACTCAAATCTTAAAAGGTTACATGTCGGCAAACCGAGATTCGCCGGCAGTGTCCGTCAAGTTTCGCACTTTCAATTCCGAAGGTGCAAGAGGCTTACGGGTCTTGATTCGTGTTTGGTCTATGTCGTTGCTGCCCACTGGAGAGCACAAGGAGTCGTTTGCTGCCTTCTGGGGACAGCGCACTGCTGCAGAAGGGGCCAATTTCTTCGCCCGATGGATGAACCGGGTCATGAGTTCACGTCTTGAGCCTGTCAAGAAGGCAGCGCGCACGTTGAAGACGCACCTTCAAGGTTTGCTCAACTACTTTACCCACCCCATCACCAACGCACTGACAGAAAGGCTCAACAGCCGCATTCAACTGCTCAAGGCGTCGGCACGGGGCTTTCGCAACTTCGACAACTACCGTATACGCATTCTGTTCTTCCTAGGCGGACTCGACATGCTTCCAGCCTTGTCAAAATCCCGCGGAAACTAACGAAGAGCCCAATTGGTCCAATCGAAATGAGAATCTGATATGCTTAGATTGTTAGTTTGGTATCGAGCGCTGACCCAGCTTTCCCTTGCTGCCCACCTGGCCACCAGTTAAATGTCACCCCATAGTTACACGACAGTTGCCGAACTTTAACACTATCTACTCGAAATCGGCACTGCTCCTCACTCCACTTCCAGACCAATTGTCCCAATATGGGATTCTTGAGCAAAGGAATTCTTTGCGAGTGTCTGAGATATACTTATTTTTCTTGACGGCAGTCACCTTATCCCGAATGGCTTGGAAGCCATACTCTTGATTAGGCCCCAACTCTATTGTTGGCGGCACTGAAATTGCCCGATACCCAGATGCATCAATTCTAGCACACACGCAATGGTGAAGGTTATAGTTCGGGCGCAACCTATCAAAAGTCATATAGATCTCGTCAGGTCGTTGCAAATGGGATCGTTTCCGATTGAATTCTCCATTTAAGCTCTCTTCAGCACCCCGTCCGTACACCAGCATGTACCTCTGCTCGAACGTTCGAAGTCGCGTCCAATCTTCCGGAATTCTATAAGTCTCCCGAAACAGTGCAACATTCAATGGATTTGAAAACCAAGCTTTCCACTCTAGTATCTGATCCGTAGCCTGCGTAAATTCAGCAGTTGAGCGCCCTGATTTAGTAGCCCATAACTTTCTCGGATGCTCAATTTCAATCATCACGGCAAAAACAGTGGCACTGTCCCTGGCAATGTACAAAAAATCCGGAAACCTCGTCGTGATTCCGGGTAGGATTGGCTGCGAAACAATCGCACCAGGATAGGGACCGTGTCCACCTCTACCAAATGTTCCGTATGCTTCAGGCATGAAACACGGATGATCTTCAAAAAAACTCTGAAAATCTTGCTCAGAACTCCCCTCGCGATCCAGGAGTTGCCCATACTCCAATTGGGCCATGTGAGAGTACTCCCTCCAACTCATGGCTGGCTCCGGGGGCGCAACTATCTCATAAGATTTTTTGAGCATAACCTGACTCTGGAAGCGAATCCTTTTAGGGCTGAATCGTCTTTAGACTAACCAGTATAAACTAAAGCAACCAGCATTGATTGCAAAAAGATCGTGGTCAACGACCGCATGCCCTCGACCATCTTCAGGCCGTGTGCGCCCCGGGTGCACACATTGATTTTTTGCATCTTCATATCCGACATGACCTCGAGAGATACATAACTACCAAAGCGTCCAGCCCCTGCACACAGATCTTTTTGTCAATGGTTGGGATATCAGGCGAATTGACAACCAATGCTCTAAAGGCATCCGATTCACAGAATATCCGACCTAGACCTACCCTAAGCCCCTCTCACCCCGCCCCCATGCTCCAATCCCTCTTCGACCAACACCCGCAATACCACCACCTCGTGGCCTCGGCGCAACTGGTGCTGGCGATGCTGGGCATGGGCATGGTGACGAAGGCGCGGGCTTTTGTCGAGCTGGTGTTGGAGCCGAAGCCGATGATCGCGGGGGTGCTGTACCAGGTGGTGGGCATTCCGCTGCTGACGGCGGCGATGGTGTTCCTGGTGAAATTCCCGCCGGAGGTGGTGGTGGGGTTCATCATCACCGCGGCCATGCCGAAAGGTTCGTAGTCGAACAGCTACCCGCATCTCGGCCGGGGGATGTGGCGATTCCGGTGGCGCTCTCCGGAGTGGCGACGCTCCCCTGAGGACTGCTTCTCAGATCACAAGACAGCCTTTCCGATGCTTGCTTGGCTCACCACGAACCCGTCGGCGGATACGCCGTGCGAGCAACCGGCAACGGCGGCGGTGCCGAAAGCTCCTGCCCCGTCGCCGTCTGCGCTCGGCTGATGTTGATCACAATCCCAAGAGCCAATGCCGTGAGCGGGACATCCACGACACAGTTGGCCAGTTGGAGTTGCGAGGCTGAGATCAGTTCTTCCACGGTCTCGGCTTTCATGGAGGTCTTGAAGCTGACACGAGCGATGGCACTGGAAAGGATCCAGAAAGTCCACCAGATGGGCAGCAGCGGGGCATGGGAGCGGTTGGGCACGCTGGAGAGCCAGAGGGCCTTCATGGCCTGGTAAGGCTTCCAGAGGTTCGCGATGGGGATGAAGAACCAGCCCACGGCCCAACCGGGAGTGATTTCCTGGGGATAGCCAAAAGCCCATACGTTCTTTTGGGAGCGGACGATCCAGACGCAGAAGACGATGGCAGTGACGACATAAACGCCCAACTGGCTCAGGCCGATGGCTCCCTCGCGGATGTCATTCAGTTCGGCCTCCTCTTCGGTGAAGGAACGCTGGAGAAGCTCAATTGCCATCCAGCTCGATCCCGCGGACACGACATTGAGTAACAGGTCCAGCGCCAGGAAGATGATGAGCGCCACCTTCAAGCCCTCGACGGAACGATAGACGTACGATTTCTCCATGGAAAAACTAATTGAGCAGAAGGCGACCGGCAAAGCAAACCACTAATTTTCACTGACGGAACACTGATTTGGTCCGAAAGGTTTACTCCAAGGCATTCCTTCTTCGATCCTGAACTGGAGGGATGGCATCCTTAACCGGATCCTGTGGTCGCAGCTGGGGAGAGCAGGCGAATTCACAGCCGAAGCGGCGAACGTTTTCGATTCACAAGGTGTCCGACCGAGGCCGGCCCTCATTCTCCCCTCTCCCCTGCCCCCATGCTCAAAGACCTCTTCGACCAATACCCGCACTACCACCACCTCGTGGCCTCCGCGCAACTGGTGCTGGCGATGCTGGGCATGGGCATGGTGACCAAGGCGCGGGATTTTGTGGAGTTGGTGTTGGAGCCGAAGCCGATGATCACGGGCGTCCTCTACCAGGTGGTGGGCATTCCGCTGCTGACGGCGGCGATGGTGTTCCTGGTCAAATTCCCGCCCGAGGTTGTGGTGGGCTTCATCATCATCGCCGCCATGCCGGGAGGTTCGCTGTCGAACATCTACACCCATCTGGGCCGGGGGAATGTGGCCCTTTCGGTCGCCCTCTCTGGAGTCACCACCCTCCTCGCCCTGGTGACCGCGCCGCTCGTCATGAGGCTGCTGGCCGGCGATTACCTGCCGCCGGAAATCACCATGCCCGTGGGGATGGTGATCCGGGAGATCTTCGTCTTCCTCATCATCCCCTTCGGCGCAGGCATGGCCCTGGGGCGGATGCTGAAGGATGACACCGCGCACTGGGGCTCCAAGTGGGTCGTGCGCGTGAGCCTCTTCTTCTTCGCCATCCTCGTGGTGGGTTCCCTGGGTAGCGGGCGCATCGATTTCAGCCGCTTTTCCGCCCAGATCCCTGTGGCCGTCTTGCTCTACTGCCTCATCATTCAAGTCGTCATCCTGCGGGGCTCCCAGTACCTGCTGGGCTTCTCCAGCCGGGATGCCATGGCCCTGGGCATTGAGTCGAGCATGAAGAACATCAACCTCGCTGTGTTGATCGCGGCGTCCCTCTTCGGCCTGGAGGGCAAGAACGCAGAATACGGCGCCGGGGTTCTCTTTGTCCTGCTCATGTACGGCGGCGTCAGCCTGGGTGTGGCCGCCGTGCCCGCGCTCACCCATCTGCGGCAGGCGAGGAAAGAGGGGCGCTCCAGGTGAGCCAACGTCGGCAACGCGTCGGCAGGGCCATGCCGAATGATTTCAGTCACCCTTCGCTGGCTCGATCTCGTCCGCTTGGTCCTCCGCTCCATGGCCGAGCCCCAAGTCCGCCATATCACCGATGCCCATTCCTAGCCACAGCGCACCGCCGCCGCGATGCCCCCTTCCCCACTATCGCCAGAAGAAGCCCGCCCGGTTCCCCACGACGGTGAATTACTTTTATTCTGCAAGGGATTGCCTTTCGTGAAACGCGACGCTTACTGAATGCCGTTCTTATTTCCCGCCCCCTTCATCCGCTTTGAACCGCCCCACCGTTGCCAGCTACTGCACGACATTTCTCAAGCCGGAGATGCTCCACATCTACCGTCAGATCAAGGGATTGCGACGGTACGATACCTTTGTCATCTGCAAGGAGAGACAGAGTGAGGATCTCTACCCGATGCCCGAAGGCGGCATTGAGGTGGCACCAGGGGTGAAGAGCAATTTTCTGCGGCGTTTTTGGCTCAAGTACGTCAAACGCGAACCCGCCATCGTGTACCGGGGTGAGTACGGGGTGCTGGCCGGCCTCCTGAACCGGCGCGAGGCCGATCTCATGCATGTCTATTTTGGCCATACCGGCGTGCATTTGCTGCCGTTCATCCAGCGCTGGCCCAAGCCCACAGTGGTCTCATTCCATGGGATGGATGTCCAGACGCGGGCGCACGACCCCTCCTATGAAGTTCGCTTGCGCGAACTTCTGAAGGCTTCCCGACTGGTCCTCGCGCGCTCCCAGTCATTGTTGGACCGCCTGCTTGAGCTGGACTGCCCCGTGGAAAAGGTGCGCATGAACCGCACCGGCATCCCCTTGGACCAGTTCCCCACGATCAGCCGTTCCTGGCCAGAAAACGGGGCCTGGCATCTGGTGCAAGCCTGTCGCTTGATCGAAAAGAAGGGGTTGGATGATGCGATTCATGCCTTCGCTGCCTTCGCCAAAGTCCATCCGCAAAGTCGGTTCACCATCGCCGGGGAAGGCCCACTGCTGGAGCCTCTGCAAAAACTGCGGGATGAACTGGGCCTCCAGAACAACATCCAGTTCCCGGGATTCGTAAAGGGGTCTGCCCTGCGCGACCTCTTTCACAGCGCCCACCTCTTCATTCATCCAAGTCGCATGACCGCCGATCAGAATCAGGAAGGTGTGCCCAATGCGATGCTGGAGGCCATGGCAACGGGGCTTCCCGTGGTGGCCACCCTGCATGGCGGCATCCCTGAAGCTGTGAGGGATGGTGTCACGGGCTTGCTTGTTCCTGAGCGTGACCGATCCGGGCTGGAGCGCTCTTTGCACGACCTGACTGACAGCCCCGCCACCTGGGAACGCATGGGGGCTGCGGCAGCTCTGGACGTGCGGGAAAACTTTGAGTCCTCCGAGCAGATTGCCAAACTCGAACAGGCCTATGACGAAGCCCGGGAAAGACGTTGAAGCGGTCGCCCCTTGAGTCATCATAATCACCAGTACCACCACTCCCAGCCAGGGCGGCTTCGCTGACCCCCACCGTACATGCCATCCTGTTGCCCCGACGCCCAAGACAAATCCAAACCGCTGGTCGTCTCCCTTTGCGGCACCTTCTTAAAGCCGGAAATGCAGAGCATTTACCGGCAGGTGACGGGATTCCAACGGGTGCGCACCATCGTCTATACCCAGAATCACGAGAACGCTGAACTGTTCCCGTTTGAGCCGGTGAAGGTGCTGAAGAAGCTCCCCCGGCCCCGGCCTCGTGGGAACTTCGTCAAGCGCTTCTGGTACAAGCACGTTCTGAAGGTCTGGCCACCGCCACGCCCGATTGAACGGCATGTGCACCCCTATTACCCCTACGATCTGGTCGCTCGGCTAAAGAAGAACGATCCCGAACTCGTGCACGTGTACTACGGCCACAAGGCAGTGCATTACTATGAGATGATCCGGGCCTGGGGTGGTCCTTTTGTGGTCTCATTCCATGGGGTGGATGTTTCAAAGTTCCTCGACCGTCCAGCCTATGTGGCCACCCTCAAGAAGGTGTTCGCCAACGCCAAGCTGGTGATGGCGCGTAGCCAGTCTCTTCTGGACCGGCTCGTTGTGCTGGGTTGTCCCAAAGACAAGCTACGGCTCAACCGGACCCCTATTCCCCTGGAGCATCTGAACGCTGTGCCCCGGACAACACCTTCCGATGGCCAGTGGAGACTCGTGCAGGCCTGTCGGCTGATCCCCAAGAAGGGAATCATCACCGCGCTCAAAGCACTGAAGATCGTCACGGAGACTCACCCCAACGTGAAATACGTGATCTGCGGGGTGGGCCCCCTGGCCGGCAAGATTCAGCGCACCGCCGCTGAGCTCGAGCTGAGCTCCCACGTGGAACTCCGGGGATGGATGAGTCAGGATCAACTGCTGCAGGAGTATGAAGCGGCACACATTTTCCTCCACCCTAGTGAGACGACCAAAGACGCCGATCAGGAAGGCATCCCCAACTCCATGCTCGAAGCCATGGCCACTGGGCTGCCGGTGGTGGCCACTCAGCATGGTGGCATTCCTGAGGCGGTGACGCACGGGTTCGATGGGTTGCTCGTGCCTGAGCGCAGCCCGGACCAGCTGGCTGAGGCACTGCTGTCCCTGATGAACACCCCAAGCTTGCTGACTACGATGTCCACCCATGCCGCGGCGTCAGTGCGGGCCAACTTTGGGGCCAATGCCCAAGTGGCCGCGATGGAAGACGTGTACTTCGAGGCCATCAGTCGCAAATAGTTCACCACCCAACTGCCCAGTCCCATGCAGCCCACTTCACAGCTCCTCTGCCGCACGTGGCTGGTGTGGATCTTGATGGGAACGGTGCCGCTGCTTTCCCAGGATCCATCCGGCCCACCTCGTCCGCCGTCAGTGGTTCTTCCCGCCACGGCCCGATACGTCACGGTGGCCGAGGCCCAAGAGCTCCTGAACCAGGGCAAACTGGGAGGGATCGTGGATGTCCGCACACCGGACGAGGTCAGTGGGAAGAATCACCTGCCCGGGGCGAGGTATGTGAACCTCTTTGTCGCGAATTTCGACGAGTCCATCCAACGCCTGGAACTGGATCGAACCCGCCCCTGTCTGGTGTACTGCGCCCTGGGTGGACGGGCGGCACGTGCCGCTTCAAGGCTGGACGCTCTGGGGTTCAAGGAAGTACTCATCCTCCAGGGCGGCTTCGAAGCCTGGCGTCGCCAGGGCGGAGAACTGGGGCAGTAGCAAGACTGTCTGAGAAGCGGCCCCGAAGCTCTCAACTCTCCTGCCAGTCATCCCCCGCATCATCGCGACCCATGATCGACCACCGATAGAGGTAGGTGAAGATCTCATTGCTGACAAAAGGCTCCTCCAACGCCACCGGCACCAGCTCGTAGAGCCCAACGGCGACGTCCTCCAGCAGGTCCAGTTCCTTCCGGCAGGAAGCATCCACTTCCCACACCTCCCCGTGAACTCTGAGGCCGCCGTCTTCCTCTGCGACCTCGTAGAGTCCCGGGTAACCGCCCGCATTCACCATCCGATAATGCGGCTGGGTGCGGGCTGTGCCGACAAAGGTCTGACCGGCGAGATAGTGCGAATTGCTCAGGCCCCGCTTCAGCGTGCCATAAACGAAGATACGCTGCGGAGCAGAGGGGCCGGTCTCTGGAGTACTCATGACGGGACGGTGGAGCCTGGGACCGCAAGCTGCGTGAGTGGACCGGGTGAAGGCGAAGGCGCGCTCCGATGCAGCGTCCACTCCACAGTCGCGTACTTGTCTCTCGCCAAATTCCGTGCCGCCGGCATGAGCCGGGCTTCCATTTCCTGCTGATCCATGACGATGACCTCCATCGCCAGCTGACGTGCAAACAACAGGCCAAAGCTGGCAGGCAATTTCACCGGCTGGATCGTGCCCTGATGAAGAAATCCTGACTTGGCCCGACGCTGGGCGGCACCGGCAATTTTTTGCCCCTGCCACACCACGTCAAACTTGGCCGGCTCTACAAAACAGACCCCCATGCCGTCGGAGGTATTCTCCGACTGCAAAGAGCAGTCACCCAAGCCCGCCTCGTGCAACGCACGAATCATGGCCTCATGAATCTCACGGTAGGTCTCCACCGCGCGCTGCTCACTGAGATCACTGCCAGCAGGGGCAGCCAGGGTGTAGGTCCAGTCGCCATCATGCACCACCGCTCCCCCACCCGTCCAGCGTCGCACCATGGGCCACCCGGCCTGAGTTTCAGGAATTACCGAAACGGGCTGGGAAAAGCCGATGCTGATGCTCGGCTGCACCCAGCCATAGACGCGCATCCAGATCCCTTCCGCCTGCAGCAACATCGCCTCATCCAACGCCATGTTGAGAGGCCCCTCGCGGGGCACCAGATCTTGCCAGAGATGGAGGCGGGGAAGAGACGACATTTCGAAAACTAGCTGCTCGCGATGGATCGGTTGCTACAGGGTACGCTTGGGGACAAGTGGTGGGGTGATGCGGCCGCAGACTTGTCGGCTCTAGCTCCCCATCAGCTCCTTGACCTTGCCATCAATGGCATCGGCCCAGATCTCATATCCCTTGGCGGAGAGATGCAGGCGATCAGGCATGATCTCCT
Source organism: Verrucomicrobium sp. BvORR106 (assembly GCF_000739655.1). GTDB lineage: Bacteria > Verrucomicrobiota > Verrucomicrobiia > Verrucomicrobiales > Verrucomicrobiaceae > Verrucomicrobium. Next base: position 144,525 of record NZ_BATR01000118.1, on the reverse strand, counting down.
GCGTGAGCGTTCCATCAGACTGAAGGAATTTTTCACTGAGGTCCATGTAGAAAATGGACTTGTCGTCAGCGTATGTCTTGATCAGGCTGTTGGTGGCGGTGTTCTGCTTGCGGTAGGCATCGTTGCTGTCAGCTCCACGGGGGAAAATACCCAGCAGCAGGACCTTCGTGCCCGGGCACTTTTCCTGAACCTTGGCAATGATGGTTTTCACGCCGTCCGCAGTCTGCTCCGCACTGCACGAGTAACCGTTCCGATTCTGATGACCGGTATTGTTGGTGCCAATCATCAGCACCACCAGCTTGGGTTTAAGGCCGTCAAAATTCCCGTTCTGGAGACGCCAGAGCACGTGCTCCGTGCGGTCTCCCCCAATGCCAAAATTGGCCGCGCCGAGCGGAGCCCAGTGTTTTTCCCAAGCGGCTTTGCCAGCCCCTTCCCAACCCTGCGTGATGGAATCACCCAGAAACACCAGGGTGGCCTCCCCCTTGCTGGAGATCTCATTGAACCGAGCGTGCCTCGCCTGACATCCGGGCTCCGGGCGCTCAACCGGGGTGACGGCCACCTTGGGATTCGGAGCAGGTGCAGGGGCTGCCGCGACCGTGGTCTTGGCAGGGCTGGTGCCGGGGGTGGGAGCTTGCTGGGCCAGCGCCACAGGTGCGGTGCAAATCAGAAGAGCGAGGATGGATTTCATGGTTGATTCGGAAACCGGAATACGTGCAACGAGGTCATACTTCATGCGCCCAAATTCTGACAACCGGGAAATTGAGAATCCCAGACCGAAGAGTTCCTCTCTCCTCAAGGCGACGACCAAATTTGCAGGTCATGGAAACCCGCGTCACGGAGCGTCCGATGCGCAGTGGCAGCGAAACTGAGCAAGCCCTGAGGATCCGCATGGTGAGCGTGACGCCCTGTCGAGGTCATCCACTCCTCCCGCAGGTATTCCCCCACCACATCCGCCACGGGAAGCTGAAACACCACTGACACCGCCGCCCACACTGTCGTGAGATGAACTTCGCGGGCCTCCTCTTCGATCCGCTGCCGCAGATGCCCGAGCACTCCCTGATACTTGGCTCCACGGGTGCTTTTCAGAAGAAGCTCCCCCGCAAAGAGGCTGCGGGAAAGATGCTCAGGTGAAAGGTGCTGTCCCAACCGGGCATCTACTGTGAGGAGCGCATCCAGATCGCCCGCGTCCGCCGCCCGCCAGGCCTCCAACAGGCAGGGAGCGATGTACGCTTTCCAGGGCTGCTCCAGGAAGGCCCCCCAGTCTGTGATCATGGTATGCCGTCCCGCCTCGCCGTGCGTGAGGAAAAGAATGGCCTCACACTGGGCACGCACGCTCTGGAACATCCAGCGCACCCATGAGAGATTCTCTTCATGTTCCGCCCGAGTCTCTGCGCTGTGCAACGCCAGCTTGCCGTCCGGATCAGCGGCGGATGAGCGTGACGTTGAAGGCTGGGGAAACCTGGCTATCATGGCAGACGGTCTATTCTAGCGGACCGACGACCGCAGAAAACCTAAAAGTCCCTGTCCATCGCATGTCGCTTGACACCTCAAAAGTCTCCTACCTCTGCCAGCGTTGCGGCAACTGTTGCCGCTGGCCAGGCGACGTGATTGTGACGCCTGAGGAGGTCGATGCCATTGCCCGCCACGTGGGTATGGAGGTGGATGAATTCATCCAAACACGTACGCGACTCAGCGCAAACCGGAAGCACTTGTCCATCATCGACAAGGGGGACGGTTCTTGTTTCTTTCTGGAAGGCAAAAACTCCTGCCTCATCCAGCCCGTCAAACCCGTGCAGTGCAGCGGCTTTCCCAACGTGTGGCAATTTCCCGGTTGGCGCGAGGTATGCGAAGCAATCGAAATCCCAGCCAAGCCCTGACAGATCCTGCGCCGCATTCATCCGTGAAACACGGACAAAAAAAGGCGCGGATTGCTCCGCGCCTTTGAAACGATGTCTGGCCGCTTACTTCGCGCTGGCCGCCTTGAGCTCTTCCGCACGCTTTTTGGAGGCGTCATTCAGTTTAGCCAGAGGCACGTCCACTTTGTTGCCGTTGGCGAGCTGGAGCACCACTTTGTCGGCAGCCACTTCAAGAAGGGTAGCCTGAATCGTGCGCCCATCGGAGCTTGTCCAGCCTTCTGCGCTGGCACCTTGAATGGCTACTGAGCCGCCAGCAGGTGCGGCGGTGGGAGCGCCCCCCGGAGTCGCAGGAGCAGGTGTTGGTGCTGCACCTGGGGTTGCGGCAGGGGTCGCACCCGGGGCTGTCGCAGGAGCGGCAGCGGTCGGCTTGGGCGGATTCTTGGCCAGCTCTTTGATTTCTTTGTTGAGCGTCTTCACTGCATCTTCGCCACCGTCGATGAGCTTGGCCGCAGCCACCGAGGTCAACACCACACTCCCGGTGTGGTCCATCGCGACCAAGCGGGGATATTCTTTGCCCAAATCCTTGGCGTTAATTGCTCCAGGCAGGGCTGCCGGCAAGCGCCGAGCCCACTCCCCGGCGGAGTTGGGCCGCAACACCACGACGGTGTTGTCCTTCTCAAGACCCCAATAGGCGATCTTGCCCGCGCCCTCCACCTTGGCGTCCTCGGTCCGCTCGTTCACAAGCAGAAACACGATGGGATCCTTCTTTTTAGCGGACTGCTTCTGGGCATCTTCGAAGCTATAGACTCCGAAGGCTTCCTTGGGGATGGCCTTCGCAGCTTCTTCTTTTGCGGCATAAAGCCCGACCGTGGCCGTGGCGAGAAGAGTGAGGATGAGCTTGGATTTCATGGATTGGTTGTACAATTTCGTGGGCGGAATTTGTCCAACGCCGCCCACGCACTTTCTTTTGCATGCATTTAACCGAAGAATTTCTTCAGGTCACCTCCTAACAGACTTTGCAGCCCCTGTTGCAGGGCACTTCCTGATACGGATTCGCCATGGGGAGTGAGCTGGTCAACCAGTCCTGGAAGGATCTGGGCCAGTCCACTTGCTGCCGTTTGGGTGTCGGTACCGGTCTCCTCAGCAATTTGCTGCACCTGACCTCGGCCCAGCACCTGCATGATTTGCTCCCCGCTAACGGGCAGATTGCCCCCTTTCCCCACCCAGGACGAAATCAGATCTCCCAGGCCACCTTGTTGGAATTTCGCAATCAGACCGTCGAGTCCCCCGGATTGATTGACCAGTGCAATGCCCAGTTGCACGAGATTAGGGCTTCCCGGGGCGTTGGCTCCGGGCGTGAGTTCACTTTCCTCTCCAGGCGCGCCACTCATTAGCTGGCGCGCCAGATCTCCTAGCAGGCTCATAGTGGTAAGTACCGGGGAGTCCTCCGGGTGGGATGAGTCTGGCAGGAAGAGGAAAATCTAGCAATGGTCTTTTTTCCCGGTTCCCCTGCCCTTGCCCCTATGACAACCGGTTCCGGAAGTCTTCGTAACCAAAGCGGCGCACCACCCGCAGCTCGTCGGTAGCGGGGTCATAGGTATCAATGTCCGGATGAGGCACGCCGTTGAAGGTGGTGGTCTTGACCATCGTGTAGTGGCCCATGTCCGTGAAGACGAGTTTTTGACCGAGTTGCAGCGGCTCAGGGAAGGAATAGGCCCCGATCACATCTCCCGCCAGGCAGGAGGTGCCCCCCAGCTTATAGGTGTGCGAATGCTCACTGGGCAGACCGGCCCCAATGATCTGCGGGCGATACGGCATCTCCAGCACATCCGGCATGTGGCAAGTAGCGGAGGTATCGAGAATAGCGGTCTTTTCCTCGGCCCCCACAATGTCCAGCACCGAGGTGACCAAATAGCCGGTGTTCAGCGCGATGGCTTCACCAGGCTCCAGATAGACCTCCACATTGTGACGCTCACGGAAAGCCTTCACGACTCGCACCAGGCGCTCCACATCATAGCCGGGCTTGGTGATGTGGTGGCCACCTCCCATATTGACCCATTTCACCTGCTTGAGAAATTTGGGGAAACGGCGTTCTACGGACTCGATCACCCGCTCCAGAACGTCGGAATTCTGTTCACAAAGCGCGTGGAAGTGTAGCCCTTCGAGGCCAGTCAAATCTGCGTCTTCCAGTTCGATATCACGGGTCCCCAGACGGCACCCCGGAGAACAAGGATCATAGAGGGCAACCTCCACCGTGGAGAGTTCAGGATTCACCCGAAGCCCGGGGCTGGGGCGATTGCCTTCCGCGGCTTCCAACACCGGTTTGAAACGCTGCCATTGGGCCAAGGAGTTGAAGGAGATGTGGCACGCAATCGGCAGGATCTGCTCCATCTCTGCCTCTTTAAAGGCCGGGCAATAGACGTGCACTTCCTTGCCAAACTCGTGGTGGGCCAGCAGCGCCTCGTTGAGGCCGCTCGCACAACAACCCTGCAGGTACTCACGCACCAGACCAAAAGTGGAGAACATGGAGAAGCCCTTGAGGGCCAGCAGGATCTTTGCTCCAGACGTTTCCTGCACCTGTTGCAGCAGGGTGAGGTTCTTCTTCAGCAGGGCGAGGTCCACCACATAAGCGGGCGTAGCGACACGGGCGGGGTCAAAAGAAGTCTGGGCAATCTGGGACATCGTGGAGACAAAGAGCGGAACTGACGATACGGAAAACACACGCCTCAGGCGTGATCTGCATGCTTACGCTTCCCTGGCCTGTTGGCATCCCGTTTTTGCAGGAAATTCCGTCACGTTCCATGGTCCACCTCTGGGAAATCATAAAATATGCGCATTCCCGACACCTTTTTGCCACCAGGGCCATGGCAGCCCCCGATCCTCAGGCATGAAGACCATTCCCACTCTCCTTGCTGTCTCCCTCGCCGCCGTGTCCACGATGCTGGTGTCTTGTGACTCCAAACAGGAACAGGCTCGCGAACGCAGTCTCGAAAACAAGGCTGATGCTCTGGAGGAACAGGCCAAAGCCACCAAGAAAGAGGGCGAACAGCACGCAGATGCGATCGAAGACGCCAAAAAGATCAACGATTTGAACGCCGAAGCAACCCGCAAGGAGGCAGAAGCCAAGGCTGAAGCTCTCAAACGCGAGGCCGAGGCCACCCGCGAGCAGAAGTAGAGAACCATTTTCCCACCGACGGACGCCGACAGGCCTGATACCGGGAGTACCCGATCAGCCTGTCGGCGTTGCTGTTTTGAGCTGTCTGCGCCCCCGGTTGCGACGAATGACCTCATCAGTGATAGCGCTCAGGAGAATCACGACCCCGAGAATGACAAACTCCAGCTGTGTGGCGATGCCAAGAATGTTGATGGAGTTGATCAGGATCCGGATCAGGGCAGTGCCAATGATAACGCCCAAAATCCCACCTTCCCCACCCCGCAAGCTGCAGCCTCCCAGCACAGCGGCAGCGATGGCATAGAGCTCATAAAAGTTCCCCTGTGATGCTGGCTGCACGGTGTTGACATCCAGCGCGAAAAGGATGCCGCCGATGCCGGCAAAGGTGGAACACAGAACGTAGGATACGATGACCAACCGGTCCGTGCGGATGCCGCTGTACCGCGCTGCCTCCTCACTCCGCCCCAGCGCAAACAAATGCCTGCCCCAGACTGTCTTGTTCAAGAACACGGCGGCCAAACCCGCCAGGACTGTCAGAATCACCAAGGGCACGGGAAGGCGGTAGTCCCCAAGGAACGGCAGATCGATGCGCCCGTTGGAAAACCAGCGCAGGCCATCATAGGCCGTTCCAAAACCAAGCGTTCCATCGTGCACAAGCCAACGTGCCACCCCTCGATAAATGAGGAGGCCGCACAAGGTCACCACAAACGGTTGCAGCCTGACCTTGGTGATGAGCAGACCGTGCACGAGCCCGATGACGGCAGACAGGATCACCGTGACCAGGAGCGCCGCAGGCACAGACCATCCCTTCTTCGTCAACAACCACGCCAGCATGGTACCCACGAGACCAACAACGCTACCGATGCTGAGATCAATGCCCCCGGTAATGATTACAAAAGAGACCCCCACCCCGATGATCGCGTAGAGCGACACCCAGTTGAGGAGGTTCTCGGCATTGTAGGGTATCAGGAAATTGGGATTGCCCAATGCGGTGGCCACGCACACGAGTAGCAAGAGCAGACTGATTCCCAAGTTTTTCTTCATAGCATTGAATAGATCTCATTGTCAGCCCAGGTCGGAACGGGAGAGCCCCGTCGCCAGTTCCATGATGCGCTCCTCCGTGGCCTCCGCCCGCGAAAGTTCCCCGCTCAACCGTCCCTCGTGCATCACAAGCACGCGGTCCGAAATGGCCAGCACTTCCTCCAGCTCACTGCTGGCGAAAAGCACGGCCATGCCCTCAGCGGCCAGCTTCTCCATCAACTGGTAGATTTCCGCCTTGGCTCCCACATCGATCCCGCGGGTGGGTTCGTCCAGAAGCAACACCTTGGGGGCAAGCGCCAGCCACTTGCCCAAGACCACCTTCTGCTGATTTCCACCGGACAAGGTGCCGACCAGGGTGTCAGGAGAGGCGGCTTTGATTCGCAACTGTCTCCCCAGTTCCTCAGTCAGCGCGGCTCCCGCCTTCTCATTCACGAGCACTCCCCCTTTGGCATCACGCTTGAGGGTGGTCAGAGCCACATTCCACTGCACGGACTCCTCCAGGAAGACGCCTAGCGCTTTGCGGTCCTCTGGCACCAGCGCCAGACCGGCCGCCAACGCTTCCTCCGGATGACGAGCGAGCAGCGCCTTGCCAGCCACTTGCACCTCCCCGGCCAGCGGAGGCTCCACGCCAAACAAGGCGCGCAACACCTCCGTGCGACCGGCTCCGACCAGACCAGCCAGGCCAACCATCTCCCCCCGGCAGATCTGAAAGCTCACCTCATGGGCCGGAAAGGCCTGAGTACGCAGAGACTTGACCTCCAGCACCACCTCGCCAGGAGGCCTTGCCTCCACAGGTCGGGCGCCGGAAAGATCCCTCCCCACCATGAGACGGACCATGGCATCGTGGGTTATTTCCTCACGCGAGAGCCCGCCCGCATTCCTCCCATCCCGGAGGGCCACCACACGATCTGCCAGGTGTTTCACTTCTCCGAGCCGATGCGAGATATAGAGGATGCTCAGCCCGGCCTTCCTCAATCCGGCGATGACTCGAAACAGGTTCTCCGTCTCTCTCATAGACAGGCTGGAGGTGGGCTCATCCATGATGAGCAGCTTGGCATCCAGCGAGAGCGCTTTGGCGATCTCCACCATCTGACGCTGACCAAGGGACAACTCTGAGACCGGCGTGGTGGCGGCGAATCCTGCGCCGAGCTGATCCAACAGCCTCTGGGCCTTCTCCCGCATGACCTCTCGCTGGATGAAAATGCCCCGGCGCGGTTCCCTGCCCAGGAAGATGTTACCAGCCGCGTCCAGATTGTCGGCCAACACCAGTTCCTGGTGAATCAGAGCAATGCCCAGTGACTGGGCTGCCTGCACTCCAGAGAGAACGACTGCTTGCCCCTCAAAATGGATCTGCCCCCGATCAGGAGACTGCAGCCCAGCCAGGATCTTCATGAGCGTGCTCTTCCCCGCCCCGTTTTCGCCGATCACGGCCACGAGTTCCTGGTGCGCCACCGTCAGGCTCACATTATCCAGAGCCCGCACCCCGGGGAACTGTTTGAAAAGGTTCTGCGCTGAGAGCAAATCACTCATGATGCTGCTTGCTACTGCACCAGCTTTTTCAGCTCCGCCCAGAAAGCGTCCACATCACCCTTTTTGACCGCCTTGGCCGGCACCTCAACAAACTTGCTGGCAGGGATGACGCTCTTGTCCCCCTTGGCCAGGGCCGCCAGGATGCGGACGCTCTCGTGCCCGTACTGATAAGGGTTCTGCACGACCGTCGCGTAGATATTGCCCTCCTGGATGCCGCGCAAGGTATCGTCTTCCTCGTCAAAGCCCACGATCTTCACCTTGCCAAATTTCCCGGCCTCCTTCACCGCCTCATAGATCTTGGGAGTGTTGTAGGAGAAGAGCCCCACCAGGCACCCAATCTCGGGATGCCGGGTAATGGTGTCCTGCACATTGGATTTGGCCTTGGCAAAATCCACCTCGTCCGTCCGGGTACCGAGCACGGTGTACTTTTCGCCCTTCACTTCGGCATCTGGCGGATCATCGTGCCGTTCACCCTCTGGGCGGCCTAGAAGCTCATCCACACAGCCCTGACGGCGCTCCTTGGCATTGAGCTGGCCGGCCCGACCAACAAAGAACATCACGCTGCCTCCATCGGGCATGGCCTCCTTGATCAGCTTCCCGCAAAGGCGGCCCGCTTGATAGTTGTCCATCCCGACGAAACAAAGGCGGGGAGACTCGGGGGCATCACTGTCTTGAGTGATCAGGTGAGTCTGCTTGGCCATCGTCTTCATGAGGTCCAGTTGATTCTTGGGATCGGCCGGGCTGAAGGCGATACCACTCACGCCCCGGGTGAGGAGCTCCTCAACCATGCGCTTCTGGTCGGTCGCTCCGTCTTGTGGCATGCGCACTTCCACCTCCACCCCATACTCTGCGCCCGCTTTGCGAGCCCCCTTTTCCGCAATGGTCCAAAAAGGGGCAATCGCGTTCCCAATGTAGGCCACGCGGGGCTTTTTGCCACTTCCACCGTCCGAGGAAGGACCGCATTGCACGAGGAAAGAAGCTGCCAGGACAGGAAGAGCCAGGGGAAGCAGGAAGTGGCGTCGTTTCATGAGGTCAAATGGGTGAGAAAACTGGCGGGAACCACACATGGTACGAAATCCCAAACGGACCCGGCAAGGCAAATGTTTGCATGCAGAAACGCACCTTCTTTGTTGTCTCCACGGTGCCACCATGCCAACATCTTTTCCATGCCATCCACAGCCGATCTCCCCCTGTTGTTCCTTGTTGGCGGCGTTGCCTTCCTGGTGCTGTCCACCTTGTGGATCCTGACGACACGCTTCAAGCGTTGCCCCTCGGACAAGATCCTGGTGGTGTATGGCAAGGTCGGCAAGGGGCTGAGCGCACGCTGCATTCACGGTGGCGCCACCTTCATCTGGCCCATGATCCAGGACTACCAGTTCCTCGATCTCATCCCCATTCCGATCGACATCAAGCTGACCGGGGCGCTTTCCAAGCAGAACATCCGCGTCAATACGCCCTCCACCTTCACCGTCGGCGTCTCCACCAAGCCCGGTACGATGGAAAACGCTGCCGAGCGTATGCTGGGCCTTTCCAACGAGTCCATCCGCGAACTCGCCAAAGACATCATCTTCGGCCAGATGCGCGTCGTCCTGGCCACCATGTCCATTGAGGAGATCAATGCTGACCGGGACAAACTCATCGAAAACATCAGCCGTGGGGTCGAGGTGGAACTGGAGAAAGTGGGCCTACAGCTCATCAACGTGAACATTCAGGACATCACAGACGAGAGCGGCTACATCGAGGCTCTGGGTCAGGAAGCCGCCGCACGTGCCATCAACGACGCGAAGATCAAGGTCTCCCAGGCCGAACGTGACGGAGAGATTGGCCGTGCCCAGGCGCAGAAGGAGCAGAAAATCGTCGTGGCCCAGGCCCAAGCAGAGGCCACCACCGGTGAAAACCTTGCCGCGGTGGACATCGCGAACTCCAATGCCAACCGGCTTGTGCAGGAGGCGGAGGCCAACCGCCAGGCGGAGGCGGCCCAGAATGTCGCCAATGCTCGTGTGCAACAGGAAGCCTACCTCGCCCAGCGTGAGGCAGAAGTCGCCCGCGCGGAGAAGGACAAAGCCTCCCAATACGCCAGCGTGGTGGTGCCTGCCGAAGTTGAGAAACTGCGCATGGAAACCATCGCGGCCGCAGATGCTGCCCGCATCCAGATTGAAGCGAAAGGCAAAGGCGACGCCATCCGCTACGTGCAACAGGCCGAGGCAGACGGTCAGAAGGCTCGTTTCCTCGCCGAGGCGGACGGTCAGCGCGCCCGCCTCCTCGCCGAAGCAGAAGGCACGGAGAAGGTGCTCAAGAGCAAGGCGGAAGGTTTCCGGGCCCTGGTGGAAGTCACAGCCTCCCGGCCTGACCTCGCCATCAACCTCCTCATCACCGAGCAGCTCCCCCGCTTGGTTGAGGAGCAGGTCAAGGCCATCAGCAACATCAAGGTGGACAAGATCACCGTGTGGGACAGTGGAGTCGGAGCCGACGGCAAAAACAGCACCGCCAGCTTTCTCAGCGGCCTGGCTGGAAGCTTGCCACCAATCCATGAACTGGCAAAGAACGCCGGCATCGAGCTTCCCAGCATTCTGGGCAAGACGGGCGACCTTGCCGGCAGCAAGCCCGCCAACCCGTCCACCTAGCAGGGCACTCGGCCCGTCTCTTGTTGCTATCTCGAACTCCCCTTCCCCTCCTGACCGAACATGAACTTCCTTTTTGACTGGAGCACGCTCGGTGTCGCAGAGAAGATATTCACGGCCATCGGCAGCGTCGCCATCGTGTTGATCCTGCTGCAATCGTTGATGTCCCTGGTGGGTGGTGAGGTGGATCATGACTACGATATCAGCGACATGGACGGGCACGCCGGGCACTCCTGGGGTCTGCTCTCCATTCGTGGCCTCTTCGGTTACATGCTTGGCTTGGGTTGGGGCGGCATCATCGCTCTGCGGTATGGATTTGGCGTCTTCGCCGCCACCCTGCTGGGGAGCGCCTTGGGCGTAGCCATCGGATTGCTACTGGGTCTGCTCATGAGAGCCATGCACTCCCTCCGAAGTGAAGGCACATTGAACCTGGAAAACGCCATCGGGCAGTCTGGCACCGTCTATCAGCGCATTCCGGCGGGCAGAGGCGGGATTGGCAAGATTCAGATCCTGGTACAGGGCCGCCTGCAGACTCTGGAGGCATGCACAGATGCTCCTGCCGACATCTCCCCGCAGCGCCAGGTAAAGGTGGTGCAGGTGGTCTCAGGAAACACCCTCCTGGTAGAGCAAGTCTGACCCCATGCCCACCATGAGCTTCCCTGGCCGCGCGGCCTCATCCCGTCGGGACTTTCTGCGAGCCGGCGTGGGGACTTTGGCAGCACTCCATTCAGGGCTGGCACCAGCTCTCGCACCCGTGCGTGCCAGCCACACCCGAGCACCCGCAGAGACGGCGCACGCAGAGATCTGGCGACGATTTGTCACGGCGGATCATGGGACGATCCTTCACTATGCCGGGCTGAATGGTGAAGTCGTCCTTCCCACTCCAGAAGACTGCCAAGCCGCGCGACCCAATGGCATGAGCTGGTCCACGCCCATTGAGGACGGCCCCTTCTTCGGCGGCCTCTACCTGGCCGCCCTCTGCCAGCGCTGGCAGGTGCTCAAGACTCCCGAGTCTGCCATGGCGGCCCGGCGTATTGCCGGTGGTTTGGTCAAATTGGCCAAGGTCAGCACGACTCCAGGTTTCATCGCACGTGGGCTGGCTTCGGATGGCCGCAGCCACTACCCGGCAAGTTCTGAAGACCAGTTCTTCCCATGGCTCTACGGGCTCTGGCACTTCGTGAAGTCAGACCTCCCCACCGAGACCGAGAAACGGGAGGTTCAGTCCCTCATCGAAAAGCATGTCCTCGCGGTGGAGGAGTATCAGTGGCGCATCCCGTGTGATCCGCCAGCGTTTGGATTTCGCGGCGATTTCCTCCGCCCCAAGGCCACCGATGCCGCCCGCCTGCTCTTCATTCATCGCATCATGCATGCCCTGACGGGCCAGGAACGGTGGCTGAGTCGATACCATGAACTGGCACAGGAAAAGGTCGGGCAAGTGCCGCGCTCCAGGCTGGAGTGGTGCGCCGCCGGCCTCACTCTCGATCCACCGGAAGTGCGGGAGTCGTTCCTCTGGACGTCCAGCATGTCTCAGGCAGCCCTTCGTACCCTCTGGAAAATGGAGGACGACCCCGTGTGGAAAAGGACCTACCAGCAAGGTCTTTCGGCCACCGCCCGCGCTGCGGTGCCACATCTGGCCAGACGATACAAGTACCGCCGAGACGACAACAGTAGGTTTGACGTTGACTGGCGTTTCCTGAACCAGCACTGGAAGGCACAACCGGATTGTGACGCCGCCATCCAGCTCGCCCGCACCCAGTTGCCCAAGTGGGCCGAGCACAATCCCCGCAGCCCCTGGGAAGACGATTGCATGCGAGAGCCGCTCTTTGCCGCCTGGATGATCACCCTGAGTGCAGATGATGACGTCCTCGCGGAAACCCGCTCTCGCGTGGAGGACCTCCTCAACGCCTACGAATGGAGCGGCTTGTACACAAGCCTGTTCTTCATCGCCGTTGCGGTGCACTACCAGGCCGAACTGCACCCTTTTGACTGACCGAATGACACTACCGAACCGCCCCCCTGAATCCGTCGTCAAACGATTGGGTTGCCCCCTTCACTTCAAGATCTCCGGGCAGAAGGGTCCGAAGGTGCTCTTCATCCAAGGCACAGGCTTGCACGGCGACGGTTGGCTACCTCAGGTGGAGGCCCTATCGGAGGATCATCAATGCCTCACCTTTGACAATCGCGGCATGGGCAAGAGCCAACCCATCGGGCAGGCGGAGATCAGCGTCCCCCAGATGGCGATGGATGCCAAGACCATCCTGGATCACGTCGGGTGGGAGCGCGCCCACGTGGTGGGCCACTCGTTGGGAGGGTTGGTGGCCCTGCAACTTGCCCTGACCGAGCGCACGCGAGTGGCCAGCCTGGGCCTGCTCTGCACTTTTGCGGACGGGCGTGTCGCGGCTGGTATGACGTGGCCGAAACTTTGGCTCGGGCTGCGCTCCTATGTGGGCAGCCGGGAGATGCGGCGGCGGGCGTTTTTGCAGATGGTCATGCCTCCTGAACACCTCCGGGGCATCACGGACTTGAACGCCCTCGCCGTCAGTCTGGCACCGCTCTTTGGTCACGACCTCGCCGATCACCCTCCCGTGGAGATGAAACAACTGCGCGCGATGGGCGGCTGCAATCTCACGCAGCGCCTTCCGGAACTTGGAGGCATTCCCACGATGGTCGTGACGGCCGCGCACGATCTCATCGCAGGCACAACGCCTGGCGAGACGATCAGCCGCAACATCCCCGGAGCCACTCATCACACCCTGCCTGACGCAGCGCACGGGGCAACAATCCAGAGTGCGGAACAGATCAACCGCTGGCTGCGGGAATTCTGGACCACCGCCTAATGGAACTCAAGAGACCCCTGAAGGTTCCACCCCAATCGCTGGCCGCCTTCCCAGCATTGGCACCTCCGCCTCCAGGGAGAGATTGGGATTGAAGTAGGGATCCACCGCCCTCTCAAGCCGCCACCGTTGCACGATCGCCGCAAACTGCTTCGCCTCAGCCGCCCGCCGCGCCCGGACCCTGCGGTCGCACGCGGTTTGAGTTGACTGGAACACGAGGGGGGCAAAGGGGGTGCACAACTGACGCAATCCCGCAGCGCGCAACCGCAAGCAGAGATCCAGATCGGCATGCATATCAGGAAGCGCAACCTCGTCAAACCCACCCGCTTCCTCGAACCGATATTTCATCACGGTCAGACAGTCTCCCGTCACCGCAGTGACCTCGCGAACCAGGTCAGGACGGCCGCCAATGGTATTCGCATCTGGCAGCCAGTTGCGGAACAGGTACCCCGTGGACCCGTTCATTCCCAACACGATTCCTCCGTGCTGAATGGTGCCTAGAAGGTCGCGCAGCTGCCCTCCCACCGCCCCCACACCGGCGCGGCACGCCTGGCTGCAGAGCTCTCTAAGCCAATCTGGCGAAGACGGGCGCAGCCCGGGATGGAGGAAAACCAAGACACTCCCCCGGGACTCACGGGCCGCGAGATTGTTCAGCTTGGACCAGCAGTTGACTCCCGGTGCTTCGACGATCCGCACCTTGGACCGCGACAAGAGCCACGCACGCAGTTCCAGCTCACCAGATGATCGATCCCCACCGCTGTCCGCCACGAGGATTTCGTAGTTGGCATAGCTTGTGTTTCGTTCGATCATGTCCACGGCATCATGGAGCTCCTCGAAGGGTGCGAGGTTTGAGACAATGATGCTCACCAGTGGCGGAGTCTCGGGAAGAGGCCAGTGCAAACGCCAGCCATCGGGAGGGCCTGGCAGTTCCTCCATGCGAACGCCCGGGTGATGAAGTTCAAGATGCTCCGCAACCGCCCTCCTGCCTGCGTCCCGGGCATAGGGCTTGGCTTCCATGCTGGACGCTGTGGATTGCGGCAGGATACGCCAGTGATAGAGCACACGGGGGATGTGGACCACCGCCCCCTGCGGGACCCGTGCCACCACTCTCAAGGCCAGATCCCAATCCTGACTTCCCTCGAACCCCGGTCGGAAACCACCCAGCTCACGCAGCAAGGAGGTCCGGTAAGCTCCCATGTGGCTGACACAATTCTCCCCAAGCAGCAGGTCGTAGTTCCATCCAGATTTGAAGTAAGGACCGGAACGGATGCCGCTCTCATCGATCTTGTCTTCGTCCGAGAAGATCATCATCACTTCCGGCTGCTGGACGATGCGCTCCGCCACGTGATGAAGCGCATCGGGGGCCAATTCATCGTCATGATCCATCAACACGGTAAAGACACCGCGACAGCTCTCAAGGGCCGAGTTGGAGGCGTTGCAGATGTGCCCGCTTCTCAAGCGCCACGTGATGCGGATCCGCGAATCCCGTGCAGCATACTTGCGCAAGGTCCGGCGCACGTGCCTGGACTGGGAGCCATCGTCCGCGATGCACAACTCCCAGTTTGAGTAAGTCTGCCCCAGCACCGAATCGATGGCTCGCTCCAGCCATTTGACAGGGGTATTGTAAGTGGGCATGAGGACAGACAACACAGGGCGGTCCGCCTGCTCGGCCTGCGTCGTCCGCATCGTCCGCAATTCGCACACGGAAGGATCGTGCTCCTGCCGTGCCCACATCTCGTATTCACTGAGGCACTCAGGCCGGCACACCCACGCTTTCAACGGCCACCAAGGTGACAACCAGATCCGGCAGACCGTGAACTCCCGCCAGCGACGGGTGGATTCTTCCTTGAACTCAAGCCGGAACTCATTCCAGCCCAACTGAAGCCGCACGATCACGGCGAAGCCACTGTCCAGGGAAAAAGGATGCTTGGGATAGCGGTGCCAGACGTCATGCCGACGGTGCTTGCGGCGCGCCACATACAATTGCCCTCCCCGACGGGCGCGAAGTCCGCAAATCCCACTTTCCTGAGGCGGCACAAACCATCCTCCAATCGTCAATCGCGATGACAATGCCTCGACCACGTAGCCGCCACCGTCCATCTCCGACGCGAGCTTTTCAGAGGCTCTTCGTTGACGAATAGGATCGAACTGCACCTCGTGGAGCAAGGAGCAAGCAGTATCATCCATGCGCTGGGCAGCCCCAGCGGCTTCCTGTAGCAGTGATTTCAATCAGATTTCCCGGTAGGGGTTTGGACACCGAGTCAACTGCGCAGAGCGGTCAAAGGCTTGGCACGATCATAGACCTCCACTTCGGTCTTTCGCAGAATGAAGATGCCTTCGATCCCATTCTTCATGTAGCACTCAATCTCATAGGAAAGATCGAACTCTGAACGAAGATCATTCATGAGTCTCACCATTCCGGCTTGATCCCAAACGTGAAAGTGAATGTCCAGATGGGGCAGATCTCTCACCGAGGTTTCGGAGTCAAGCTTTCCCAACGCCAACTCGGACACCAGAGTGTGGTAGTCAACGTAGTGCTTATAGCGGTTGGGGAGCGGCCCCGAGCGATGCTCTTCAACGATATGCTCGTAAGGGGTTAAAGACCGGCGGTAATCGAAGGTGTAGCGCTTGTCCGGCAGAGCAATGAAGAGGATCCCTTCTGGCTTGAGGACCCGGTAAAAGTTCTTAAGAACCCGCACAAAATCCTCGCAGTGCTCCAGCATGTGATTGGCGATGACGAACCCCAGGCTCCCGTCAGGAATCTGATCCAGCGTTTCGCCATTCATGATAAGATCGACGTCCACCATCTGCGTGGGATCGAGCTCGGGGTGCCTGCGGATGCTTTCCTCTTTGGACTTGTAGTCGGCATAGATGACTTTCACATCTGGCGGCACCACAACGGGGCAGTGCATGGCCCCGATTTCCAGGCCCTCCCCTTTCAAATACCTGGCAGCAAGCAGGCGACGAGCCTCAATCAAGGCTGCCATGGAGTGATCGAGCGGCAGAGTCGCGCCTCCCAACTTCTTCAGGGTATCCGTAAGCTCCTTGTTACGAGCCCTCAGTCCTTCTCTGTCGCTTCGGGCTTCATCCCGCTGTTTGCGGAGTTCGAGACATCGAGCATCACGTTCATGAAGTCTTTTGCGAGTGCGGCCAAACATGGGAGGGGTTCGAGTAAATTAGGTGAAGCCACGGAGCAATTCGCGATGCAAGCGGCGCAAGTCGCGAACCGGTCTGCCCTTGGCAACTCACCTCAATCGAATCCCCTCCCCTTTCGGCGGTATAGATTCTCCATTTTCGATCGCGGATATTAATGGCACTCCACAACTGGATTCCACCCCCTTACAGTGACACCTCACTTCCTGAACATGAAGTACACAGCCCCGCACATGCACAGAGCGGCCCATAAGAAATCCCATTTCAAAGGCTGCTTCATGTAAAACAGAGCAAAAGGGACGAACACCGACAGAGTGATCACCTCCTGGAGAATTTTGAGCTGAGGCAGGCTGAACTCGGAACTTCCGATCCGGTTGGCGGGAACTTGCAACAGATACTCGAATAGGGCAATCCCCCAACTGAGCAGGGCAGCAACGATCCAAGGCTTGGACTTCATGTCCTTCAAGTGGGCGTACCACGCGAAGGTCATGAAGATATTCGAAGTGGCGAGCAGGAGAACGGTCTTCCAGGCGGTAGGGGTCATAGCGAATCGATGGGGGGCAAATAAAGGTATAAGTCAGTCACAAACGACGTTTTTGTCCCTTGACTAACCATAAGAATTCCCCCTATTTGTCATCGAAAACATCCCAGTCAAACCATGCGGAAATTTGCGCCTTTAGGAAAAATCGTGCTCACCGGAATTCTGGCCCTCTGCAGTTCGGCCTGTACGGAACACAAACGGCTCGCAAGTGAGACCGTCATTTTGCGCCAAAAGGTCGACGAAGAGGAGCGAAAATATAAGGATCTCACCGAAGAGTATCGGATTCTTTCGGAAAACCTTAATGCCTTGAAGGCCGACCCAGCCCTAAAACCTTCCGGCAAATCTTCCCCAGAAGATCGCGCAAGAAAGATGCAGCTCGAAATCGAGTCTCTTGGCAACCAGAAGGCTGACGCGGAGAAGGCTCTGGCATTCTTGAAAGAAGATTTTGAGAGCTACAAGAAGGCCAATTGAGGGGTCCCTAACACACAGATTTCAGCTACTATTCATATGGAAAATCGCGTCGTAGGCATGCTTGCCGCATTCTTGTTCATCGTCCTGTTCGCAGTCGGCGTGAGCTACTTTTTCGAGATCGACTCCAGGCGTTCGGAGTTCAACCAGGCAAAGAGCTTGCTCGAATCCAATCAAGCCGGGATTGTGAACAAACAGGCCCAAATCGACGCTCTGCGCGTTCAATATGACGCGGCCCGCGTGGTCGTGGAACGCAACTCAAGCCTCAGTGACACCAAGTCCAAGCTCACCCGTGAGATTGCTGAACTCAAAGCCGAAAGGGAAAAGCTGATCGTCGATTTTGCTGCGCAGGTGACCAAGGTGCGTAGCGCCACAGAGGGTGCCGAACTGGGAGTCATCACCCTTGCCACGGGTCAGGGCCTGCAGGGCGCCAAGGTCCAAAAAGTGGGCGAGGAAGATGTGACGCTGACGCACACATTGGGCGTGACCAAGGTCGCCCCAGAAAACCTGCCCCCCGACCTTCAACAAAAGTTCCGCTATGGCAAGGTGCCCTTCACCCTGCTGAAGCCCGGTGCGGAGCCTACTCCAGTCGTTGCTGCCCCCGCCGCGGGCACTGCTCCTTCTGCAACGTCCACCCTCGCGAAAGCCAATAAGATCCAGATGGAGATCGACCAGAAGCAGAACCAGATCAACCAGCTTGAGCAAGTTCGTCGCCAGTGGTTGGATAAGGCGGGCCAGATGAGGAACCAAGCTTCCACCGCCCAATCCAACGGCCGTCCAAGCTACACTTTCAACGCCCAAGCTGCACAGTGTGAGCAAAATGCAAATCAGGCCTCCCAGCAATCACTGGCGCTCAAAAACGAGATCGCCCGCCTCCAGGCTGACTTGGCCAACGCTGCCGTTGGAAAGTAGCCCACTCCCTTTCTGAGAAGCCTCGCCGGAGATTCCCGGCGAGGCTTTTTTTGTTTCCAGAAAAAGCTGTTCGCAAGGGAGTTTCTGGAAGATCGGCATTTGCGGGAAGTATTAATTTTGCATGAAGAAGGCTCCGTCGCTTCTCACTCGCCGGTCTTTGTTGACTGGAGTCGTCGCCAGCGCTACCGCCCCACTTTTCGTCCCATCCCGCGTTCTCGGGCTGGGAGGAGCGGTCTCACCGTCCAATCAGATCTCCCTGGGAGTCATCGGCGTGGGTCGCCAGGGCCAGGTGGATATGCAGGCATTCATGAACCATGACGACGTGCGGGTCACGGCGCTTTGTGACGTGAATGAGCGCAATCTGGCCGCCGCCAGGGGCATCCTGGCTCAGAAGTACGGTGGTGCCCATGTGAGATCCTTCGCGGACTTCCGGGAGCTCAATCTGGACATCTCGGTGGACGCCGTCCTGATGGCGCTACCCGTCCACTGGCACAGCATCCCCTCCACTGATGCCATCTTGAAGGGAAAGCACATCTACCACGAAAAGCCGATGGCGTTGTCCTTCGCTGAATCGCGTCACGTGCGCGAAGCTGTCCGTCGCAGCCGGGTGACTTTCCAGTTCGGCACCCAGCAGCGCAGCGACCTCAAGTTCCGTTGGGCTTGCGAACTCGTTCGGAACGGCCGAATCGGCAAACTGCAGGAGATTCAGGTGGGTGTGGAAGGTGGGATCCAGACGGAAGTCTTTCCCGTCCAGAAGATCCCAACGCACATCCAGTGGGACCAGTGGATGGGACCTGCTCCGGAGTCCCACTTCAGCAGCAAGAAACTGGACCGCCGCTACCACGAGAACATCACCGACTTCTCCCTGGGAATGATCTCATGCTGGGGCATTCACCACCTGGACATCGCCCAGTGGGGCAACGGCACGGATGAGACGGGACCCGTGAGCGTCGAAGGTCAGGGCACCTATCCGGCCAGCGGCACCTGCAATGCGGTGCAAACCTGGAAGGTCCGGTATGAGTACGCCAACGCCGCCCCCATCACCTTTGCCAGCGAAGGCGAGGAGATCACTCACGGCATCAAGTTCATCGGCGATGCCGGGTGGATCCAGGTCAAGCGGGGAAAGATTTGGGCCTCAGACGAAAAGCTGCTGCTTGATCCGCAGAACAAAGAAGGCGTAATGCCGGTCAAGCTGCCGGTGAGCACCGACCACACGCGCAATTTCCTCGATGCCATCAAATCCCGGTCGACTCCGATCTGCGGCGTCGAGACCGCCGTCCGGTCTGACACCCTTTGCCAACTCGCCTCCATCGCCCTTCGCAACCGGAGAAAACTGGCATGGGATCCGGTGAGCGAGAGCTTTGGCACCGACACCAAGGCCGCACGGCTCCTGGAAGCGCGCCCGTTCCGGGGCGACTGGAAATTGCCAGCGCTCAGCTAGCGATCCGCCCTAGCCTCCGGGGCGCCTGCGATTCGCGAGCCGCTTGGCGGGCCAGAGCAGCTCCAGACAGCCATCATCGGCGCGATGACGCACCCCTTTGGCCGTGGGTAGCCCAGTTTCAGGTTTAAACACGAGGCCGTCCCCGGTTTCCCCTTTCATCACGGGGGAAGGCATGACAGGCTTGCCTCCGCTTTTGGAGACGGCAGCGGCTTTCGTCGCCTCGCTTTCCTCGGGCGTCCAGACTTCCCAGTCCGGCGGCACCCCAGGGAGCTCTTCAAAGAATCGGCGTCGCACGTCGCGGGTCTTTTCACTCAGCAATTCATGCATGCCGAGCTGGCAACCTTCGCAGATCATGAGGCTGTCGATCAGACTCGTCTCCCGGCACAAGGCCGTGATGATGTAGTCCTTCATGGGCGTCTCCACCTTGGACTTCCCGCAAAAGGCGCATTCTCCCGTACCATGAACCTCCCGAAGATTCTCCTCCTGATGGCGTAGCATGTTAATCTTGGACTCTTCGGAAAACTCCTCCAACAGCGAGTCCCGGCAGGGAGAGCAGAAGCAATACTCGAAGACGCACTCGCCGTTCCGGTAGGCCTTGTTGATCTGGTAGTTGTCGAAGATGCTCAACAACTCTCCACACCGGGAGCAGTTCTGGAACGGGCGCTCCTCGTACTCAGAATGAAATTCCCGGGGGATCGGTTTTTCCGATTCCGGCTCGGGTTCGTCGTCAAGGTCTGGATCGTGTTCCGGCATCGGGCGTAGGGCGATCCTTTAAGGCAACTATTAGTATGCCACAAAGGCAATGCTTGAATCGTAGAAAAGTAGAAAATGTTGCCTCATTTTCCGCCGTTGTTGTCTTAGATTGATATTCTTTTGTCCCGATGCTGAACTTCGCCCTCTTCAAAACCTCCTCAGCCAGAGCCAATTCCCCCGAATTTCTCCGGAAGATCGTGCTGGCAGGCCTCGCGGGGGCGCTTCTCACAGCACCTGCTATCGCATCCGACCAGGACTGGCAACTGGGGCGAGGCGATGCCGCCATGCGCGGCCAGTCCCCTACCGCGCTGCATTTCCCCCTGGAATTGGCCTGGACGGCGGAGCTGGGGAACAAGGCTCGGAGGGAAGGCGTCATCGCCACCCCGGTCGTGCGTGATGGGAAGATGTATGTCGGTTCCCAGAGCGGCAACTTCGCCTGTCTCGACCTCGCAACGGGCAAGGAAGTCTGGAAGGTCAAAAAGGAAAGTTTCTTTGAAGGCAACGCCGGTTTTGCCGGCCCTCTGGTGATCGTCGGCTGCGGAGATGCCTTTGTGTATGCCTTTGAAGCCGCGACGGGCAAAGAGGTGTGGAAGTTTGAAACCGACGGTGAGGTCCACGCCGGAGTCAACCACTGGACGGGGCCAGATGGCAAGTTGCGCGTCCTGATTGGCAGCTATGACAACCGCCTGTACTGCCTGGATGCCGCCACCGGCCAAAAGCAATGGGACTACGAAACCACGAACTACGTGAACGGTGCCGTGGCCATCTTCGAGAATCAGGTGGTTTTCGGTGGATGTGACGGGGTGCTGTACGTCCTGGACATCGCGACCGGCAAGGAAGTGAAAAAGATCGAGGTGGGTGCCTACATCGGCAACAACGTCGCCGCAGACAAAGGAATGGCCTACGTCGCCCACTACGGAAATCGGGTCTCTGCCTTCTCCTTTGGGGATGGAGCCAAGCTCTGGGAGTTTGGCGAGCGCGAGTTCCCCTACTATGCTGCCCCCGCCGTGAATGATGCCTGGGTGGTGGCGGGTGGACGCGACAAGCGTATCTATGGTCTCGACCGTGCCAAAGGTGAGGCAAAGTGGCAATTCCGTACCCGGGGCGACGTGGACAGCTCCCCAGTCATTTGCGCTGGCGTCCATGTCATCGCCGGTAGCAATGACGGCTATTTTTACGCTCTCGACCTGTCCAAAGGCGAAGAAGTCTGGCGGTATGAGGTCGGTGCTCCTGTCAAAACGGCTCCGGCCGTGGCGGGTGACTATGTCTTAATTGGAGCGGATGACGGGAACGTCTACTGCTTCAAGAACGGCAAAGCCACCCCCAAGTAAGCTCCCCTCGCCCGCCTGCCCCGGCCGTTGATTTCTTTCGTTACCCTTTTCCCCTTCCATGTCTTCTGTCACAGAACCCGCCAGCGACGCCGCCAAGGCCAAGCACCATGCCACGGAGGCTGGCAACTACTTCGTTGCCAACTACCCTCCCTTTTCCTTCTGGCAGAAGGAGCAGGTCTTTGCCGTCGAGAAGGTGCTCGACAGTCCCGCACCGCATGAGATCCCTCTGGGGGTCTACTTCCACATCCCCTTCTGCCGGAAGCGCTGCCACTTCTGCTACTTCCGCGTTTACACGGACAAGAATGCTTCCGAGATCCGGAAATACATCCACGCGGGCATGGAGGAGTTCGCCCGCTACGCGGCCCGCCCCTATCTTCAGGGACGTAAGCCTCAGTTCGTTTACTTTGGCGGAGGCACCCCGTCCTACCTCTCCGTGCCGCAGCTTCAGGAGCTGACCAACCGCATGAAGGACCTCATGCCTTGGGATCAGGCTGAGGAAGTGGCCTTTGAAGCGGAACCTGGGACGCTCAACGAGAAGAAGCTTGAAGCCATTCGCGAGATCGGAGTGACGCGTCTCAGTCTGGGAGTGGAGCACTTTGACGACCACATCCTGGAGTCAAACGGTCGCGCTCACCGCAGCGGAGAGATTGATCGCGCCTACCGCTTTGCCCGGGGACTAGGCTTCGAGCACATCAATATCGATCTCATCGCCGGGATGATGAATGACACCGAGGAGCTCTGGCGAGCCGCCGTGGCCAAGGCCGTGGAGATGCAGCCAGACTGCGTCACCATCTATCAAATGGAAGTGCCGTATAACACCGGCATCTACAAGCAGATGCAGACGGATGGCAAGGTCACAGCCCCTGTCGCTGACTGGGAGACCAAACGGGCCTGGGTCAACTACGCCTTCGAAGAGTTCGTCAAAACGGGCTACACGGTCACCAGCGCCTACACGGTGGTGAAGAACCCCGACACGATCAAGTTCGTCTACCGGGACTCTCTCTGGGAAGGGGCAGACCTCCTCCCAATCGGTGTGGCTTCATTCGGCCATCTGGGCGGCATCCATCTCCAGAATCAGGCGGACATCGCCCCCTACATTGAGACGATCGAGCGCGGTGATAGCGCCATCTTCCGCGCTTACGCCACCAGCCCCGACGAGCGTTTCATCCGGGAGTTCATCCTGAAGCTCAAGCTCGGCAGCGTGAAGCCCAGCTACTACCAGACCAAGTTCGGCGAGGATGTACTCACCCGGTTCGCCCCTCAACTGGGCTGGATGCAGGATGAAGGCTTCGCCGTGCTGGCACCAGACGAGATCCGCCTCACCCGGGATGGCTTGCTACAGGTGGACCGCCTGCTGCATGAGTTCTTCCTGCCGCACCATCGGAGCGCCCGCTACACCTAGAAGCCGCCATCCCATCCAGATCAGACCTGTGCGTTTCTTGCGAAACCTGTCATGACTCAAGTCCTGGAAGCCCAACCTCAAACCGGGGCGATGCCCACTGACATCCTGGCCCCGCTCCGGTTCTTTTACGGCCTGGGAAGCGAAAGCCCCCGGGTGACGTTCATCGAACCTGAGTCCATGCCAGAGCCCGAACGCTGGCTCCTCGTGCATGCCACCGACATGACGCCCCGCCTGGCGGAGTTTCACCATGACATTATCGCCCTGGATGTGCATGCGCGCTCCCGCCTCGGAAACTACCTAGTGCGCGCCTCTGTACTGAAGCGTCAGTCCGACGACGTCCCCGTCGAGTTTGGTGCCATTGGCATCCATCTGGATGGGTTCGATGATCACGCCCGGCAACTCGTGCTTGAGGGGCAAATTCCGCTCGGGGGCATTCTTCAGCAAGAGCAAGTGCCCCACACCAGCCACCCGAGCGGTTACTTCCGCATCGAGATCGACCACCGGCTGGCCACCCTGCTGGGAGCCAAGGAGGGCCAGACCCTCTTCGGTCGTTGCAATGATTTGCGGCACACCAATGGCGCCTGTCTGGCGGAGGTGGTGGAGGTGCTGCCCGGCGCAGAGCGCCCTGTTGCTGGGAACTGAGGCCCTCCCGCCAACCTTGGCAGGAAGCCAAACCCTTGAGGGCCAGCCCCATCAACGGGGCTTTTGGTCCGTGGCATTGTCACCGTCGCGGACTGGCATCATTTGCCTTTCCCGCAAACCCCGCTAGGCTTCGCGTCCACCATTTTCAGCCCGATGAGCGACAAGAAAAAAGAAAAAGACGCCCCCAATCCCTACAAAGAGACCCTGCACCTGCCGGTGACGGAGTTTCCCATGAGGGCGAGTCTCACCGAACGGGAGCCCCAGCGGCTCGCCAAATGGGAGGCGCAAGGTCTTTATCAACAGATCCAGGAGAAGCGTCGCGGCTCCAGGAAGTTCATCCTTCATGACGGTCCTCCGTTCGCCAACGGCGATGTGCACATGGGCACCGCCTTGAACAAGATCCTCAAGGACCTGGTGGTGAAGTCTAAGACCATGCTGGGCTGGCACGCTCCCTTTGTGCCGGGCTGGGACTGTCACGGTCTGCCGATCGAGTTCCGTGTGGTCAAGGAAAGCACGGGCCTTACGCCGGTGGAGATCCGGCGACGCTCGGAGGAGTACGCTCGCAAGTACATCGACATCCAGCGCAACAGCTTCAAGCGGCTCGGCGTCTTTGGCGACTGGGAGAACCCCTACCTCACGCTGGATCCCGGCTATGAAGCCGACATCATCCGGGTCTTCGCCAAGCTGGTGGAGCAGGATCTCGTCTATCGCATGAAGCGGCCCGTGCTCTGGAGCTACGGTGCTGGTACTGCGCTTGCGGAAGCTGAGGTGGAGTACAAGGACAAGGTCTCCCCCGCCATCTACGTGGCCTTCAACCTGGCCCCGACCAATTTGCCCGTCGCCCTGGAAGGGGCCAGCCTGGTAATCTGGACGACGACGCCCTGGACGCTGCCTGCGAACCTCGGCATCGCCCTGCATCCGGACTTTGACTACGTGGTCGGCGAGTTCACCAACCCTGAGAACGTGGCTGCCCGTTTTGTCGTTGCGAAGTCACTGCTAAACGAATTCGCCAGCAAGACTGGGTTCAGTCTGGTCACGGAACTTGCGCAGATGAAGGGCCGCGAGTTCGTGGGCCTGGAGGCCCAGCACCCGTTCTTACCTCGCACCTCCAAGGTCATCAATGGCCTCTTCGTCACCGCTGACACCGGGACGGGTCAGGTACACATCGCCCCAGGGCATGGTGCAGACGACTACCAGGCCGGCCGTGAAAACGGCATGGAGATCCTCTCTCCGGTGGATGGCCGCGGCCACTACACGGCGGAAGTGGGCCTGCCTGACCTCGTGGGCAAGCACGTCTTCCAGGCCAACGAGCCCATCATCGCCCTTCTGACCGAGAAAGGCGCCCTGCTGGCCCGCGAAAGCTACGCCCACCAGTATCCCCATTGCTGGCGCTCCAAGACTCCGATCATCTTCCGTGCCGTGGAGCAGTACTTCATCCGCGTGGAGCAGATCCGTGGCAAGGCACTGGAGGAAATCGACCGCGTCAAATGGCTGCCGGCCTGGGGCCGCAACCGCATCCACGGCACCGTGGAGTCCCGTCCTGACTGGTGTATCAGCCGCCAGCGCACCTGGGGCGTACCGCTGCCCGTGTTTTACCACGCGGACGGCACCCCTGTGGTCAGCGCCGAGGTGGCCCGGAAAGTCGCGGACATCATCGAGCAGGTGGGCACCAATGCCTGGTTTGAGAAGACCGACGCAGAGTGGGCCGAGCTCGTGGGGCTTCCCGAAGGCACGGTCAAAGGAAACGACACGCTCGACGTCTGGATCGACTCCGGTTGCAGCCACGTGGCCGTGATGGATCGCCATCCCGAGCTGCACTCCCCAGCCGACCTCTACATCGAGGCCACCGACCAGCATCGCGGCTGGTTCCAGAGCTCCCTCATGCTTAGCGTGGTCGCCCGTGGGGCAGCACCGTACAAGAGTGTCATCACCCACGGGTTCGTGGTGGATACGAGCGGGAAAAAGGTCTCCAAGAGCGACCAGGGCAACGACAAGAATGCCAAGCCCATGACCGCAGATCACTTCTACAACAAGTACGGGGCCGACCTCGTGCGCTTGTGGGTGAGTTCTGTGGACTACCAGAATGAGGTCCCCTTCTCTGAAGAGCTCTTCCAGCAGGCGTCGGAAAGCTACCGTCGCCTTCGCAACACCCTCCGTGTGTTGCTGGGTAATCTGGACGGATTCGACGCTGAAAAAGACGCGGCGGATCCCGACCAGTTCACGCTCGTGGACCGCTGGATCCTGAGCCAGCTCGAGAACTTGAAACAGGAATGCCGCGAGGCGTATGACGCTTACGACTTCCGCAAGGTCTTCGTCCTGATCAACCAGTTCTGCGCCGTCGATCTCAGCGCCCTGTATGTGGACATCACCAAGGACCGTCTGTACTGCGATGCCACGAGCGGTCTGCGCCGCCGTGCCACCCAGACGGCCATCCACCGCATCACGGATGCCCTCTGCCGCCTGCTCGCCCCCATCCTTTCCTTCACGGCGGATGAAGCCTGGGAATACCTGGGCCATCAGACCAGCGTGCACCTGGAAGATTTCCCGGAACTCGATCCCTCCTACGTCAACCCAGAGGCGACCGCAGCAGTCCAGGAGCTTCTCAAAGTGCGCGCCGTCATCCAGCAGGCCATTGAAAAGGCCCGCCAGGAGAAGCGCATCGGCTCCAATCTTGAAGCCACGGTGGAGCTCACCCTGCCTGAGTCCGGCTTCCAGCACCCCGTGTTTGAGGCCCTCCCAACCTTGGAGGAGTTCTTCATTCTCTCGGTACTCACGATCAAGCGGACGGACGTCACCGAACCCTCGGCCGTCGTTCTGGAGTCCCCCCACCAGAAATGCGCCCGCTGCTGGAAGCACCTCCCCGCGGTCGGCCATCAACCCCACGCGGACCTGTGCGACCGTTGCGATGAGGCCGTGGCCTAATCCCGGTCCCCTGTAGATTCCTGACCCCCTCCCTTCTTCAGCATGCTCCGTCTCCTGCTCCTTCTGAGCCTCCCTCTGTACATCGTCGATCAACTCACCAAGGCGTGGGTGGTGCGGAACTTCGAACTTCGCGGTCCCGGCCGCGAGGTCATCGAAGGGTTCTTCACCCTCCACTACATCGACAACACAGGGGTCGCCTTTGGGAGCTTCAATGGGGGCGAGTACTCGAACTACATTTTCGGAGGCATCGCTCTCGTAGCGCTCGGCTTCTTCATCTGGGCCTATCGGAAGGGGTTCTTCCCGGGGATTCTGAATCGTGTTGCGATCGCCCTGATCGTGGCTGGGGTATGCGGAAATTTCACCGACCGCCTCATGTATCATCACGTCGTGGACTTCCTCTCGTTCGACCTCCATTTGCCCTTTGCGAGTCCGTGGCCGTCCTTCAACGTGGCGGACTCCTGCGTGGTCATCGCCGCCCTCCTGCTGGCGAGCGGCGTGTTCCGCGCGGATCCCGCGGAGCAGGCCAAAGAGGCTGCCAAGTAACGCTGCTAACGCGGGCAATCCCGCGTGTCTTTCTCGACACATTCCTCCATCCCTTGTAGGATGGAGGAATGCAAGATTCCACGCTGCCTGCCTCATTGCTGGCCGAAGTAGCACCCATCCTCGATCTTGAGGCGCTGGTGCAGCATGAGGATGACAACGGAGTCTCCTGGGACCTGATGTTCAACGAAGAACTCCTCGTGGAAGCCTTCTTGGACAAGTCGGGGGACAAGTTAGTGCTGACGACTCATGTGGGCACACCCACGGACGAACGCGCCAGCCAGCTTCACAAGCTCCTGCTCCAGTACAACTACCTCTGGAGAGATACTTCCGGCACACGCATGGCGCTGGAGCCACCAGAGGGAAATGTCATCATGATGTACGACCTCGCCCTTGCCGGGCTGGACGGGGTGGAGTTGCGCAATGTCCTGCAGAACTTCGCTGCCGCTGCAAAAGCATGGGCACTCCTGATCGCCGGATCTCAGACATCGGATGATGCCGCACCTCTCGAAGGCAGCGATGATACTCCGTTTGATCCTGCCCTCTTTATCCGCGTCTAGATGACGGGGG
Source organism: Verrucomicrobium sp. BvORR106 (assembly GCF_000739655.1). GTDB lineage: Bacteria > Verrucomicrobiota > Verrucomicrobiia > Verrucomicrobiales > Verrucomicrobiaceae > Verrucomicrobium. The sequence goes on along the minus strand of NZ_BATR01000118.1, from coordinate 116,796 downwards.
GCAACTCAGGAAACAACTTTCGCTATCGCCAACACAGCTCAACCCAGGAACCGGGAGGACATCTTCACCGCTTCTTCCAGAACTGAGAGATACTCCTCCCTCGCGATCTCACGCCCGCCGAACATGGCCAGGTGCGCAGTAGTCCACTGTGTGTCGTGCAGGAGGAACTGTTTTTCCTTCAGCCAGTCCATCAGCCAGACCAGTGCGGCCTTGGACCCTCCGGAACGCCGGCTGAACATGGACTCTCCAAAAAAGGCTCCGCCAATGGCCACGCCATAAAGGCCACCGATGAGTTCCTCATTTTCCCAGGCTTCCACAGAGTGGGCATACCCCAGCTTGTGCAGCAGTTCATAGCTGTGGATGATCTCTTTGGAGATCCAGGTTTCCCGGCGCTGACCGCAGCCGCGCAACACCTCGCCGAAGGCCGTGTTCACCCGCACTTCGATCTTCCGCTTCTTCAACTCCGCCCGGACGCTTCTGGGCACATGATATTCCCTGATGGGCAAAACTCCGCGTGGATCGGGCGAAAACCAGGAGAGACGACCGTTCTCCATGCCCATGGGAAAAATCCCATTGCAGTACGCACTGATGAGAAGTCGGGGCTCTAACGCAGACACAGAAGGTTCAGTGGATATCCACATCCACTATTCATCGAAAACGCGTTTTCGCGCAACTATCAGGACGCCTGTTCCGCATGAGAATTTCTCTTTCATCACTCCGCGTACGGCTTAAGGTCCGGCATCTCAATCACCCGCCATGCGCAAAGGTCTCTACCCTGGCAGCTTCGACCCCATTACCAACGGCCATCTGGACGTCCTCCAGCGAGCAGCCCGCCTTTTTGATGAGATGGTGGTTGCCGTCGCCAGGGATAACCAGAAACAATCCCTGTTCAGCATGGATGAGCGGGTGGCCATGATCGAAGAGGCAGCCCGGGCCAGTGGACTCACCAACGTGAGCGTACGCCCCTTCGAAGGGCTGCTGGTGGAGTTCGCCGCCCGGGAGGGAGCTTGTGCCGTCCTCCGTGGTCTTCGCGCCGTCTCTGACTTTGAGTTTGAGTTCCAGATGGCCCTGATGAACCGGAAACTGGATAATCGGGTGGAGACGCTCTTCCTCACTCCCCAAGAGGAATTGACCTACATCAGCTCCCGCATCGTCAAGGAAATCGCCCGGCTGGGAGGAGACATCAGAGCCTTCGTCCCCGCCCATGTCGCAGAGGCCCTAAAACGCAAGCTCGGCAACGCCCGCCCCGACCCTGCCAGCGTAACTTCTTGAAAAGGAAAACTTTGCTATGAACCTCAAAATCGACCCCCGCGGTATCCCATCCGAAGGCCTGCACGTGGAAGGCCAGCTTCCCGTGACCATCTTCGCTCTGTCTGAGGATGATCCTGCCCGTCCCGTCAGTCCGCTCCAGTATCAGCTGACCGTCCTGCGCGACGAGAACGACATCATTGTGCACGGTCATCTGGCGGCCACTTTTGAGCTGACTTGTGGTCGCTGTGCGGACCGATTCCAGACCCGCGTGGAACTTCAGACCTACGGATTGGACGTAGAGATTGAAAATGAAGATCCAATCGACTTGACAATTTACCTAAGAGAGGACATCCTGCTGGCCCTTCCGACCTACCCTCGCTGTGAAACCGGCAACGTTACACCTCGAGAATGTCCCGCCGAAGGCAAGTTCAGCCCTGAAACGGAGCCCCTTGGCACTGAGCTTGACGAAGCTGCGGACAGAAATGTGTGGGGAACACTCGATCAACTGAACAACACTAAACGCAACTGAATCATGGCCGTCCCGAAGCGCAGACAATCGAAGAGCCGTCAAAAGATGCGCCGTGGCGCAAACCGCTGGCGTGCCCCCAAACTTAAGTCCTGCTCCTCCTGCGGAGCGGCTGTTCCCTCCCACGTGGCCTGCCCTTCCTGCGGCTACTACGGCGACCGCCAGGTGCTTGACGTGGACGCGGGCTAAGCCTCGGGCTTACCCAACTCCTGACATACAGCTTCGATCCCTGCAGCGCCTTGCGTTGCGGGGATTTTTTGTTGTCGCATCCCCCGGTGCGACAAGCGTAAGTCCTTCATCCGCTAGGAGGCAGGATGGCACCCGCATCTGCTCCCTCACGCTGCTTTGCATTTGCACTCCCCTGCCGACTGCGCTACCTCGCCATGACAATGCTCTACGGTCCTGAGACGACATGAACCTTGCCCTTGATGCCATGGGCGGCGATATAGCCCCGAAGAATCCAATTGGAGGCCTCAAACTCGCCCTCGAGAGTCTCCCTTTGGTGAAGAAATTTTACCTCACCGGTCCGCGGGATGTGATCGAGGCCGAACTCGACCGCCAGGAGGTCGGCCAGCGGGAACGCGTGGAAATCGTGCACTCTACCCAGGTGGTGGAAATGTCTGACTCCGGTCTGGACGCGGTGCGACGGAAAAAGAACTCCTCCATCTCCATGGCGGTGGACCTCGTCAAGCAGGGGCAGTGCCAGGCCGTCGTCAGCGCCGGTCACACTGGAGCCTCAGTCGCAGCCGGCACCCTTATGCTGGGCCGGCTGGACGGTGTGGATTTTCCAGGCATCGCCAGCCCCATGCCGAACGAGCACGGGGTTTGTTATATCCTCGATGCCGGTGCCAATCCCGACGCGACTCCCGGCCATCTGGTGCAGTACGCCATCATGGGCTCCACCTATGCCCAGTACGTGCATGGCAAGGCCGCCCCGGTGGTGGGCCTCATGAACGTGGGTGAGGAGGATTCCAAGGGCAATTCCCTGGCCAAGGAAACCTTCCCGCTGCTGAAGATGGCCCCCGTCAATTTCAAAGGCAATGTGGAAGGGCATGACATCTTCGAAACTGAGCTGGACGTCATCGTCTGCGACGGTTTTACCGGGAATGTCATCCTGAAGAGCTGCGAAGCCACGGCCAAGGCCATGTTCAAATGGCTGAAGCACGAGATCGAAGCCTCCTTCATCCGCAAGATGGGTGCGCTGATGGCCCAGCAGGCCTTCCGCACCGTCAAGCGCAAGGGAAGCTATGAATCCTACGGCGGCAGCCCCCTTCTGGGTGTGCGGGGCGTCGTCATCATCGGCCACGGCTCCAGTTCCCCCACTGCCATCATGAATGCCCTGCGTGTCGGCATGGAAGCCGTCACTCATGAAGTGAATCCTCACATTCAGAACGCCATTACTTCACACGTTTTCGCACATGTCTGACAATTGCCAATGCAGCATCATCGGTACCGGCAGCTACATGCCGGCCCGCGTGCTGACCAACCACGATCTGGAGAAGCTCGTAGAGACCTCCGACGAATGGATCACCACCCGCACGGGGATCAAGGAACGGCGCATCGCCGCTCCAGAAGAAACCACGAGCGACATGGCTGCCGAAGCCGCTCGTCGAGCCCTGCACACCGCTGGCGTCAAGCCTGAGGAAGTGGACCTCATCATCGTTGCCACGGTGACGCCGGACATGTTCTTCCCATCCACTGCCTGCTTTGTGCAGAAAAAGATTGGTGCCACCAACGCGGTGGGTTTCGATATCAGCGCCGCCTGCTCCGGCTTCCTCTACGCGTTGCAGACGGCGCGCCACTTCATCAACGGCGGCCCTCGCAAAACAGCCCTCGTCATTGGAGCGGAAAAGCTCAGCAGTCTGATCAACTGGACTGACCGCAATACTTGCGTGCTGTTTGGCGATGGTGCCGGGGCCGCAGTGCTCCGCTGGGATGACCAGCCCGAAGCCCCCGGACGCGTGATCTCCAGCTTCATGGGTACCGATGGCAATCTGGCCGACCTCCTCAAGGTCCCAGGCGGCGGCACTGCCCTGCCCATCACGGCCGAAAACGTCCATCTGCGGCCCAACACCATTCACATGGAGGGTCGTGAGACCTTCAAGCACGCCGTCACCCGGATGTGCCAGGCGAGTGAGAAGGCGCTCAAAGAAGCGGGACTCACCGCACAGGACGTGAAACTGGTGATTCCCCACCAGGCGAACGCTCGCATCATCTCCGCGATCGCAGAGCGCCTCGGCGTGCCTGAAGAGCGTACCTTCATCAACCTGGACAAGTACGGCAACACCAGCGCCGCGACCATTCCAGTATGTCTTGACGAGGCCAACCGGTCGGGGCGCATTCAGCGGGGAGACATCCTTTTGCTCGTAGCCTTCGGTGGTGGCTTCACTTGGGCCAGCACCGTGATCAAGTGGTAGCCGCAGGGCAGGAGGTTCTCCTGCCCCACCTCACCACCAGCTAATCGCTCGATTCTTCCTGGGCGCCGGTCTCCGGCGCCCTTTCTATTGGAAACACCGGCGGGGCCAGCTTTGCAGGCTCCATGCCACGCCCAGTTTCATGCGGGAGTTCGTGAAACAACTTTCCGTAACTGGAGGAGAACCGGCCCGCATGGGAGAAGCCACACTCCATCGCGACGTCTGACACCAAGCCCGCCTTCCATCGCGCACGGGCGAGCCGCCGATAAGCCATGTTCAGTCCAAAGCACTCCCGCCACCGGTGCGGCGACATGCCAAACATCCGCTTGAACTGTAGCTCCACATTCCGCTCAGTCATGCTCAGCACCCCCGCGAAGTCGCTGCTGGAATAGGGATGGGCGAGATTGGATAGAATAAAGGCCTCCGCACGCTTCACCGTGAGCATGGCCTGCTGGAGTTTCGCCGTCTCAGACGGGGTCGATCGGGCTGACACACCGCCCAGGGCCGCCACAAGGGCGAAGACGAACATGTCTTTGTAGCACTCAACCGCCACCTCGGTGCGCCGCACGAGACGGGTAAAGTCGTCAAAGACCCGGCGGAGCTGCGCCATCGTCTCGGGAAGGGGCCGGTACTTTTTCATCCCATGGCTGGGAAGCTCTACCTCCTCCCCCAGAAACTCCAGCGCCATCGTCTGTAGGTAATCCCGCGTCACTTGAGTAGCCACCCAGTGGGTGTGGCGGTCCGCACGATAGGCCAGTTCGGAATGCTCGGCGAAGACGACGATCTCATCTGATCGCACCTCCGTGCCGTTGATCCAGCAAGGATTAATATGATCTCGAATAAATCCAATGCACAGCCTTCCGTCGCCGAACTCTCCGCGAACCCACGCTTTGAAGCTGTACTTGGCGTGATCCAACAGCACCACCTCATCCTCCCAGTGCTCATGCACCACATCACAGGGATCGCTACCCATGAGGAAGTGCTCCAGCTTGCTCTGCGACAACACGTTCGCGAGCATTTCAGGATCAAACCGATGCAACCGAAGGGTGCGGTAGAGAGTTGTTCCGCCCATCGCGTGGAAAAATATCAAATTTGTCAGTCCTTGTCCATACGACTTTAGCCTAATAAGCGTCTCTAATGCATAAAGGTCTTAAATATCGATTCCTGCTGACTAAAAGAATGGCCCCGTCTCTCACCATTCTTCGTGAAGAGAGGTAGTTCACCAAACACCTCGCGATAGACGGCCGAAAAGCGTCCTGGATGAGAGAAGCCGCAGGAGGCCGCAATTTCTGCGACCACCCCTGGCTTCACCCCCGCATTCCCGAGTCGTCGATGAGCGATGTTCAGCCCCATATACTGACGCCATTTCTTCGGACTCATCCCGAAGATCTTCTTGAACTGCAGCTCCAGGCTGCGTTCTGAAAGCCCCACCGCCCGTGCGAACTCATGGCTGGAGTAACTCTCAGCCAAGTGAGCCGCCAGATAGAGCTCAGCCAGCTTCACCTTCTGAAGCGCCTGGGAGCCTCGTCCCCCTTCGTCTTTAGAAACCTGACGCTTCCCACCCAAGATCGCCCGTGAAATGGCCGCCAGAAGCATCGACACTCCTTGATCTGCCAGATCCCCGCCCTTCCCCAGCAGATAGGTGCATAAGTCAAAGCAGACACCTACGTCCACACGTCCCTCCGCACCGGAATAAAGTGAGACACCCCCTGACTCAAGGGAGGGCCATCTTGCACTGTTTCCTACAACCTCGCGGAAGTGCTTTTCCAGGCACGAACGAGGCACTTGAATGAGGGCCCACCGCGTCTGCGGATAGAGCCGACATGCCAGCTCGCACTTCTCCGTGTACACCTGCAGTACCTGGTCATCCACCGATGAACCATTGATCCACGCCGCCTTCGACGCAGACTCGAAGTAACCGATGCAGACCCGGTCCGCGCGGAAAGTCCCACGAATCCATTCGCCAAATTCACCACACATCACATCCAGCACAATTCCGCCGTACTGCCAGTGCTCTTGAGAGTGATCACAGGATTTTCCCTCCAGCAAATAATGCTCAAAGGCGCCCTGAGTCATGGCATCAGCCAGAAAAGACGGACAGAACTGATTCAACCGGGTGCACCGGTAGGAATATGGCGTCTTCATAACCCACATCTTGCGGGCAACTGCTGAGAGTTGTTTCCCAAGCGATTGCTGAAACATCGGGGCATGCCGCTCTCAGATGAAGCAACCGGATGACGGGATCCTTCGAGCGATGACCTCCAGAATGAAATAAGTCAGCCCCGCTTCTCCGTCATCGGAAAACAGCATTCTCCCCTGCTATTTTCGGAATTTGGCTAGAATTTCCGCTTATCGTTTTGTTACACTGCATGCGCATCCAATATAGCTCCCGGCAATCAGCCGGAAGCCGCCCTGCTTTCCCCCACCCTGACTACAACACACTGGGCTGAGAAGAGAGCCAGAGTCGTGCCCTGCCAACATGGCAAGCATGAGCCAAGCAAAGAACCTAAAAACAATGAAGCAACCTATGAAACTCAAGACCTCAACTCTCACCCTTCTCGCGACCATCGCCCTTGCCTCTGGGCACGCCTTGGCCGGACCCGTCTCCTACAGTGGAAAAGGAACCGTCGAACCTCCCATCACCCCTCCCCCTCCGGCCGGATTCTGGTATGGTCAGATTCATGGCGGCGTGTCCTGGTTGGAGGACGTCGAGGCGGAAGGTGCCAGCCTCAGCTTCGATGCCGGATGGGCCGTCAGTGGCGCAGTAGGCTACGAGTGGGCCTCTGGATTTGCCCTCGAACTGGAGGTCGGTTATCTGCAATCAGATACCGGCGACTTCCACTACCGCGGCCATGACCTCGGTGTGGATGCTGACTTCCGTCAGGTGCCCATTCTCTTCAGCGGGCTGTACCGCATCAAGTTCACTGACCGGTTGTCCCTGCAACTGGGTGCGGGGGCAGGCATCGCCTGGAGTGAGGTGGACGGCAATTCCGTAGAAGGCATCCCAGTGGGATTCCTTGAAGATGATTGGAACTTTGCCTTCCAGGCCAAGGCAGTGCTGGCATACGCCATCACGGAGACCATCAACCTCGATCTCTCCTACCGCTTCCTCTACAATGTGGACGCCTTCGCTGGTGCGGACGATGGCATTGCCAACATCCTCGGCGCAGGGTTGACCTTCAAGTTCTAGGCCAAAATGGTTTTTTCGACTCCACCTCGGCTGGCCCCAATCAAAATTTCGGAGCTGGCCGGGGACGGAGCATCTCACGCCATGAGCATCTCCAAGAGGTTGTTAACGAGCGCATTCCCAGATCAAGACGAGAATCCCCTGCACAAAATATTCACCTGCCTTTTTCGGAAATTGGATAGATGCGCTCAAGGGCATGTGCTAATATCACCACACTTTCGATAACCCGCCTTTATTCCAGAGCCCTCAGGATCAGGGGTCGAGGCGCAGGATCTGAATGTAGAACACGGTTTGGCAGAAGCTGGAACTGACTCTCATCTCCACCATGAAATCCGCCCTCCTCCCTATATTGTCATTGGTCTTTGCGACCTCTTGGACTGCATTTGCCGGCACTCCTACGGCGTCGGAAAAGTCCGTCATCATTCCTCCGACTCCCCCCGCACAAGACGACTGGTACTTTACCGTGGCGGCTTATCTCTGGACTTCGGCGGTGGATGGCACCACCGGAGTTGGCCCCACGTCCATCAGTGCGGACACCAGCATCTCCGACGTCGTCGATGAACTCGACTTTGGCTACATGGGGTACTTTGAACTCGGCAAGGGCCGGTGGAGCCTGGGAGTGGATGCCATCTATGCGGAGCTCTCAGACGGCAGCAGCTTTGCCGTGGGCCCGGTGAACGGCAGCGCCGACTTCGAGCAACAGCAGGCCTGGATCACTGCCCGCCTACTGTACACCGTGAGCAAGACGGACCGCCACAAGTTCGACGTCTTTGTTGGATTCCGCTGGACCTATTTTGATATCGACATCGATATCAACACGAACCTCGGTCCCGGCGTGACGTTGGGGCTTACCAGGGACTGGTTTGACCCCATTGTTGGCTTCCGTTCCATCTGCGATCTCAATGACAAATGGTTTGTCCAGGTCATGGGCGATATCGGCGGCTTCGGTGTCGAGTCTGACCTTACCTGGCAGGCGTTGGCTGGATTCGGCTATCGCTTCACTCCCAAGCTTAACGGCCTGATCGGCTACCGCGCCCTCGGAGTGGACTACGACAAGGATGGGTTCAAGCTGGATACCACCTCCTACGGCCCCATCGTCGGACTATCCTACACCTTCTAGGCTCTTATTGATCCGGGCCTCAGTCAGCATTGACAGCAATGTCAGTGCAATTCGCTGAGACCCGGACTCATCTTCGCAATCCGCAAATCAAGTCAAGTTAAGATCCTGAGTCTCCCCCAGAGGAATCGTCCATAGCACCCAAGGTCCGGGCCGCTCCGTTCAGGCTACCCCTCGCCCCCACCCCCTCCGGAAGGGGTTGTTGGCCTCATTTCGTTGGCTCCTATAACCCCTTTCCCAACCCCTTTGATCCATGAAGCCCTCCCCGCTCCTCTGTTTTCTGTTTTCAGTTCTGTCGGCTACCCCTGTCGCAATTGGCCAGGAAGCCGCTGCGCCAGCAACTCCTCTCCCCATCCCGGACGCCAGAGCCCTGGATATCGTTTCAAGAGCCTCAGAGTACCTGGCTGCCTCCAAGCAGTTCTCGACGAGCATTGACCTCTCGCAGGATCTTGTGAATGGAAAGGGCAGCAAGGTCCAGTTCACCAAGCAGGTGGACGTGAAGCTGCGGCGCCCCAATCGGTTGCAGGTGGACATCTCCACCACCGAGCCCAAGCGCAGCTTCTGGTACGACGGGAAGAGCGTGACTCTGCTGGATCACCGTGAGAGGTATTACGGCACCAGCCCGGCACCGGACCAGATTGATGCCATGATCGACCACCTGGAAGAGGCGTTGGGCGTGGTCTTTCCTCTGGACGACCTGCTCCTCACCAAACCTCTGGTAGTGCCTGCCGCGGCGGCCAAGACTGCCTCGTACCTGGGCAAGGAGCGCATCCTTGGAAAGACCTGCCACCACGTCGCTTTCCAGCATGACGCGATCGACTGGCAGGCCTGGGTGGAAGACGGTCCCAAGCCTTTGCTACGCAAGGTCATCATCACCTTCAAGCTTGATGAGGGCAGCCCCCAGATCACTGCGCACCTGACCAATTGGGACCTCAGCACGAAGCTGCCCGACTTTGTCTTCAACTTCGATCCTCCGACTGGAGCCACCAAGATCAATTTCCTCCCGGCAGAGAAGGCCAAGGCCGCCGCCACTCCAGGGGATGCTGCGAAAAAGGAAACAACTTCAAAATAATTCCAGACTGCGTCATTCCATGAAACCCGCTTCTTTTTCCCGTTCCAAGGGCATCCCGCTTTTCGCCACCATTGTCGGCGTCACCGTCCTGAGCACCCCTTCGGCGCGCTCAGACTGGCATGGCCATGCCAGCATCCACCGCTCAGCCAACGTGGATGTCCACGGCTGGCGCGGAGGCAATGTGGACATCCACCGCGATGTGCATCGCGACGTGGACGTCCATCGTGACTACGATTGGGATCACCATGATCACTTCTGGGGCGGGGTGGCCGTGGGTGCCGCCGCCACCATCGTTACCGGCGCCATTGTCCACTCCCTGCCTCCTGTTCACAGCACCGTCGTAGTGGCCAACACGCCCTACTACTATTCCTCAGGGGTCTACTACCAGACGGCACCTGCCGGAGGCTATGTCGCCGTCGCCGCTCCGGTGGGCGCCATCCTTGCCGCCCTCCCTCCAGGCTCAGTCCCCGTCCTGTTTGGAGGCCAGACCTTCTTCTACAACAACGGCTCCTACTATGTCCAACAGGGTTCCACTTTCGTGGTTCAGCCCACACCCATAGGCGTCATCGTTCCCGCCCTGCCGCCCGGCGCGACGGCAAGCGTCATCAACGGCCAGACTTATTTCCTCCACCAGGGGGTCTATTACCAACCGGTCTTCCAAAATGGAGTCACGGTGTACACCACGGTGAAGATCTGAATTCAGCCCCTTCTCTGGCCATGCCCCCCTCCTCCACTCTGCGCCTCGCATGGAGCGCCCTTGCCGCACTTGCCCCCTTGATGGCGGGTGCGCAATCGCCCGTGCAGCCAACGCCGTTTGAATCCCCGCCGGTCCTGGATGCGGGCACCATCTTGCAGCCCCAGTACGTGCAAGGGCCCTATCACACCGTCAGACCTCAGGTACCCACCTTTGCCGGAAGGAACGCCTACACCCTCGACTCCGAGTTCGGCACCTTCTACGCCACGGGCAATTCCGAGCTCGTCATCCGCATCGCCGAGATCAACGCCATTGCCCAACTCCAGACGATCTCCAAATCGGACGAGTACGCCAAGGCGCTGGAGAAGGCCGCCAAGAGCCCGGTGAACTTCGCCAAGAATCTCGCCACCCACCCGGTAGAGACCATCTCTGGCGTGCCCAAAGGGATCTTCAAGTTCATCAACCGTACCGGCCAGGCGGTGAAGGAGGCCACCGAAGACCGCCCGCACAGTCCCTACGAGGACAGCAAGGTCCAGGGTGCCATCGGCTTCTCCAAGGCCAAGCGCGACCTTGCATCGCGGCTGGGCGTGGATCCCTATTCCGCAAACCCGGTGTTCCAGAAGGCCCTCAATGGAGTCGCCTGGGCCTCCTACGGTGGCAACATGACCCTCACGGCCGCGCTGGCTCCTGTCGGCGGCGGTGCCGGTACCGCCATCACCACCGTGCAGGTCAGTGACACGGCCATCAATGCCATCCGCGACAGCAGTCCCAATGACCTTCGTCGCGCTCACGCGGAGACGCTGGCGAGGATCGGCATTCCGGATGCCCTCGCCACGGCCTTTCTGAACAATCCCTCCTACTCCCCCACCCGGCAGGCAGAGCTCGTCCTGGCGCTGCAGCAACTGAACGGCGTGGCGGGCCGTGATGGTTTTCTCGATGCCGCGACCACCGCAGACGATGAGGCAAATGCCTTCTTCTACCAGCGCAGCGCGCATCTCATGGCGCAGATCCATTCCGGCACCCCGCTGGCCACCATCTACACCTCCCAGGACCTGCCCGTGTGTCATGCCAAAGACGGCACCGTCATCGTGCCGCTGGAGTGGGACTATGCGTCCTGGACGCAGAATGCAGCCAACTTTCTGGAGCACCTAAGGACGGCCAACTTCCGCGGCGCTCCGGTCACCGGGCACCGCTTGGTGATCACCGGCGTGGCCTCACCCCGTGTACGGGAGGAGCTCGCCCGGCAGCAGGTCGCCCTTGTGGAAAAGGCACTGCCCAGTCCGCTCCGCTGACTCCCCCAACGCATCAACCGGCCCATCCACCTCCCCCGTCATGTCCCTCCATCCCTATACCACTCTGCCGGTTGTTGCAGCCCTCTCTCTGGCAACGAGCAGTCTCTGGGCTGCCCAACCTGAGGCCGCCCCTGTCCCTGACGGCTCCATTCAGTCGTCCTTGGCGACCTCTCACGAAGATGGTGACATGGGAGACATTGCCACGAAACTGAATGACCCCACGGCTTCGCTCATCAGCCTGCCATTTCAGAACAACTTCGACTGGGGCGGAGGGCCGAATGGTGATGGCTTTCAATACAAGCTCAACATTCAGCCCGTCATCCCCATTGAGCTGAATGATGACTGGAAGATCATCTGGCGCACCATCCTGCCCTTCATCACCCAGAAGGACGTGATCGGCACCACCGATCAGACGGGACTGGGTGATCTGAACACGACCATCTGGCTGGCCCCGCAGAAGAAGCACGAAGGGCAGCCCACGATTGGCATTGGTCCCATCCTTCAATTTCCCACTGCCACAGACGACCTGCTGGGCACTGAGAAGTGGGCCATTGGTCCTTCGTTCATTTTTGTTCACCAGTCCCATGGCTGGACGGCCGGTATCCTCGCCAATCACCTTTGGTCCGTAGCGGGAGATAATGACCGCCAGGAACTCAGTGTCACCTTCCTGCAGCCTTTCCTGAGCTACACCACGCCTAAGCACACCACGCTCGGCTTCAATCTCGAGTCCGGCTACGACTGGGAGAACGAGCAATGGACCGTCCCCATCAATGTCTTCATCACCCAACTCGTGAAGATCGGCAGACTGCCCGTCAGCTTTCAACTAGGCGGCCGCTACTACGCCGAGGCCCCCGAAGAGGGACCTGAGTGGGGCCTCCGCTTCTCCGCCACTGTCGTGCTGCCGGAGTGACATCAATCGTGCCCTCCCCTGCCATTTCCATGCACTGCTCTGCTTCATCCAGCCCGCGCCGCCTGACATCACTCAGGGAAGCGCTGCATGGTCATCTTCCTGTTCGCCAGTTGGGCCTGGCGAAAGCGATCCAAACTGGGTCGCCCAATGGCCTCATCCCCATGAAGCCTGCCCAACCAACGCTGACAAATGTATTACAGCATGAAAGCCAAATCTATAGTCATGGCTGCTCTCTGTGGTCTGCTCGCCACGGCAGCAGCCCACGCAGCTGACAAGAAACCTAACATCCTCGTGATCTGGGGAGACGACATCGGGACCTGGAACACCAGCTTCTGGAGTCGCGGCATGATGGGATATCAAACGCCGAACATCGACCGCATCGCAAAGGAGGGCGTGGCCTTCACCGACTACTACGGCCAACAGAGCTGCACTGCTGGCCGCGCTGCTTTCATCGGCGGGAACGTACCGGTGCGCACCGGCATGACCAAGGTAGGCATGCCCGGCGCGAAGGAGGGCTGGCAGAAGACTGATGTGACGATGGCCACCGTGCTGAAGTCACAAGGTTATGCCACCGGCCAGTTCGGAAAGAACCATCAGGGCGACCGTGACGAGCATCTGCCCACCCAGCACGGCTTTGATGAGTTCATGGGCAACCTCTACCACCTCAACGCTGAGGAGGAGCCAGAGCATGAAGACTATCCCGGTGACATGACGATGGCGGATGGCAAGACCTTCCGGCAAAAGTTCGGTCCACGTGGCGTGCTGAAATGCACCGCTGATGGCAAGATCGAGGACACCGGCCCGCTGACTCGCAAGCGCATGGAGACTGTGGACGACGAGACACTCGCCGCAGCCAAGGATTTCATACAGAGGCAGACCAAAGCGAGCAAACCCTTCTTTGTCTGGTACAACACCACTCGCATGCACTTCCGCACGCACGTGAGAAAGGAGCATCGTCACAAGGGCAATGATGAATACACCGACGGCATGATCGAGCACGACGCCATGGTCGGCGATATCCTGAAGTTTCTCGACGACAACAATCTCACTGAGAACACCCTTGTAGTTTATTCGACTGACAACGCGCCACACTACAATACGTGGCCGGATGGCGGCACCGTACCGTTCCGCAGTGAGAAGAACTCGAACTGGGAAGGCGCCTATCGCGTGCCCTGCTATGTGCGCTGGCCAGGCCACATCCCCGCAGGCACGGTGCTCAATGGCATTGTCTCCCATGAAGACTGGCTCCCCACTTTTGCGGCGATCGCTGGCGCACCAGACATCAAGGAAAAACTCGCAGCGGGCGTCGAGTTGAACGGACGCAAGTATCGCAACTACATCGATGGCCACAATCAGCTCGACTACATCACCGGAAAAACCAAGGAGTCGCCTCGCCGGGAGTTCATGTATGTGAACGATGACGGTCAGATTGTCGCCATCCGCTACGATGCGTGGAAGGCGGTGTTTCTCGAAAACCGGGGCCACGCCTTTGAAGTCTGGCGCGAGCCCTTCATCGAGCTGCGTGTGCCCCTGCTCTTCAATCTGGAGCGGGATCCTTTCGAGAAAGCCCAGCACAACGCGAACACCTACAACGATTGGTTCCTTGATCGTGTCTATCTTCTGGTGCCCATGCAGGTGTTTGCAGGCAACTTCCTGAAAACCATGGTGGACTACCCGCCCAGCCAATCACCCGGCTCATTCAATCTCGAGAAGGTCCAGAAGCAAATCGAGGCCTCAATGGGCGGCAAGTAACGGCCACCGTCACCGCGTGGTGCCTCGCCAGAGGTGCCACGCACAAACCATCTCACGCACTGCCTCCCGAGCCTATCCGAGCACGGGAGAAAAATGTGTTTATGAAAAACCCCCGATCACGACTCCAGCTTGCTCTCATGGCCATGGCCCTGTGTGTGGGCATGCTTGATTCCTTGGGGGCTGATCCAGATACATCCACCCACGACCTCGCCAAGGAACTGAAGAACCCGGTCAGCAGCCTCACGTTGCTCCCCTTTCAGTTCAATGTGGAGGTCGGCTCCGGGGAAGGACACCCTGTGGGCACCACGCTAAACATCGAACCCGTCGTGCCCATCAACCTCAACGAGGACTGGCGCATCATCACCCGAGTCGTCGCTCCCGTTGTGTACCAGGAGTCCTCCATCCCTAGGCTGGACGATACCTTTGGACTGAGTGATATGGAGCTGAGTCTGTTCCTCGCCCCGGTCAAGAAGAGCGAGGACAGCTTGGTCTGGGGTGTGGGCCCCATTATCGAGTTCCCCACCACCACCGATCCCCTCCTTGGGCCAGAGAAGTGGGGCATCGGACCTACCGCAGTGCTGGTCAAGCAAATGGGCTGCTGGACGTTCGGCCTCCTCGTGAATCACCTCTGGTCGGTGGGCGGCGCTGGACTAAGAGACGTGAACGCCACCTTCATCGACCCCTGGATGAGCTATACCTGGCCCAGCGGTTTTGCCTTGAACCTGGAGAGTGAAATCACCTACGACTGGGAAGACTCTCAAGCCACGGTGCCCATCCGCGCGGGCGTCAGCCAGCTCGTCACTCTCGGCAGCCAGCCCGTTCAGTTCAATCTCGATGGTCTTTACTTCTTCGAGCATGCCCCAGAAGGCCCCGAGTGGGGCATGAGCTTCACGGTCACCTTTGTCTTCTAGGAACTGGATCCACGCAATACGCACTCCTTCTATGAAAAGCATCTCGCACGGGCTGAACCTGCTTGTCATCGCTGCCACCGCTTTGGCCCTCCACCCTGTGGCTTCCGCCGAGGATCTCTCTGCGGAAGAAATCCAGAAGCGCGCCATCCACCGCCGCGGGGTCGAGGCAGTCATTTGGGGTATTCCAGCAGTGAACTATGAGCGCATGCTCCAGGCCACCATCGCCAACGGCGGGCAACTCAACCAGGTCGTGTACTGGTCGCGCCCAGTAAACTCCAAGAACCAGACACTCACGCCCAATCCAGATACCATCTACCTCAATCCATTTTACGACACCTCGAAAGGTCCGGTAGTCGTGGAGATCCCCCCAGCCGATGCAGACCATGTCATCGTAGGCAGCTTTGACGTCGCATGGCAGAACGCGCTCGCAGACGTGGGCCCCGCCGGCGAGGACAAAGGCAAGGGTGCCAAGTATCTGCTCCTGCCGCCGGGCTACAAGGAGAACCCACCCGAGGGATACATCGTACTGCAATCCGAGACGTATCGCGGCTTCGTGATCCTGCGGTCGAACTTCAAGAGCCGCAGCGATGCCGACATCAAGTCCGCCGTGAATCATGGTAAGAAGGTGAGAGTTTACCCGCTGGGCGGCAATCCTGACTCGACCGTCTTCGTGGATGCGTATGACAAGGCATTCGACGCGACGATTCCCTATGACGCGACATTCTTCGAACACCTCAACCGATTCGTCCAGGCAGAGCCGTGGCTCACGCGGGACAAAGTGATGATCGACTCGCTGAAGACCATCGGCATCGAAAAAGGCAAGGTGTTTAGACCCGACGCCAAGACGAAAGAGATCCTGGAGAGTGCAGCGCGTGAAGCTCACGCAGTGATCGCGTTGAAGTATGAGAACGGATTCGTTCCTCCATTCTTCGATGGGACGCACTGGTCCGTGCCGGTCCCACCAGAAACAAGGGACGGGCTGGGCAACAAGTTCGCCGACCCGAATGAGTACGGACTGGACGGTCGCGCGGTGATGTATCACATGGCCTACTTCAGCCCCAAGGTCCTTGGTGCGGGACAGTTCTATCTCATGAACCCCTTCGACCACGCGGGGAAGGCGCTGGAGGGAGACAAGACCTACCGCCTGACAGTACCGCCGAATGCGCCTATCGAGCAATACTGGTCGGTGACGGCTTACGACCGCGAGACGCATGCTCTGATTGTCGGCATGTCACGCCCGAGCCTCGCTTCGAACGACACGTCGGTGCGGAAGAATGCGGACGGCTCGGTGGACGTCTATTTCGGTCCCTCCGCCCCTGTAGGAAAAGAATCGAACTGGGTGCCCACGGACCCGAAGAGACAGTTCGAACTGCTGTTCCGCCTCTACGCCCCGAAGAAGGAGCTCTTCGAGAAGGCATGGAAGCTCCCGGATGTGGAGAAGGTCGAGTGAGTCCTCGTGCTGTCCCATTTTCACACATCGTAGAACCTCCCCACGCTATCTATGTTAACCTCTCTTATTCATCACGCATTCAAGGCGTTGTTTGCCGTGCTGCTGGCACTTCTTGTGTCTGACACGGCACATGCCCGTGGTCCTGCTACGCTCGATGAAGTTCGGGCCATCGCAAAAGTGGCCTACATCTACGGCTTCCCACTGGTGGATAACTATCGAATCCAGCACTCCTACTTCATCGACAAGGGTGGCAAGGAGTACAAGGCGGACTGGAACACACTGGTGAATAATGCACGAGTCTACACGCCTGAGGACAAGGCCATCCAAACACCAAACTCGGACACCCCGTATTCCTACGTCGGCGCCGACCTGCGTGCCGAGCCGCTCGTTTTCACCGTGCCAGAGGTGGAGAAGGGACGCTACTATTCCCTGCAATTCATTGACCAGTACACCTTCAATTTCGCCTACGTCGGCAGTCGGGCGACTGGCAATGAGGCGGGTAGCTACCTACTAGCCGGCCCCGGCTGGAAAGGTGCCAAGCCCGCGGGAATCAAGTCCGTGATTCCCTGCGAGACCGAGTATGCCTTCATTTTGTATCGCACCCAGCTCTTCAATCCTGAAGACATTGAAGCCGTCAAAAAGATCCAAGCTGGCTACAAAGTCCAACCTCTCTCTCAATTCCTCAATCAGCCGGCTCCTCCCCCTCCGACAAAGGTGGACTTCATCACACCTCTCACTCCGGAGGCACAAAAGACCTCGGTGGAGTTCTTCAAGGTGCTGGATTTCGTTTTGCGATTCTGTCCCGAGCACCCCTCGGAGCAAAAGCTGCGCGCCGAGTTCGCCCGCGTTGGACTCGGCACGAGCACACCGTTCAGCCAGGACACATTGAAGCCAGAGGTGCGGAAAGCGATGGAAGATGGCATCGCAGACGCGTGGGCCGCCTTCAAAGAGTACAAGGAAACTCAGATCGATACCGGAAAACGGTCCAGCGCAGACTCCTTTGGCACGCGCGAGTTTTTGGACGGTCGTTACATCGATCGCATGTCCGCCGCCGTGCTGGGCATCTACGGCAACTCCAAGGATGAAGCGATCTACCCCGCCTACTTCATCGATACCGACAAGAACAAACTGGATGGTGCCCATGACTACACCTTGCGGTTTGCTCCGGGTCAGCTGCCACCCGTGCATGCGTTCTGGTCACTCACTCTGTACGAGCTCCCCGCCAGCCTGCTCTCTGCAAATGCTCTGAACCGCTATCTCATCAATACGCCGATGCTTCCCTCCCTGAAGAAGGACGAGGATGGCGGCATCACCCTCTACATCCAACACAAGTCCCCGGGCAAGGACAAGGAGCCCAACTGGCTTCCCGCCCCCAAGGGCTCCTTCTTCATGGCCATGCGCCTCTACTGGCCCAAGCCAGAGGCCCTGAAGGGCGAGTGGAGGGCTCCGGCCCTGAAGAAGAAGGACTAAAATCCAAGCAAAAAAGTCGCCAATGAAACACCCACATGCATTGCACGTTATCGGCACACTGTTCGCCGTCTTTACAGCCATCGCAGCTGCTGCAGACACCGTTCCCGTGACCGTGGACAACTTTGTCCGGGCCGAGTCTGACTTGTACTTCAGCAACCTCCTCAAAGACAGCGGCGGAGCGCTTGGCAAATTCAACCACCGTCGCGAGCCGGCGTCTATCGAGAAACAGACTATCATCCGGCTGAACCGTGACACACTCTATTCCTCAGCCTTGGTCGACCTCGATGCGGGCCCCGTGACCGTCACGCTGCCGGACGCAGGGAAACGCTTCCGGTCCCTCATGGTGGTGAATCAAGACCACTATGTGCCGGACGTCAGCTATGAGTCCGGGACCTACAAGCTGGACAAGGACAAGGCTGGCACACGCTACGCCGTGATAGGCATTCGCACGCTGGTGGACCCCGCAGATCCAAAGGACATCGCGGCCGTACACGCCCTTCAGGATGGCCTGAAAATCGAACAGCCAGGTGGTCCGGGCAAGTTCGAAGTGCCCCAGTGGGATCCCGTGAGCCAGAAGAAGGTGCGTGAAGCGCTGCTGGTGCTGAGCTCCACCATGCCTGACTTTAAGAACGCCTTCGGCACGAAGGCGACGGTGGATCCCGTTCGCCATCTCGTGGCCAGCGCCGCCGCCTGGGGCGGCAATCCCGACAAGGATGCTGTCTATCTCAATGTGACCCCAAAACAGAATGACGGCACAACGGCGTACAAGCTTGTCGTCAAGGATGTACCGGTGGACGCCTTCTGGTCAGTGAGTGTGTACAACGCTGAAGGTTACTACGAGAAAAACGAGCACAACGCCTATACGATAAACAGCCTCACCGGCAAAAAGGGCTCAGACGGTTCCATAACCATCCAGTTCGGCGGGTACGATGGCAAGACACCCAACTGCATCCCCATCACCAAGGGATGGAACTACACGGTGCGCCTCTATCGCCCGCGCAAAGAGATCCTTGATGGCACCTGGACCTTCCCCGCTCCGGAACCGGTGAAGTAAATGCCCCACTTCTATCCCCCCCTCTTATGGCAACCCTGTATTTGCTTTCACTCGCGGCATCCCTCCTTGGCAGCCCTACAGCCCCTCTGGAAGGTGCCAGCTTCACCACGCCTGCCTACCATCACGGGATCCCGAACACCGTGACCGGGCTACAGCGCGATCTTACTCATGCGCCGGTGTTCAGACTGCTCTACGGCGCCCCTGGGAACGCGGCGGTTCGAGTCGAGCACTTCCTCCACTTTTACAGCCCCATCAAATCACAGTCGGAGGATCACCGCGATGCCTCCCGCTACTTCAGGCTCCTGAGAACCTGCTGAAGTCAATCAGACGCTGTTTCCTGAACCGCATCTAGTTCCGCCCTCCACCAAGTCCATCACCTCATGAAGCCTCTGATCCTCCTCCTTGCCCTGGCGGCAAGCGCCCCTCATTTGCTTGCCGATGAGCTTCTCCCCTCCTGGAAAGACACCGGGCCCAAGAAGGCGATCCTGGCCTTTGTGGAAAAGGTGACCAAGGAGGGATCAGCCAACTTTGTGCCCGTGCCCGAACGGATCGCCGTCTTCGACAATGACGGCACCCTCTGGGCAGAGCAACCCCTCTATTTCCAGGCCTTCTTTGTCTTTGACCGCATCAAGGCCCTGGCGCCGCAGCACCCGGAATGGCAGACGCAGGAACCCTTTGCCTCAGTACTGAAGAATGACCTTAAGGGCGTCGCGGCAGCGGGCGAGAAGGGCCTGCTGGCCACCATGGCCGCCACCCACACCGGCATGACCACGGAGGAGTTCAGCCAGACGGTCACGGACTGGATCACTACGGCCAAACATCCCAAATCCGGAAAGCTGTACACGGAGATGACCTATCAGCCCATGCTGGAACTCCTCACCTACCTGCGGGCCAACGGGTTCAAGACCTTCATCGTCTCAGGCGGTGGCATCGAGTTCATGCGCCCATGGACGGAGCGAGTCTATGGCATTCCGCCAGAGCAGGTCGTGGGCTCAAGTGGCAAACTCAAGTACGAGATCCGCGATGGCAAACCTGTCTTGCTGAAACTCCCAGAGATCGAGTTGATCGACGACAAGGAGGGCAAACCAGCGGGTATACAGAGCCACATCGGTCGTCGTCCGCTCATGGCGTTCGGCAACTCAGACGGCGATCTGCAGATGCTACAGTGGACCACGGCAGGTGCAGGATTGCGCTTTGCCCTGCTCGTCCACCACACCGACGCTGATCGCGAGTGGGCCTATGACCGGCAGTCCCACATCGGCAAGCTGGACAAGGCTCTGGACGAAGCCAGTGCCAAGGGCTGGACGGTGGTCAGCATGAAGGACGACTGGGCCACCATTTATCCGGGCGAAAATTGAGCACTAAGCCCCACCCACATGATCACTTCCCACACCTTTCTCATCGCCTGCGGCTTCACCCTGGCCACCGGGGTCGTCATGATCAGCGCCCAATCTCCCCTGCCCCAGAGGGCAGGGGATCCGCCGCTCCCGCCACCGATTCCCGCTCCCGTGCCACCCGATTCGGGAGAGTACGAAAACGTCCTCACATTGAAGGCAAGCCAGATCCTTCAGTCCGTGTTCGTATCGGGCCCTCACTTCCAGGTGCGGGAGGGTGTGACGACCAACTGGGGGGTGAACACCTATGCCATCGACAGCACCTTCTACGGCACCTATCTCGCCTTCGGCAACAGCCAGCTCCTGGACCGCATTGCGGAGATCAGTGCCATCAAGCGCCTGGATGATGTCATGAGGACCGAAGACTATCGCGATGCCTTGCATGAGGCCTCCGACGAAGAAGAAGATGCCGCTGAAGACTACGTGCCCCCCACTCAAGACTCCCTGCAGGAGGTACACACCACCGGCATCGGAAAGTTCTTCCAACGCCTGGGTCAGGACATCAAGAAGGAGCACAACGACGAGAAACGCCGCGACTACCAGTCATTCGCAATCAAAAGCACAGCTGGCGTCGCCAAGGCCAAGCGTGACCTCTGTCGAAAGCTGGGCATCAATCCCTACACGACCAATGCGGCACTCCAGAGTCGCCTGGATGGCATGAGCCGGGCCCTCGCGCTGGGTGGGTTTAAGTTCGTCATGGGCGAAGCTTCAGCAGATCCCGTTGCGGCCGCCGCAGCGCTCAATCGTGGTACCGCCGCCGCCCAGATCGCCCTGGAGATCTACGACAAGGATGAGAACACGCTGCGCACGGGCAACCTGACCGAGCTGCAACTTCTGGGCATAGGCCCTCCGGATTCCACCGCCTTCCTCGCCAACAGACAGTTCACCCCGTGGCAGCAAACGCAGCTTACCAAATCCCTCCGCGCTCTGACAGGCGTCACCGGACTGGAAAACTTCCTACGCGATGCCACGGCCTCCACCACGGAGGAAACGGACGCCATCTTCTACGCCGAGACCGCACAGCTCATGGCCCAGCTCCAACAGGCGCAGTGGCAGATCGCACGCATCGAACGCCATGAAAACGCCCCCTACTGCGTTCTCAAGGATGGCTCCATCCTCCTCGCCCTGCATTGGGACTACGCGAGCTGGACTCCGCTTGCCGACCGGTGCACCCGATGGCTGCAGACCATTCAGATCAATGGCAAGCAGCCACCTACGATCACCATCGCCATCACCGGAGCGGCCTCTCCGCGTTGCCGTCAGGAGATGGAAAAACGCCGCATCCGGCTGCTGGACCGCCAGAACAAGGGTCCGCTGAATTGATTCCAACGAAAAGCCCCGCAGCCCCCACCCCATTCCCCCGTGAACTGACCTGCAACCACCATCTCATACCGAAGGAGGACACCGCCATGGACTGGGAAAAAGGTGAACAAAGCTCGAATCTCGAAGATCGCCGTCGGATGCGCCCCAAGGCCGCCGTGGGCGGGGGGCTGGGACTTCTGGCGATCCTGGCCATCGGTTATTTCCTAGGCGTGGATCCGCAGCAGCTCAGCCAGCTCATGGAGGGCGTGCAGAACAGCCCGACCGGGCAGACCACAGAGACCCAGGGACCGCTCACCCCGGAGGAGGTGCGCAGCCGCCGTTTTGCCGCGACCATCCTGGGCTTTACTGAGAAGGTGTGGGAGCAGCAGTTCCGCAGCATCGGCCGTCAGTACGATCCCCCACGCATGGTCCTGTTTACAGAGCGTGTTGAAACACGGTGCGGACTGGCCCCTGCAGCTGTGGGCCCATTCTATTGCCCCGCAGATCAGACGGTCTATCTCGATCCCACCTTCTTCAATGAACTGCAGCAGCAGCTGGGTGGCTCGGCTGCTGACTTCTCCCAGGCCTACGTCATCGCCCATGAAGTCGGTCACCACGTGCAGAATCTGCTGGGCTACAGCAGTCTCGTGGACCAGAAGCGAGACTCGGTCCCGGAGGCGGAGTTCAACCGCTGGTCCGTGCGCCTGGAACTACAGGCCGACTACCTCGCGGGCGTCTGGGCGCACTACGGCCAGCAACAGTTCAACTTTATCGAAGAGGGCGATGTGGAGTCCGCCATCAAGTCCGCAAACGCCATCGGCGATGATCGCCTGCAGCGGCGCGCGGGCCGGTTCACCTCTCCCGAGAAATACACGCACGGCACTTCGGAGCAGCGCGTGAAGTGGTTCATTCAAGGGCTCAAGACCGGGGACATGGGCACGGTCAAGCGCATGTTCGAAATGCCCTACGAGGATCTCTAGCAGCGATGCCCCCGCGGATGAGGGAAACACAAACGCAAACAGTGCCATGCAATCCAAAACCATGAAAACGATCTCATTTTCAGCCGTCATCGGCACCCTGCTGAGCCTCTGTTGCCTGGCAGGTCTATCCAGCTGCGCCAGTATGGATGCCTCTAACCAGGAAGCGCTGCTTTCCGCCGCTGGCTTTAGAGTGAAGACCCCATCAACCCCGCAGCAGCAGGCCGCCTATGCGGCCGCGCCTTCCTACAAGGTGCATCGAGCCTCGGTGAACGGAAAGACGTTCTATGCATACAAGGACGAGGACAAAGGGGTGGCTTACGTAGGTGGGGACGACGAGTACCAAAGGTACCAGCAGCTCGCCATCCAGAAGAAGATCGCACAGGACAACTACTCAGCCGCGCAGATGAACCAGGCTGCGGCCATGAACTGGTACGGTGCCTGGGGCTATGGCGGCTACCGCTACGGAGCTCCAGGAAGATTCTGGTGGTGAGAGTTGTGCCACGAACCACCTGACCCGCTGCAAGCTATGAACACATCCCTCCTCCACCTGTTGTCCCGGAACTGGGGCTGGCTGCTCCTGCGCGGCATCCTGTCCCTGATCTTCGGCGTCCTGGCCTTCACGTGGCCCCTGCTCACCTTGAAGGTACTCGTGCTCCTCTATGGAGCCTATGCACTGGTGGACGGAGTGTTCGCTCTTGTCGGGGCGATCACGGGCGGCTCCGCCGTCCCGCGCTGGTGGTTGGCCCTAATCGGTGTCGTGAGCATCGCTGCAGGTGTCGCAGTCTTAATTTGGCCGGGGCTGAGCGCCCTGGCGCTGCTCATCTTCATGGGGGCCACTGCCGTGGTGCGTGGCCTCTTTGAGATCGCGGGGGCCATCGCCCTACGCAAGGAAATAACCAACGAATGGCTGCTCATCCTTTCCGGTCTGGCGTCAGTCGTCTTTGGGGCCCTGGTCATCCTCTTCCCGGGCGGTGGGGCCATTGCCATGATCTGGATCATTGCCTCCTACTCCATCGCCCTGGGGATCATTCTCTCTGTGCTCGCCTTCAGACTACGGAAGCACAGCCACAGCCACCCTCTTCCCGCGTGAAACGGCCCAGTCACTCACTCGATCAATCACTTCATTCAGTCGCAAAACCAAAGATGCCATGAAACGATATACCCCTAAACTCAGAGCCGTCCTCCTGCTGGCAGGGCTGCTCCTTCCCTGCCTGCTCCAGGCACAGGGCTCTGCAAAGAAGCCCAACATTCTCGTCATCTTTGGTGACGACATCGGCCAGTCCAACGTCAGCGCCTACAGTCGAGGCCTGATGGGATTCACCACGCCCAACATCGATCGCATTGGCAACGAGGGGGGCGTTTTTGTCAGCTACTACGGCCAGCAGAGTTGCACGGCTGGACGGGCGGCATTCATCTTGGGTCAAAGTCCGTTCCGCACCGGCCTCACGAAAGTGGGCCTGCCAGGAGCGAATGTTGGCCTGCAAAAGGAAGACCCCACCATTGCCGAGTTCCTCAAGCCGCTCGGCTACCAAACCGGGCAGTTTGGCAAGAATCACCTGGGAGACCGGGATGAATTTCTCCCCACCGCTCATGGGTTCGATGAATTCTTCGGCAACCTCTACCACCTCAATGCGGAGGAGGAACCGGAGAATCCTGACTACCCCAAGGATCCGGAGTTCAAAAAGAAGTTTGGCCCACGCGGTGTGTTGAAGTGCACGTCCGACGGGAAGATCGAAGATACAGGCCCGCTCACGAAGAAGCGTATGGAAACCGTGGATGAGGAGTTCCTTGCCGGAGCGAAGGACTTCATCGACCGCAGCCACAAGGCGGGAAAACCCTTCTTCTGCTGGTACAACTCCACCCGCATGCACATCTACACCCACTTGAAGCCAGCCTCAGTGGGCAAGACAAACGCAGGCACTCAGGGAGACGGCATGGTGGAGCATGACGGCATGGTAGGCGATCTGCTCAAGCAGCTCGATGACCTCAAGATTGCCGACAACACCATCGTGATCTACACCACCGACAACGGTGCCATGAAGAGCATGTGGCCAGATGGCGGTGCCTCTCCGTTCCGCTCGGAAAAGGACACCAACTGGGAAGGTGCCTTCCGGGTGCCCGCTCTCATCCGCTGGCCCGGGAAGATCAAACCGGGGACGAACTTTACCGGCCTCTTCAGCGCAGAAGACTGGCTGGTCACCCTGGTGGCCGCAGCAGGTGGCGATCCCAAACTCCGTGAAAACGCCACCAAAGGCGTCACTGCCGGGGACAAGACCTTCAAGGTGCATCTGGATGGCTACAACCAGCTCGACTACCTCACAGGCAAAAGCGAGAAGAGCGCCCGCCCAGAGTTCGCCTACTTCAGTGACGATGGGGACCTGATGGCCTACCGTGACGAGCGCTTCAAGTACATCTACCAGGTGCAGCGCTCTGTCGGTGTCCAGGTATGGATCGATCCCCTGACGACTCTGCGCACGCCTCAGATCATCGACCTGAACAGCGATCCTTATGAGTACGCCATTGATGGGTCAGCCTACTACGACAACTTCATGGTTACTCACGCCTTCCTTCTGCTGCCTTCGGCAGCCAAAGTAGGGGCGTATTTGCAGACCTACAAGGACTTCCCTCCCCGCCAACGTCCAGCTTCATTCTCGGTTGATCAAATCATCGAGAAACTCGAGGCCGGGTCCAAGGGCAAGTAAGTTATCCACTACAAATCTGCTGCATCGTCTTCGGCGGTCAAGAACCGTCGAGGACGATGTCCGGCAGCAAGGTTCTAGAGCATCCACGACATCAGCGCCATGAGCAGCCGCGATCAGATCCTCGATCTCAAAAAGCGCATCTCCGCATCTGTGATTGGCCAGGAGGCGGTGGTAGACCAGTTGCTCATCGCCCTGCTGGCCAATGGCCACCTCCTCATGGAGGGGCTCCCAGGACTCGCGAAAACCCGGACCATCAAGACACTGGCCAAGAATCTCGAGAGCCAGTTCAGCCGCATTCAGTTCACCCCCGATCTGCTTCCGAGTGACATCACCGGTACGGAGATGTACACCGGTGAAGGCGCGGGCGGCAAATTCGTCTTCCAGCCCGGCCCCGTCTTTGGCAACCTCATTCTCGCGGATGAAATCAACCGCGCCCCTGCCAAGGCGCAGGCAGCCCTGCTGGAGGCCATGGAGGAGCGACAGGTCACCGTAGCAGGCACCACGCATCCCCTGCCTGAGTTATTCCTCGTACTCGCCACGCAGAACCCCATCGAACAGGAGGGCACCTATCCCCTGCCGGAGGCCCAGATGGATCGCTTCCTTCTGAACGTCTTCGTCGGTTACTCCAGCGACGAGGACGAACGCAAGATCCTCCGCCTCGTACGTGGTGAGGACGCGGGTCAGGCCCCGGCGTCCAATGGCCAGGTGGCCGCCCAATCCGTGCTGGATGCCCGCAAGGAGGTGCTAGCCGTCCAGATTTCTGACGCCGTGGAAAAATACATCGTAGCGCTCATTGCCGCGACCCGCCGTCCTGCGGATTTCAAGGGCTCCAAGCTCTCAGAATGGATCCGCGTGGGCGCCAGTCCCCGCGGCACCCTGGCGCTGGACCGCGCAGCCCGGGCCAAGGCCTGGCTGGATGGACGTGACACCGCCACGCCGGAGGATGTGCAAAAGGTAACCCATGCCTGTCTGCGGCACCGGCTGATCCTCACCTATGAAGCGGAGGCGGAAGGCACCACCAAGGACACGGTCCTGGACGAACTGCTCAAGCAGGTTGCCGTCATCTAGCATCGCCGCCTTCCCACCAGCCATCCCCCACCATGAGCAAAACTTCCCGCAAATCTCCATCCGGCAAAACCAGCTCAGCAGCGACTGCCAAACAAAACACCCAGGGGCAGAAGCCGACGCATCGCACGGAAAAAGGACCGCTCTCTGATGACCAGCTCGCACGAATGGATGCCTGGTGGCGTGCGGCCAACTATCTCTCAGTCGGCCAGATCTATCTTCGGGACAATCCCCTGCTGACGAAGCGGCTCAAGCGTGAGCACATCAAGCCGCGCCTGCTCGGCCACTGGGGCACTACGCCGGGATTGAACTTCATCTACGTTCATCTCAACCGGATCATCAAAGAGCAGGACCTGAACATGCTGCTCATCACGGGCCCTGGGCATGGAGGCCCCGGCATTGTGGCCAATACGTACCTCGAAGGAACGTACAGCGAAGTCTATCCTGAGATCAGCGAGGATGAGGTGGGCATGCAGCGCCTCTTCAAGCAATTCTCCTTTCCCGGAGGCATTCCCAGCCACGTCGCCCCGGAGACGCCCGGCTCTATTCATGAAGGGGGCGAGCTCGGTTACTCCCTTTCTCACGCCTACGGGGCAGCCTTTGACAATCCCGACCTCATCATCCCAACCATCGTGGGTGATGGAGAAGCTGAGACAGGCCCTCTGGCCACCGGCTGGCACGGCAACAAGTTCATCAACCCGGTGCGCGATGGTGCCGTGCTGCCCATCCTCCACCTGAACGGCTACAAGATCGCGAATCCTTGTTTCCTCGCCCGCATTCCTCACGAGGAGCTCCAGAAGTTCTTCGAAGGCATGGGCTACCGCCCGTGGTTCGTAGAGGGGGATGATCCCGCCATCCTCCACCAGCAGATGGCGGAGACGCTGGATCAGGCAACGACAGAGATTCAGGCCATCTGGAAGAACGCACGGAAACATGGCTTTCAGGGCCGCCCTGCCTGGCCCATGATCGTGCTCCGCACCCCCAAAGGCTGGACCTGCCCCAAGGAGATCGATGGACTCAAGTGCGAAGGCTACTGGCGCGCCCACCAGGTGCCCATGGGGGACATGGACAAGCCTGAGCATGTACGGGTGCTGGAGGGCTGGATGAAGAGCTACCGCCCCGAGGAACTCTTTGATGCCACAGGTCATCTCCATGAAGATATCGCCAGCCTCGCCCCAACTGGCACGCGTCGCATGAGCGACAACCCTCACACCAACGGCGGTCTCCTGCTACGCGATCTCCGCCTGCCAGACTTCCGCGACTACGCCATCAAGTGCCCGGCGCCGGGAGAGAACTTCGCCGAGGCCACCCGCGAGATGGGCCGTTTCCTCCGGGATGTGATGAAGCTCAATCTGGAGATGCAGAACTTCCGCCTCTTTAGCCCGGATGAAAACAACTCGAACCGCTGGCAGGACGCCCTCCAGGTGACCACACGCGCCTACGCTGCCGAGATCCTGCCCGAGGACGATCACCTGTCCCCCGATGGACGGATCATGGAGGTCCTCTCCGAGCACCAGTGCCAAGGCTGGCTGGAAGGCTATCTGCTCACCGGACGCCACGGATTCTTCAGTTGCTACGAGGCGTTCATCCACATCATTGACTCCATGTTCAACCAGCATGCGAAGTGGTTGAAAGTCTGCCGTCACATCCCCTGGCGTCGCCCCATCGCCTCACTCAACTACCTGCTCAGCTCTCATGTCTGGCGGCAGGATCACAATGGCTTCAGCCACCAGGATCCGGGCTTCCTCGACCACGTCATCAACAAGAAGTCAGAGGTCATCCGCGTGTATCTCCCCCCCGATGCCAACACCCTGTTGAGCGTGACGGACCACTGCCTGCGCAGCCGCAACTATGTGAATGTGGTGGTCGCAGGGAAACAACCTGCTCCGGTGTGGCTCACCATGCAGGAGGCCGCCCAACACTGCGCCGCCGGGGTGGGCATCTGGAGCTGGGCCAGCAATGATCAGGGAGGCGAGCCCGATGTCGTCATGGCCTGCTGTGGCGACGTGCCCACCCTGGAGACCCTGGCGGCAGTGGAGCTCATGCGCCAGCACGCGCCGGATGTGAAGGTTCGAGTGGTAAACGTCGTGGACCTCATGAAGCTCCAGCCGGTCGAGGAGCACCCCCATGGGCTGCATGACCGGGAGTTCGACGCCATCTTCACGAAGGACAAGCCCGTCATCTTCGCCTTCCACGGCTACCCCTGGCTCATTCACCGTCTGACCTATCGCCGGACGAACCACTGCAACCTCCATGTGCGTGGCTACAAGGAGGAAGGCACGACCACCACACCGTTTGATATGTGCGTGCTCAATCAACTGGACCGCTTCACCCTCATGGGAGATGCGTTGAGCCGCGTCGCCCGTCTGGGCAGCCGCCTGGGCTACATCCTGCAGTTCGTCCAGGAACAGCTCCACCGGCACCGGGTGTACATCTGCGAGCATGGTGACGACGTGCCCGATATCCGCGACTGGAAGTGGAATGCCAAAAAGAACGGTGCGGCCAGCGCCGCCTCGCGCCGGGCAGACACCTCAGCCGACAACGTTTGATTACGTCTCAACGCCATGCCTGAACCACCTCCCACCTTGCGTACAGCCTCCCCACCTGCCCCGGCTACTGCCGGGGTCTATGCGGAGCTGTCCGCCCTCGTGGCGTTGCAGTATCAGGCCCGCGGCTTTAGCCTCCTGCCCCGGCAACCCGTCCACTCATTGCTGGCGGGACGGCATGCCTCCCGCCTGCGCGGCCGCGGCCTCAACTTCGAGGAAATCCGCCGCTACCTGCCCGGGGACGACATTCGGCAAATCGACTGGAAAGTCACCATCCGCACCCGCAAGACTCATAGCCGTGTCTATACGGAGGAGCGGGAACGCAGTGTCTTCCTACTGGTGGATCAGCGCTCCAGCATGTTCTTTGGCAGTGTGCAGAACATGAAGTCCGTCACGGCCGCCGAAGCCGCCGCCATCGCAGCCTGGCGGGTGGTCGCCCAGAAGGACCGCGTGGGGGCGCTGGTGTTTGATGACCATGGCATCGAGGAAATACGTCCGCACCGGAGCCGCTCTGGCGTCATGAGGATCCTCAATGCCGTTCTTGAGAAGAACCATGCCCTCAACGTCGCCGCCAATGCCGGCATGAATCCGGGCATGTTCAACGAGGTTCTCCGTCGTTGTGTCAATCTGGCCCGGCACGACTGTCTGATCTGCATCATCAGTGATGCCTCGGGGAGTGATGAAGAGTCGCGGCGTCTCCTGACTCGCATCTCTCAGCACAATGACGTGCTCTTCGTGTTTGTTCACGATCCCCTGGAGTGTGAACTGCCCGATGCCGGTCCCCTGATCTTCGCCGACAAGAGCGGGCAGATGGAAGTCAACACCAGCAACAAGTCGCTGCGCAGACGTTATCAGGAGACCTTTGCTGAACATCGAGCGGCCGGGCGCAAATTCCTTCTCCACCGGGAGACTCCGGTCCTCCCGCTCACCACTGCGGAGGGAGTGGCCGCTCAGCTTCGCCATCAACTCGGCCAGAGACAGCCCAAGCCGTGAAGACAGATCCCACCAGTCTTGACCGCCTGCATGATCTGGTACAACCACCGGCGGTGCCCTGGTGGCCGCCAGCACCGGGTTGGTACTGGGTGCTGGGCCTGCTCCTCGTGCTGGCATTGATTGGTCTGGTCAAGGCCCTGCTCCACTGGCAGCACAATCGCTATCGGCGCGAGGCTTTGCATCTGGCAGCGCTCCAACAACATCGTCTGCAAGACCCTACCACACGAACCGCGGCGCTCGTGGCCCTGAGTGAGCTCTTGAAGCGTACCGCAGTCACGGCCTTTCCCCGTGAGCAGACCGCATCCCTCACCGGCACTTCCTGGCTGGCGTTTCTCAATCGTACCAGCCGCACACCAGGCAGCGTGCCCTCGGAAATAGCCACCCTGGAGACGGTGGCGTATGATCCTCGAACCAGCGCCCAGCTCGATGACACCCAAGTCCTGCAGCTCACCACGGCCGCGCGAGACTGGCTGGCCCACCATCGAGTGCCCACTCCACCGGGAGGATCATCGTAATGCCCGTCCTCGCCCATCCTTGGCTGCTCTGTCTGCTGCCGCTCCCCTTCTTGGTGGGTTGGTTGCTGCCCCCTCACCGGGAGTCCCGGCAGGCCTTGACGGTGCCGTTCCTCGACCGGCTTGTAGAACACTCAGGCCAGCGTCCCCATCAGGGTGCCTTGGTCCTGCAGGGGCGGCTGCTGCGCAAGACATCCCTCCTGCTCGGCTGGGCCTTGATCGTCCTCGCTCTGGCCCGCCCGCAAATTATCGAACCACCCATCCAGAAGGAAGTGGCCGTCCGCGACCTCCTGCTCGCGGTGGATCTCTCGGGCTCGATGGAGACCAAGGACTTCAAGAACGCAAAGGGCGAGATGGTGGATCGTCTCACCGCAGTGAAGGAGGTGCTGGACGACTTTCTCACCCGACGCAAAGGAGATCGCGTGGGGCTCATTCTCTTTGGGTCAGCGCCATTTGTGCAGGCGCCGTTTACGGAGGATCTCCATGTCTGTCGCCAGCTTCTCGACGAAGCCCAGACCAAGATGGCCGGCCCGCAGACCGCCTTCGGCGATGCCCTGGGACTCGCCATCAATGTCTTCGAGCGTAGTACTGTGAAGGAGCGCGTCCTCATCGCCCTGACAGATGGGAATGACACGGCCAGTCAGGTGCCACCGGCCAAGGCCGCCGCGATCGCCAGGGACAAGGGCATCGTCATACACACCGTAGCCGTGGGCGATCCCAAGGCTGCTGGAGAAGATGCCCTGGACGTCGCCACGCTCCAAGGAGTAGCCACCACCACGGGAGGGCTCTTCTCGCATGCCACTGATCGCAAGCAACTGGAACAAGTGTACCAGCAACTAGACAAGCTGGAAACCCGCAAGGCCCAGACCATCACCCACCGCCCCCGGAGGGATGTGTACTGGTGGCCGCTGGCACTGCTCTTCGTCCTCTCAATCACGCAACAACTCCTCCAACTCGCCCTGCACGGAGGGCGCAAACAGACTCGCCAGAGCTCGCCTGTGGGAACCTCAACGCTGGAGGCAGCCGGATGATCGAAGACTTCCATTTCCTCCGGCCGCTCTGGCTGCTGACTCTCATCCCAGCGGTGCTCATTTGGTGGCTCGTACGGCGGCATACCGATCCGGCTCAGCCCTGGCGGGGCATCATCGCCCCCCACCTGCTGCCTCACCTCCTGAGTGGCAAGGAGCATCGGGCCAAGTTCACTCCCCTGGATCTCATTGCCATCGGCTGGCTGATAGGGGCATTTGTAATCGCGGGACCGAGTTGGCGCCGCGAACCCACTCCCTTTGCCAACGATACGGCCGCCCTCGCCATCGTCGTCCAGGTGTCTCCCTCCATGGAAACCGAGGACGTCCTTCCCTCCCGGTTGGCCCGGGCCACGGAAAAGATTCAAGACCTGCTGCGACTGCGCCCCGGTGCCAAGACGAGCCTTATCGCCTACGCAGGCAGCGCTCACGTGGTGATGCCCCTGACCACCGATTCAGGAATCATCAATACCTTCGCCGGAGCGCTCCATCCCAAGATCATGCCCAAAGAAGGCGATGCCGCCGCCGAGGCCCTGCAGCTCGCCGAGCGCACCCTGGCCGACGCAGCCACCGGGTCCATCCTGTGGCTCGCAGACACCATTGCGCCGGATCAGGCCAAACCCCTCGCTCAGTGGCGTGAACAGTCGGACTATGAAGTTCGCATCCTGCCCCCCTTGCTGCCGGGCACGGAGCTGGAAACCCTGAAGACCAGCGCCCAGCCAGTGCGGGCCACGTTCACCCCCCTGGCAGCCGATGACGCCGATGTACAGTCCCTGGCCAGGCTGGCCAAGTTCTCAGACGTTGGCTCACATGAGTCCTCCAACCGCTGGCGGGACGGAGGTTATTACCTAGTCCCCCTGCTCGCCCTGCTCATGCTGCCCTTCTTCCGTCGGGGCTGGATGGTCCCCACTGCTGCCCGCTGATGCACTTACCTTCACACCTCTGGACCTTGCGGCACGCAGCTTGGGCGGGCTTGGGCGCGGTTGCGCTCATCTTGGCCGTCCAGTCAATCCGGCAACCTCACTACTGGCTCACCGCCGATCAGAAAGGTGCGCGGCTCTATCGTCAGGGAAAGTATGGCGAGGCCGCCAAAGCCTTCTCAAACCCATGGTGGATCGCCACCGCCCAGTATCGCAACGGCGACTTTGAGACGGCTGCCAAGACCTTTGCGCGGGTACCAGGGGCTGATGGAGCCTACAACCAGGGCAATGCCTGGCTCATGCACGGGAAGTACGATGCTGCCATGGCGAGCTATGACCGCGCCCTGGCTCTCAAGCCCGGATGGAGCGAAGCCGAAGAGAATAAAGCCCTCGCCGAGGCAAGGAAACAACGCCTTGAGGCTTCCGGCAAGGACCGCGACAAGGAGGAGGCCGGAGCCTACAAACCGGACGAGATCGTCTTTGATCAAAAGGGCGAAGACAAGAAGGGCCAGCCCATGGAGCTGGGGGCCCAGAAGATGTCTGACGAAGAACTCCGCGCTTCCTGGCTGCGACGCGTCCAGACCACCCCGGCAGATTTTCTCAAAGCCAAGTTTGCCTCCCAAGCAGCACGGTCCGGCAAAGACAATGAGTCACCCCAAGAGTGAATGCCGTTCCGTGCCGTGCCCCCATTACCCCAAAACTCCGAAGCGTATGAAAGCGTTCATTGTGCTACCACTGCTGTTTGGCGCACTGACCCCAGCCATGCTGTTCGCAGCCCCTGTCCCCGCCAAATCCACCAGTGCCACCCCTACCGATCCCGGCTGGCCTCGAGAAGCCACCAAAGATGGCGTGAAGCTGACGGTGTATCAGCCCCAGATCGACGCGTGGACCGACTATAAGGAACTTAAAGCCCGGGCCGCGTTCGTCCTGACCACCAAGGATGGCAAACCAGCCATCGGCGTCATGGAAGTGGCCGGCCACACCACAGCAGACATCGCCTCCCGTACCGTCTTGATCAGCGATCTGAAGATCACTGCGGCGCGCTTCCCCTCACTGCCGGAGGCAGAGGTCGGCCCCATGGAGACCCTGCTGAAGCAGACCTTTCCAGGCAAGTCCATGGCCGTCTCCCTGGACCGTCTCGCAGCCGGTGCAGAGCACACCAAGGAAACAACCAAGCCACTGGATCTGAAAATGGATCCGCCCCGCATCTTCGTCAGCAATCAGGCTGCCATCCTCCTCATCGTGCAAGGCAAGCCTGTCCTGGCCCCCATTGCCGGGACCAAGCTGGAGTTCGTCGTCAATACCAACTGGGACCTTCTGCATGATCCCGCCTCGGGGACCTACTACCTGCTCAGCGACAAGACTTGGCTCAGCGCCAAAGAACTCGCGGGTGAGTGGACCCTGACCAGCACCTTGCCGAAGGACTTCTCCACCTTGCCCAAAGGAAACCAGTGGGACCACGTGAAAAAAGCCATCCCTCCCAAAGTGGAGCGTGGGATGACGGTGCCCAAGATCTTTTACTCTGAAGAACCCGCGGAGTTGATCGTCTTCGAAGGCAGCCCGGTATGGCAGGAGGTGGAGGACACACACCTCCTCTGGGCCAAGAACACGGAAAGCTGGGTGCTGGAGGACGCCCGCGACCGGAAGCTCTACTTCCTGGTGAGCGGACGTTGGTTCACGTCTGAGAAGTGGGAGGGCCCCTGGACCTTTGCCAGCGGCAATCTGCCAGAAGATTTCAAGAACATCCCACCCGACAGTGAGTGCGCGGATGTCCTGGCATCCGTTCCGGGTACGCCAGAGGCCGCTGACGCCGTGCTGCTGGCCCAGGTGCCCCAGGAGGCGGTGGTCAATCGCAAAGAAGCTGAGACCAAGGCCAAAGTCACCTACGATGGCGAGCCAAAGTTCGAAGGCGTGGAAGGCACCTCCATGACCTATGCGGTCAACACCGGCTCTGACGTCATTTTTGAAGGCGGACGTTATTACCTCTGCCAGGATGCTGTCTGGTTTGTTTCCACGGCTCCTGTAGGCCCATGGTCCATCTGTCTGGATGTGCCTGCGGTCATCTACACCATTCCCCCGGCCTATCCCGTACATCGAGTGACGTACGTCCACGTGGAGTCCGGTCCCTCCGCAGATGTGGTGGTCTGCCGCTACACAGAAGGCTACTTTGGAGCCTTTGTCGCAGGCGTGGCCACCACGGCCGCCCTCGTGTGGGGTTCCGGTTGGTACTATCCGCCGTACGTGGCTTGGGGCGGCCCAGTGCCGATCTTTCGACCCTGGCCAGCCACCTACGGGGTGGCCGCCGCCTACAATCCTTGGACAGGCGGCTATGCCATCGGCAGTCGTGCCTATGGCCCCTATGCCTCCGCTGGCCGTGCCGCCTGGTACAACCCGGTGACCGGCAACTACGGCCGCGCCGCGCGTGTGGAAGGACCCTATGGGGCTCGCACCTGGGCCGCAGGTTACAATCCCCGCACCAACACTGGATGGGCCACGCACCAAGGAAACAACGGTTTTGCCCAGTGGGGTACCAGCGCCGTGCGCCGGGGCGATGACTGGGTACGGGCGGGTCATGTGGTCACCAATGAAGGCGGGGCCGCCCGCTGGCGCGGCTCTGAGGGCGGTGGTCGAGTATGGCGCGGAGATGACCACAGCGGTGGGGCCGCCGTCCACGATGGCAATTTCTACGCAGGCCGGGACGGCAACGTGTATCGGCGCGATGACCACGGCAACTGGGCCAAGTTCGACCACGGCGATTGGAACTCGGTCGACAAGAAGGACCAACTTCACGATGCCCGGAGCCGGTATCAGGACCACCACCCTGATCAGATCCATCCTCAGGCCAACCGCTTGGGAGAAGGTGGCAGCGGGCAACGCATCTCCCGGGAAGGGCACGAGGAGATCAGACGTCCGGACAACGTCCCTCCTCCCAGACGCGCCAACACTCAGCCGTCAAGCGAAGTCATGAGCCATCTGGATCGCGAGTCCTTCAACCGGCAGCGGAGTGACTTTCATGCGCATCAGGAGCGTTCTTATCAGCCGCCACAGCGCCAGATCTCCGGTGCCACCATGCATCGATCGAGTTCGGCATCCTTCAGTTCAAGGTCATTCAGCGGAGGTCGGGCGCACGGCGGCGGCATGCGCAGGCGTTGATCCATCGAGCCACCCATTCCATGAGAACTCTGATCTGCCTTCTCACCCTGGCTGGCGTGCTCTGGTACAGCCAGGCGGCCTCCCCCTTGATGGCCCAGGAGCCCAAGGTGCGATCTGCGCTTTCCTCAAAGGCTCCCTTCTATGCGGGCCAGAAGCTCACCCTCGTGGTGGAACTTCTAGCCCCGGGCTACTTCGCCAGTGCGGCCACTTTTGACATTCAGGACCCACAGGGTCTGTTGATCATGCCCCCTCTGGGAAGCCCCGTCGTCAGCACGGAGACGCTGGATGATGTCGCTTACACCGTGCAGCGTCATGAACTGTCGGTGCTCGCTCCTCAAGCAGGCGACCATGTGGTCCCTCCCCTCACCGTTCGCTTTCAATACAAGCGAGCTCCACTCGATAAGGACAGCGTGCCTGCCAGTCTTCATACTCCTGAAGTCAAGTTTCAGACCACTCAACCGCCGGGCACCGAAGGCATAGCACAGATCATCAGTGCAAGGGAGCTCACCGTCGTCGAAGAATGGAAACCAGCCCCCGGCGCCAAGCCTGCCAAGGCCGGAGATGCCTTCACCCGAACCATCACCTATACAGCCCGGGACATGCCCGGCATGATGTTCCCGCCCTTTCCTTCGGACAAGATTGAGGGCATCGCCATCTACCCCAAGGAACCAGAGGTGATGGACCACAGCGAACGTGGCGACCTTCTCGGCAAGCGCGTCGATACTCTCACTTACATGCTGCAGCAGCCCGGGCAATACACCCTCCCTGGAGCCAAGTTCTCCTGGTGGGACCTGGATGCCTCCGCACTGCGCACCATTGAGCTTCCTGCTCATGTCATCCAGGTGGCACCCAATCCAGCACTGGCATCAGCGCAGTCCGCCCCTGAGCCGATTGCACCCTCACACTGGTCCACTCCTGTCAAGATAACGGCAGCGGCACTGGCTTGCTTCGTCGTTTTGATTGCAGCCAGTCACCGCCTTCGTCAGCAGATCGCGGCCTGGTACAGGTTGTTTCTTCCTGTGCGACTTCAACCACTGAATCCCCCCTGACACAAAGGCTGACGTCGAAACTCAAGGTGATGCTACGCCTTCGCTTGGAGAACTTGACTGTCTTCAGGAAAGGTAGACTTGGTCGTAGTAGCCTCCACGAACCGACGGGTGAAAGGAGAGGGCTCATCTCGCCGCCATGCCACACCGAAGGAGAAGTCTTGGGATGCGTCCTCAACCTTCCGCAGGCAAAGCCGAAACCCGGAAATCGCATTGAATCCATCATGGACCAAAGCCACTCCACACCCCGAGACAATGGCCGCCACCAGGCTCGACGAACTGTCGTATTCTCCGACGACTCGAGGGCGGGGTTTCACCCCTCTTATGACGGTCTCAATCCAGGAATGATACTCCGGATAATGCTCACGGTTGTACGCCAGCAGACGCTGCCCCGCGAGCGCCCCTGCCGAGATGGCATCCGAACCGGCCAGATCGTGAGTCACTGCCATCGCCACGCAGGGTTGGTGACGCAGTATTTCGCGATACTCCAGACCGCCAACCAAGGAACCCGCGGCCGGTCTCACCAACAACGCCGCATGCAAACTGCCCTCACGCAACCTGGCGATCATTTCCTCGGTCGTCAGGTCTTGGAGCTGCAGTTTGACGTTGGGAAACTTCCTTTGGAACCGACGCAGAGCCTCAGGCAGAATGTCCATCGAGAGCGAAGGAGCGTAACCAACGTGAAGCTCGCCCGTGCTATTTCCGGCAAATTCCTTCACCGCATCTACCGCCGCCTGCACCCGATCCAGCGCGATCTGCGCCTCTTCAAGAAAGACCTGCCCAGCCGAAGTCAGCCTGACGGATCGGGCGTGATGCTCAAAGAGCCCCACCCCAAGTTCCTCCTCCAGATCCCGGATCTGCCGACTCAGGGCTGGCTGCGAGACATGCAGCAATGCGGCTGCCTTCGTGACGCTCTGTTGCCGGGCAACTTCAACAAAGTACCTCAAGTGACGAAGTTCCATTTCTGACTCAGCATAACCATTCGGCATGCTCAGCGGAAGCAGGAAGTATTGTCTTTTATCGATTCAAAAATCTAGACTTTGAGAGGCTGCCATCATCCTCCAGGACGACGCGATCCTTCACCATCCGGCAGCTGCACCGGTCCCGTTAGATCATCACAGAACCAATACCACAAACACCACCATCATGAGCACTTTCAAATACAACCGCCTCGACAAGAACGACACCGCAGTCCTGCTGGTCGACCACCAGTCCGGACTGACCAATCTCGTGCAGGACTTCTCTCCCGACGACTTCAAGAACAACGTTCTCGCCCTGGCAGACCTCGCCAAATACTTCAAGCTGCCCACCATCCTGACGACCAGCTTTGAAGATGGCCCCAACGGCCCCCTTGTGCCGGAACTGAAGGCGTTGTTTCCCGATGCCCCCTATGTTGCCCGTCCCGGCAACATCAACGCCTGGGACAACGAGGACTTCGTCAAAGCCGTCAAGGCAACCGGGAAGAAGCAACTGCTGATTGCTGGCATTGTCACAGAAGTCTGCGTCGCCTTCCCCGCCCTCTCCGCGCTTGAGGAGGGTTATGAAGTGTTTGTCGTCACCGATGCGTCGGGCACATTCAACCTCACCACCCGGAATGCGGCGTGGTCGCGCATGGAGGCAGCAGGCGCGCAATTGATGTCCTGGTTCGGGGTGGCGTGCGAGTTGCACCGCGACTGGCGCAATGACATTGAAGGTCTGGGCACGCTCTTCTCCAATCACCTGCCCTCCTATCGTTGTCTCATGACCAGCTATAGCGCCGCAGCATCTCGCAACAAGTAGCCAAAGACCTGCTGGCCATGGAGGTCCCACGACAGTTCTGACGCGAGTCGTGGGGTCTCCCCAGTTTTCGCCCGGGCGAGCACATGAGGTAGCGCAAGCATCATGTTTGAGCATGCTCAGCGGATCAGCGAAGCATTTTCCCTCACTCAATTGGAGGCGAAGATATCTCCATGAAACAACTCAAATCCATCTTGCAAAGCTCCGGCACCCACTGGGTGGGCAACGGCTTCCCCGTGCGCTCCGTGTTCTCCTATGACACCTTGGGTGAAGAGCTTGATCCCTTCCTTTTGCTCGACTATGCCGCGCCAT
This sequence comes from Verrucomicrobium sp. BvORR106, assembly GCF_000739655.1. GTDB lineage: Bacteria > Verrucomicrobiota > Verrucomicrobiia > Verrucomicrobiales > Verrucomicrobiaceae > Verrucomicrobium. Next base: position 77,970 of record NZ_BATR01000118.1, on the reverse strand, counting down.
ACCTCTTTCCTCCGGGCACGGAAAAGCGCGGCGTGGGTGCCCACCCCCATCGTGGGTTCGAGACAGTGACCATCAGCTATCAGGGTGAAATCGAACACCGGGATTCCAGCGGCGGCGGAGGCAAAATCGGCCCTGGCGACGTCCAATGGATGACGGCCGCGAGCGGCCTGCTCCATGAGGAGTTTCACTCTGCCGAGTTCACCCGCACGGGAGGCGTGTTCGAGATGGCACAGCTATGGGTGAACCTGCCTGCCCGCGACAAGGACGCACATCCCCGCTATCAGACCTTGCTCAGGCAGGACATCCCTGTGGTGCAACTCCCCAATGGAGCCGGTGAGATCAGGGTCATCTCTGGCACCTTTTCCGGTGCATTCGGCCCGGCAAAAACCTTTACCCCCATCAATCTCTGGGACCTGAAAATCAATGCGGGTGCCAGCCCGTCACTTGTGCTTGCAGACGGGCACACCGCAGCCTTGGTGATCCTGTCCGGTGAGCTAGCCTTCACATCTGGCGAGAAAGCCGGAGTAGGGGCGCTGGCAATCTTCACCCGCGAGGGCGAGGACATTCAATTCTCCGCCACCAAAGAAACGAGGCTCCTGGTCATGAGCGGCGAACCTCTCCGCGAACCCATCGTAGGCAACGGTCCTTTTGTCATGAACAGCGAGCAGGAGATCCGGCAGGCATTCGCTGATGTCCGTGCGGGGAAGATGGGTTCCCTTTGAGTTTCCCGAACCTCCCTCCTCTTCCAGGCGCTGACATCCAGCGCCTGGACCTTTCTTCATCAAATTCCGGGCTGCATCAGCCCTCTTCTTCCTTGTGGAAGTACACCTTGATGAACTTCATCCCTTTGTCTTCATCGAAGCCGCGCTCTAGCAAAGGGTTGTTCTCCTTGGCCCCAAACGCGGGCTTGAGGTGAACCTCGATCCCGGCATCCAGCTTGAGCACGCCGCCGATTTTCTTCTTCGCCTTGGAGACCTGCTTCTTCGCGATGGCAAAGGACTTCTCCAGCGGCTGGCCCTGCTCCTCCTCCACCTTGGCACGGTGCTCGGCGAACTTCGCCACCACGTCCGGAGTCTTCAGGACTTCTTCCTCGAACTCCTTCAGGTCAAAGGTTTCACGCGTTTCAAAGAAGCTGATGGCGTCATGCGCAGCCGTCGTCTTGGCCTCGGGGGCGTCGCTCTCCTGGGGCACTTCCTGCTTCAGGAAGGCCACGGCCATGTCGGCATAGGACTTGGTCAGGAAGGCGGCGTCCGTCACAGCCTGAAGGCCCAGGAAATCACGCACCCAGAAGCGGGAATCCGTCCCCGTGCGGTCAAAGGTCAGCACGTAGTATCCCTGCTCAGGTGAGAAATCGACGATTAAGCAGCCTTTGTCGATTTTCTCCGGGTTGATCCCGTGCTCGGTCGTGAGCTTGAGGTCGCCATCTCGCGTGGAGATGCTCAGGAAAGGTTGCACGCTCTCAGACTTCAGGATGCAGAGCCCCTGCACCTTGCTGCCTTCGATCTCAATGTCCTTGATCAAGGAGATGCAGAGATCCCCTTCTTTGATGTTGGGGTGGTAGGACTTGGAATACAGCCGCTTGGCGATGTCGCAGCCCTTCTCCAGCAGGCCTTCGCCCGCAGTGAAGATCGCTTTCGCGATCGTGTTCATCTCATGCTGATCCAGCGAAGAGTGATGCGTAAAACGATGCGGAATGAGGTTCTTGAACGGCTTGAGAAAGATGCCTGTGAGCGTGATTTGGTCGCCTTCTTCAATAGGGAAAACTTCCTTCGACGTCTGCAAGGGCTCGTCGCGCTGGGGGTTGCCTACTTTGGCAAGCACGAGCCCGGTGGCGACGGCGGTGTTGAAACGGATCTTGATCGACATGGGGTCGCGAACCTAGGAAGGAACCCAGGTTTGAAAACAACTATAATTCCCTTAAAAACACCCCCGGGCATTGACAAGCCCGTTCCGCCACCTCCTACAGCGCGACATCCCGGGAGGCAGCAGCCCGCATCGCCTCGGCGACTCTCCCGTCATCCGGATTGCACACGTTTTGCGACACAATGCACTCCGCAATTGTCCCGCCTTCAGAATGATTGCGAGGCCGGATGCTGACGAACGCACCGATGGCGTTTGCCCGATAGCGGATGATCTTCAGCCCCATTCCTGGCGCATTTTCCGGCTCCTTAAAGGGCACCCCGTCATTCGTGACGGTCAGGCTCACGGACTCCCAGTCAGTCTCCAGCGTCATGTCGATCCGGGTGGGATGACCATGCCGTGCCGCGTTGTTGATGAACTCCTGGGCAATGCGGTAGATGTGATTCGCAGCGTCTGTGTTGCTGACCAGCACCGTGTGCTCACACTCAAAGAAGCACGGCACTTCATAAATCGTCTCCGCTAGATCAGCCAGCTTGCGCAGCGCCAGCATCAATCCCTCCCCATCCATCTCCACCGGAGAAAGACCACGGGCAATGTCACGCAACAGCGCAGAGGTGCCGGTGAGCTGCGTCTTCAACTCCTGCGCCAGTGGCAGGCTGGTCGAGTGTTCATTGCGCAGGGAGGCCACCAGCACCTCACACCGCATTTTCAGCGACGCCAGACGCTGACAGGCGTCATCATGCAGGTCATGTCCCAGACGCCGGCGCTCCTGTTCGCTGATGTTGAGGAACTGCTCTTCCAGCACCTTGCGATCGGTGACATCACGACTGATGCCCACCACACGGTGGATGCCCCCGCCTGGAGCCATCACCGGGAAGGCGCTGGCCTCGATCCAACCACGCTCTCCGCCTTTCCGAATGATCGGGTATTCGAAGTGAACCGCTTTGCCCTCGCTGTAGAGCGTCTCGAACAACACCTTCAGCTTCTGCAGGTGCTCCTGAGGGATGTATTGATTCCAAAGCGGGTTCCCCTTCACCGTGCCGTCCCGATCACGCCCCCAGACCCGCTCATAGGCCGGACTCACGTAGATGACCTGACGGTTGCCATCCAGCACCCACACCACCTCGTTGATGTTGTCCACGATCTGACGGAAGAGCGCCTCCTGCTCCTGCAATGCCGCCGACAGACGGGAGAATTCGTCGGCCCCAGGCAGCACGCTGACGGGCGTCAGGCTGTCCTGACGATTCCGGATCAGGTCCAGCACCCGGTCCATGCGCTTGCGCAGGAAATTCCGCAACCACCACCAAAACAACGCACACAGCACCAACAACACCGCCGCAGAGGCCCCCGCCTCCCAGATGGTATTCTCCCGCTGGCCCGCCAGCACGTCCCGCATGTCCCGCTCCAGCACCGCCACACGCATCTGCTTGGCCGAGGGTGCTTGAGCCGAGACCGGGTAGGCCATGACCAGACCGACGGAGGAAACGCGGTCCTTGTGGGGCGAGCCCGTGTTCAGCGTCTTGATCACCACGGCCCCGGCAGCGGGTCCTTCTGCATCGGTGACCGTCTTGCCCACCATGGACACGTCGGTGCAAGCTACCAGCACCCCTCGCTCATCGCAGACGCCCGCCCACTTCACCCGGCTATAGCTCGCTAGAATCTCCAGGTGGGAATTCAGCTGGTCCTTTTTCTCAAGTGAGGCCCGGCTTGCCACCTTGGCCAGTCGGGCCACCTGCTTTCCCCCCAGCAGGGCCTGATCACGGAGCTCCTTATTGTCCCCCAGATGCAACAGCACCAGCGTGTTCACCCCGATGAACACCATGCAGCATACCAGCACACTCAGCGGCAGGCTGATGTGCAAAGGGAGCGGCAGATACTGTCGGAATCTTTTCATTCTATGGGAAATTCATCCTCACCCGATCAGCGACAGCCGCAACAAAATTGTGACTAGCCAGCAGGGGCACCCGCAGAACCGCCGCCCTCGCCCTTGCGACTGTGCCGTGGATCATAGTAAATGTGCACATCGGCCTCCCGAAAGCCAAGGATTTCCTGCGCCCGCTTCAAAGCATCTCTCGTGGAGAGATTGGGATTAGAAGCATTTCCCATAAAGAGATTCTCCCGGCCCAGGACCTCGATCAGGCCACTGTTCTTCAGTACCCTGACCACATCCCGCATCGCGCCGCTGATGATCAGGTGCCTGTCCGCCTGTTTCATGATCCGGATCAACTCCTCGAGCGCCATCACACTGGTGGCATCCAGATGCCGGGCATTCTTCAGGCGTAGGATGATGATCTTGAGGTTGGGATCAGAGCAGGTTCTCTGGATCTGCGTCCGGAACAGCTCTGCCGCGCCAAAGAAGAGATCCCCCTCCACGTGCACAATGGAGATGGAAGGGTTCTGCCGCTCCTTCCCTTGGGCCTCGGCGAGGTTCCCTTCCTTGTTGAACTCATACTCCACGAGCGAAGGCTGGCTGGCCTTTCGCAGGTACAGCATGATCGAAATGCCCACACCTGTGAAGATGGCCACGTGCAAGGGCACCAGCAGCGTGGACGCCAGGGTGACGACAAAGACAAATGCGTCTGACTTCGTGGCCCGCAGGGAGATGCGGATCTGCCGTCGATGAATGAGAGACACAGCGATACAGATCACCAGAGTGGCCAGCACCGCCCGCGGTATATACGCAACCAGGGGGCCAATCGTGAGGGCACCTACCAGACAGATCGAGCCATTGATCATGCTCGAAAGTGGCGTTCTCGCCCCACTCTCGAAGTTCAGCGCCGATCGCGTGAGGGACCCGCTCGCAGGCATCCCGCTCAGGTAGGCACATGCCAGGTTTGCAGTCCCGAGCGAAAGCATGTCCTGGTTGGCATCCACGCGGTAGTTTCCACGGGACGCGATCGTCTTCGACATTGCGCTCTGCTCCAGCGTCGCCACAAAGGCAATGGCCACAGCCAGACCAAACAGCTGGCTGAACTGAATGGCCACATCTTTCGAAAGGAAGTCCGGGAACGGAGGCAGCAGATCATAGATGGTGAACTTGGCATCCGCATAGGTCACCACATGGAAGCCGGCCGATTTCATCCACACCGCCAGCCCAGACATCGCTACCAGCACGATGACGAAGGTCGGCAGTTGAGGACGCCATCGCTTTAACAAGACGAACAGCGCAAGCGTCGCCCCCGTCAGGGCCATGGAGGTCCACTGCACCTCCCCCAACCGGTCCCACAGAGCCCCCAGAGTACCGAACAACGTTCGCGACGCGCCCCCTTTGGGGATCGTCACTCCCAGGAGGGCTGGAAGCTGGTTGACCATGATCAGCACCGCCGCCCCCGTCACATAGGCGACGATCACCGTCCGGCTGATGTACTGCGCCAGATCAGCCACCCGGAAGTAGCCCCCGAGCAACAGCAGCGCCCCCACCAGGAACACCAGCATCGGCATCAACGCGAGTTGATTGATGTTCGGGTGTGATGCGAAGAACGAAAACGTGATAAATGCCGTGGCATTCGTCGGCCCCAGAATGGTATGCCGGGAGCTGGCCAGCAGCGGCCCTACCAGAGCGGCCACCGCAGAGCAGGTGGCTCCATACCACAGAGGCAATCCTGCGATCACGGCATAGGCCATCCCCTGGGGCAGATCCAGAAGCGCCACTGTCACCCCTGCTTTGAGGTCAGCCTTGGCTTTGACTGTGTTGTACCCACGCAGGGTATGACGCAGAGGAAACGGATCCAGGGGATGATCCAGGGCAAATGACTTCACCTGTTCCCAAACACCCGCCAGGGTGCCCCAGGTCCGAAGTATGCTCTTGTTCAAGTCCAACGCCTGCTCCTGAATCTGGGTCCGGAGGTCCGGTCCTTAAGGTTGCGATCGAGGGGGCTATTTTTCCATTCCAAAGAAGTCTCGAAACACACGCAGATAGACGTCACGCTTGAAGCGCGGCACCCACTCCATGTCGAACTTCTCCGGCTTAATCCATCGCCAGCGGTCAAACTCGCGATGTTCAGTATCGAGATTGATGTCCCGGTCTTTACCGAGGAACCGGCACAGATAGTACACCTGCTCCTGCCCTCCGTAGATCCCGTATTTGAGACGCCCCTTGGGAAAATCGTAGCGATAGCCTCCTTTGCGATCCAAGAGCTGGATGTCCTCCGGACGGATTCCCACCTCTTCCTCCACTTCGCGGAAGAGTGCTTCCTCCAGACCCTCGCCTGGGTCCACACCGCCTTGCGGGAACTGCCAGGCACTCCGCAGACCCGAACGCTGGGCCACGAGCATGGAGTTGTCCATGTTGAGGATGATGGCCGCCACATTGGGCCGATAGATTACCGGCGGCACTGTCTTCACCTCGGCCGCAGGCACACTGCTGCCCGTCTCGGCCTTCACCGGACTGGCAGAATGGACATCTGGAAAAGGCGCAGCCATCGTGAGTACATTAATTGATGCTTGTAACAGGAGACTTTTGCAACGGTTTTATCAAGAGATGCGAAGCTTTTGAGCGAGAGTCGTGCCAACCTTGTCACTCCCATCACTCCCCCACCAGCCTTTTCGGTTGGCAATTTGCCCGGGCTGCGCTTGGTGAGTGAATTCGCATTTCATGAAAGCTTTCATCTTCGACCTCGACGGTACGCTCATCGACTCCCTGGCAGACTTGGCTGAAGCCATCAACCGCATGCTGCAGGCCCGGGGTTATCCCCGCCAACCCTTGGGTGTCTTCCCTAAATACGTGGGAGATGGCGTCCGGGCGCTCGTCGAACGCGCGCTTCCACCCGAAACTCTTGCCACTGAGGACATTGATGCCCGGGTCAACGAATACCAGAAGCACTATCACGAGACGTGGAAAAACGAGACCCGCCCCTACGTCGGCATCGAGGAAGCACTCCAGGGCCTGCACGAGCGCGGCATGAAGCTCGCGGTTCTTTCCAACAAGCCTCACGCCTTCACGCTGCTCTGCTGCAAACACTTCTTTCCTGACACCCCTTTCGAAATCGTGCTCGGCGCCAGGTCAGATGTGCCCAAGAAACCTGACCCCGCCGGTGCCTTCGAGATCTGTCAGGCCCTTGGCGTGGAACCCTCCGACTGCGCCTACGTGGGCGACTCGGACATCGACATGCAGCTGGCAGTGAATGCCGGCATGCTCGCCGTCGGCGTCAAATGGGGCTTCCGCGGTGAAGCAGAACTCCGTGCCAGCGGTGCCGCAGAGATCGTGACCACACCAGACGACATTGTGTGTCTGGTCAGTGGGGTATGCTAAGAAGATACAAGACTGGAAGACTCAAGACTCAAGACCGGAACGCCAGCGAAACCAGCCGCCACCAAGTCGGCCTTCCCGCAAAACACAAACGCAAGACCCACTCTCAGGTCTTGCGTCTTGTGTCTCCGCCGCAGGCGGCTAGAGCTCCGTGACCTTGATGTTCTTCCACCAGACCTCGTCGCCGTGGTCGGTCAGCATAAAGCGGCCTTTGCCCGGGGCGAAGCCTTCCACCGCTTTGAATTTGCTCTTGGCGATGCCCGCCTTCCATTCTTCAGACTTGCTGTCGATTTCGCCAGCGAGCTTGCCGTTCAGCCAGTGCTGGATCTTGCCGTCCTTGCTCACCACTTTGCTGTGGTTCCACTCGCCCGCAGGCTTCACAGCCTTGTCTGCCGCGGGAGCTTTGATGTCGTAGAAGGACGCCGTGCTGTGGGTTCCAGCCCCCTTGGTTGCGTCAGCATGCTTGGCGTCGTCGATCATCTGGTACTCCACGCCCAGCCAGCCGCCTTTGGGGAACTCGTTCACCCAGTATTTGATGCCGCTGTTGCCCCCTTCTGCCAGCTTCCAGTCCCACTCGACCTCGAAGTTGGCGTACTCCTTCTTGGAGATGATGTTCCCGGCCTTTTCCACACGATGGATGGTGCCATCCTCTTCGGTCTTCCAGCCAGCCGGAGCGGGATTGCCCTTGCCATCTGTAAAGTCGGCAATGGTCAGAGTCACGGGGTCAGCCCCGTACGAAAGCGTGATGCCCATGAGGGCGGAGAGGATCAAAAGAGGCAGCGGACGCATGGCAGTTGGGTGTGGTTTCGGAATGCTTGAGAAAGGATCAGCTAATCAGTCTTCATTCCCCAAAACTTTCACATTTTAACAGGAATCCTCACGGATTGGCCTTTCCATACCACAGCATGTGCTGCCAAGGCAGCCCGTCGAAGGCCTTCACCAGCTTGAAACCGTTGGCCGTCATTTCTTTGTCGATCTGGGCCTTCGTCATCTTGTGCTCTGGCTTGATCGGCACGGTGTCGTCCTCCGCGCGAAATTCCACCAGCACCACCACGCCATCTGGCTTCAACGCCTTGCGCATGGCCGTCAGCATCTGCTCTGGATGGGAAAACTCATGGTACACATCCACCAGCAACATCAGATCGAAGGTAGCCTCCGGTAAATTGGGATCATAGAGCTTGCCCAAGACTGGCACAAAGTTGGTCACACCCGCTTTCTCCGCTCCCTCCTTCAACATGAGCAGATACGGCTCCTGGATCTCCACCCCGTACACCTTGCCACCAGGAGCCACCGACTTGCCCATGGGAAAGGTGTGATAGCCGTTGCCGCAACCCAGATCACAGACCGTCATGCCCGGCTTGAGCTCCAGCTTCTCCCGCATCAAACTTGCCGCCTCCTCCCGTTCCCGCTTATGGCGGATGAGCCAACCCGATCCGCTCCAGTGCATGGTCTGAGCCACGGTGCGCCCCATATACTCCGTCACGGCGGGAGGAGCGAAGGCCTCCGCGGGATCAACGGTCTGGGCGGGCACATCGGCCCGCCCCAAAATCAGGGCGAGGGACAAGATCGCAGTTCCAGCGAGGGACAGGGAGGAGAGGCGCATAGAGCAAAACATTCACTTCATCAAACGCAATTGGCCGCCCTTTTCCCAGCAGAAAACGACGTACCCTCCCCACCCCATTTCCCTCGGCAGGGACCTACCAACGAGAATCGCGCAGGGCTGGGAAGGCCTCCCGCCATGCCTGGAGTTCTGCCAGATCCAGCCGGGCCGAAACCGACCCAGCCGACTCACCCGCATCGGCGATGATGTGTCCGTGGGGGCTCACCACCACGCTGCGCCCATTGTAGTGCAGATGCGGATCGCTTCCCGCCCGGTTGACTCCCACCACGTAGGCGAGATTTTCGATCGCCCGGGCCTGCAGGAGCGTCAGCCAGTGGTGGTACCGCTTCACCGGCCAGCTGGCAATCACCACCAGCAGATTCGCGCCCACCATGGTGGCGTCGCGGAACAGCTCGGGGAATCGCAGATCATAGCAGACGAAGGGGGCCACCATAAACCCCTCCAACGGAAAGGCGATCACCGCCTCACCAGCCGTGTGGCACTCCGCCTCGCCCCCCAGATTAAAAAGTTGCTGCTTCGCGTAGCGGGCCAGCACCTCCCCATCAGGCCCGATGGTGACGGATTCATTGAACGCTCTCCCTTCCTCAGGAGGCGCCACGACCCCTCCCATCACCGCGCATCGATGGTCCAGCGCCAACCGGGACAAAAAGGCTTCATCTTCCCTGGCTTGACTCTGGGCCGTCACCGCCAAATTCATGCTGAAACCCGTGGCATACATCTCTGGCAGTACCAGCAGACTCCCCGGCACTGGGGGGAACCGCTCCAGCATGGCCACCACGCCAGCCTGACTCGCCGCCTTGTCCTCCCACACGGGATTTGTCTGCAGAATTTGTACAATCATTTCACTTCCAATCTTTTTACGCGCACGCCCCCCTTATGGTGAGATTCAAGGGTGTATGGAATCAACGTCCGCAAAACGGTTGCACCTCAACTATTCTGCGCTTCGTTATGACAGCCTCTTGCATGTCGCTGTCTGAGATTGCCTGAATGACCATGAAAGTGAAGACTTTTTATCTTTTTGCCTCCCTGATGCTGGCGGGTTCCGCCTTTTCTCAGGGGACCGCTCAGAAGTTCGACCCGGCTCAGTTCCCTGGCTATGTCATGGATGAAGTGGTTGTCCCTGTACCCAGTGAGATCTTTGCCGTCCTGGATAAATTGGGTGATCCCAACTGGAAGGATGAACTTCGCAAGCTCTCCACCCCCGACTCCTCTGACCGGATGGAGCTATCGCTGGTGTTTGGCACCGTGGTAGCAGAAGGCTTTGTCGCCGTGCAGGCCCAGGACAAGCAGGCCGTCGAGGAAATTGGCCGTGAAGTCATCAATATCGCCCAGAGCCTCGGCCTGACCAAGGCCGTCCGCCCGCATGCCCAGAGCATTCTGGACGCTGTGCAGAAGGATGACTGGAAGGCGGTCCGCAAAGAATTCGACCAGACTCAAGCCACCGTTCGGGCTGAGATGGAGCGCATGCGTGACAACGACCTGGCCCAGTGCGTCAGCCTCGGTGGTTGGCTCCGCGGCACTTCCTCCGCCACTTCCGTGGTTTCCAAGGCGTACACCAATGATAGGGCCGAGTTGCTCAACCAGCCCATGCTGGTGGATCACTTCAGCAAGTCCGTGGGCAGCATGTCGGATTCCGCCAAGAACAATCGCCTTGTGACGGCGATTTCCAAGGGCCTCGTCACCATCCGCAAGTCTATGGACTCTCCTGACGGCAGCTTCACGCCTGAAAAGATCAATACCATTCATACGACCTGCGAAGAACTGCTGGCTTTGATCCTTCAAGTCAAAAAGTCCCGGTAATCACCCGGCCCCCCAGCTTCTCCTCAAATGAACAAGCTCAAGCTTCAGTGCGCGGTCTTCTGCGCTCTCTTTGTGGCCCTGACCAGTGCCTATGCCTTCGTGGATGAGGCACATGATCACGCCATGGAGGCCGCTACGCCGTTCGTGGAGCAGGGCTACACCGTTCGTGAGGACTACTGGAATGGTGAAGTGGAGTCCGGCCAGAAACTGGCCGTCCGTCACCAACTCTTCAAGGGCAACGAATATGCTTTCTGGCTCGGTACCGCCAACGAAGACTGTGAGCTTGAGCTCGCAGTCTTCGATTCCAAGGGCCAGCCAGTCCACATGGAACGCAAAAACGGCAAGTTCACCTGCTCCGTGCGGGTGAATCCGCCAGCAACTGGCACCTACACGGTCGTTTTCAGCGTAAAGAGCAAGAAAGAACGCGGAGTCACGTGGGCACTCGCCTACGGCTACCGTTGAGGATTCCCCCAATGTACATCTTGATGCACTCCACAGGAGACTGACGTCCAGTCTTTCCTGTTTTCCTCGTGGCTTTGACAGAGCTCTGGCGTTGTGACCAGAGGCTAAAGCATTGCCATATCCCTCAATCCGCTTCTTTCAATCTGACAAAATGTCATCTGTCACCCTTACATACGAAACTCCGCAGTTTCTCCACTCAGTCATCGGAAACGACATCGCCAGCCTTCGAAAACTGGCCGAGGCTTTCGACATCCAGGTCACGTCCCGTGACGGCTGGATCAAGCTCGACGGCCCCGAAGACCGCATCAATGCCGCTCAGGAAGTCCTGACTGAGCTCGAGAAAGTTCGCCGCGGTGGGGCTGAGGTCAGCCCAGGCATGCTTCAAATGGTGATCGCCAATACCCGTCAGCCTTGGACGGAGGCCCCGGCGGAAAAGATCCTGCAACTCAAGTTGCTGGGATCTTCCCGCAAGCCTCCCGTTCTCGCCAAGACCCGCGGCCAAATCGACTACCTCCACGCCATGCGTGAGAACGAGGTCGTCTTTGGTATCGGCCCTGCAGGCACTGGCAAAACCTACCTCGCCATGGCGCAGGCGCTCCAGTCGTTGCGCGAAAAAACCGTGCAGAGACTGGTCCTGACCCGCCCAGCGGTGGAGGCGGGCGAAGCGCTCGGCTTCCTGCCGGGAGACCTCAATGAGAAAGTCTTCCCCTACCTTCGTCCACTCTACGATGCTCTCTACGAGATGCTGGAGACGGATGAAGCCGAGAAGATGATCGAACGAGGCATCGTGGAGATCGCCCCCCTCGCCTACATGCGGGGACGGACTCTAAAGAACTCTTTCGTCATCCTTGATGAGGCCCAGAACACCACCACTGAGCAGATGCTGATGTTCCTGACCCGACTAGGAGAAGGATCACGTTGTGTCGTCACTGGAGACCCCTCCCAGGTAGACTTGAAACGTGGGGTTCGATCGGGCTTGGCGGAAGCCATGCACATTCTCTCTGGTGTGGATGGTTTGCGTTTCATCCGCTTCGAACCGACGGATGTGGTGCGCTTGCCCATCGTCCAACGGATCATTGAAGCCTATCGCATCCATCGGGCAACTGGGGAATAGCAAGGAAAAGGTTGTGTTCGGAAGGGAATCCCGTAGAATCCCACCCGGCTAAGCCATCTCTATGTTCGATTTCATCAAGCGGGCGCAGCTTACGCGCAAAGGTTTGTCTTGTGGCAAGACTCGCCGTAAGCATTTGCAAGGAGAGTTTTTAGAGACTCTGCGCTGCAATCCGATGGTGGGACTCGGACTGTTTGTCTCCGCCTTCATTGGCATCACGGTGCTGCTGAAGATCCTCGGGGCCAATCTCCCTGGAGCCACAGGTGCCAGCTTCATTTTCACCGCTGCGGTCTTCTTGCCCGCAGCGGTGCATTGGTACCTCAGCCTGCCGGCGGATGTCCGCCCGAATGGCCACGTGGTACTGGTCTTCTGCGCTGTAGTGCTTCATCTGGCCGCAGTCGGCGTAGTCTTGAGCTACGGTCACCATCGCTCCTGGCCGCCCTCGTACACCCTCCTCCTCGCTCCGCACGCTCTGGGTCCCGTCATCCTTTGCATGCTGGCGGGTCGCCGCATCTCCCTCTTTGGTGCCGTTTACGCGACGCTCCTTGGATCCTGCCTGGTTCCGCCCGACACGATCCTTCCGTACATCGCGACCGGGTTGAGCGTTGGGTTCGTCGGCGTCTATGTCACCCAGCGCATCCGTCGGCGCAGTCGGCTGCTCACTAGCGGCCTGTACATCGGTGCTGCTGCCTCCGTTTTCATGGTGCTGTTCAGCCAGACGAGCGTGGCCCTGAACAGTGACCACCAGGCCCTTCTCTTTCTGTCCCCTCTGCTCTCGGGCATTCTCACGGCAATGTTGGCTGGCGCCCTTCTTCCCGCCCTTGAGTCCCTCTTCCAGATGACCACCACGATTTCGTGGTTGGAGCTGGGTGACCTCAATCACCCGCTCATGAAGCGCCTCAGCATTGAGGCTCCAGGGACCTATCACCACTCTTTGGTGGTCGCCAACTTGGCCGAAGCTGCGGCGGAATCGATTTCCGCCAATGCGAGCATGTGCCGCGTGTGTGCTTATTTCCACGATATCGGCAAGCTCACCAAGCCGGAGTATTTCATCGAGAACATGGATCCCGATGACAACCCGCATGACGACCTCACCGCGCGTATGAGCGCCCTGGTCCTGATTGCCCACGTGAAAGACGGCGTGGACATTGCCATCAAGCACGGGCTCAACTCCCGGATCATCGATGTCATCGAGCAGCACCACGGAAACTCACTCGTCTATTTCTTCTATCGTCGTGCCCTGGACCAAAAGAAGGAGATCCTGCGCCTGGTGGAAGAAGACAAGGCCCGTGAGGACGACGTGCCGGAAGTCACCGAAGATGGTTTCCGTTATCCCGGCCCCCGCCCTCAGTTCAAGGAAGCCGCCATCATCTCCCTGGCAGATGCTGTGGAGAGCGCCAGTCGTACCCTCGCCAAGCCTTCTCTGACCCGGGTGGAGCAACTGGTGGAGGAGATTGTGCGCAACCGCATTCTCGATCATCAACTAGATGAGTGCGACCTCACCCTTGCAGAACTGGGTGACATCAAGGCCAGCTTTGTGAAGACGCTTATGAGCATGCTTCACAGCCGCATCCACTATCCCAAGGCACCTCGTGAGGAAACGCCTTCTGAAGTGGCGCGCAAGCATGCCAAGGACTCCAGGGAGCCCAAAGATCCTGAAGGATCCGGTACCAGCACGAAGCCGCAGCCGACCAAGGTCAATCACGCGGCCTGACCAGGCCCCCTTCTGCCGATGCGCATTCGCATTGACCGCCGCTATCGCCGGCCTCCCGCCGCGACGGCCCGCTGGAAAGCCACCGCGATCCAAGCCGTCCCGAAGTGCTTGGCGGCAGCTCGTGAACCCGAGTCACCACTCTCCCAACTGGAAGAGGTGGAGTTCATCCTTGTTTCAGACCGGACCATTACCAAGGTCCACGGTGAGTTTCTTGATGATCCGACTCCGACAGACGTGATTACCTTTCACCACGGCGAGATCCTCATCAGTCTCGACACTGCCGAGAAGCAAGCCGCCGAGCACAGCGAGAGCTATGAGCGTGAAGTAGCCCGCTACATCGTACATGGCCTCCTGCATCTAGCAGGCTGGAGCGACTATGAGCCTGCGGAGCGCACAGAGATGCACCGCATCCAGGAGGAGATCCTGGACGCCTGCTGGCCAAAGAGCCCTACGCCCTGAGCGCGCCCGCCAAGGCGCGGCGCAAGCACGCAGGACGATCAGAATTGGGCAGCCTCTTACCTGCTGCGGGGACCTGCATCAGGGCCCGGCTCTGGACGCCCCTCTGGGCGCCGATCATCAAAAGGCGGCGGACCAGGAGGCCCCCCTGGTCCAGGTCCTGGACCACCCGGTCCCGGACGCCAACCGCCTTCTTGCACGGGCATTTCTTTGCGAGCTACTTCCTGGACGATACCGACCAGCTTGCCCCAAGCCTCTAACCGCCCAGCAGGCGGAGCTTTCTCGAGCGCCTCAATCCCCGCTTTGACGGCAGGATCAGCCTGTACTTTCTCCGCAATCTCCTTCGTGGGGAAACGGCGATTCTCGGACCGGGAGAGAGCATGCAGCTCCATTCCCAGTCGGTTGACGGCTTTTTTTACAAACTCTGGATCATTCGGGTCCGGCATCGGCATCATCCCGAAGGGACCTCCCTTGGGCTTGTGCTTCTCCAGCAATTCCACCGCCGCAGGGTCAGCTTCCTTGAGCGCCTTTTGCAGCGTTTCACGGTATTCGTCATTGGCTTTCTGGTACCGTTCCCGCGCCGCCGTGACTGCAGGGTTCTGCCAAGCTTTTTCAAAGGCGTCACGCACCTGCTGACGTTCTTCTTCGGTCATGGTGCGAAAGGCATCCATGCGATCCCGGTCGCCGCCACGGCCAAATCCAGACCGGCCATCCCGGTCACGGTCACGATCCTTGCCGTCCATACCGGATTTGGGGGGCCTTGGTCCAGGACCAGGTCCGGGGCCGCCCCCTTCCGATCCACCCTCTGGCGTACGTGGCCCCTGAGCAGGCAAGTTGGCAGGGCCTCCCATCATCACGAAGGTGATCCCCATGGCTGCTACTGCTGCCGCTCTTCTCATGGAGAAGACCATTAGCATGCTGGTGTAAAACGCAACGCTGGACAAGGGCAACTTCATCTTCACAAGCTGAGGAAACACTTCCAAAACAGAAAAGTTGCAATCTCGTGAAGGGTCTTGCGGGTTGCGGCGGCCCGAATTCTGCTCTATGGATGGGCCTATGCCTATTGCTACACCTGCCCAATACCGCGCCATGCTGGCTGCCGCCCAGGAGGGCGGATATGCGTATCCCGCCATCAACGTGACCTCCATCACGACCATCAATGGCGCGCTCAAGGCATTTGCAGACGCCAAGTCCGACGGCATCATCCAGGTGAGCACCGGCGGTGGCGAGTTCGCCTCCGGAACTTCGGTCAAGGACATGGCCCTGGGAGCCATCGTGCTGGCGGAAGCCGCCCACACCCTGGCCGAGCGTTACAACGTGCTCGTGGCGCTCCATACCGACCACTGCCAGCCCAAGAAGGTGGACACTTTCCTCAAACCCCTCATTGCCGCCACGGCCGCCCGCCGCGCCGCTGGCAAAGGCAACCTCTTCAACTCCCACATGCTGGACGCCTCTGAGCTGCCACTTGAAGAGAACATGAAGCTTTCCAAGGCGCTCCTTGCCGAGTGCGTGGCCAACGAAATCATCCTCGAAGTCGAAGCCGGCGTGGTCGGTGGTGAGGAAGACGGCGTGGACCATGGCGATCAGCCGAATGAAAAACTCTACACCACCCCTGAGGACATGGTGGAAGTGTACGAGTCCCTCAGCGGCATTGGCCAGTTCATGTTCGCCGCCACCTTTGGCAACGTTCATGGCGCCTACAAGCCAGGCGCAGTGAAGCTCAAGCCGACCATCCTGCGTGACGGTCAGGCTGCAGTGACGGCCAAGTACGGCGCTGACGCTGAGATGGACCTCGTGTTCCACGGCGGTTCCGGCACCCCGCTGGAAGAAATCCGTGAGACGCTCGACTACGGCGTCATCAAGATGAACATCGACACGGACACCCAGTACGCCTTCACCCGCCCCATCGCGGAGCACATGTTCAAGAACTACGACGGCGTTCTCAAGATCGACGGCGAAGTGGGTGACAAGAAGCTCTACGATCCCCGTGGCTATCTGAAGAAAGCGGAAGTCGGCCTCGCCAAGCGCCTCCAGCAGGCTTGCGATGACCTTCGCAGCACCGGCCGCACCATCTACGGCACGGTGTAGTCCTTCATCAGGCACATCTTGCCTCTCCTTTGGAGCCCTGCTTCCCACCTCTGGGAGCAGGGTTCTTTCTTGTCTGGACACCCTCTCAACGGGTGGGACGCGCGACACCGCCTACACTGGCAGTTTTTGCGGCACCGTAAGCTCCAGCCCACTCTCCCAGCTTTGCCTGGACGATCCGGACACGCTCTCCAGTAGGACACCACTCCGAGGCATCCAAGTGCGGCTGAATGCCCGCCATCACCAACTCCCAAGCCCCCGCCGCGATGCCGCCTCCCAGAATGAAATCCTGCGGATCAAAGGCATTTATCAAGGACACCATCCCTGCCGCCAAGGCGTGCATGGAACGATCCCAAACTTCCTTGGCAACATCATCGCCTCTTTGCGCTGCCTCCAGCAGCTCGCGGGTACTCTGAAAGCGACCCTGAGTACGCAGGGAGACTGTGGAATTGCCCACGGCGTCTTCCAGGCTGCCGGGCGTCCCGACGATATCGCCCGAACCGGTGAAATTCACGGTGATGTGCCCCAGATGCCCGGCCCTGCCCAGATGACCACGAAGCAGATGCCCGTCTGCGATGACAGCTCCTCCCACTCCTGTCCCAAGGGTCAACATCACCACATCTTGGGAACCCTCAGCCGCCCCTTTCCAAACTTCGCCCACCAGAGCCGCATGAGCATCGTTGAGGACCTGCACCTCACGCCCCAGGTAGTTGGCCCAGGAGAAACCTTCCAGGTCAGCCATGCGTCCGCGCATCCACTGGATGGTGCGTCCATCTCGCGCAGCCAATCCAGGGGCCGAGATACCCACTGGCACCGCCGAGCGCCCTCTGGCACTTTCGAAGCCAGCAATCAGAGTCTTCACCGCCTCCGCCCAGGCGGGCACTCCAGCTACAATGGCCCCGTCGTTGGTAGGCAGCGTGGCGCGCTCCAGGCACTGCCCTGTTTCACTGTCAAAAAGTCCGGCTTTGATGTTGGTGCCGCCGATGTCGATTCCAATGAGATCCATGCTGGGAAGCTGATACAATGTGGACCGGGCTTATTCGGATAACCCGCCGTACTGACCCTCCGTGACGGTCCATCCGCCGTCAACCGCGAGTACCTGGCCGGTCACGTATCGCGCCTGACGTGAGAGCAAAAACACTGCGGCACCATCCAAGTCCCCCGGAATCCCCACCCGCCCGCCATCGAGCGGTTGCTTGCTGGAAACGAACTGCACAATCTGCTCGTCTCCCACCGCCCGCCGGGACATCGGCGTCTCCACCAGCGCGGGAGCGATCACATTGATCCGGATATTGTGGGTCGCATAGTACGCCGCCGTCGCCTTGCTGAACCCCACAATCGCTGCCTTGGCCGCCGCATACGCGTGACTCGCAAAGAACTTCGGGGAGGGAGACCACCCTAGCACACTCGCCATGTTCAGGATGGTGCCGCCATCGTCTTGCTTGAGGAACTGTCGAACGGCTGCCCGATTGGAGTTGAACAGCGATTTCAGATTGAGGTCGAGGGTATAGTCCCAACCCTCGTCCGTAAGTTCGTGAAGCGGCCCATCCCCTCTGGAGCGGCCACTACCTCCTGCGACGTGATAGAGCCCATCCAGGCGGCCGAAGCGCTGGACTGCCAGTTCCACCGCACGCTCAGACGTCTCCGGCAGGACTGCGTCGCCAGCCAAGCCACAGGCTCCACCTCCCAGCACAGCCAGGGCTGATTCCAGGCTCTCTCCAGACCGCCCGACCACGACCAGACGAGCCCCTCCGTCCGCCAGTGCTTGGGCTGCCGAGAGCCCCAGGCCAGTCGTCCCCCCCATCACCAGCACCACCAGATCCTTGACATCGCTTGCGCCATTCATCAGCATGCACCCTAGCGGTCGACCCGCAGCGTGGCAAGACGCCGGTTCTTCTGGCAGGCGCCTGTGCATGGTTCATCCCGCTTCATCTCATTCACTTTCCTACCACCATGCCATCCCGCCTCAGCCTGCTGATCTTGGCCCTGGCCGCCAGTCTCCTCTCAAGCTGCTCCCTGGGTTACCAAAGCGACTGGACCAAGGCGGCGACGCGTGACGCCCAACACCCGCCCAAAGATCTGAGTGGTGCCTGGGAAGGCCGCTGGTACAGCCTGAAAAACGGACATCACGGCAAGCTCAAAGCCATCGTCAGCCGCGTGGAGGAGCAAGGAAAGAACACCGCCTACGATTTCCGCTACCACGCCACCTGGGCCAAGGTACTCAGCGGGGGCTACACCGCCCGTCATCTCGTGGACCATCGCGGTAAGGTGACCGGGCAGCAGAACCTCGGAGCCTTGGTCGGCGGCGTCTATCACTATGAGGGGAAGGCCTCCCCTTCCCAGTTCAAGGCAACTTACCGCTGCGACATCGACAACGGGGTGTTTGAGCTTCAAAGACCAGCTCCGTCCAAGCGTTGATTAATGATGAAGGCGGCCCACCTAGACCGCCTTCATCATACACAACACAACACCATTCGACACCTGACAAATCAGTTCGCTCGTCCCTTCAGCCACCCTTTATTCCGAGGAATTTCGGATGGAATTACAGGACGACTCATTATTATGAAACTGCATCGTCTGTGCCAAGACATTAATCAATCGAACTGAACTTTTTACTCCAGCAAACAGTTGTTCGCGGCTGCAAATAATCGGCGTAGCCTTTCTTAGTCTTTTCCTCCCGCCTTGGCCCATTCCTCTTTGATCACAGGCCCTATGATGGCGTTCCACTTGGCATAACCGGCGTCGTTGAGATGCAGTTTGTCTTTGCGGAAATACTCGTTCTTGGGCACACCCTTGTCATCCATCAAGTAATTCATCGACTCCAGCCACCGCACCCAGCTTTTACCCTCACACCAAGCCTGCAGGAGGCTGTTAAGTTGATTCACTGCAGGGATCTGTTTGAGACGAGATTCGGAAACTTTTACGGAATTCACGATGACCCGGCAGTCAGGGAGCTTCTCGTGTACAAGGTTCAGGAAAGCGGTGTAGTCGGCAAGAACCTCCTCAGGCTTGAGCTTCGCGTTCAGGTCATTGCTTCCTGTATAAACCACCAGTACCTTGGGTTCATACCGCAACACCACCCGGTCCGCGTGCACCACCAGGTCATTGGCCACTGACCCTCCGAATCCGCGATTCAGGATGGCAAGCTTGGGAAACGCAGTGGCGGTCTTCCAGAGCCGGATGCTGGAACTCCCAGTGAAGACGATGCCCCCTTTGACAGGCTTTTCCTTGAACTCAGCGTCAAACTTGGCCAGTTCCTTTTCAAATCTGGCCGGGTCAGGGCGCTTTCCCGGCGTCAGGGCTGCTTCCGCAGGAGCCGTCGCGGTCGGAGATGCCGGTGCGGGAGCTTGGGCTGCCAGTGGACTGTTGGCCAGACCAATGGCGGCTGCCAGACTGGCGACGGTGAGGTGGTGGAGACGATGGAGGCGGAACCCGGACACTTTCATGGGCGCGATGCTAGGACCACGTCCCTACCGAGGCAAGCAGGATTGCGCCCCTCACAACTGGCCGGCCTCACCGTCCCACGAGGCTAAGTCTCATGCTGGCCGCCGCTTTCCTCGCGGCCTCCAGTTCCCCGGCGCTGAGCACCGAGTCCAGCGTTTCCAGACTGGCACGGGCCGCCTTCACGCCCTGAGCGGCGGAAGCGGTAAGCCACTTGTAGGCCTCGATGTAACTCTGTGGCACGCCCTCGCCCCGACCATACAGGATCCCCAGATAATACTGGGCCATCGGCTCGTTGCGCTCTGCCGATTCGCGGAACCACCGTGCGGCCTCCTTGAGATCTTTGGTAACGCCGTGTCCATTGGCGTAGCAGCTTGCAAGGTTCAATTGGGCCACTGGATCCCCCTGCTCCGAGGCCTGGCGAAACCACCTCGCCCCTTCGGCCTGGTCTTCGACAGTTCCTTCCCCTTTCATGTAGAGGAGTCCCAAAGCCGCCTGGGCTTCCGCATACCCTTTGCCCGCAGCCTCCTTGTACCAATGGAAGGCCTTCACCGGATCGCGGTCATCGGAGCGTTCACGCCCGTCGTAGCGGAGGGCCAGGGCCAGCTGCGACGCCCCCTCTCCCGCCAGAGCCTTGGCTTCCAGTTCCTTCAACTCGACCACCGGGTCGGCCAGGGCCAGCCCCAGACCGAGGCTCAAGCCCACCCAGCACGCCACGACCGCTTTCCATCCGGCGGCCGGACGGAATCGTGTCACCCATCTGCTATCATCCATAGAAACCTCAATTCAGGAGTTCGGGAGTCATCAGATGGGACATCGCCAGAACCGCCTGCGTTGAGGGTAATTTTTTTCGCTGTGTCTAGAGCAGGGCTATCCCCTGCTCGGTGAGGGCTTTATGAACTGCCACACTTAAGTCACTGCTGAGGGGCCGGGCGTCTTCAAAGCGGTTTGTCCACACCCGGAGTTCGAACTTGATGCCCCCGGCTACGAACTCAGTAAGGCAGGTTTGTGGTGCGGGGGCCTGTACCACCAGTGGGTGGTCCGCCGCAACCCCATTGATGACCTCAATCACCCGCTGGGGATCCGCATCCTTCGCAACCGTCACCGCCACTTCCAACCGCCGTTTGCGATCCGTCAGCGTCCAGTTCGTGAAGCGATCCGCGATGAGCTTTCCGTTGGGGACCACCACTTCTGAGCCATCCCCCACCTTGACGATGCTGGCCCGAATGCCGATGTGCGTGACCACTCCCGTGATCGTCTCCAATTGAATAATGTCCCCTACCTGGACCGGACGCTCGAAGAGCAGGATCAGGCCAGAGACGAAATTGTTCACGATGTTCTGCATGCCGAAGCCCAGCCCCACACCGAATGCACCCGCCAGTATGGTGAACTTCGTCATGTCATAGCCCAAGGCGGCCACGGCAAGCACGAAGCCCACCAGAAGGATCACATAGTGCAGGATGGTGGAGATCGCATAGGGAACACCCCGAGCCAGGCGCACCCGGGGATAAATGTCCTCTTCAAGCACGAAGCGCAGGATCTTGGAGAGCAGGAACGCCCCGGCCACCATCAACAGGAAGGTGACGACGCCACCGATGGATAGAGTGGCTGAGCCCAGGATCCAGTTGCTCGTCAGCGTAGTCTCGATGGCTTCAAACACCGGCCGCTTCAGGGAGAGCACATCCAGGGTGGAAGTGGCCCACCAGAGCCCGGCCAGCCAGCGCAGAAGTCGGCTGCTGCGACGACGCAACATCGGCCGGTGCCGCTGCACCGCGCGAAGCTTCGCCACCGGGCGGAAGTGGAGGAAACAACCCACCAGCGCATCCACCACACTGACCGCCGCATTCAAAACCAGTGCCAGATAGGTGCTCTTGAACAGGCCGGCCGTGAGGAATCTGGCCAACCCCACGTATCCCAGGGCGTTCATCACGAAGGCCACCCCGAACACCGTCATCGCCAGCCGCACCGCCAGCAGGGAGATGGACCAGAGCCGGGCGGAGGTGTCATCCGGCTTGGTGGCACGGCGCAAGAACCAAAGGCAAAACAACGCACCCGCCAGGGTCTCCCCGAGGAAAAGGAATCGAGACAGCACCGGCCATGGGGCCGCGAGGTTCAAGACCACACCGCAGAGATAGAAGCCGGCCAGACCGTAGAGGAGCTTCCTCAATGAGCCCGCCACCAGGTGGTGCAGCACATAGAGCGTCGGCACGAGCGCCACGCCTCCCACCACCGCCCAGAAGATGCGGGGAGGCTGAGGATAGATCCAGCCACTCACCAGCACCGCCAGGACCAGCGCCGTGCTTTTGGGCACGCCAAAGACCACGGCCGCACCGCGCAGGGACTCATCCCCTACTGCCCATTGTCCCACATGACGTCGCATCCAGGTAATGAGCAAAAAGAACGCGACGACAATCAGCCCGTGCAGAACCAACGCCCCGCGTTGGCGGAGCAAGTACGCGCCCAGCGCAGACCACTGCACGGGCAATGCCTCACCGGCATCCATTCTCATCACATCCGCAGAACGCTGGAGTGCGTCCGGCTTCCAGATCATCGGCGCATCTGGTTGCAGTAGCATCCGCATCGCCCGGCTCTGCGCCTGGGTGATGGCCACCTGCATCTCCCTGGCACGAGCGTCTTCATTGCTCACCTTGGTTTGCAAGGCGACGATCCCGCTGCTGGCTCTTTGCCCCGCGGTGCGCGCCTTCTGGATTTGGTCCATCACGGCCCCGATCCGCTTGAGCACCTCCGGCATCGCCCCGGCCTTCTTGGCTTCGTCGAGGGTCTTCTGCCAGGTGTCCAGCAGCTTGGCCAGCCGCTGGTCCCGCCGCTCCAGGAGATCCGCGCGGGCAGCCAGCTCACTCTGCCAATTGCTGAGCAAGCGACGCATCTCCGCCCATACCGTTTCCTGGGACTGCAACGCATCCAATCCGGGACTGGCCCCCAGAATGGCGCTCGTTTCTGCCGTCCGTGCGGAGATCTCTTTGGCCTGCTTGCCGAGCTGCGCCGTCACCCCTGTTTCCACCTTCACTCCCTCAGCATCAGCCTGGAGCGCCTCCATCTCCTGGTCCGAGTTCTGAGCCTGCTCCGCGACCTGCGCGAGAGGAAAGAAGTCCGGCAGCACCGGCTCCACCGGTTCGGCCGGCTTCACCATGGTGCCAATGTCCGGCAGTTTGGGTGGCTGCTGAGCCACCCCTGCCATCGCCCACATGACCGTCCAGAAAGCGATTGCCAGCAGCTTCATCCAATCACCCTTAGAGACCTATGGGCCTCGGGGCAACCGGGTTTTTCAGCAGTTGGCTGCAGTTGGTGATTGACTAAAACTCATTTCAAACGTTTGTTTGAACGGTGTCCACCCTGCTCACCTTTCCTGACCAGAGCCACCCACCCGCTGTCGCGAAGGTCCCCTCCGCCGTCACCCGCCTCACTCTTCTGGACACTGCCGAGAGGCTTTTCGCCGAGCGAGGCATCGACGGCACGTCCGTCCGCGACATCACCAAAGCCGCAGCAGCGAACGTTTCGGCAGTCAACTACCACTTCGGAGGCAAGGACGGCTTGGTAGAGGCGGTGTTCTTCCGCCGACTGGCCCCGCTTAATGACCATCGGCTGACCCGCCTCGCGGCCGCCGTCAAGCATGCCGGTGGGTCTCCTGTTCCTCTTGAGGACATCCTTGATGCCTTCATCCGCCCGTCGGTGGACGAGTTGCGCACGGGCGGATACTCCGATGACTTTCTCCGCCTGATGGGGCGGTGCCTCCAGGAGCCCAATCCCAAGCTGGAGACCTTCCTCGTCGGAGTGTTTGCAGAGGTGGTTTCCACCTTCAATCCCCACTTCCTCCGCGCACTTCCCGGACTCCCGGAGAGGGAGCTGTTTTGGCGCACCAGTTTCATGTTTGGGACCCTCCACCATGCTCTCTATAAGTGGAGCCGCTTTGAGACCTGCCAGTTCGCCAGCATGGCAGGAATGCCGCACACCTCCCGACTTACGGGAGAGCAGTTGGTCCGCTCCCTCATACACTACGCTGCAGCAGGCATGCGCGCGCCGTTCGACCTCGGCACCCCCCTTCCTTCCTGATCCACAAGACAGGGAGAACGACCAAAAAACAACCACCCACTCCAACCCAGAGCCCGCGACCTCAATATGAAGAACACCCTCCTCCTCCTCGCCACGCTTGGCGGCCTTGGCAGCACTGCCATAGCAGGCACGCCTGTGCCCACGGTGATCACGCCTCCTCCGGCCCCGGTCTCCCTTTACAACGCCCACGAACTCCAGTTTGACCTTTTTGGCCAGTATGGAGTGACCAGTTCCGGCAACGAACGGCTCATCGGTGACGACGCTTTCGGCGGCGGCCTTGGAGTAAACTATTTCATCACCCGCTGGTTCGGCATCGGGGGTGAAGGATCGCTCTTCGATACCGAAGGCGACGCCGTGGGCACCGCCACCTTCAACGTCTTCTTCCGGGCACCGCTTGGTGAGTCTGGCTTTGCTGTCTATGGTTTCACGGGCATCGGCATCACCTTCAACGCGGATGACATCGACAGCGATGACTTCGATGATTTTCAGGACCGGGTGGAAGATGACGATGATCCACGGGATACAGATGATGTCCTGCTTCAGGGCCATGTCGGTCTCGGAGTCGAATACCGTTTCAGCCCGAACTTCGGCATCTTTACGGATGCTCGCTACACCTTCGTCGAACGCGATGACAGCGACTTCACGCTGATTCGCGCTGGCGTTCGTTTCGCGTTCTAACGAATCCTGGTTGAGTGATTGCACCGCCTCCGTCGCCTCAGGGTGGCGGAGGCTTTTTTGCACCTCAGACTGGCAGGGTGAAGGAGAAGACACTTCCCCCGGATTCAGGGAAATCACATTTCACCGCCCCTCCCTGCATCTCCACCAGCCGTTGTACAATGGGGAGGCCCAGACCATGCGGGCTGTTGGGCACCTGGAGCAGATGGAAGGGGTAGAACAGCTGGCCACGCTTGGCTGCCGGCACCCCTCTTCCCATATCTCGGACGCCGAAACGCAACTCACGGGTCCCCGCGAGCTCCCAGAAAAGCTGCACCTCAGTTCCGGCCGCGGAGTGCTCGATGGCATTGCCCATCAGATTATGCCAGATCACCTCCAGCCAGGAGGCCACGCCAGAGATCTCCGGCCAGCCCTCGGGATGGCGGATGGAGATCTTTTTCCTCATGAGTGCACGCTGGAGCCGCTGCTCTGCGGCCCACACCACTTCCATCATCACCACGGGTGCCTTGGCCGGACGTTCCGTCACCGCCCGGGCCATAAAGCTGATACGATCCATCAACCGAATCATGGACTGGGCCGAATCAAACAGAGGATCGGTCAACGAAGCGAGCTCCGCATTGGACTCTCCAAGCAGTTCCTTGATCAGCTCCGCCGTGGTGGTGATGCCACCTAAAGGCGAACGTAGATCATGGTTCACCCGGCGGGCCACGGCCTTGAGATCCCCACGCAACCGGGCGTACTCCCGCTCGCCCTCATAAATCTTCCAGGCATCCCGCAGCGCCCGGGTCAGCCCGGAAGGCGAGGTGAGAAGTTCAGGATCATCCAGCACCATGACCGCCCAGCGAGGCAGCTGCTGCGGATCCTGCGCGCTCCGTACGGCACTGATGACGCCAGAGTCTGGACTGATCAGCACCACCATCTGGCGATGCGTCACCGCAGGTTCATGCAACAGTTCCTCCGAGTCCCGCACCGCCCTCACTCCGGCTTCACCAAACGCGGTCCGGCCAGCCACCGCCACCTGTGTCGTCACCTCTGGGCCATCTGCGACACTTACTAGCAACAATTCCATGATCTCGGGCGGGGCGGTCATCAACATTCGACGGGCTGGCGCGAGGGTGTTTTGATCCGGCGGAAACTCGCTGCCAATTTCAAGTATCGAAGCCTAACCATGAACCGGTTGGGTGCCCGGAAAAAGTTTGTTCGATTTTGTGCGGTGACATCGACGGGACGCATTCCCCCGCCGGGATGCGATCCCTTTCAAAATGGGTTGGGTTCATTCTGACCTCCCCCCATCGAAACCCCAAAAAAATCATGAATTCGAACCTGGACATCAAGCCCATTGAGGACATTCTTTCGCTGCTTCACAACCTCATCGGCATCAGCCGGGATGGTGAGGAAGGCTTCAAGGTAGCCGCAGAGCACGCACGATCAGAGAAACTGAAACACGTGTTCGCCAACTACAGCCACCAGCGCCATGACTTTGTAACCCAGCTCCAGGATCTGGAGCGCCGCTTCGGCGAGTCCGATGTGGATGAGAAAGGCTCCGCCACGGGCGGGCTTCACCGGGCGTGGATCGGCCTCCGCACCGCCCTTACCAGCAACGACGACCAAGCACTGCTGGAGGAGGCGGAACGTGGGGAGGATGCCGCCAAGGCCGCCTTCGAGGACGCCCAGCGCGACTTCGCCGAACTCCCAGTGGACGTGAGATCCGCCATAGCAGCCCAGTCGGCCCAGGTGCGACAGGCGCATGACGAAGTCCGCAAACTGCGCGACTCAGGCTTGTACAAGCTTCCGCAAGCCAGCTAAAAAAGACCCAGGCCGGGAAACGCTCCATCCACGTTTCCCGCGCCAGCCCGGCATCCCTTCCGCCAGACTCCCTCCAATGCCCGAACTGCTCCCGACCCTCAAAGCCGCTACGCAAACAGAACACCAGCTCCTCGAAGACCGGTTGGACCTCTTCAACCGGGTCACCGATCTCGCCGCTTACCGACGTTTGCTTGAGGATTTCTTCACGCTCTATGAACCCCTCGAGGACGCGCTCGCCGGGGTCGTGAACTGGAATGCTATGGGGTGGGATTTTGAAGCCTCACGTAAGACGGCGTGGCTGGCACAAGATCTCCTCAACCTGGGAGCGGAGCCCGCCGGGCTTGATTCTCTTCCCCGCTGTCGGGATCTTCCACCCCTCTCCTCGGCGTCCCATGCCGTGGGCTGTCTCTACGTGCTGGAGGGCTCCACCTTGGGAGGGCAGCTCATTACCAAGCGATTCTCCTCCACCCTGGGCACCACCCCCGACCAGGGAGGGCGCTTTTTCTCAGGGTATGGGGAGGAAACGGTGCCGCACTGGCGGGCCTTTGGTGCCTGGGTGCGATCCGTGGAGAGCCAGCTGAATGAAGCTGAGGCGACTACCGCAGCCAAGGCTGCCTTTGTTAGTTTTGATCAATGGCTGAACCGATCGCAAAATTCATGAGTCAGGAGACCACTGTTAACCTCGCGAACTGCGACCGGGAGCCCATTCACATCCCCGGCTCCATCCAGCCTCACGCCATCCTCATGGTGCTGACAGAGCCGGATCTGGTGGTTCAGCAAATAACAAACAACGTCGCCTCTGCGATCAGCGGAGGAGCCGCATCCTGCTTGAACCGCCCGTTGTCAGAGCTGGTGGAATCCCGCGATCTCGACTACCTCCGACGAAAGGTGCTGCCACGGGAGCTGGACGAAGCGCCCCACTACCTTCCGGGCATGCGCTTCATGGGTCACGCGACGGAGTTCGAGGCCATCGTGCACCGCTATCAAGGCGCGCTCATTCTGGAGCTGGAACACTGGCCCCATGACGAAACAGCCGTGCACGAGGAGATCTACGGTTCGCTGAAAGCGACGCTCTCCCAGCTCGACCGCATGCCCACACTGGAAAGCTTCTGCCAGAAGGCCGCCGAGCAGGTCAAGGAATTCACCGGCTTCGACCGGGTCATGGTTTACCGGTTTGCGGAGGATGATTCCGGCCATGTCATTGCCGAGGCGCGCCGCAGCGACTTGGAGAGCTACCTGGGCCTGCACTACCCGGCAGCAGACATCCCGAGACAGGCGCGGGAGCTCTTCAAACGCTCTCAGCTCCGGCTCAATCCTGACGTCCGCTACCAGCCCGTCCCCCTCGTGCCTGCCCTGCGGCCCGACACCCATCAGCCTCTGGACATGAGCTTCTGCATCACGCGTTCCATGTCCCCCATTCACGCGGAGTATCTGCAGAACATGGGGGTGCACGCCTCCATGTCGATCTCCATCGTGGTGAATGACCGGCTGTGGGGGCTATTCGCCTGTCATCACTACTCGCCGCGTTACGTGTCCCATGGCACCCGCATGGCGTGTGAGTTTCTCGCCCACACACTCTCCCTTCAAGTGGCGGGGAAGGAGGCTGCGGACCAGCATACTTATGCGGAGGCGCTCCATCGCGAACACCACGCGCTGGTAGCAGAATTGAATGCGGCCCCCTCCCTGCCGGAAGCGCTGCGCTGCCCGCCCGAAGGGATGATCGGCGGCATTCAAGCCACCGGTGCTGCCCTGCTTTTCAACCATCAAGTCCAATTGTACGGGATCACGCCTGACGAGGCCTCCATCCGTAAGCTGGCAGCCCGCTTGGGCAACGAAGTGGAGGAAGCAGTCTGGAGCACAGACCGGCTGGGTGAGCGCTTCCCCGACCTGGCGGAATCCTGTGCCGCCGCCAGTGGCACGCTCTCCGTGCGCCTCTCCAAGCAGGCGGAGGCCTACCTGTTCTGGTTCCGCCAGGAGGAGACACAGACTGTCAACTGGGCGGGCGAGCCGGCAAAGGCGGTAACTCTGGGCCCTCATGGGGATCGACTCACGCCGCGCAAATCCTTTGCCCTCTGGCAGGAGACCGTGAAAGGACGCTCCCGCCCCTGGCTGACCTGCGAGTACGACGCGGCCCGTCAGCTCCGCCAGTCGATCCTGGAGCACTTCGTCCGCCACACCGAGCAGTTGGTGCGCCTCAACGCCGACCTCCAGGAAAGGAACAGTCAGCTCGACTCCTTCGCCTACGTGGCCTCGCACGACCTGAAGGAACCGCTCCGCGGCATCCGCAACTACTCCCAGTTCCTCATGGAGGACTTTGGCGATGATCTGGCAGAGGAGGCCAAAGGCTATACCCGTACGGTCATGCGCCTGGCAGACCGGATGGAAATGCTGCTGGACTCGCTCCTGCACTACTCCCGTCTGTCCCGGCAGGAAATCCAGAACACGGCTGTCGACCTCAATGAATGCGTGGCGGATGCCCTGGAGTTCCTGGTCTCCCGGGTCCAGGAAAGCGGGCTGAGGATCACCATCCCGCGCCCCCTACCCATCGTGCAAGGGGACTCCGACCGCCTGTGTGAACTCTTCACCAACCTGATCAGCAACGCGATCAAATACAACGACAAGCCTGTCCCGGAGGTGCTCGTCACGTTTGAAACATCCGCCGACGGCACCACATGCGAATTGCAGGTACGTGACAATGGCATCGGCATCGCTCCAGAACATCGCAACATCGTCTTCCAGATTTTCAAACGGTTGCACGGCCGGAACGAGTACGGCGGCGGGATCGGCGCGGGCTTGACCATTGTCCGAAAGATCGTAGAGCGTCATGGAGGAAATATTTGGATCGACTCTGTCTCTGGGGTCAGCACGACCTTCTCCTTCACCCTTCCGGTCGCCTCCCCACATGCCCCCTAGCTCCACTCAACCGTCGTTTCTGGTCGTAGAAGACAGCGACGAAGACTTCATGGCACTGGAGCGCATCTTGCGCCGGGCCAACGCTCCTGCCCGCCTCCAGCGCTGCACCTCAGCCGAGCAGGTCCTGGCCATGATGCGCGCTCCCGTGATCCCTGACCGCACGCCTCCAGAACTGCCGTCGCTCATCGTGCTGGATCTCAACCTGCCCGGGCTCAATGGACGGACCGTGCTCACAGCCGTCCGCGAGCATCCACGCTTCAAGACGGTGCCGGTGGTGATTTTCTCGACTTCGAGCAATCCCCAGGACATCGCCTGGTGTTATGAGAACGGTGCCAATTCGTATCACGTGAAGGAAATGGACTATTCTGCGTTCAAGCGAGGGGTGGAAATGCTTGTCGCCTACTGGCTGGAGGCCGTCCGGTTGCCTCCCACCTCCGGCAGTTCCACTGCCGCGCCCACCGGACTTTGACCCATACCATGGCAGAAATCAGAAGTCCCTCTGTGCGTGTGCTCATCGTGGATGACTCCCCCACGGATCGTGTGGTATTCCGGCGTCATCTCACTCGTGGAGCGCACCGGGAGTACCATGTGGACGAGGCTGAGACGGCGGCCGAGGCTGCTGCCCAGATCGCCAAGGAGCTTCCCGACTGCGTGCTCGTGGACTTTCACCTGCCGGAGACGGATGGGTTGAGCTTTGTCCGGCAGCTGGTTTCAGTTCATGGAAACCACACCTTCGGCATTGTCATGCTCACCTCGGCCGCGGAAATCTCCGTGGCGGTGAACGCACTGCAAAACGGCGCTCACGATTATCTGGAGAAGAGCAGCGCGGATGGGTTTGCCCTCAGGCGTGCGGTGGAGAACGCCATGGAGAAGGCGACCATCCAGCGACAACTGGAAAGCCAGCGACGTGCCTTGGCGGAGAAGAATGCCCAGCTCGAAGAACATGTCACCCAACTGGAACGCGAAGCCGCTGAGCGTCTGCGGGCTGAAGAGGCCCTCCGCTCCAGCGAAACCCAGCTCCGACTGGTGACCGACCACGCCTCCGTCCTGCTGGCGCAGGTGGATCGTGAGCACCGCTACAAGTTCGTGAACCGTGCCTACGCTGAGCGCTATGGCCGGGAGGTGAAGGACATCATTGGTCGCCACGCGACAGAAATTATTGGCGAAAAGGCCTATCTCACCGCCCTGCCGGAGCTGGCTGCCGCCTTTGAAGGGCAACGCGTGGAGTTCGAAAAGGAGCTCCCCTATGAAGAGCTGGGGCCGCGCTGGATCCACGTGGTGTACAAGCCCGAATTCGACGCTGATGGGCAGGTCGTGGGTGTGATTGCGGTGCTCTCCGATCTGACGGAGAGGAAGCGGGCCGAACAGGAGCTCAAACTCGCCCGAGATCAGGCGCTCGCCGCGTCCGGTGCCAAGGATGAGTTTCTGGCCCGCCTCTCCCACGAACTGCGCACCCCGCTCAATCCCGTGCTGCTCCTTGCGAGCGAAGCCGCCGCCAACCCTGATCTTCCGGAAGACGTGAGGGCGGATTTTCATACGATCCGCAAGAATGTGGATCTCGAAGCCCGTCTCATCGACGACCTGCTGGACATCACCCGCATCAGCCGGGGCAAGCTCTCGCTCGAACTCCGCAGGCTCGACGTGCATGATGTCCTGCGCGATGCCTTCACCAGTGTGAAGGGAGAGGCGGACAAGAAGCACCTGCGGCTGCAGCTGTCACTGGATGGCGAAGGTCCCTACGTCCTGGGGGATGCGGTGCGCCTGCAACAGATCTTCTGGAACCTGCTCAACAACGCCGTCAAGTTCACCCCGGAGGGAGGCAGGATCGGTGTGTCCACCCAGGTCAACGATGGCTGGGTGGCTGTCGAAGTTCAGGACGATGGCATCGGGCTATCCGAGGAAGAGCTGGCCAGTGTCTTCGATGCCTTTGCTCAGGGCGAGCATTCCTGGCCCAATGGATCACATCGTTTTGGCGGCTTGGGACTGGGGCTGGCCATCTCCCGCATGCTGGTCGAGATGCATTCTGGTGAGATTACCGCGTCGAGTCCGGGACGGAATGCCGGGGCCCTGTTCCGGATTCGTATTCCCATTCAATCCGACTCTTGCCGCCCCCTTCCGCCCCCGGCCTCCAATGGGGCCCACCCCGTGGCGGCACCAGCCGCACTCGCCGCCACCAGCCACTGTCCCCCGCTGCATATTCTGATCGTGGAGGATCATGAGCCCACCCGTGCGGCCTTGACAGTACTCATGACCCGCCGAGGCCACCGCATCACCAATGTCGCCTCCATTGAAGAAGCCCGGCACGCTGCCGCATGTCATTCTTTTGACCTGATGATTTCCGACATCGGTCTGCCCGATGGCAGCGGCTATGATCTTATGGAGGAGCTCCACGCCCAGTACGGCATCCGGGCCATCGCCTTGACGGGCTATGGCATGGAGCAGGACATCTCCCGCAGTACCTCCGTGGGATTTTTAGCCCATCTGACCAAACCGGTACGTATTCAGGAACTGGAGGCCGTGATCTCCAGATACGCGATTCCACCGTCTGAGTGAGGCGTAGTCCAGGCCTCCTCCCCCTATGCCACTTACTTTTGCAGACCCGCCGGATCCTTCCTCCCGTGGGTGGGATGCGGGCTTTCTTCACTCCATTGAAGATGACTCTTTTGACAGCCTGTATCCGAAGGAGGTGCGGGAGATCTCACCGTGGCATTGGACGCCGGTGGAAGTCGCCAGGAAAGCAGCCTCTCTCCTGGTGAGCAGGCCGGGCACCCGGGTGCTTGATGTCGGCTGCGGCCCGGGAAAGTTTTGCGTGATCGGCGCAGCCACCACAAAGGGCGTCTTCACCGGCATCGAGCAGCGGGGGGAACTGGTGGGCATCGCACGGGACCTCATCGACCGGTCGGGCATTCCCCGCGTGCAGATCGTGCACGGCAACATCACTGCCGTGAACTTCGCCGACTACGACGCGTTTTACATCTTCAACCCGTTCGAGGAAAATGTCCGCCAGGCTTACCAGATCGACGGAACGGTCGAGCTCAAGGCGCAACTCTACGACATTTACACTCGCTACGTCTCTGCTCAGCTCTCTGAGCTGCCTGTGGGCGCACGCGTGGTGACCTACGTGGGGCAATGTCATGAGATCCCCGAAGGCTACGAATGCCACCGCACCGCCTTCGGGGGCCAGTTGAAGCTCTGGGTGCACACCCGGCGTCATCTGGTGCTCTGAAGGAGGCCACCAAGACCCTTCTTACATCCGGGATTGACGGACAATCCACTCCCGTCGTAATGCAGTTGCTCCCTGCCCGATCTCCCCACCATGACCGGCAATTCCTCTGAACTCACCCTCAAGGACACACTGAATGTGATCCACGGCCTTGTGCAGCACCTGCCTGGCTGCCCCCTGCCGCATGAGATCGAGAAGATTTGCCAGATCCTCTATGCGGCGAGTCTGCTGAAGGAGGAGGGCCGGGCGGTGCGTGCGCGTGTCATCCTCGCCCCGCCAGACAGCTTCAATCCCACAGAGGGACCACCCAGTGCCAGCCACGCCATCCGCTTCGCGGTGCCGCACAAGCTGACGC
Source organism: Verrucomicrobium sp. BvORR106 (assembly GCF_000739655.1). GTDB lineage: Bacteria > Verrucomicrobiota > Verrucomicrobiia > Verrucomicrobiales > Verrucomicrobiaceae > Verrucomicrobium. The sequence continues at coordinate 45,129 of NZ_BATR01000118.1, read as the reverse complement.
CGAATGAGATCAAACGGCTCAGCCCCGCCGCCAGCTTCTTTCACTCGGTGGTGGCGGTCTGGCCGGATGAATCGCGAGACCGCAGCCTTTCCATCTGGGGCGTGATCAACACTGGCCCTCGCTGGATGAACCTCGTGGCGGGCGGGCGCAAATCCGCGGGCAATGACATCTCGAACCCGGTCATCCATGTCCGCGATCCAGGATGGCTGCTCTTTTACCACGGCTACGAACTCATGGCGGAGTGGCGCGGCACGGAGTTTCACGGGCCCCGGCTGGATGTCTTTCAGTCCCGCCTGCTCAATGATCGTTTTGTCGAATTGCGCCGCAAGCTCGTGGCTGAACTCTCCGACGACTGCCTCCCCTGCTCGCTCCATCTGGAAGCGTATGCGGAGCTCAGTCACCTCATCTCCCTTCAGTTTGTAAAGCGGATCATCAATCTCGTGCGAACCAGCGGCCATGGCGGCAGTGTGGTGGTGTTGCCAGAAGGTGCTGAGGGGGAAGACGCCGCTGCCCGCTGGATCGACTGCAAGTACACTGCCGAAGCCGACGATGCTGGGCTTCGTTTCCGTCACCTCCTGCAGTCATTCATCCGGCGGGTGGGTGAACTGTCTCCCTCAGGCGCCACCGTGGAGCAGGCCTGGGAGATTTTCTGCAACAGCCGGGATCCAGAGCTGGATCAGTTGGAAGAGTCTTTCTTCGAGCTCGCTCGTTTCTTCTCCGACCTCATGCAAGTGGACGGAGCCCTGGTCCTTGATCAGCGTCTTTGCTTGCTGGGCTTTGGCGGAGAGATCCGCGTGGACCGCACCGTCCTCCAAGTGGGCCACGCCCAGGACTTGGATGGGATCTACACCGTCCCCTGGAATGTGCAGGCAGACGGCACCCGGCACCGTTCCGTCTATCGCCTTTGCTCCGTGGAGCCCGAGGTCATCGGCTTCGTCATCTCTCAAGACAGCCAGGTCCGCATGATCGCCAATGTGGATGATCGCGTGTTGTTCTGGACTCACAGTGTGGGTTGACGCCATAAGATACCGGAGGCATCCCGCCCAATACGAGCCGGGGGTTGAGCGTAGAGTTACCACCCGGAGAACAAGAACCCGCGTTCGACCCGGAGGAGTGACAGCAACTTCAACTCAACATACCCGTTCGACCCCGGATGTCCATGCTGACGCTCTCAGGTGGCGCTTGACGGCGATAGACCTACATACAACGAAGAGCCAGACATAGCCAGATAAGTCGCGCGTCTGACCCGGTTCGAGTGCAAGAGGCAGGTTGAAACACGCCACCTTACCCCCCAAACGGTTGCCGGAAAAGCGCCAAGGGACGGAGGCATTTAGGACGCAGCGAAGCGAAGCCCGAAGGGTGCGCTCGCGGGAGGAGCGAGCAAATCAAACCAATTCAGAAGTGGCGGGACCGTGTGTTGACGCGTTCGGATGGTAAGAGGGCATGCCCACAAAGCCTCTGCTCACGAGATGCGAAGCACGACGAAGGAGCACCCTTGTTTTGGTGTTTATTTTTGCGCAATGGCAGCTGTTGGCACGGCCTGCTATGGGTTGTCACTTTCTGCTCCTTGGCCAGCAAATCCACATTAGAGAAATGGCCACATGGAAAATTACAATTGGAAGCCTCAAATAATTGGCAATCAACAGTTCCAAAGCGGGAAACTCATTTTTAAAAAGATTTAGTGAAATAAAAATAACAATGTCATCGAGGCACAATATTAGTAAACATAAAATACCCACAGAAATGCCCAGCCTATAAGTACTCCTCATGTTAGATAGATATTATGTGCCACCACTTAAATGCAATCTCTTCTTTTGTTGGGGTGTCTCCATTACATAGGCACAGCCACAAAGCACTCGATTTTCGCCATTTTGTAGCAGCCTCAATTGTTTTGTATCTTGTTGGGTCCAATTGGAACGCCCCCTTATCAGCTTCGACAAGCTTTCTCACCTGCTTTGAAATGTCCGCAATTTTTCTTGAAGCAGCCTGTTGGCACGGCCTGCTATGGGTTTTCACTCTTTTTGGCATCTGCTTTTCCCCCACGTTTCAGAACTTCAAGCTCGTCACTCAAACGTGTTCGCCGCCCCTCGGGAATCAATTTGTCCAAGGCAGAAACAAGCTCAACCGCGCTCGACCGCACTCGCTCATCAGAGACACTTGTTACAGTTATCGCGGCAACCGCATCCCCTTGATATCGGTACGCAGTTATTGCAATCTCCCCAAATTTCCGACGAACAGCGTTGTCCACAGAAGGCAGCTCAACCAGTTCGTTCACTTTCTTTTGCACATCATCAAGCAATGACCTTATCCCCCGATCAATCGAGTACTGAGCATTCTCTGGAGCAAGCAACCCGGAGTCATGCGATAAGATAGGCTTTTGTTGTCCATCCGCATTCTTAAGCCTAATATTCCAAATCACCATACATGGCCGGGGTGGAGCGCCAACGCCAAACCCCCACAACACAACCTGAATTCTATCGGCATTCAAAGGCTGGGCACTTGAAGTCGGCGCGAGGAATTGAATCACCAATACTACTATTGCTACGCATTTCATATACATCTTGATCAACCTCCATTATCTGGGTTGCGGAACGCGTGGGACTTGATTGGGGCCACTCCCACTCGGATTCGGCTGCGGAGCCCGCGGAATTCTTTTTCTACCCTGGCCGTAAAGAGAGTCACCGGTCGGACCAAGCACTCTGACCTTCTTACACAAACCTTCTCTTCCAACCTCTTGGCTAACTCGTCCACAGTCTTATACATTGAAAAATTTCCGTCATCTCTTTTGTATTTTGCCATATTTGGATCCCCTCGGGTCAGTTGAAGTCCCATATCATGCGGTGACATTTTTGCGGAAGCAACGGCACATGTGTTTGGCATCGGATTCGGTTCATCCGCCCCGGCAGGGCTGCCAGTGGGGGCGTAGGGTTCCGCAGTCTCCCTCTGACAGGGTGAGTTGGACTTGTACCCATAGGTCCATCCGATGAGACGGTTGGACGCCCAGGTGGCGCTGCTGTTGCCCCGCTGATAGCGGATGGATTTGACCCGGCCGATGCTGTCATACTCCCGCACGGCCGTGTGTGCGGTCACCCCGCTGCCGCTGAACCCCACGGTGTGGATCCTCGAACTCCCGCTGGTGTAGCCGTAGCCCCAGGTGTCCCCGTTTTCCCGGGCCACCGTGCCCAGCCGGCCGGCACTGTCGAAGCTGGTGGTGGTTTTCATCAGCAGGGTGCTGTCACGCTTCAGCTCAACATACCCACTTTGACCCGGATGTCCATGCTGACGCTCCCAGGTGATGCTTGACGACCATCGGCTTGCAAGCAACGATGGGCGGACATAGCCAAACAAGTCGCGTGTCTAACCCGGTTCGTGCGCAAGAGGCAGGTTGAAAAACACCGCTTAGCCCTCCCCAACGGTTGCCGGGGACGAACACTGGATGGTGGTGGGACCGTGTGTTGACGCGTTCGGATGGTAAGAGAGCACGCCCACAAAGCCTCTGCTCACGAGCTGCGAAGCACGACGAAAGAGTACCCTTGTTTTGGTGTTTATTTGCGCAATGGCGGCTGTTGGCACGGCCTGCTATGGGTTGTCACTTTTACCTTAACTCCCCTGGCTTCCTTCGCCACGCGGACGGCGTCATGCCGGTCTGTTGGCGGAACCAACGCGCGAAGTAGTTCGGGTCCAGGATGCCCACTTTTTCCCCTACCTCCTGAATGGGTCGTTTCTCCTCGATCAAGGCGACGGCCTTCTTCAACCGGATCCTGGCGCGCATCTGCCCCAGAGTGAGTCCGCATTCCGCCCGGAGCAGGCGGTTGAGGTGATCTTGCTGGTAGCCACTCTGCCGGGCGATCTCTTCCAGCGGCACATCGCTCGCATCCTTGGTCTCAAGCAGTCGCTCCACCCGCTTGGCCAGTGAGTAATGACGGGCGCTGCTGAAGCGGTTCACAGGTACGAGCCAGCCGATAGCCTTCAGGGCCATGTCCAAAATGTCGAGTACCACCGCAGCCACGCGGAAGCTCATCTCCCGCCGCTCGATCTGCGGATCCCGGAACAAGGTACTGAGCCGGGACTTGGTCTCGGTGAGTTGATCGGCCGTGAGCTGATCGCAGGTATGAGCCACGCCTCTGCCGGTGCTCATCTCCAGGTCCAGCACCAGGCACAGCGGTGGACGGCTCGCCTGCTGGGCGAAGGCGTGTGATTGCCCTGGCGGCACGTGAATGACCGTCCCAGGTCGGGCAGTGTAAAGAGCGTCTCCCAGCCTCTGCTGCCCCCGCCCCATCAGGTAAATCAAGAGTTGATCGTGATCATGGGAGTGCTCGTTCCACCGGGCCTCGGGCAGATGGCGGTTGATCCTCAATCGCATGACCTTGATACCCGCGATTTGCAGATTCAGATCCTGGATGAGCAGAGGGCGGTAGTTCTTCACAGGTCGGGCTCCGCCTAGACAAAAGCGCACTGTCGAAAAAGTGCTAGTGCAAATGCCATAGTTCTAGCAGGTTGCGATTAACCTCAACCCGTCAACTTCATCCAGTGCGATCCCCCTCCAGACTGACCCCCATGAGCCGCTGCTGCATTCACACCATGACGACCAAGCCCTGGTCGCTCGACGACTGTGCCCGCCACTACCCGGCGGCTGGCGTGGGCGGCATTACGGTCTGGCGGCAGCACCTGGCAGGCCACGACATTGCGAAAGCTGGTCAAATGCTGCGCGGGTCTGGCCTGGAGATCATCAGCCTCTGCCGCGGCGGCTTCTTCCCCAGCCACTCTCCTACCAGCCGGCAGGCCGCCATTGACGACAATCTTCGGGCCATTGACGAAGCTCATGCACTGGGTGCTCCGCTCATCGTCCTGGTCTGCGGTGCCGTCCCTGGACAACCGCTGGCAGAGTCCCGACGCCAGATTGCTGACGGCATCGCCGCCGTGCTCCCGGCCGCACAACAAGCGGGCGTGAAACTCGCCATTGAGCCTTTGCATCCCATGTACGCCGATGATCGTTCGGCCGTGAACACGATGCGTCAGGCCAACGAGATCTGCGATCATCTCGGATCCCCCTCCAATCTCGGCCTGGCAGTTGATGTGTTTCATGTGTGGTGGGATGATGCTCTGGAATCCCAGATCAAGATCACCGGGAACAAGAACCGTCTCTTTGCCTTCCACGTTTGCGACTGGAAGACGCCCACGACCGACCTTCTCAATGATCGCGGCCTGATGGGCGAAGGCTGCATCCCCATCCGCCAGATCAAGGGGTGGGTGGAGGCGACCGGCTTCCGAGGCTACTCGGAGGTGGAGATCTTCTCCACCCGCTACTGGTCCATGGACCAGACCGCCTACCTGGGACAGATCACCCAGGCCTTTCATGAACATGTGGCCTGACCGACGGGCCGTTCTTTCCTGATACCCCTTCCTCTTTCACTCACTCCACGCCAACCTCATATCATGGAAACACGCAGAATCGGCATCATCCTTAACGGCGTCACGGGACGCATGGGCACCAACCAGCACCTCATTCGGTCCATCCTGGCCATCATCCAGCAGGGCGGCCTGAAGGTGAATGACGATCTGACCCTGTTGCCGGATCCGATTCTGACAGGACGAAACGAGGACAAGCTGCGCGCCCTCGCGGCCCGCACCGGGGTGCAGAAGTACAGCACGGACCTTGAAACGGTGCTGAAGGACCCTTCCTACGAGATCTTCTTTGATGCCTCCGGCACCCTGCAACGTGCCCGTTTTGTTGAGATGGCCGTGGCCGCAGGCAAAGCCATCTATTGTGAGAAGCCCACCGCGGTGGAGACCCACGAAGCCCTCCGCCTGGCCAAGCTCTGTGAAGATGCTGGCGTCAAGAATGGTGTGGTGCAAGACAAGCTGTGGCTGCCCGGCATCCGCAAATTCAAGGTCCTCCGTGATCAAGGCTTCTTCGGCAAGATCCTCAGCGTGCGCGGTGAGTTCGGCTACTGGGTCTTCACCGGTCTGGATGAAGACCAGCCGGCCCAGCGCCCTTCCTGGAACTATCGCAAGGAAGACGGCGGCGGCATCATCGTGGACATGCTCTGCCATTGGCGTTATGTCGTGGACAACCTCTTCGGCGAAGTGAAGTCTGTCAGCTGTCTCGGGGCCACCCACCTCCCCCAGCGAGTGGATGAGCGCGGCAACAAATACGATTGCACCTCTGACGACGCCTGCTACGCCACCTTTGAAACCGAGACCGGAGTAGTCTGCCAGTTCAACAGCTCCTGGACGGTCCGCGTACGCCGTGATGATCTCTTCACCATGCAGGTGGATGGCACCCACGGCTCCGCCATCGTGGGCCTGCGCAAATGCTGGGCCCAAAGCCTCGGCACCACTCCCCGGCCCATCTGGAATCCCGACATCGATCAGCCCATCGACTTCAACGGCGGCTGGCAGGAAGTCCCGGACGCAACGACCTACGACAACGCATTCAAGATCCAGTGGGAGCTCTTCCTGAAACACGTTGCCATCGACGCCCCCTTCCGCTGGACACTGCGTGAGGGTGCCAAAGGCGTGCAACTCGCCGAGGCAGGCCTGGCCTCTTGGGAGCAGCGCAAGTGGATCGATCTCGAGAAGCTCTGATCGTTTGCCCCTGGCGACCCGCCACGTCCTTCCTTCGAAGGTCTTCACAACCCAACGCTGACCTGCCTTCTGCGCGAGTCATCGTTGGGTTTTTTTTCATCTTCAAAAGGACACCCCGGCTCCCGACAACGAGGTGACACACTTCTGACACCGATCTGACAAACTCCCGCGGTTCATCTGATAAAGTGTGCATCATGAAGTCACCTAGGCGCTTCCATTGGATCACGAGATCAACCGCCATCCTCACGTGCGGCTCCACGGTATTGCTTCAGTCTGCCGAGCCGCGTGAGAGCACGCAGATCACTGTCTCCCAGATCGCAGCGGGTTACGCCAAGTACGAAAAGATCACGCCGGAGCCGGTGTATGTAAATCCCGTTCTGGCCATGCGCTGTAGAGGAGCCTCAAAACAGGAGGTGGAGAAGGCGAGGGGCAAGCACGGGCCTCATGCCAATACTGCGGTGGTCATTCAGATGAACGCCCTGGCAGCGAATGCCTTCAATGCTGGCCTCACCCACTATCCTCTCGGCTCGGTGATTGTGAAGCAGAAGTCGATTCTTGGGTATGTCGGTGAAGATGGGAAAGCTGTCCGCCCGGCAGACAACGGCGTGGGTGGCATGATTAAGCGTCAGGCCGGTTACGATCCCGCCCATGGTGATTGGGAGTACTTTTACTTCGAAGATCCGGCCAAAATTGAAAGTGGGCGCATTGCCTCTTGCGTTCAGTGCCATGCCACCGCCAAGGCCACAGACTACGTCTTTGGTTCTTGGCACCGGGCAAACACTGCCAAGACTCCAGGTTCGTTTCCGAATCGATAACTGGCGGGGCGGCTGCCGTCAGGGGTGAGGCCCAAAGGATGTCGCTACATCGCTCATTTTTCATCCATTGACCTCAGTTCCTCGGTCACTTCTTACTCATGTCGCGAGATGGTTATTTCATGTAATAAAGCTGCGACAAAATGGTCTGATTTAGAATTGCACCCAGCAGGCATGTTTTGATAGGCCTAGGCGTGCGCATGCCAGTCTCGTCCCGCCTACTTCGCAGATTTAGCTTTCTTTTTGCCTCTCTTTGCGGAGTGGCCGTCTCGCTCCTCGTCGCCAGCTTTGCCCGTCTCGGGGCGGAAATGGTACGATCCGCCCAACAAGGAGCATGGTCTGAAGCCTCCACCTGGGAGAATGGCCGAGTCCCCGGTCCCGGAGATACCGTGCTGATCAGACCCAGCCACCAGGTCACCTATGATCAGGCCAGCCCCAAGGTGATCAGAGCCGTTCATGTCGGCGGAGTACTAAAGTTCGCCACGGACCGCGACACGCTGCTTTGCGTTGGCCTTCTCCGTATTGCTCCAGGGGAGGATTGCGCGGAAGAGGGTTTTGACTGTCACGCCTTGCCTCGGGAGCCGATGGCGCTCGAAGACCGCAGTAATGGTCCAGCCCTGGAAATAGGCACCTCGTCCGCCCCGTTGGATGCCCGCCACACCGCGATCATCCGCCTCACTCACCTCCCTGACATGGCGCAGAATCATTCCCGGCCCTCATGTGCTGCGGTGGACGCCTGGACCTACACGGTGCGCCGTTGAATCGGTCCTGGGTCAAACTGGGCGAAACCCACTACCCTGGGGAATCGCAAATTGTGCTCGCGGAACCTGTCACGGGTTGGAATGCTGGCAATCAGATCACCATCCCTACCACAGAGGGCAGCCCCTTCTACACGGAGGACAAAGATGGCAGACGCATCATCGCCTCCGTTGCGGACAACAGCCAGACAGAGCAACATGAAATCTCGAACGTGAGAGGAAGCGTGCTCACGCTGAAAAAGCCGCTGAAGTTCAAACATGAGGCTGTGGGGCGCTTTCGAGGAGAGGTGGCTAATCTAAGCCGGAACGTCATCGTGGAATCAGCAGATCCCGACGGGGTTCGTGGGCACACCATGTATCACCACAACTCTGCAGGCTCCTTGTCGCACGTGGAATTCCGTCATCTGGGTAAGGAAGGAGTGCTGGGACGATACCCCATCCACTTTCATCAGTGCGGAGACACCATGCGCGGCTCCAGCGTGGTGGGCTGCTCCATCTGGGACAGCAAAAACCGATGGCTCACCATCCATGGTACCGACTATCTGGTCGTCCGGGACTGTGTCGGATTTCGCAGCATTGGGCACGGCTTTTTCTTTGAAGACGGCACCGAGGTGAACAACGTCATGGATCGCAACCTGGCGGTGCAGGCCTTGATGGGGAAACCCCTCCCGGAACAGAATCTGCCCTTCGATACCAACGACGCAGCAGGCTTTTGGTGGGCCAATTGTCAGAACAGCTTCACCCGCAATGTCGCGGTCGAATGTGACAAACATGGCTACCGGTTCCAGATGGTCAAGACCGACACCTTCGACCCCGAGTTGAGAGTCCGCCAGGTGGACGGCAAACTGAAGAAAGTGGATGTCCGCACGCTCCCGTTCATCCGATTCGAGGGCAATGAGGCGCGCAGTCAGCGGCGCTTCGCCCTCAACCTGGGTGGCTTCCACGGACAGAGCACCACTGAAGACCTTGATCGGGATGGCAATGTCATCGACCGCGTCGCGTATTTGGGCGGAGATGTGCAAGGGGTGGGTCCCGATGCCCTGCATCCTTTCCGAATCAAAGACTTTCTCGTCTGGCGCAGCCATTGGGCGTTCCATTCCACTGCCCCCAACGTGGTGATTGATGGATTCACCGCCCACGATATCAACTACGTCGTCTGGCGTTCCAACATCGCTGGTCACGACTACAACCATGTGGACTTCCAGAACATCCACGTATCCACCTTCTTCAACAACTGGGGTTCAGGTAACAACCGCTCCGATTTGTTGCGATATGTCGATCCTGTTGATGATTTCCATCCTTCCTCTGTCATCACCGGCGTGGACTGGTTGACCCCTTACACAGCAAGAGTCTCCGGCGTTTCTGTTGATGATGTGCGGGTGAAGCAGGTGACCGTGAATGGCATCCCCGCAGAACTGCAAGATGGACCTGTCACGACCTGGGTAGCGGTGCTTGCCTCTCCTGCTCTATCGGGTGTGTTTGAAGCCAAGGCAGTGGATGAGAATGGAAATGCAGAGACGACAGGTCACCGACTGGCCTACACCCGGCCTCTTCAGAGCAAGCGCATCTCCCAGCCCAAACCCACTGCGGCTTCCCAGGCTGCTCCACCCGTGTCGGAGTTGACAGCACCTACCGAAGTTCAGCCGCCCGTCGAGCGAGACCAACCGGTCAACACCTCGGGACTCAAGTGGCCGCTCTGGGATGGTCGGCAGCCTGTGTCGGAATACGCCAAACTGGTGAAGCTTCCGGCAAAGAAGACCATCGAGCTGCACGGCATCCCCCTGGAACTCAAACTCATTCCCGCTGGAAGTTTTCTTATGGGAAGTCCGTCAGACGAAGTGGGGCGGTCCACTGACGAATCCCCCCGGCACCGGGTCGTCATCAGCGAGCCATTCTACCTTAGCTCCGGCGAAATCACCCAGGCCCTCTACGAGAAAGTAATGGGAGTGAACCCCAGCCACTTCAAGGCCCCTGACAAGCCGGTCGAGCAGGTCACGTGGCATGATGCCATCGCCTTCATCAAGGCGAGCGGTGCTCCTCTACGACTGCCCACGGAGGCCCAGTGGGAGTATGCCTGTCGCGCAGGAATCACCACCGCCTATTCCTCTGGAACCACGCAGCAGTCCGCGTTGCAAGCTGGCTGGTTTGGATATGGCGACGAATTGAACCGTGCCTTGTCCGATGATGAGAGCCACCCTTCAGCACAGAAAGAGCCCAACGGCTTTGGCCTCTACGACATGCACGGCAATGTCTACGAGTGGTGCGCAGACTGGTACTCCCCCACCTACTATAAGGACAGCCCCACCATGGATCCGCAAGGCCCGCCTACTGGCGACGAGCGGGTGCTCCGAGGTGGCTCGTGGGAAGCTCCGGCAGTGAATGCCAGATCCGCCAACCGCAATGGTTACAGCCCGAACTCCAGAGGATATGTGCTGGGCTTTCGGGTGGCCCTGTCTGTTGACTCATCCCCATAAGACTGGATCTCAAATTTCAACCTCACACCAACCCAACCTGCCAAAATGCAAAAGTCCAACAAAGCAAAGCTCCCATTGCTTCTGTCTCTGGCTGTCGCCTCAGCCTCTTCCGCGCAACAGCCTGCCCCTGCCCCCGCCTCCAGCACCACTCTTCCCGAGGTGGTGGTCACGGCGCCTTCTGTGCAGACTCCCTATGGTCCACCTCCCGCCACCACGGTGGGAGGTCTCACCGCCCCGGTTCGGGAGTTGCCTTACACGGTCAACACCATCTCCAGCCAGTTTCTTGAGGACACCTCTGTGCGCAGAGTGCGGGATCTGGTTGGCTATGTTCCGGGCGTGAATGCCTCCGAGGACAGTGGCGGCACCGGGGATCTGCTGAACATCCGCGGCTTTGATTTCATCTATCAGAGCTACGTCAACGGCATGCGCAATCGCCTGGCGTTGCAGGCATCTCGGGAGTTCAACAACATCGAACGCGTCGAAATCTTCAAAGGTCCGGGCGGAGTGGAATTTGGTGCTGGAGATCCAGGTGGCTTTGTCAACTACGTGACCAAGAAGCCCCAGTACACTCCATCACTGACTCTTGGCAGTGAGATAGGAATCTACGACTACTACGGCGGCTATCTGGATGCCACAGGCCCGCTCTGGCGTCCCACCGACGCCGCACCCCCTGCTGCGACCAGTCCAGACGGCAAATCAATTGCCCTTGCCGCCACGCCAACAGACCTGGGCCTGGCCAGTTCATCGATGGCAGCGCCTCCTCCTACGGTGTGAAGCCGGAATTGCTGCTTGAGTTCGACACCGGACCGGTGAAACACCATGGGTTGCTGGGATTCAACTATCTCATCACCTACACCGAGACTCTTTCCCAAGACGGCTTTGATTTGCGACCCATTGATTTCAGACATCCCGTTTACGGTCTGCCGCCGATCAAGCGGCCGCCGGCAGATCCTTCAGATCCAACCTCCATCCCGGCAGGCGCACGGGATTTCCGCCTTTCAGAAGAGCTGGAAGAGTACGGCGTGTACTATCAGCACAAGCTGGACATCAGTGAGCGGGTTCATCTGCTTGGCGGGGTCCGCTACGACTGGTATGAAGATGATATCGCGTTCACTCGCAACGTACGCACCAGCCCCCTGGACCCTGTAGAAGGTTTCTCTGATCAGAATCTCTCCTGGCGCGCCGGTGCCGTGGTGGATGTGCTCAGCAACGTTTCCCTCTTCGCGGGATACAGCAACTCCTTCCAGCCCCAGTCTGGCCTCCTGTCGAACGGCAGTTTCCCGGATGCCCTGGAAGCCACCAGTTTTGAAGCCGGTCTGAAGGGAAGCTTCTTCAACAACCGACTGCAGGCGTCCCTCTCAGTGTATGAAACCGAACGCAAGAACCTGTTAGAATCCGACCCGACGGATCCCACCTTCACCTTCGTTGTTCCTCTGGGCACGGTTCGTGTCCGTGGGCTTGAGTATGAGATGACAGGCAAGATTACGGAAGATCTCGACATCCAGGGTGGCATTGCCTTCATGGATTCCGAGATCACCGAGACCCTGGATCCTCTCACGAAGGGCAAGGAGTTCTACAACGTTCCCAATACCCAGGCGGGGCTGCGCCTCCGTTACGACACGAGCCGCTGGCTCCTTAAGGGGCTCAGCCTGGGCGCGGGGGTCATCTATGTGGGGGAACGCGCTGGCGACGCCACCAACAGCTTTGCCCTTCCCGACTACTGGCGGTTTGACGCCGGCTTGTACTACCAGTGGCGCAACTGGAACTTCAAACTCACCTGCCAGAACGTCACGGATGAAACTTACTATCTGGCCACCCAGGGCTTCGCTGACATTGTTCAGCCCGGTGCGCCTCGGATTGTCACCTTCGGTGTGGAGGTGAAGTTCTAGCCCCAATCGACATTTGGATAAATCATCCCAAGGGGATGCGGACCAGTCCGCATCCTTTTTTGCTTATGGAAACACAAGTCACACTTGCTATCCGTGTGAAGGGGAAGAGAGTTCGGACACCACACACTGAGTCAGACTTCGATCATCGGTTGGAGAACCATCATGAGAACTGTTGCTCTTCTCTTCGGTGTCTTGGCCACACTCGCCCTGGCGACCCTTCTTATCGTCCTACAGCCGGGAGGCAGCGGAGTGGCCGCCTCTATGCGGCTGCCAGACGGCTCCGAGTACATGGTCACTCAAAGATGCAACTGGAGTGCAGAGCCCTACACCGTCGCTTTCTACATGCGCTCGGCAGGCGGACCTTGGGGCTGGTGCTACATTGACCACCAAGCGACCCGTTGGCGGAATGTCGTCATGACCTATGACCCCACCTCAGACGTCATCACGGTGACGGAGCGCGGTGTCTGGCAAGCTGAACTGGATCGCAAGCACAACAGCTTTTCGATCGGAGATGGCAGTCCAAAACGCAGTCTGGCGGCACCTCAGGAGCATCGAACGCCTGAGTACGCTTTTCCATGACTCAATGAGGTGGAACCTTCCGGCCCACGCTGACTGCCACCTCTCGCTCGTAGACGGACTACTTGTTCTTCTTCTTCTCGGCCTTGGCGAGCTTCTTCTCCTTGGGAGTTTTGCTTGGGGCCTTCTTCTTCTCTTTTCTGGCGTCGTTGGATTTCATAGGGATTGCTTGGTTGCTGAAATTTTGACCCTACTAGAATACCTTGTTCTCGAATCGAAGCAAAGGGCACTTCGGCAAAGAGCAACAGGACGCTCGTGAGATCTTCGCCTGAGGCTGCGTTTTTGCTCCATGCCAACTGCTCCCCACCCGCTCCCCTGCCCCTGTTGTGGGGAAAAGATGACCTTGGGCAAAGCGGACATTCACTCCACGGGCTTGGGCTTTCTCCTGTTCGGCTATGGCTACCAGCACCTCTACTTCAAACCACGTCGGGAAAATCCCGAAGCACCTCGAACCAAGGACGTCAAAGTCCTCGACTACACCCAGACGCCTTCGTGCTTTCTCTGCCCCCGATGCGGAACGTTCGTTTTGCCGCCCGGTCCTGTCTCGGGCTTCCCGAGGCCAAGCCCCCAAGCTTGACGGACGACAACCCGACAGGGAAATGCCATTTCACGGGCCTCCTACGCGCAAGCTTCTCGACGGGATCGTATTGAGTGTTATGGTGTTTAAGAATCGACCTTCCGGGCGCCCTTGCGGGATTCTGTTCGGACGATCGTCTTGTGTCCGTCGCACCTGTCTTCGCTTCCCTGGGATCGAAAACGCATGAGCATGAACCACATTCCGGCCATCCTCAGCGTGCTCATCGCGCTGGCGGTTGGGTATTTGACGCTGACCGTGGAATCACGCGTGGTGCATCAGGAACATGCCCTGGAAAAACTGCGTCAGGAACTGGAAGACACGCGCAAGAAGCTTGAGGAGACCACGCGAACTGCGTCCTTTCTGGACGACCAGATTTTCGCGCTCAAGGAGGACTTCAAAAAGGGACCAACTGCGGGCATCCCTGTGGATGCGCCCGTGACCCGTGCTCAACTGGATGCCGCGCTGAAGGAGTACACCCTCATCATGGATGAGAAGATCAAGCCTCTGATGGCACGCCCCATCGAGCTAAAAATCTGGGACATGGCCAACCCGACTGCCGAGGTCACGCCCCTCGTGCCGCCCCCAGAAGCAGGCGCAAAAGACGAGAAGAAGGGCCCTTAGCGATCCTCGGAAAGCTTGTTTCCGGGATGCTCCCATCGCCTGGAGGCGACAGTCACTGCTAGGTAACCCCGACCTGTCGGGATGACCTCGCCGCCACTGTAGAAGAACCGTCTCGGTTCTTGTTCCCCCAATGACCCAGCGCCCAAGAGCCGGGAAGGCTCTTGTACCCTGTCAACCGAGCGGGACTGCTTCCGGGTCTAAAATTTGAAGCCCTTGGGCCGCTTGCTCATTTTGGGCATTCCCCCTTTGCCACCGCCACCGAAGCCCGGAGGCATGCCGCCCATCCCTCCCATCCCGCCGAGGCTGCTAAGATCTGGCATGCCACCAGCCCCGCCGCCTCCGCCCATCATGCTCCCCATGAGACCCTTCATCATGCCCTTGTTCCGCATGAGCTTGCGCATCATCTCGAACTGCTTGAGCAACTGGTTCACCTCCACCACAGGCCGACCACTGCCATTGGCAATGCGCTTGCGACGGCTGCCGTTGAGCAGCTCTGGCTTGGCGCGCTCCTTGAGAGTCATGCTCAGGATGATGGCTTCCACGTGCTTCATCCGCTTCTCCTCCACATTCAGGCCCTTCAGCGCCCCCATGCCCGGCAGCATACCGAGAATGGATTCCAAGGGACCCAATTTGCGCATGAACTTCATCTGACCCAAGAAGTCAGTGAAGTCGAACTTCGCCTCCTGCACACGCTTGGCGATGCGCATGGCGTCTTCTTCGTTGATGGCATCTGCGGCCTTCTCCACGAGCGAGACCACATCCCCCATCCCCAGGATGCGCTGAGCCATGCGGTCGGGGTGGAAGACTTCGAGCTGCTCGATCTTCTCCCCCATGCCCACGAACTTCACCGGACATCCCGTGACCTGCTTCATGGAGAGCAAGGCACCCCCACGCGCGTCACCGTCCAGCTTCGTCATCACCAGCCCGGTAATACCGATCGCGTCGTTGAAGGTCTTGGCTACGCTCACGGCCTGTTGCCCGGTGGCGGCGTCCGCGACGAGCAGCACCTCACGAGGTTGCACGACATTCTTGATCTTGATGAGCTCTTCCAGCAGGCCTTCGTCCACTTCCTGACGACCAGCGGTGTCGAAGATGGCAATACCGCCCCCCTGCTTCTCCACCCACTCAAGTCCTTGTTTTGCTGCACGAACCGCGTCTTTCTCCCCTTCTTCTGGCTGGAACACCGGTACCCCGATGCTCTCCCCCAACACGACGAGTTGCTTCACCGCAGCAGGTCTGAAGACGTCACAGGCGATCAGCAGCGGCTTCTTGCCCTGCTTCTTCAGATGGGCTGCAAGCTTGCCCGAGGTGGTGGTTTTACCCGCTCCGTTGAGACCGGCAATAAGCAGGCGCTGGGGAGGGTTCAGATCGAGGGTGGCAGTGCCTTCCCCCAGCAAGACGACCAGTTCGTCGTGAAAGATCTTAACGATCTGCTGGCTGGGTGAGACGGTCCGCAGCACTTCCTCGCCCAGTGCCTTGGTTTTGACGTTTTCAACCAAGTCCTTGGCGACCTTGAAGTCCACATCTGCCTCCAGCAACCCCATTCGAATCTCACGCAGCGCATCGCTGATGTTGGATTCACTGATCTTGCTGTGACCGCGGAGCTTCTTGAAAGCACCTTCGAGTTTTTCCTGGAGAGCGTCGAACATGGCAGTTGAAAAGGAGATGAAATTGGAACAGTCGGGAGTGCGCCGCGGTGGGAAACTAAGCTTTGGGCGCTGGAGGAGGAGGTGTTGTGGCAGCGGCGGAGCCGGCGGTGGGCTGGTAGGCAGTGGCCTGGTCGACCTTGAACTTCCAACTAAGAACCTCCGCCTTGTCTGCGGTGGCGCGACGGAAGGAGAGCTGCGCGGTACATTCCTCCAGGCGCAGCATCTGCGGTACGCGGAAGCGGACCGTCTGCGTTGTAGGATCGAACTCCACAGGAACCAGACCGAAGCCGCTGACGCGAAGTGCAAGACTCTCCGGCAGCACCGGCCCCACCCGGGCGAGGTTGGCCTCGATCAATGGCCGGCGATCCGTAATGGTCGTCCCAGGCTCGGGACGGAGCGTGACAAGCTTGTTGCCGTGCTCGTCCACTTCATCGGTTCTAAGAAACTTGCTGTCCGCGATGTTGCCGCCGCCCCCGCGGAAGTTAGTGGCCAGGCGGAAGTTCACATCCTTGTCGCCGATCTGCACGAAGCGGGGCAGCTTGCCGTTGGGGGTGTCCCAAGTCGTTTTCTGCGGGTTCACCGTGACCGCGGCTTCATAGCCAGCATCCAGACACATCTGGGCGATCTCGTCTGACTTGTTGCCATAAGGATAGGCAAAGGTTCGGCATGGGACGCCGAAGGTCTCCTCCAGGAACTTCTTGGATTCGACGATCTCAACCTCCAGCCACTTGCGGTACTGCTCATCCGTCTTCCCGTGCCGGGCGGTGAGCGCTTGGTGGGAAACACTGTGGCTGCCCAGCTCGGCCCCATACTTCATCATCTCGCGAATCTGGTCGAGCGTCAGAGAGCGTCCGCCGCGGTTCACGTAGTTTTTGTAGAGATACACCGTGAACGGGTAGTTGAACTCTTTCAGAATCGGAAAGCAATACTCATGCACCCCCAGCCAGCCGTCATCCATGGTGATGACCACGGACTCTTCCGGAATATTCTTCTCCCCCTTTTTCCAAGCCAGCACATCGGCCAGGGGAATCACCGGTATCTTCGCGTCCTTCAGCGCCTGCATCTGCGTGCGGAAGGTGGTGGCCGTGATCACCATGTCGCTGCGGGAAGGTTTCTCCGCAAAGTCATGGTAACACATGATCGACACCAGCGCGGACTTGTTCAGCTCAAACAGCTCAGCCTTGGGCACCTCGATCTCGCTGCCATCCGCCGAAAACATCTTTCCGTTCTCCAGCGCCTGCTGAAGCTTCTCCTCCTCAGCCGTGAGCGGAGCTTCCACTGGAGGTGGAGGCGCGGGTGGAGGCGGCTTGGGGAGGAATTCCTTGAGCTTTTCCAGGCATGAGGTCAGGACGCAAAGGCACAGTACCGCCACTGCCAGCTGCTTCAGCCAAGGCAGAGAACGATCTAGTGAGGCACCAAAAATGGAACTGCGGGGGCGCATCCAGTGACGTTACGTACGGAGCGGGAAAATGCGAGCAGGTTGTGCATTCAACGAGCATACGTTTCCCGGCTCCCGAGCGCCAGATCCCCGCCTGCGGCCCCTACTTGGCGAGCTCTGCCAGGAGCAGCACGATATCGATCACAAACATCAGCACGATGGAGGCCTCCAGCACCAGCATGATGCGGTGATTCTGCTCCTGTTTTAGCATCTCATACAGGTCGTCCAGCGTCTTCAGCTTCTCATCAATGCTACGGTGCCAGTCTGGCAGGTGGAAGCGCCGGGAAACCGTGTCATAGAGACGCGCCAGGTGCCAGTCACCAAAGAACTTCGTGATGTTGGAAAGCTCATCACTGAATCGGGCCAGATCGATGCGAACCTCCCTCAGATGAGGCAGGAGCCTCTTGTGATCGCGGATCCGGGGCGGACGCTGCAAGTCCGCGTAGGAACGTTCCAGTGCGGTGTCAATGAGCTGGTCATAGGCTTCCAACTCCTCCAGCTGAACATTGGCCAGTTCCATCACGAACAGTGACTCCTCGAAATCCGCCGGTCGGTCCACGATGAGGGCAGCATCCCAGTCCACCACGATCAAGTCCGACTGGTAGTAGGACAGGTGCTTGCTGGTCGATTCCAGCGCCTCCTGGTGCGACAGCGGTGGGTCGGACGTTTCCTGGGTGATGAGCGTGGCGATGGTCCTCCGGTTGGCACGAAACCACTCCTCCGCATTGAACCACTGCCCTCCCACCGCCCCACCAGGTGACTCCACGCAGAACACGGTGTAGGCCTCCTCCTCCTGAAGCGTCTCGACAGGGCGGACCGCGACGGTCCCCAGTTCCTGCCGCAATGTCTCGGACAGCTCCCTGGCATGCCGTTGGAGGGCTCCGCCAGCAAAATGAGATCGGTGAAATTGGCTGAGTTGCTCCAGGCGCTCCACCTCAAATGAAACCCGCAGCGTCAGACTAATCGCTCCGATGGGGAGGACTTTCACCGACCGCCCCACGCGGACAATCTTGCCCCCGTCGATGGTTAGATCCAAGGGCTCCAGCCGGGCCATGCGCGGCTGATAGAACAACTGCTGACGGGGACTCCTCTTCGAAACCCCCACATGCTGGGCCACCAGTGGCTGACCGAGTAGATGGGTCAAGCCGGGGCGACGAAACTCATAAGCAACGTCAAACGCGTAAAAGTAGACGACTTCACCCTTCAGAACCGAACCTGAACCTGAGCTTGCGCCATCCCCTTCTGCCATGCTCCACTTTACCCCGTCCCGCCACGGCGTATCAAGCCGTGGGTCACGTTTCCGTCACCCACGACCAACTTACCCGGAGGGATTACTCGCCTTCCGTAAACTTGCCGAAGGCGCGGAACTTCTCGTACCGCTTCTGCAGCAGATCTTCCGTACCCAGCGGGGTCAGTTCCGCGAGGGCTGAAACGAGAGCGGACTTCAGCGAGGCCGCCACCGCATGGTGGTCGTGGTGCGCCCCACCGTGTGGCTCAGGGACGATCTGATCAATGATCCCCAAATCCATCAGGTCAGGAGCGCTTAGCTTCAGAGCCTGCGCAGCCTCCGGAGCGTGCTGGCGGTGCTTCCAAAGAATGGCGGCACAACCTTCCGGTGAAATCACCGAGTAGTAGGCATTTTCCAGCATCATAACGCGGTCGGTGACGCCGATGCCCAGGGCCCCACCGGAACCCCCTTCACCGATGACCACAGAGACCATCGGAGTGCGGATCTTCATCATCTCCAACAGGTTAAAGGCAATGGCCTCTGCAATGTTGCGCTCCTCAGCCCCGATGCCAGGGAAGGCTCCCGGGGTATCGATCATGCAGATGACCGGGAGACCGAACTTCTCTGCCATGCGCATGAGACGGAGGGCCTTGCGATACCCTTCAGGGTGGGCACTGCCGAAGTTACGCAGCAAGTTTTCCTTGGTATCACGGCCTTTTTGTTGACCGATCAGCATCACGCGCTGGCCATTGAGGGTGGCAAACCCGCCAGGCATCGCATTGTCATCCCCGATGTGGCGGTCCCCGTGCAATTCGACAAACTCATCAAAACAGAGTCTGGCGTAATCTAGCATATACGGGCGCTGGATGTGACGCGCGATTTGCACGCGCTGCCAGGGGCTGAGGTTGGCGTAAGTCTCCTCCTGTAGCTCTGCCAGTTTCTTCTCCAGATCGGCAATGGCAAGAGTGACTTTGCCCGTGTTCTTCAACGCCTGTTTACGCCGCAGCTCTTCCAGCTCTTCACGCGCCTTGACCAGCGGCTTTTCGAATTCCAAAACTTGTTTCATGTTGCTGACAAAAAGTTGAATTTAGAGTTAGCGCGCGACGAACAATTTCGTCTGCGTGCGGACGATTGTGAAGAGTTCTTCGATGTCCTCCCGGGCCAAAAACACCCCGGTCTCCGGGATGCCCGCCAGGTCATCGTCGTCGTCGTCCACAACTTTATTGGCGGCCTTGGAGCCGCCTTTGGACTTCCCTTTGTTCGCCGCAGTCGGCTGGGAAGGATTCGTCGTCTTATCAACCAGCGGCTTTGCCTTGGGCAGACCCCGGACGTTGAATCCGGTCTTGTGCCCAACCAGCCATTTGTCAGCACTGATGAAAATCGGATTCTCGGAGGTCACGGACTTGCCATTATGCCAGGCGCTCTTTGCCTGGATGACTGTCTCGGCGGGAGCCTTCATCCCAGGGGGCAGGCGGATCTCCAGAGCTTGATATTCCTTGAAGAAGTACCCCTTCTCCCGGGTCCCGCGCCAGAGCTGGACCGTCTTGGAGGAAAGATCCACCACGATCTCGAAGTCGAGCGGAAATACAAAAAGGTGATCCCCCGGCTGCAGGTTCGTGCTCAGCATCCCGTTGGCGCGCATGATGCACTCCACACTGGTCTGGTTCTTGTTGGCGATCCTCCCCATGGAGTCCCCCGGCTGAACGATGTAGTCTTTTCTTTGAGGATTGGCCTCCTGGGAGAAAAGCATGTCCATGTTCAGCTCACCGATGATTCGGCGGGCTTCTGGTCCAGCAGTGGTTTCAGGGAAGCTGTCCAGCAGTCGATAGAGCGCCTTGCGACCCTCTGTGTAATTCGAGTTGTTGATGAGCTCCATCGCCTCATCAAAACGGCGCACGCCCGGATCAGGCAGGTTGGTGTGTTTGCCTTGCAGGTTCTTGATCTGCCCTTGCACCACGGACTCATGCCCGAGAACCCGGGTGTAGTACCAGTAGGCAGCAGCAAGCACCGAACCTGCGATACCCACCGCAAGCAGGAAGACGAGAATTTTGAAACGGCTCATCGTATCCGTGGCGTCCTATCAGCCCAGCAGGCCCCGACGCTTGAAATCGAACATGTTGATGTTGTGGGACTTCTCAATCATTTCGAAAAAGAACCGCAGCAGCGAGATCTCCCAAGTGTCATCGACTCCCTGGATGATGGCTCGCATGGGATTGCCAGAGGCGCGCTGCTCGGTCAGCAGCTTGTCGCACACCGTGGCAAATGACTCGTGAACGACTTCCTCGCTCACCGTAGTACGCTTAAAATTGAACCGGTAACGCAGGATCGCAAGGTCCTTCAGGTGGTTCTTCACCCACTGCCCAAACGCCTCCGCCTCGGCCCCAAACCCCTCGAAGCTCCAGTCATCGGTCACCGTGGGGGTGACTATCATGGGGCGTTCTGCCTCGATCCGGCCATGGCGCACCCGGGTGACATTGGTGGAGTCCATGAGTTCGGTCACCAGTTGGAACTCGAACTGGGTGGTGCCAAACGTATCAATGCGACGATCAGGTTCGTGAAGAACCTTCGTGTTTTCGATCGCGTACTGAAAATCGAACTCAGAATGCATTACTAGGAGGGAGCAGAGGGTAGTGCGGAATGGCCTCGTGGCTAGCGTTTTTTGAGGCTGAGGGCTGCGGAAGGGATTCCATCACATCGCTCTTGAATGCGAAGCCGGCCCCCATGAATCTGCGGCGATGTTCTTTGACCTCTTCCTGAATGTTTGTGCTCCCATTTTTTTCGTCGTGGGATTGGGGTGGCTTTTGGACCGGAAGTTCCGCCTGCATCTGGAGACCCTGGTCAAACTGAACATCTACCTGCTGGTCCCGGCATTCATCTTCACCCGGGTGCTGGACACAGAGCTGGGCGGCCAGGAGGCGCTGCAAATCGTCGGATTCACGCTCGCCACCATCGCCTCCATGTTCGTCTTGAGCACGATCGCCGCCAAGGTTCTTGGCATGCACGCCCAGCAGAGACAGGCACTGCGACTGGCCACGATGTTCTACAATTGCGGGAACTATGGCCTGCCCTTGGTGACACTGGCCTTTGGCCATGAGGGGGCTGCAGTGCAGGTGTACGTCCTGGCGACGATGAACGTTGCCACCTTCACTCTGGGCCTGTTCCTGGCCCAGGAACGCGGTGAGAAACCGGGGGCGCACTGGCGGGCCCTGAATGGGATGCTGCGCCAACCCACTCTCTACGCGCTGCTGGCAGGGGTGCTGGCCAAATCCCTAGGGCTCCGCCTTCAGGAGGTGACCTGGCTCTGGCAACCACTGGATCTGCTCCAGGCCGCCTTGGTGGGATTTGCCCTCCTCACTCTGGGGGTTCAGATGTCCCAAACCCGCCCCGCTCCTTTTCACGCGCCTTTGTACACTGCCTTGGGCATCCGCCTCATCCTGAGCCCCCTACTCGCGTTGGGGCTGACTCAGCTTATGGGCTTTCCCCCGGCAGTGGCCGCCTCGTTGGTCCTGGCCACCGGCGCCCCTACCGCAGTCAACACTGCCCTCCTGGCTCACGAATTCGGTGGCGATATTTCATTCGCCACCTCATCAGTCTATTACACCACCTTATTCAGCATGCTCACGACCACGGTGACCCTGAGCCTGCTGAAGTTGTGGCTGGCGGCCTGACAATCAGACCAACGTCTCTTCAAACCGGGCATTGGAAGCCTCAAGGTGCTTCTTGTACTCCTTCATGCGAAGGGTCACGCGCTCTTCGAGAGTGCGCTCACCCAGCCCCTGGTGCTCCGTGCCCACCAAAGCGACCACCAGGTTCACCGTGGCCTTCACATCTTCCAGCATCACGTACTCAGCGGAGATGTTCTGGTCGTCATCAAGGTTGTGATAGTTGCCCAGCGGCACGCTCAGCCCGGCGCTACGGATCCCGCAGGCCTGCAGGGCAGTGGCCTCGCAAGCACCCGCATCCAGAAGGCAGCGCTGCACTCGAATCCCCTGCTCCGCCGCAGTGCGCATCACCGTGGCAATCAGGTCGTGGTCAAACACTGAAAGGCGGTCACCCACACGGACGATGGGACCATCGCCCATCTCCGCTCCGTTCACCGGACGGCTGGTTTCGACGGAAAGAAACGCGGCTTCTTTGCCGAAGGGCCAATGCTTGCCCAGATGCCAGGCACCCAGAAAGCCCACTTCCTCAGCGCGGGTGAAGGCGGCATGCACCGTGGCGTCCAGACCCAACCGCGCCAGTTCCTTGATGGTGGCAATAATCACGGCACAGCCAACCAGATCATCACAGGCCGCAGCACCCACTTTGCCTTCCTCGATCGTGACCGGGAACCCCCAAGGGGCGATGTCGCCCGACTCACGACGAAGAGCGATATTCTCAGGAAGATCGACAATCGATTTCGGCACGCCACCCAGAAACTCCCAGTCCCCATTCTTGCCGGGGCCCTTCACCCATGCCGGGTGATCCATGTGTGCGCCCAACACCCAGACCGGGTTGGACTTGCGCTTACCCTTGCGATAAGTCGCCAGCAAGTTCCCAAAGGCATCGGTGGACAGCTCCACATGGGGCACGTCCAGAAGGAGCTGCTCAATTTGCGCCCGCACATGATACTCATGAAATGGGGCGGTCGGTTGATTCAGGAGCTTCTTGAGGATAGAGGTCAGCGTGTCGGCCATTGCCTACTCTATACTCATTTCTCCCAGTACCAAACGTGATCGTGAAGAAGATTCGCCACCGGATTGAGACATTTCTAGTGAACTTCGGAGTCTGGTGGCTCCCAAAACTCTCCCGGGGACAAGTTTTGATCCTCAGCAAAGTGGTCGGAATGCTGGCTTTCGCCATCGACTACCGCGGCCGCGGTGCCGCCATTGCAAACCTCATGGTCGCCTTTTCGAGCGAAAACATCACGCCTGACCAAGCGCGCCGCATCGCCATTGGCAGTTTTCAGAACTTCGCCCGCACCTTTCTAGACCTCTTCTGGATCGCTGGCCACCCCAAGGAGGAACTGCCCCAGATTGCCAAGCTCTTCTGGCAGGACCCGAAGACTCCTGCCATGGCAAAATCCCGGGGTGCCCTCTGGGTAACGCCCCACTACGGCAACTTCGAGATCCTCAACCTCATTGTAGGTTTGCAAGGTTTCACCCAACTCACCATCGCCCAGGACTTCAAAAATGAGGCGTTGACCGATATCTTCGCCCGCCTCCGGCAGAAAACCGGGCACGAGATCATCCCCCAACAAGGGGCCATGTTGCGGATCTTCAAGCAACTGAAGCGAAGCGGGCACGCATCACTCCTCGCCGACCTCACGGTCAAGCCTGGTCGTGCCGCCACGGTGATCGAATGTTTCGGACTGAAAACCTGCGTTCCCAACCTGCACACCAGCCTGGCCTTCCGCCTGGGGCTCCCCCTGCTTCCCGCCACTGCCCTCCCCCTCTCAGACGGGACTTACCGCTGCCATTTCCTGGACCCGATGGAGGCTTCAGATTACCCCACCATCAATGTCATGACCCAGGCGGTGTGGGATCGGTTCGAGCCCCAAATTCGCCAACACCCGGAGTGCTGGATGTGGATGTACAAGCACTGGCGCTACCTTCCCGGCACAGAGAACGACCCCCGCTACCCAACTTACGCCAATCCCAACCGCCAATTCCGGGAGATGCTGTCGGTCAGCCAACTGACGCCTCAGTGACGGCCCCGCTCTGACCGACAACTCTGGGGTCGCACTAACCGCGATCCCGGGCTTAGCCTGACCGGACAGAGCCCACCTACCGCCCGCAAGCACCTGATTATGAACGCAAGAAAGGCACGGTATACCGTGCCTTTCCCAGAAATATATAGAAGGCGTCAGCCCCGTAAGCGAAAGCTTACTCGGCGTTCTCTTCGACGTAACGGATCACATCACCCACGGAGAGGAGCTTTTCAGCCTCTTCATCGGGCACGTCGATACCGAACTCTTCTTCGAAAGCCATGACCAACTCCACGGTGTCGAGTGAATCGGCGCCAAGGTCTTCAATGAACTTGGCTTCAGGAGTGACTTGTTCGGGGTTCACGCCGAGCTGTTCGACGATGATGTCCCGGACTTTGTCTGCAATGTTGGATTCGGCCATAAATGCGTGTTGTAGGTTGCTAAGTGGCGGGGAGCATTAGCGGGTGCGCCATTTTTCGCAACTGGGAAAATGCGATTTTTTACGTACTCTTTTTTGCCTGATTCCAAGCAAAAAGGGCTTGCCCACTATGTGGCATTTTTAGGGGAGGATTCAGGGTTCTCCTTCTCTTCGTTGTTCGCCCCTTGATCGTCCGCCACTTTTTCGATTAATTCTCCGGAAAAGCCCTCCAGGAGACGCTTGAGGACACGATCTGCGCCGTGGAATTTGAGATCGTCCACCACCGCCTTGCGCTCCGAGCCAGCGCCTCCTTCGCGGTAGTACACCGTCGCGAGCCCCTTGTTGTCCCACTTGCGTTTGTCCACCTTGAAGACGTCGGCAAACGCCACCTTGACCCCGTTGGGCATCAGCATGTCTGATTTATGGCCGATCAACACCTTGTTGTGATTGAACAGCACGAGCATTCCGGCAATGGCCGCCCCCAGAATCATCGCCGCCCCCCAGTAGAATTGCTGCTCAATCTCTTCTGGACTGTATTTTTTCGGATCGCTGGGCCAGTCATGCGGCGCGGCGTAGTCATCCCACCGCGGCTGTTGCAGGTTCGCATTGACGATCCAGCCCTTCTCTCTGGCCTCCTTCAGCCAGATCGTCACTGCGGCCTCCCCGGCGCTCTGCGCGGCGTCGTAGCTCTTGAGGACCGTTTCTTCAAACCAGACCTTCTTGGCAGCCACCGCATTCTTCTTGGGGTAGCCCACCTTCCCATCGTAAAAAAAGAACAACCCCATCCCTAAAAACATCGCCGCCAGCAGCCCCATTCTCCGGTAGTACCAAGAGGTCACATGACAGGTGATGGTGTCAGGTTCTTTGGGTGGATGAGCCTCATTCGTCATGTCAGATCATTGAAGCGTCTTTCCAACCTGCGTGCAAGCCCATGGCAATGATCAATTCACAACCATTGAGTGGACACATTTTGCCCAACCAAGTTTCCACGAGATCACAAAATGCCCCTCCTCCCCAGCAGCCCCCTTCAACTCGAACACGATCTATCCAGCTTGCAGGCGGGAAGAGCTGCTTTTTCCACAGGCTGGCACGATGTGTGCCATCTGGCGCAGCCTCCCACATCCATGTTGCTGCTCTTGGCCACCTTTCGAAGGACGACTTTTCACCACTGCGCTCTTCCCTTGGCCCGGGGAAGATACGATGATGAGCGATAACCCAAAATTGCCGCCATGATCGCTTTCCCTCGCCGCTTTTCTCTACCGCTCCTGCTGGTCGCCGCAGCCGCCAGTTCCGTCTTGGTAATGGCTCAGGATGCCGAACCCACCAAACAACCCTCGCCGAACGATGCGGGCAAAACCGTGGCCGCCAAGGAAATGGCCGAGGCCCAGTCCCGGGTGAAAAAAGTGGCGGACAACGAATACGATCTGGGCGGCATCAGAATCAACAGCAAGACCCGGCAAATCAGCGTGCCCTGCGTGCTGAACATGACGGAAGGCCTCCTGGAGTATGTCCTGGTGCACGAGCACGGGAAGACTCACGAGAGCCTATTGCGCACCTCGGTCAGCCCGACGGAGCTGAATGTGGCCCTCCTGCTGGCCCACTATGAGCCAAACATCAAGGAGGCTGCCCAGTTCCTCCCTGACCCGACCCCCATGACCCAAAAGCTCATGGCTGAACCGATGGCCAAGGCCGGAGCCAACCAGATCACCCTGAACGTCCAATGGAAGGATAAGGACGGCAAAGACCAAACCGCACCCGTCACCCGCTGGATTCATGAGAAGGATGCCAAATCCGCCCGGGAAACCCAGCACTGGACGTACACAGGCTCCATGATCAGCCAGACCGGCTTTGCCGCCCAGTTCGACGGGTCCATGGTGGCCATCTACTTCGATCTCATCTCGTTGGTCAATTTCCCAGTCAAAGAGAACGCCAACGACGACCTTTGGAAGGTGGAAACCGCCAAAGTACCTGCGGTAGATACCCCGGTGACCCTCGTGATCAGCCCCAAGAATCCTGGTGCCTAATCCCGACCCGCTTCTCAATTTCCTCAAATGAAAACACGCACACAACGCTCCCTCATCACTGTTGGTCTGGCCCTCGGGCTGGGACTCACTGGGCTTCAGGCCCAATCCACCCAACCGGACCGGAACGCCTCCCTGCGCCAGGAAATTGACCTGGCCATCAGCAAAGGGCTGGCTTTCCTCAAGACCCAGCAAAAAGACACTGGTGCCTGGAGCAATCCTGAAGAGCCCGCCATCACGGCACTCGTGCTCAGCGCCTTCGCGGCCGATCCCACCAGGAAACCGTCGGATGCCCTCCCCTCGGAGGCTGACAAGGGCTACAAATTCATCCTCAGCAATGCGAAGGAAGA
The DNA here is from genome assembly GCF_000739655.1 of Verrucomicrobium sp. BvORR106. Classification (GTDB taxonomy): domain Bacteria; phylum Verrucomicrobiota; class Verrucomicrobiia; order Verrucomicrobiales; family Verrucomicrobiaceae; genus Verrucomicrobium. The sequence goes on along the minus strand of NZ_BATR01000118.1, from coordinate 18,044 downwards.
CGGCGGCATCTACGCCAAAGGACGCGCCAACTACAACACCTCGCTGTCCCTTTTGGCCCTGACTCTGAACGCCAAACCCGAGTATGAGCAGACCATTTTGAAGGCGCGCCGCTTTGTCGTCGGTCAGCAAAATGACTTCGATGCCAAGGGCAGCACCGACAACGCCTTTGACGGTGGCATCGGCTACGGCCGCCCGGGCCCCAACAGCCCGGCTCATGCGGACCTTTCCAACACGCACTTCGCCCTGGAGTCCCTCTACTACTCGAAGCGCCTTTTTGAAGACAAGGGCACGCCAGAGGACAAAAAGAACGACCTCAACTGGGCTGCTGCCATCAAGTTTGTGGAGCGTTGCCAGAACCGCCCTGAGTCCAACGACCAGGCCTGGGCCAGTAACGACCCCAAAAACGCCGGTGGTTTCGTCTATGAGCCGGGCGTGAGCAAGGCTGCCGAAGTGGACAAACTCCCTGACGGCCGCACCGCGCTGCGCTCCTACGGCAGCATCAGCTATGCTGGGATGCTCAGCTTCATCTACGCAGGCCTTGCCCCGGAAGATCCTCGGATCCAAGCGGTTCTGAAGTGGCTGGGTGACAACTTCACCTTGGAAGAGAACCCCGGTCTCGGCCAGGAAGGCAAATTCTACTACTACCACACCATGGCCAAGGCCCTGTCCGTGGCGAATCTGGATGAGCTGAAGACCAAGGACGGCAAGACCGTGGACTGGCGCAACGAGCTCGGCCGCCACCTGCTCAACATCCAGAAGCCCGATGGCTCCTGGCTCAATGACACCGGCCGCTGGATGGAAAACGATCCCGTCCTGATGACCGCCTACACTCTGCTGGCGCTGGAACACACCTACCGCGCGCTTCAGTAGTCTCTCCCTTCGATCTATCTGAAGGTCTTATCGCGCCGTTTCTCTCACCTGGAGGAACGGCGCGTTGCATTTTGGCCCTTGCGCTGCTAACCAAACACCGCATGTCGACTGCCAACCTTGCCCCTCTGCTCGCCCAAAACCGTCTTTGGTCCGATGCCCGCCGCGCCGAGGACCCTGAATTCTTTTCCCGTCTGGTGGCCCAGCAGGCTCCGGAATACCTCTGGATTGGCTGCGCGGACAGCCGCGTTCCGGCCAATGAAATCGTGGATCTCCTCCCCGGAGAACTTTTCGTGCACCGGAATGTGGCGAACGTTGTGGTTCACACGGACCTCAACTGCCTCAGCGTCGTCCAGTACGCGGTGGAGGTGCTGAAGGTGAAGCACATCATGGTGGTAGGCCACTATGGATGTGGCGGGGTACGCGCAGCCATGCTCAACATGAAGCTGGGCCTCATCAACAACTGGCTGCGCCACATTCAGGATGTGAATCAAAAGCATGATCCGCACCTGGCCACCATCATCGAAGAAAGTGACCGCGTGGACCGCCTTTGCGAACTGAACGTCATCGAGCAAGCCGTGAACGTGTGCCAGACTACGATCGTGGAACAAGCTTGGGAGCGCGGCCAAGACCTCTCAGTTCATGGCTGGATCTACCGTCTGAGCGACGGCCTCGTGCGAGACTTGGGAATGAGTGTCACCAACTCGGAAGAGATTGGCGCCAAACGCGAGGCGGCCGTGCATCGGCTGATGACCAAGCCACCTTTGTGGATCTAAGCGGGCCTGGTAACCCCCGCCTCCTGACTGCCTGTCATTTCAGCGCAATCATGCCAGATCCGGAGGCAATGGCGTCAACCCTTTCCCTCCCCTTCTCAACACCTGGTCCCGCTTGCGGGACTTTGGGACTGCGGTGAGAATCACCGCTTTGGCCACACCTGGTGAGGTTCCATAGCCTCACAGGCCAGAGCGGAGTCTTGCTCCCTCCGGCCACACGCTTTCCTCACCAGCTCAACACAGAACTCCCGAAAGCGGGATCAGGTGGAGCCCGGCTCAAAGCTCTAGGAAATCATTTGAGCCTCCGCCCCCCAGAGCCGCCTCAATCAACGCCATTCGCTTGGCCACGCCCTCGGCCAGGTCCGCATCCAAGGACCAGGGCAGCTCAATGACCCGGCATCCGAGTTCGAGGTAAACCTCCCGCAACAACCGCTCAATTTCACGGGCGCGTTCCGTGTCGTCTTTACGGATACCATCCGCAATATGCTCACCAAAGCCGCACAAGAACACGGTGGCGTAGCGCTCAGGACGAATCAATGCACGCAGGTCTGACGTCTCCATGCCACCCAGACGGCGATAAGCCATGGAATCAGGCAGGGCACGATCCAGCACCACGACCTCATCTGGGGGAATGAGCTGCTCCTTGGCCTGCTGACGCTCTTCGATGAGCGTCTGAACATCAGAGAGAGACTCATCGAACTCACCACTGGTGAGCACCTCCCGAGCCGATTCCGGCACCACAGGATATCCGCGCTGCTGCAACTCATGCAACAGCGTGGTCTTGCCAGAACTGGGAGCTCCTGTGATGACGATCCACACATTGAAGTGTGAACCGTCCTTCACTGATGCTCAAGGAATCAACCCAGAATCTTCGTGTACGGGTGACCTTCGTTTTGGTCGATGCGCTCGGGCCGCCCCTTGTTGTTGTACACGACCTGGGTGTGATCCAGGCCCATCAGATGCATCACCGTGGAGTGGATGTCATGCACGTGCAGACGATCTTCCACCGCATAGAGCCCCAGTTCGTCCGTGGACCCAATGGTCTGGCCACCTTTCACGCCGCCGCCCGCCATCCACATGGTGAAGCCTGTTGGGTTGTGGTCACGTCCCCCACCCTGCTCGCTGATGGGAGTGCGACCGAACTCACCACCCCAGATGACGAGGGTTTCCTCCAGCATGCCGCGGGACTTGAGATCGGCCAGCAGGCCCGCAATGGGGAGATCCACGCCACGGCAGAGCTTGCCGTGGTTGCCCTCGATGTTGGCGTGGGAATCCCACTTGCTGCCTGCGCCACTGTAGAGCTGGACGAAGCGCACGCCGTTTTCCACCAGGCGGCGCGCCAGGAGACAGTTGCGGCCATAAACTGCCGTTTCAGGCTGATCCATCCCGTAGAGTTTCCTGGTGGCTTCCGACTCCTTGGAAATGTCCACAGCGACCGGTGCCTCGGCCTGCATCTTGAAAGCCAGCTCGTAGCTGCGGATGCGCGCTTCGAGTTCGCTGTTATCACGGCGCTTTTCGGCATGGATGCCGTTCAGCCCTGCGAGCAGATCCAACTTCTCGCGCTGACGCTCCGGCGTCATGCCTTTCGGGTTGTCGAGATACTTGATCGGCACTCCTTCCGGACTGAACTCCACGCCCTGATAAACGGCGGGCATGAAGCCGGTGCCCCAGTTCCGTACCCCGTTGATGACGCCGCTCTCGCTGTCCTTCAAGACCACAAAAGCCGGCAGATTTTGATTCTCCGTACCGAGACCATAGGTGACCCAGGCGCCAAGCGACGGGCGTCCTCCGAAGATCGAGCCGGTGTTCATCTGGCACACCCCGCCTGCGTGGTTGATGCCGCTGGAGTGGCAGGACCGGATCACCGCCAGATCGTCCACGTGATTGGCCACGTTCGGGAACCAGTCAGAAACCCAGAGCCCGCTCTGGCCATGTTGTTTCCACGCACGTTTGGAGCCCAGAATGGGCGCACCGTACTCGCCCATGGCCAGTACCGGCTGCTTGAAGCTGGGGGGCAGCGGCTGTCCATCCAGCTGATTGAGCAACGGCTTGTAGTCGAAGGTGTCCAGGTGGCTGGGGCCCCTTCCATAAACAGGAAGATGACACTCTTCGCCTTGCCGAAACGGTGTGGGAGCTTGGCTGCCACGGGGTTCAAGGCATCAGCAGTACCTGCTCCGAAAGCGTTCTCGCCCAGAAGGGCTGACAGCGCCACGGCTCCAAAGCCGCAACCGGCAGTACGGAGGAAGTCGCGGCGGCTGGAAGCGTAGGTGATGTTGTTGCAAGCCATAACCAAAAGTGCTGAGTGAAGTATGCGGGGTTTGAAAAAGTCGATCGAACGCCGGATCAGTGCAGATAGAGGAACTCGTTGCTGTTGAGCAACACGTGGCAGAGGTCCGCGAGCGCTCTCTGGAAGGGATTGTCCGAATCGGACTTCCCATCGTAACCCGCCCACTCGAGACGGGGATCAAGAGGACGGTTCGCATCCCAGATGACGAGACTGTCCTTCCAGCTGGAAGCATTGGGAGTGGCCTGATCGGCAGGCAGCTCACCGCGAGTGATCCGCAGTGCGTCCAGACGGCCGTCCCACTGGTGTGTGACGGCTCTCTGGTTCAAGCCGCCAACCACCAGTTCGGACACACCCTTGCCCAGCCCGCGACGCACGCGGTGTTTGACCTCCGCCGTTTGCGGAGGAGCTCCCGGCGAATCCAGATCCGTGACCTTGAACTCCACCACACCTTCTGTGGCGGACACATGCACCACCACATGGTACGGCTTGCCTAGACCAATGCGAATGTCAGAAGCCACCACCTCGTGAGCGATGTTGGCGTTGTCATCCTCTCCCACCAGTTGCACGATGAGATTGCCTGGCTTGAAGCGGGACTTCTCACCGGTAACCCCAAGGCTCCATCCAAAGGATTCCAAGGTGTCTTTTCCGCTGTTCCAGCGGGAAGCCACCGTGCGCACCGAGGCTCCTGCGTCCACGCTCTTGAGGGTAAAGACCGTTTCGACTGTAAAGTCGTCCCCTTCCTCCTGGCCAGCCTTTACCAGCAGCCGCTCCTGCGGGGTGCCTGGCTTGAAGTCAGCGTGAGAGTCAGCGGACGAGGGTTGGCCATTGGAGGCGGGAGCATCCGCACCCAGGCGTTGCTTGAAGAAAGCATCGACCAGCTTCTTCTCTCGAGCAGAAGGAGAGCGCCCCAGGGTGTATCTCCAGGCTTCCTCGACACTGGCGGCCCTGGTGGCCAGCTTGCGGGAGCGAGAGTTGATCCAGTCACCATTCACCATCAGCAGCGCCTGAGTTGGCGTAGTGGTGCTTTGACGCTCGGAGGTGCTGGTGAAGTTCGCAGGTGCGTCCAGACTCCGCAGAAGTTCGTCCTGACTGTTGCGCTTCTTCCGGGTGTAGATGGAGCGTCGGGGCTCCTTGGCGTCCGAGGCCGCACCGCCCATTGTCAGATCCAGTTCACCGCTGGCCATCAGCATGGCATCGCGAGCCTGCTCGGCGTCCAGGCGACGCGGCGGGAAGCGCCAGAGGAACTTGTTGCCGGGATCGATCTGCCCATACTCCGTGGGAGGCTGACGCAGCGCCGTCTGCCGGTAGGTGGCGGACATGAGGATCTCCTTGTGCAGCTTTTTCAGGCTCCAACCTTCCGCGACAAACCGGCGGGAAAGCCAGTCCAGCAACTCGGGATGCGTGGGCTTTTCACCCATGTTGCCCAGATCACTGGGGGTACCTGAAAGACCTCGGCCAAAATGGTACTGCCAGACACGGTTTACGATCACGCGGGTGGAAAGCTGGTTGTCGGGACGGGTGATCCAGTTTGCCAGGGCACTGCGGCGACCGGTGGACTTGCCAATCGGCTGAATCTCGGGCTCATTCGGCTCAAGAATGGTGAGGAATCCCGGGGCGATGTCCGCCTCTCCACGACGGGTCTTCAGCAAGTTCGCAGGCCCCTTGGGACCGGCGTCCGTCGCGACGAAGGCGTCCATCAGCGGCTTGGGCTTGAGATTGTCGAACTTCTTGAGCTCTTCGACCAGCGCTTGATAAGCGGCTTTGTCTTCAGGCTTCTTGAGCGTCTTCATGGGGTCGAAACGCACGCGTTCGTACTCCACCTGACGCTCGGCCAGACAGGCCAGTTGCTGCTCGAGCGTCTCGCGCTGATCAGGCTCCTTGTTCATCATCGCCTGCAGGTCCTCTGAGAAGCGACCCTTTGCACGCTTCATGCTGCCGTCCAGAGACTTGAGCGTCATCGCATCCATTTTACCCCGGACGTCCACCGTGGCGGCCTCCCATTCAGCTTGAAGCTTGGCGTGAGCCGCCTGCTCCTCAGCGGTGGCCAACTTCATATCATCCCGCCAAAGGACCGGCGCAAAGAACGCCTTCAGACGGTAGTAGTCCTTCTGCAGGATGGGATCAAACTTGTGGTCGTGGCAGCGGGCGCAGCCAAAGCTCAGGCCCAAGAATACCTCACCGGCGTTGTCCGTCATGTCAGTGACAATCAGGTCCCACTGACCCCGCACATCGCGCTGGTTCCACTCGTAAATCCCGTTGCGGAGATAGGAGGTGGCGATGAGGACGTCAGGATTGCCCGGGGCAATCTCATCTCCGGCAAGCTGCAGCCGCACGAACTTGTCGTAGGGCATGTCGTCATTGAGAGCTTTGATCACCCAATCACGATACGGCCAGACGGCATCCCGGTAGCCGTCCGCATTGTAGCCATCGCTCTCTGCATAGCGTACCAGGTCCAGCCAGTGCTGAGCCCAGCGCTCGCCGTAGCGGGGGCTGGCCAGTAGTTCATCCACCAGCTTCTCGTAGGCCTTGTCATCATGGCGGGCAGCAAAGGACTCAATCTGCTCGGGCGACGGCGGAAGGCCGTGCAAGTCAAAGTAGACTCGACGGACAAGCTCTTGCGGATCAGCCGCAGGCGCAGGGGCCAGCTTCATCTCGGCCTGCTTGGCAGCGACGAAGGAATCGATGCTCCCTTTGGCCCACTTGTTTCCCGACAGGACGGGAGGTTTCGGGTTTGCCAGGGGCTGAAAGACCCACTGGGCCCGGTCTTCTTTGGTGAAGCCGAACTCGTCCACAGTGGAACGCACGGTGGCAGCGGTCTTGGGCCACGGGGCTCCCAGCTTGACCCACTTTTCGAGCTTGGCGATCTCGTCATCCGGAAGCTTCTCTTTGGGAGGCATCTGGAAGTCCTCCTTCGTATAGCGAATGGACTGGACGATCAGCGAATCATCCGGCTTGCCAGCCACCAGCGCAGGACCAGAATCACCGCCCGCCAAGACGTGCCCGATGTCATCAAGACGGAGGCTGCCTTTTTGCTTGTCCTCGCCGTGGCAGCTGTAGCAGCGATTTGCGAGGATCGGCCGGATATCCTTCTCAAAGAACTCCAGCGCCGCGCGATTGGCGTCCGGCTCGGCCGCAGGACTCAGGGTGGCGACAGCCAGTACTGGGAGGATGAAGCTGAGGCGAAACATGGGAGGAGAGAAAATCATGAAAAGGATCCGGCCGATAAGCGAACCTGCCGCACGGGAGAAGAAGGCAATTTTGCCCATCGCGTTGGACAGAAATCACCTGTTTTTTTTCGTCTGTCGCAACCGCCAAAAGACATCCCATCTTTCAGGAATCTCTCCCAGGAGGAAGCGATCAGGCTGCGGTTAGACCTGAATGGGCGCGACTGAGCTCATCATGCACCTTTGCCACCGAGGCGACTTTTGCATCAATCACCCCGCTGCCCAGGTCTTCCACGTACTGGCACGAGGCAAAGCCCGGTGCTTTGGCATTGTAGCGATCCAGCCATTTCTGGCGGAGGGGCAGGCGGTCCGGATGCACAGGCCACACCCCGGGCCGCGGACGCAGGTGATCGCCAATGCCAATTCGCCAAGGCTTGGGACCGACCCTTGCCCGGAAACAGCGTTGGTTCCGGCACATTCGGGCATACATCTCATCCACATCCAGGGATTTGAATGCGGATTCCACCTCGGGATCATCCGACTGGAAGGTGCGATGCAACGCCAACAACCGGAATCCCGCCGGAGTCCGGTACACCCGCAGATTCCAGTCCGGGTGAGCCTTCAGGAAGTGGTCAATCCGCTTCCTCGCCACCTTCTCCACTCCCCCGCTCCAGCGGATCCAGGTCTTTTTCAGAAAGGATGCCACCATGGGCGCAAGGGCCGCCGAGATGGCCAAACCGATCGCCGCGTACTTCCATGATCGCTCGACGATGGCATACGACACTACGATCAGAGCCAGCAACTGCCAGATTCTCACCATCAGCCCGCATCCTGCCTTCTCCTCGAAGTCCACATCCAGAAACATGACGTCTGGAGTATTCAGGCAGGGGGCTCCATAGGAATTCCGGGTGATGACCACATCCCCATGTCGGGCCAGGATTTCCTCCCGGATCGGCACCCCATCGGCACCATTGTAGGGAATCTTGAATTCTCTCCTGTCCAGCTTTTCACCGGCACGAGCCCGCCGCATGGCTTCTGCCGCCCGCTCTTGAGCCATGGCCTCAGCAGCCTCCTGGCTGTCATCAGACCACCCGAACCGCCGCATGGTGATCTGGCGGCCATCTTCCTTGGTCTGGAGGCGGGCTTCTGCCCAGTATTCGGGAACGATCATGGGTAGTCGGGTGGGCGTTGGAAAAATCCCATCGAACTTACCACGAACCCCACCCGGGAGTCTCGCACTATTGTTTGACTCAAATCTCCGAGGAATGCACCCACCACTCGGCCCCGCCGTCTGAACCGATGTTGTGACCATACACCGTGGCCGGAGCCACCGTGGGCTCGAGATCTGCCAGACACTTCTGCAAAGCGTGTGCCCTGGCCGCAGGCACGCACACAAACAGCGCCGGGAACCCGGCACGTTCAGCCTCAGACAAAGCAGCGCGAACCAAGCGTGAGCCCTCCTCGGCGGAACGAAACGCAAAGTGAGACAGGTGGGCCGCTTTCATTTCCCGGCCCCCGTTGACGACCAGTCGCTTCCCCAGCCGGGTATCTTCGACCACGCCATATGCGCGAACCGGATCTCCCAAGACAAGCGGCACGGGAATCATTGTGGACCGACTCGAGGGCATCCCTCCGATGGGGACAATTCCGCTCACGGTCAACTCAATGAATATTCGCTGCGCCTCTGCAAGATCCACTACGCGAACCTCTTCATCCAGCGCCTCGACTTCACGAACTGGCACCCTGAAAATCACCAGATCCGCCACGTTCGTGAATCCAGGGAGGAGGCCTCTGCCTGTGTAGGCAGTGGGTGCCTGGGAGGTCCCCTGCATCACCACCCCGTACCCCGGTCCCCCGCCAGATTCCCGCCAGACCTCCTCCAAGGCCCTACCCAGACTCAACAACACCCGGCCGCGAAGCCCTCCAGACGCCACCTTGAGGTCACACACATACGTGGCCGAGATCATTTGCCCGTCTGCCAGCCTCATGGGCCGCCGCACGCCCACCAAAGTGCCCAACACCTTTTCCCGTCCCATGGCGACAAAGAGGCTGGCCTGCCCCATGGCGCGAAAGAAGTTCAAGTATCCGCCGCCATGAGACACGTGAAACGACTCCCCTTCTCCGAGCGGATAGGAAAATTGTTCCTCGAACTCTCTCAGCGCAAGCTCCAGCCCGGAGGGAACCTCATGCTGAAAGCACAACACCTCCATCTCACTCCTTTCTTCCCACGTGAATCGCAGTATAGAAGAAGCTGCGGTCTCTGGCGTGAAGGCTTGCCCCCAGAGCGGCGTCCCACTGCAATCCTGCCTGCAAGGCGGGGATTTCCAGCGTGGAATTCAACTGGCGAACCAGCACCCGCCCGCCCCGACGCAACACTCGGGCCGCGCTCTTCAGGCTGGCCGTAGCCTCCTCCGGAGTAAGCCAGTCCAGAATGTTCGATAGATGGACGAAATCCGCACTCGCATCCGGCAGGCTCTCCAGCACCTCATTCATCCTGCCCGGCAGGTACTGGATGCGCTCTGGAGGCAGCCAGTCCACCTGGGAAGAGAGAGGACCGGGCAGCAGCCAGTCATACGGCTGGGCCGCCGGAAACATGCCGACCAGCATCTGCCAGAGAAAGGGGTTCTCTGCGGCGAAGCCTCGCGCAGCATTCGCCCGAAGTCGCGCGGCAAAATGCCGGTCAAAAGGCTGGCGGGGATTGCGTGTGGCCTCCTCTCCAAAGAGACAGACAAGATTCTGCAGACTCATGACCCGGCTCAGTGCCTGATCCAACAATTGTCCCAACTGGGTCTCAGGACCCAGCAAGTCTGCGGCTCCCGGCATCCGATCGGACATGAGCAGCACCTGGAGAGTCTCAGGGTTGGCGGAAAGCTCCTTCCACAACTCGGCAAAGGTAATTTCATAGCGCCCAACATGATCCGGCCCCAGTGCCGCAACGCCTTCCAGTGGCCCTAGGACTCCCCTGTCCAGCTCCAGAGTATCCAACAGCGCGGAAAGCGCCACCTGTCTGGCTCCGGGTGGCATGCTCGCATGTCCGAGCAGAGGCAATGAAAAGACGACTGCATGATGCCGGGCAAGGTGGCGTTTCAACCGCGCCAACGCCAGTTGGGCTGGATTGACATCCACAACCGTCAGCCTGCCCAGACCATACCTTTCCAGACATACCGCCGTCTCCCCACCGGAAGCGATCATCACCACCTCCGCACGTGGCGGGAGCAATCGAATCACCTCCAGATCCAATCTTGGGTCTTCCCGAACCTGGGCGAACGCCAGGGGCCAGGTGGCCGCTTCCACCGCCCAAGCATCAGGTGGCGGCAGTTTCCCACCCCCGCTCACGAGTTCCTCCCCTCGTCCCCGACCGCTGTCCGGTCCCCGTCTCTGACCACTTCATGGCCCCGATTCACACTGTTGCGCATAAATTTCAAAACAAACGCCGAGTAGGACCCGATGTACGGTGCCCCCATCGCCGCCAATTGCGGTCGAAGTGCCTGATGCACTTTGGGCAGATGATACCACGGCACGCCCGGATAGAGATGATGCTCCAGATGCAGGTTCTCGTGGCACATGAAGAACGAGACCACCGGCCCGGTGAGAATACTGCGCGTGCCCCGCACCTCATCAGTCGCCTCTGGCAGCAGCGTGTGCTGACTCATCCCCCGCACATTCACCATGAAGTTGATGAAGATCATCGGCACCACCCAGCCATGCCACAGCAGCCCTGTGGGAAGAGGAGCCAACACGACGGCCACCACCAGCGCCAGGGTGGCCGCGAACTCCGCCAGGATTCCCACGCGGTCCCGACTCGTTCCATGTTTGAATCCGAGGATGGGGATGGCAACGATGTACACGGGATAACCCACGAGCAACCGCAGCCAGTTCAACACGGACACCATCCAGGACCACCGGGAATAGTTGGCATAGTGATCCGGGTCCCCGCCCTCCCCCAGATGGTGGTGGTGACGGAGGTGCAGGACCCGGTAGGCGGAGCAGTTCTGCAAGACAGGGATGGCACAGGCAGCCCCCAAGACCCGATTCCAAACAGGATTCGACGACAAGGTATTGTGGACCGCCTCGTGAGTGAACAGGCTGATCCCATGCAGGGCTCCAGCCGCTGCCAGATAGAGCGGAAGCATGAGCAACCACCATGCTGGTTGTGATGCCACTATCGCAGAGCACCACCAGACCGTACTGGCACAAGCTGCATAGATGGCCACGAAAGATCCCAGCCGCACATAGTGCCGCACGGGGTGATGCTCATGCAGTTCCCGGGCCAGTTGAGCATTTAGCCGGGGACGATCCTGCGTGTCGTTCATCCGTCAGCCTGTGCAGGGTTCAACGCATCCAGATCCAGATAGAGGCGGGAGAAAAGATGCCGCCCCAGCTCGAGGCCTCGCTGAATGGACTGTCTCCGGGACAGTGATTCCTCCCAACGTGGCTCGATGACGACGAAGCACTCCTCCGCATGACGATGATCCAGCTCGGCGTGCAGGGCATAGTGCACCAACCGGTCCGGGGCAATCCATCCGCGATCCACCACGGCACTGCCGATCCATGCGGAGATGTCCGCGAAAGCCAGTTCAATGATGCCAAGACAAGCAAAGGCCGTCTCCAGTTCCTCGCCCAAGCAAACTCCGAGCAGAGCACAATTAAAGGCCTGGACTTCGGCCCCCTCTTTGTTTGGAGCCGTGCTCCCCAAGCTCTCCAGGAAACTCAGGAACGTGCGATCATGAGCATGGGATGGCAGAAAGCCCCCTTGTTCCTCCGCCAGATTTTCCACGAGATTCATCCTCATGGTCGAATCCGGACACCGCGAAACCAACGCCGCAATGGGCCTCGAAAAATAGCGCACTGCGAAATAAAACTGCTGCTGGGAACGGACGAACTCAGCATGCGACATGGAACCATCCCTCAGGCGTGTGAAATACGACTGGGAGATGATGGGACGCTCCACCAACACCGCCCTGGCAGCAGCCAGAATATGCGGTGCAGTGGCGAGCGACGGCGGATGATCGACGGGGGAACCGATGCTTCCAGCACTCATGCGACAAAGTCTTCGTGATTTCGCCATGGGTGTCAATACACCTTTGTCCGGTGTGACCGCTCATCCTCAGTCATTTGACAAATCATCCGGCGAGACAAGCATGGAGGGACGAACCGATGATCCGGCGAGACTCCATTCCCCATTACGGCATGACTGCAACAGGTCAGGCTGAACTTCGGCAGCAGGGTGTGGTGGTCATTCCCTTTATGGACTCGGTCCGCATGGATCCCGAGCGGCTCCAGCCTCACTATCACGAGTTCTTCCAGGTCTTTATCCTCCACGGAAAGGCTCAGGTGATGCATGACTTCCAGGAGTACCAGGTAAGTGGCACCACCCTCGTCTTCCTCAGTCCGGGCCAGGTGCACACCGTCCGCCCCGGGGCCGATCTGGAAGGCACCACCCTTTCCTTTTCCCAGGAGTTCTTTGATCTACGCTCCACCCCGCCGAGCGTTCTGTACGATTACCCCTTCTTCTTCTCCGTGGATGTCGCAGCACTGCTGCAACTGCCTGACGGGGATCCCGATGGTATTCTGCCGCTGGTCCCCCTTCTGCAGTCGGAGTTTGACACGGCACTCCCCGGTGCCGCGGACGCCCTGCGCTCCATCCTGCGGGTCTTATTCGTGAGGGTAAACCGACTCTATGCCCGCCTGCATCCGTATAAGGAAGCCTCCCGGTCCGGGCAACTGGTGCGGCACTTCCACCTCTCCGTCGAACAGCGATTCAAAGAAATAACCACGGTAGGTGGTTATGCAGAGATGCTGGGCGTAAGCGCCAATCATCTCAATGACATTGTTCACGAACAGACCGGACGGTCGGCTGGGGACATCATCCGCCAGCGGCGCCTGCTCGACGCGAAGCGCCTGTTGCTGCATTCCGACATGAGCGTTTCCGAGATTGGCTACGACCTGGGCTTTCACGACCCGTCGTACTTCAGCCGATTCTTCCGCCGGTACTCCGGAGCTTCACCAGAGACGTTCCGGGATCAGATCCGAGAAAAGTACCACTAAAATGCAGCTTCTCACCTGCCACTGATTTTGCGTCCCCCGCGGGATCCAGGATCATAGCAGGGTTATGGAATCCACCTGCAATGAAGACATGCCGTCGCCCGCCATGCGGACGGCGGAGACGACGGTGTACGCTGTGCTGTTCGCCATCAGCTTTTCCCACCTGCTTAACGATACGATCCAGGCGCTCCTCGTCTCGATCTACCCCCTGCTGAAAGAGTCCTACCATCTTACTTTCAGCCAGCTTGGGATGATCACCTTTGCCTTTCAAGTCACCGCCTCGCTGCTGCAGCCTCTAGTGGGCTGGTACACGGACAAGCGCAGCCTGCCTTTCTCACTGCCCATCGGTATGGGACTGACTCTGTGTGGGCTGGTGGCCCTCTCGATGGCAGGCAGCTTTGCCTCTATTCTGGGTTCAGCCGCACTGGTGGGCATGGGCTCCGCCATCTTCCACCCTGAAGCTTCCCGCATCGCACACATGGCGGCAGGACGTCGCCGCGGTCTGGCGCAATCTCTGTTCCAGGTGGGTGGCAACGCTGGCAGTTCCATTGGCCCCTTGCTGGCCGCCTTGATCATTGTGCCGCATGGCCAGGGCTCCATCGCCTGGTTTTCGGTGGTGGCATTTCTGGGTGTAGCGGTGCTGTGGAATGTGGGCCTTTGGCAGGCCCGCAACCTGCACCGGGTGCATCGTAAGTCTGCGAAGTCTCTGGACTCGGCCCATGCGGCTCTTCCCACCTCCACCATCGTGTGGTCACTGACCATTCTGGGAGCGTTGATCTTCTCGAAGTACTTCTACCTGGCCAGCATGACCAGCTACTACACCTTTTACCTGATGGACCGCTTCCATCTGACGGTGCAGAGCGCACAGATCTACCTGTTCGTGTTCCTGTTCGCCGTGGCCGCTGGGACCATCTTGGGTGGGCCGGTGGGTGACCGCTTCGGTCGCAAGCGTGTGATCTGGGCTTCCATCCTGGGTGTGGCTCCCTTCACCCTGTGGCTGCCGCATGCAGGCCTGTACACCACGGCGGTGCTGAGTGTGATCATCGGACTGGTGCTCTCCTCCGCCTTCTCAGCCATCCTGGTGTATGCCCAGGAACTGGTGCCGGGCAAGGTGGGCATGATCTCGGGACTCTTCTTCGGCTTTGCCTTCGGCATGGGCGGCATCGGTTCCGCCCTGCTGGGCAATCTGGCTGACCATACCAGCATCAACTACGTGTACCAAGTGTGCGCGTATCTGCCGCTGATCGGTCTGCTGACGGCGTTCCTGCCTGACGTGGGCAGACAGAAGAAGTAGCAGAAGAATCAACTTCAAAGCTCCAGGCATCCGAACCGATACCTGGTGAGAAACAAAAAGAGAGCGGGACGTTGCCGTCCCGCTCTCCTCACTTTCAGGGGGCTTTTACGAGGCCGGTGAAAGCCATCGTATGAAAGTGAAATTCTAGGCGACCATGGCCGCGGGTGCTGATGCTGCCGCCAGGTCTCGCCGGGTGCGGACGGTCTCCATGATGGAGTCACACCCCAAGCGGCAAATTTCATCCCACGGACGGGGACCACGCAGGCGGGCCAGAAAATCGAGGCGCCCCTTGTCCCGATGGAAACAATGCCGGCAGAGCGTGCGCACGTCTTCCGCCACATCCTCCCCTCCCACCTTCTGGTAGTCCTGATGATGGACCTCAAGATAGCGGCCCGCTTCACCAGAAGAACCGCAGCACACGCAGCGATGCTGATCCATGGCCAAGCGCTGCTGACGAACCTCACACCATGCTTGAGAGTCTAGGTAGGTCTCGTACAAATGCCGCCACTGCGGCGCTGTTTCGATCGTGCTCACCTTGGAGAACAGACGACGCCACTGCGCGCCGTCGGCGAAGAACTTCAAGAGCTCGTAGGGAGTCAATTGTCGTTGGTGTCGCATAGTGTTCAAATGAATAATTAACATTTGAACACCTTGCAATAGAAATTGTGAAAAAAGTGCTATCTCCCCATTGACTCCTCTTTTTACACCTCGAGCACTTTTCGCAATACACCCATGGTATCCGCCTGCCGCTGCCGCACAAATGCCTGTGCTTTTGCCGCCTTGGCTTTCGCCACCGCCGGGTCGGACGCCATGGCCTGGGCCGTAGGCGCGACAGCCTGAAGCTCTTGAGGCACATCCAGGTCGAAGAGCCAATCCCCCAGGCCGATATCCCGCCACATGAAGCCCTTGGTAGTCTGCTCCACGAACCGGCAGACGATGGCCGGGACACCGTTCCCGACTGCCATGATGGGACTGTGCATTTCATTGCTGATCAGCCCCGCAGACTTCACGTAGGTACCGATGGCTTCATTCGTAAGCCAAAACTGCTCCCGCCACACCACCTGCTTCCGCACCTCCTCCGGCAGCGGATCAACGAGGAGCTCTTTCCCAGTCTCCATCTGCGTGGAATCTTCCGGGCAAACGAGGACCTTCATTCCGGTTTTTTTGATGATGGCCGTCATGGCCTCGCGCAGAGGGGCATGGTCGTGCTCCTTCATCTCCTCATTCCTGCGGTGCTTCTCCTCATTGAATGCGTAGTTGGGTTTCACCTTCCAATAGGGTGCGTTCCGCAAGTTGGGAAGGACACAGACAAAGCGCCCCTCCTCCAACCCATGCGCTTCCATGAAGGCCTTGGCCTTGGCGTCATCCCGGACATCGGCTCCAAAGGCCCCATCGGGACCAAACTCAATGACAGGGCTCTTGACCCCGGCGTCCTTGACCACTTTCAGAGACGCGCTGTCCCGCAGGAAAACAAAGCTCGCCTGGTCGAGCTCTGCCTTGCAGGCGGCATCCAGACCGTTGTTGCGCATGATTTTCATGCCAGGGTCTCCTGCTGCGGCCATGGTGATGCCGTACACGCCATACGACTTGCCGGTGTTCCGACGCCATTCCGAAACATCCTTCTGGGCCGTCAGGTAAGGACCAGAACCATGCAGCAGAAAATCGCACCCGTTCACTACCGCAGGATCTTTGGTGATCGTGAGCTTGGGAAATCGCTGCTGCAACATCTCCTCGACCCCGTTGCGCACGTCCATGGGCCAGAGCACGAGTTCAGCTTCGGGAATGTGTTTCTCCAGCAGAGCCAGCACTCCGGGTGTGTGTCCGATATCGCCAATGTTCACCGTCTGCCAGGAAGAGCGGAGGACGATCCGGGGCTTCCGCCCTGCCGCACTAGAGACGATGGCCGGGAAACCCCAGGCAGAGGCGGCAACAGCGAGAGAACCCTGGAGAAGGTGGCGGCGTTTCATCACATGATTTAGTCAGGAAGCCCGCCTCTTTGACAGGGAAAGTGCATCCGGATGATCTGGTCCCCGGCAAATGAAAGTTTACCCCGCAGGGATTTCGCCGTATCCACCTCCATGGAACACACGTTGGACTATGAGCTGAAACTCCCGGCCCCGCGGGAAAGGATTTTTGACTTCTTCTCTGACGCCACCAATCTGGAAAGAATCACCCCTCCGGAACTCAACTTCCACATCATCACCCCGCTCCCGCTCGAAATCAAAGAGGGAGCTCTCATCGACTACGAGCTGGGCATCTTCGGCCTGTCATTTCACTGGACCACGCTGATCTCCGCATGGAATCCGCCACACCACTTTGTGGACAAGCAGCTCAAGGGACCCTACGCCCTCTGGGAACACACCCACACGTTTGAGGACCTGACAGACGGCGGCACCCTGGCCCGCGACCATGTGGTGTACAAGCTGCCTCTGACCCCGCTGGGGGACATCGCCTTTCCGATGGTGAAGAAACAACTGACTCGCATCTTTGCCTACCGTCAGCAGAAGATGATCGAGGAATTTGGCCAGTGGCAATGACGGCCACCCAGATTCACGACAACGGTTTGCCCTAGAACCCACACCTCAGGACGCAGAGGCAATGGCTCGGGCATATCCCGCGGAGATCCGCTGCCGATAGTGGTCCCATGTGAACTCGCGCTCCACCAGAGCGCGGGCGTTACGGCCCATATCAGCAAGCTCATCACGGTGACTGGAAGCATGTTCCAAGGCGGCACACAGGGCGTCCACATCATTGGGCGGAATGAGAAGTCCCGTCTCCTGATCCACAATGGCATCCCCTGACTCGCGCGTGGCAATGAGAGGCAGACCGCAGGCTGCCGCCTCGAGGGTGGTCTTGGCAAACCCTTCACATTCGCTGGGAAAGGCAAACACCGCACATCGGCGAAGCTCGTCCTGCACACTGGAGGTGAAGCCAACCACGCGAACCCCCGCCTCTTCCGCACCGCGAAGGAACGGTTCTATTTCCTCGTGCACACTGCCCACCAGGATCAACTCAGCATCGCGCAGACGCAGCCGTTTCCAGGCTTCGATCAAATGATGCACTCCTTTCCTTTGGATCAGCGCCCCGACAAACCCCACCCGGAAGACTTCGGGAGGCGCCTCCGCCGGGCGATAGCGGGCGAGATCCACCCCACGCCCCACGTACTGTAGCTTGTGCTCCGGAATGCCCGCGACCAAGAAGGTCTCAGCGGATTTCTGTGAAGGCATGAGGAGCACACTGGCAAGGTCGTACTCCGCCAGATTGTGCAGGCGGGTGGCGTGCAGATGCTTCCGCCAGTCACGCCAGCCCCGATCCTTGAGCCGGGCCTCCCGCTCCTTCTTGGTTTCCGCAGGCTTCACCACGCCTTTGTTCCTATGCCACGTGGGTACGTCCATGACACTGGGGATGCCCCGCAAGCGGGCCTCCACCAGGGACTGAAAGCACTCCCCGCTCCAGCCGTGGAAGAAATCGTAGCCGCCCCGCCGGATCTCGCGAGCCGCCTGCCAGTCCAGATAGGTCTTTTTGGCGGCGTAGTAGTCCTTGCTCCCCAGGCAGGAAAGCAGTCTCACGGGATGGTGTTGCAGCGATCTCACCTTCCCCGTCGGAATCTCCT
>NZ_BATR01000119.1 GCF_000739655.1 Verrucomicrobium sp. BvORR106 | reverse complement strand
ATCCCAGGTCCCCATGGCCATCGCGGAAGCCTTCCGCAAGGGCAACCTCGGCATCATGGATTACGCGAAGTATCGCAACGTCCTCGCTGATACCGAAATGCGCCAGAGCATCGCCGGTGAGACCCCGGCCACGAGCGAGAAGAAGTAGTCGCCATCTGACCTTACCTGCTCGCGGAGCTCTGCAAGGGGCTCCGCAGCAGGTCCCCCACTTTGTTTGCCCCCACCCCCAGTCGTTGTCCGTTTCATGAACCTTCTGCTCCCCAACACTCCTCTCCTGGCTGCGGCGGATTTGCAGGAGATCGTGTTCGTCATCGTCTTCCTCGTGGTGGGCTTCCTACAGTGGCTGTTCAGCCTGCTGAAGAAGAACAAGGAAGCCGCCGAGCGCGAGAGACAATCCCCTCCCTCCACCGAGGAGCAGGAGGCCCGTCGGCGTGCTTGGGAGGAGCAGACCCGTCCAGTCGCGGATGAGGTGCGTGCTCCTCAGTCCGCGCCCACCCGCAGTCCGGCCCCGCCGCAGTTGCCCAGGTCATCCCCGCCGCCCGTGCCCTCCGCCCGCCCGGCCCCAGCCTCCACCACGCCTG
>NZ_BATR01000120.1 GCF_000739655.1 Verrucomicrobium sp. BvORR106 | reverse complement strand
CTGTCGTAGGGAACATTGATTAACACCGGAACGGAATGCGGAGAACGCACCCCATTGGAATCCACTCCCACGACATCAAGTTTAAAGTCACCCCATGTAGTCGGCGAAAAATTCGATTCGAAAGGAGTCGCCAGGTCTTCTTCGATCAGAACCCCACGATGATAGAACTGCACTTTGGCAATTGGCGATGACCCAGTCAGCACCTCAGCGACCAGACGCTGTGTGGCCCCCAAGGCCAAGGTTCCTGATTCATCAGGTTCAACTACACTTGCAAGAGGGCATTCAGACAACATATTGAGGTGATCGGCGATACCTACAGGCAGCGTGCATTCTCCTGGGTCCAAAATCCCTTCACCTAACTGCCCATTTTCATGCCCCCCCCATAGGGCAATGCTTCCGTCTTCTTTAAGTGCAATAGAGTGACTGACTCCAGCAGCGACACTTTTAGCGCCCTGCATTTCACTTACTTCATGCGGGAGCACACGATCTGCCGACGTGTTGTCCCCCAACTGTCCAGATGAATTGCTACCCCAAGCATGAATTCTACCACTCCGGTCAGCTGCCAAACTGTGAGATCCACCTCCCGCGATCGACATCACGTCGACCAGCCCACTCACTTCCACTGGTATATTTCTGTTTGCTGTAGAGCCATCACCGAGCTGACCGGTGGAATTGCTCCCCCAAGCCCACACTTTTCTATCAGCGGTCAGCGCAAGACTATGAAGTCCGCCGGAACTAATCGCCAGCACGTTCGACAACCCGCTGGCTTGCACTGGCACCAGTTTATTACTAGTACTTCCATCGCCGAGCTGCCCGGCTGAATTGGCGCCCCATGCCCACACTGTTCCATCACTCTTCAAAGCCAGATTGTGGAAATTCCCCGCCTTCACTGCCACCACATTGTTTAATCCTGCCACCTGGATCGGAGAGCTTCTATTGGTTGTGCTATTGTCACCCAACTGGCCGTACGAATTGGCGCCCCATGCCCACACTGTTCCATCACCCTTCAAAGCCACGCTATGGAAAGTGCCTCCGGCTACCGCAACCACTCCTGTTAATCCAGATCCCGAAGTGGGCACATTCCTTCTCACAAGACTGCCATCGCCGACCTGACCGTAGTTGTTGTTTCCCCATCCCACAACAGTCCCGTCTCCTCTCACCGCCAGGCTGTGAAAACGGCCTCCTGCAGCTGATATGACATCTGTCAGGCCTGCAACCTGAGTCGGGATGCCTGTGGTATTGATGTGTCCTATGCCCAACTGACCATGGTGATTGAAGCCCCACGCCCACAAGCTTCCGTCGCCTCGTATAGCAAGGTTGTGATCCCCTCTTGTGGCGACGCTGGCCACTTGTGGCAGGCTTTCCTGCACGATGCCTTGCCATGGCAACCCTTGCCCAAGTTGCCCAACACCGTTATAGCCCCAAGCAACAAGACTTCCATTGCTCCTGATGGCAATCGTGTGCATACCATTAGCCACAAGCGCCACAACTTCCCCGCTCGTTTCGGTAGATTGAACGGGCAGATAACTCCCAACTTTGGTATAGTTTCCCATTTGACCAAATGTCCCATCACCCCATGACCAGATTGTGCCATCCTGTTTCAAGGCGACGCTGTACCCCGATCCTCCTGCAATCGCCGCCACATTTGTTAGAGAAGCCACCTGTACCGGCAGTCCCCTGTCACTTGCGCTACCATCACCTAGCTGGCCGGCATAATTCGCGCCCCAAGTCCACACTGTGCCATCCGACTTTAATGCCATACTTTTTCCACCGCCGCTGGCTATTGCCACGACATTCGTCAGCGTGCTGACCTGCACCGGGGTATTACTGCTAATGAAAGTATTATCTCCCAGAGCGCCTGAGTTGTTTCGCCCCCAAGCCCACACAGTGCCATCCTGCTTCAGGGCGAGACTATGTCCGTCCCCAGTGCACATAGAGACGACATCAGTGAGTCCCGCAACCTGGACCGGGAGATTCCGGTCAGAATTGCTTGAATCACCAAGCTGGCCATCAAAGTTATAGCCCCACGCCCACAAGGTCCCGTCAGACTTCAATGCCAGACTGTGATTGTAACTGGTGGCAATTCGGACGATGTCGGAAAGGCCAACTACCGGCATCGGAACACTGCTATGAGCATTGTCCCCTCTGCCCAACTGTCCGGATGCATTGAATCCCCATGCCCAAACCGTTCCGTTATTCTTGAGAGCGACACTATGAAGATGCCCTCCCGAAACAGCCCTCACATCGCTAATTTGATCCAACTTCGCAAAAATCCGCTGCCCCGTGGCATTGCTGTGCCCAAGTTGCCCGTAGCCGTTGTCACCAGTTGCCCATACACTGCCGTCATTTGCGACAATTAACGTAAATCCCTGACCACACCCGACCCTCTCTGCATCAACCATCTGAGAGTACGAAATTAGCGATAGCAGGAAAAAAAAGGACAGGGCCAACAGCCGCCTCTGCCATTGCGCAGTTCGCAGATGCAAGAATCCAAGTTCCCCATCAACCAGTCGTAAGGACATTGCGATCGATTTCATCTCCTATCTTGTTCCTTTCGTGATGATTATTTTTCCATTGCACCGCAATACACGCACTCCTCCAACCATTAGAACCATGCAAGATGGAAAAATGGACGAGACATAATTTCTATATAGATCCAATGCCCCTTAGTAGAACTCAGGTCTCTGCCACAAGGGCTAAGAATCAAGCGCGCAATACGGTGTATCTCGTGCGGAGGTGGCGTCACCGCATCACACCATTCTACATCATGCAGCTCTGTTGGACACGCGCCCCAACAAAATGGAAACACACGCTTTCCGACATCCCGCCCTCAGATTCACAATCAAGGGCTCGGGGCTCACGGATTTATGAAACAACGTTTCAAGACCATGGCGCAGACGAACAGCACGCCTAAGGCAAAGAGAGTTCAACATGGTTTTTGGGGTTTATTCACCATAGTGTATTCACCCAAATAATTGCAATAGTATTTCCATCGTTTTGTAAACAAGACGGGTGTTTTTTACCATATACCACACCACATAACTTTCTCAAAAACGCCTCTCAACTGCACAAGACTCAACCGCCCAGACGGTTCACCTGCTTGTGTCTTGATATTTGAAGGACCATGCAGATTGGACAACTCTCGCGTGCAAGGGCCAAGCTGCACTGGTTACATCCTCTCCTGCCCACCGTGACCTGCCTCACCATCCTCTCCCAATGCCCCCCTCTTCCTCCCCTGATAGGCCAGGGCAAAGAACACAAACACGCCCAGAGTTAGCAAGGTCATACCGATCCAGAAGGTGGACCAGGCTGTGCTGGTGATGGCACCGTCTGGTGAGGTGGACTGACAGTACTTGCGCCACCAGCCGGTGCCGAGATAGCCGAAGAGATTCCCGAAGCCGCCCATCATGAGGGTGAGCAGGGCCTGAGCGCGGGCGCGCATTTCACCGGGGATGCGCTGTTCCAGATAAATCTGGGCGGTGACGAAGAACAAGGTGAAGCAGAACCCGTGAAGGAAGATGCCGAGGAGAAGCGCGGGGACGTTATCCAGAGCAAACAAAGCATAACGCAGGACGCCAAAGGCGATGCCAGCGAGGAAGATCCACTTAAGCCGGATTCGCGTGATGATAGAGGAGAGCGCCAGCATGGCGACAATCTCCGTGACTTGCCCCAGGCTCATGGCAGCGGTGACCTGTTGGATGCCGCGGTCGGCCAGATGCAGCACCGTAAAGGGATAGAAGGCAGCGAGCGCCATGTTCAACAGGGCAGCGCTGACGAACACCACAATGTGATCAGGATGGCGCAACAGCGGCAACGCATCCAGCCCCATGATCTCCTTCACCGTGCGGCGGGGCTTGGGTAGATGCAGACGCTCCTTGTACGGCAGGGCAAAGGTCATGCCCACCGTGATGGCCCAGACCACACACGCGGCGTAGCCGGAGGTGACAGACGTGTCCGCATGCAATACCCAGCTCACCATGAGACAAGCCCCCATCCAACCCAGCGTGGCCCAGATCCGCACCGGACCGAACTGCTCCTTGGGCTTGCTCAAGCGGGACATCACCAGGCTGGTGGTGAGACCAAACGTGGGCACCGACCACAGGGCGTGGATCTGAGCCAGCGCCCACACCCATCCCGGTCCCCAATGATGCTGAATGCCAAAGAAGAGCAGCCCGAGGAAGAACATGGTGCCCAGGCCGAGGAGACGCAGCACCCGCTCCGGAGCCATCCGCTGGTCCGCCAGAGCCCCGACCGCCAGGGGCGAGAGCAGCGCCGCAGTGGCGTTGCACGCAAAGGTATAGGGCACCAGGCTCTCCAGCCCATGGGCCTTGAGCACACTGGGGAAGTTCACGCTCCAGAGCCCCAAGGCAGCCGCGTTGAGTGCATAGAGGGCACACAAGCGCTTTGTTCCTGGAGCACCTTTTCCGAACATTCCCCTCCTTCATCGCTTTGCCCGGGCTTGCCTGCAATGCAAATTCTGCAAGCCTCCATCAACATTGGCGTATCGGTGGTGTGCCCCACTTGAGACCTTCATCTCCTCCCGCCACCCTGCGGCGCTTGTCCCTCACCCTCAGGGTGGGAGCCACGTTGCTGCTCCTGGTGGGCCCGGGGCATGCCGACCCTCCCGTTCCAACCTTGAAACCCCACCCCAAGGCCTTGGCAAACACCCATGCCCCTGGCGAGGTGGATCGACCAGAGCTGGTGCCATTCATCGTGCCTGATCCTGCCAAACTCCCAGGCATCGTGGTCGATGAGACCGCCGCCGAACTCGTGGGCGACTGGCAGTACTCCACCCACACCCCACCCTACGTCGGCCTGGGCTACATTCACGACATGAAGACGGGAAAAGGCACCAAGTCCGCCACCTTCACCCCCAATCTTCCCAAGACGGGTCGCTATGAGGTGCGAGTCGCGCATTGCTACAACGTCCGCCGGGCGACCAACACCCCGGTGACCATCCACCATGCCGCAGGCGACACCACCGTTAGGATCAATCAGCAGGAGGAGCCTGCCCATGACCGACTCTTTCGCAGCTTGGGCGTTTATGAATTCGCCGCCGGGAAGTCCGGCTTCGTGCGGATCAGCACTGAAGGCACCGATCCCACCAAGGTGGTGGTGGCGGATGCCGTCCAGTTTCTTGCCGTCCCAGAGACTCCGCCCCGGCCATAAGTGCTTGGAGCTTGCCCAGAGTCTCTGAATCCGATTGAATCCCCGCTTCTTGTCTGCCTCTCATTTTTCCTCGCTTCCTTCCACCCATGCCCCTTCCCCTGCATCACCTCCGCGCTGGCATCATTGGCACCGGTTTCATCGCCCCCGTCCATATCGAGGCTCTGAAGCGCCTGGGCGTTCAGATCACCGCGATCAGCGGCTCCACCAAGGGCACCCGGGCCCTGGCAGACCAATGGGGCATCCCCGAGGTGTACGGTGACTACGACTACCAGAGCTTGATCAACTCCCCCAATGTGGACGTCGTTCACATCACCTCGCCCAACCGCGTGCATGTGGAGCAGTCCCTGGCTGCCCTCGCTGCGGGCAAGCATGTGGTGTGCGAGAAGCCTCTGGGCATGACCACTGAGGAGACCGCCAAGGTGGTGGCCGCCGCCGCGGCCAGTGATCGCGTCTTTGCTGTGAACTATCTCTGCCGCTTCTACCCTGCCATCCTGCAGATGCGCGCCATGGTGCAGCGCGGCGAACTAGGCCGCATCATCCACGTGCAGGGGCACTTCTTTCAGGACTGGCTGCTCAAGAACACGGACTACAACTGGCGTGTGCTCTCCAGCGAGGGCGGCAAACTGCGGGCCGTCGGCGACATCGGCACGCACTGGATCGACGCCGTTTCCTTTATCCTCGGGGCCCGGGCGGAGTCCGTCTTTGCCACGCTCGAGACCTTTCACAAGACCCGCTACCGGCCCACTGGCGAGGTGCAGACCTTCACCTCCCTGGCGGACCCCGCCAACATGGTCCCTTATGAAGTGGATACCGAGGACTTTGGCAGCGTGCTGTTGAAGTTTGGCGACGCTGATCATGGTCATGTATCCGGCACGCATGCGAACTGTGCCATCTCCCAGGTGGCCGCGGGGTGGAAGTGCAGCCTTTATGTGGGCATCTACGGCACCAAGGGCAGCGTGCAGTGGGAGTTCCAGCAGCCCAACGAAATCCAGGCTGGGTATCGCGACCAGCCCAATCAGGTTCTCACCCGTAACACCGCCGGATTCGACAAAGATGTGGCGAACTTCACCGACAACCCCGGCGGCCATGCCGAGGGCTTCCCTGATGGGCACAAGATGCACTACCGCGCCGTGTATGAGCACATCGCTAGTGGGAAGACCACCCCTGTGCTGTATGCGACTGCCAATGACGGCCATTATGAGGTGAAGCTCTGCGAGGCCATCCTTCAGAGCAGTGAGAAGCAGACTTGGGTGGGGGTGTAGATCAAGGCTACTCCCCTCGCCTTGGCAACAACGAGGTGATGCACAACCACCTGGCGTCACATCAGGCAACTTTCTCCACAGCTTCACAAGGAGCGGCGGTTTGTGCTTGCACAACCGCCGGTGGTTGTCGGAGGAAGCTTGTTTTCAAGTAAGAAGGCAGCGGCTAGACCACATACGGTGGTAGCTCTTTGGCGATCAAGCCCTCCGCTTTCCCTCGGCGGTTGTTCAGGCACAAACCGCCGCTCCTTGGATCCCTTTGGCATTGCGACCTCCAAGCGCCTGCCGCGTTCCGAGACGCACCAGACGATTTGCGTCTTCGGTTCGAGGGATCAATTCCTCTACTCCAGAATCTCTTCCAAGGCAGGCGTGAGGTGTTCCTCGGGATCGTAGATGCCGCTGAACCAGGCTTCCAGCCAGCTGATGACCACGCCGCCGCCCAGGAAGATGGCGCCAAAGAAGGCGAGGTTCACGAGGAACATCGCCATACCACCGACGGCGAACTTGCCATCCCGCTCCAACAAGGCACCAGAAAGCAGGATCACTGGCACGGCCGGCAGCACATTGCTGAAGGGAATGGGCAGGGGCAGCAGCAGCAAGCAGCCGCACGCAAAGATGATGGCACCGTACAAGTGCTGAAACACGGGAGGATCCACCAGGAACGACCAGCGGACACGGAGCATCTTCTCCAGCCCGCGCACGGCCTTCTGACTGGCTCCGAGAATGCGACCGGCCATCTTCGGCGAGAGTTCCACATTCAGCACCCTGTCCGGCAGCCAGGGCTCCTTCCTCAGGGCCAGACGAAGGCCAATAAGGGCAATCACCGCACCGAAGGGCGTGGACAGCCCCAGAAGCGGGATGGGCATGCAAAACGGCAGCGAAAGCAAAATCAACAACATGAGATAGGTGCCGCCATGCAGCACCTCTATGATGTCGCGCAGGCGGATCGATCTCTCGCCCATCGACGACAAAAGCGCCCCGATCTGCTCCGACAGTGCGGGAGGCTTCTTGGGCTGGGCTTCAGCAGCCTCAGAGGCGGCAGGGATGCTTGGCAGGGGGG
Source organism: Verrucomicrobium sp. BvORR106 (assembly GCF_000739655.1). Taxonomy (GTDB): domain Bacteria; phylum Verrucomicrobiota; class Verrucomicrobiia; order Verrucomicrobiales; family Verrucomicrobiaceae; genus Verrucomicrobium. Next base: position 39,527 of record NZ_BATR01000120.1, on the reverse strand, counting down.
ACGTGGGCATCACTTCTGAGGTGCCACACGCAGGGACAAGTTGCCAACGGAATTATTCCTTGAGAGCCCGCAGCGTGTCACGATCCAGTCACGTCACACCGTTGGCGCCCCGGGGAATTTGATCCTCAGGCCTCGTCCAGGTAGGCTGCCAGCTTTTCCTTGAGCTCGTTTCTGGCCCGGAAGAGCAGGCTCTTCACGGCTGAGAGGGACATGCCCAGGATTTCGCAGATCTCCTCATAGGGCATATCCGCATCCTTCCGCAGACTCACCGCCAAGCGTTGCTTCTCCGGCAGGCTCTGGATGGCACGGTCGATGGCGGACTCCATCTCCCCTTGCGCGACAACATTGTCAGGATTCTGCCGGGCCGAGGTGGCATGTTCCCGGTGGTGCTCCTCCTGGTCTTCCTCCATGGACACTTCCTTCTTCCGCCCGCGACGGCGCATCTCGTTGAAGACAAGATTCCGCGCGATGGTGAAGAGCCAGGTGGTGAACTTCGCACTGGGTTCATAGCGGGCGGCGGAGCGCCAAACCCGCACAAAGACCTGCTGCGCGATGTCGTGCGCATCGTCCATGTTGTTCAGCATCCGGGCCACCGTACCGATCACGGCGCGCTGGTGCATCTCCACCAGTTGTTCAAAGGCCCGCATGTCCCCTTCCTTGACCCTGAGCATTAGCCGCACGCTCTCCTCGTCCGCGGAGGTGTCCACGGCAGGTTGAGGCGTTGCGGGTGTCGGAGTCCATTCCGGCATGTTCCAAGCTAGTAAGGCTGGGACGGTTCGCAAGGTCAGGGTGGACATGGACATCGTAAACACACCGTGTTTGAGAAGGTTGCGCTGATATTTCAGAACTTTTTGGCCCTCAGCCCGGCCCTGCGCCTTGATGCCGCCCCCCTTCCGGTGGATGTTGGCAATCCCCTGCCCCATGAATTCCCGCCCTGTAGCAGAAAACATCATCCGCGTACGGGGTGCCCGGCAGCACAACCTGCGCAATGTGGACGTGGACATCCCCCGCGGCCAGCTCGTGGTGCTCACCGGGGTGAGCGGCTCCGGCAAGTCCTCCCTGGCGTTTGACACGCTCTACGCCGAGGGCCAGCGCCGCTACGTACAGAGCCTCTCTGCCTACGCCCGCCAGTTCCTGGACCAGCTCGACAAGCCGGATGTGGACTTCATCGACGGTCTCTCGCCCGCCGTGGCCATCGAGCAGCGCACCGTGGCGCACAATCCGCGCTCTACCATCGCGACCGTCACCGAGATCTACGACTACCTGCGCGTGCTCTACGCGGCGGCCGGGCAGCCGCACGATCCCACCACCGGCGTGCGCCTGAGGAAGATGACCTCCGCCGAGATCGCCGAGGAGATCCTGGCCCTGCCCGAGGGCACCCGCGCCATCGTCCTGGCACCGGCCGTGGATCACGAGAAAGGCGACTTCCGGGGACTGTTTGAAAAACTCCAGCGTCAGGGCTTCGTCCGGGTGAGGCTGGATGGTGAAATCCTGGAGCTGGACGAAAAATTGCGCACACCCCGGGCCGAGCCCCACTCCATTGAGATCGTGGTGGACCGGCTCGTCATCCGGGAGGGCGTGCGTACCCGCCTCATGGAGGCGCTGGAGACAGCGCTCAAATGGAACCCGAGGGAGGTGCGATTCCTCACCGGACCCGGCGAGGCCGAGGAAGTCCGCGCCTTCACCACCGCCTATGCCAACCCCGAGACGGGTCTGGTGCTGGACGATTTCACGCCCAAACACTTCTCGTTCAACACCCACGTGGGGGCCTGCCCTGCCTGTGAAGGCGTAGGAGCCCTCATGGCTGCAGATCCGCATCTGCTGGTGCCTGACGACACCAAGACGCTGGCAGAAGGGGCGGTGAAGACTTGGTGGACGCGCCAGCCGCGCCTGAAGGCCCTGCATGACCGCTCCGTAGAGGCCCTGGCTCGACACTTCGGTGCAGACATGAACACACCGTTCAAGAAGCTGCCGGCTGCCTTCAAGGAGGCCCTCTTCCAGGGTACGGGTGTGACCGCCGTGCCCACTGGCTGGAAGCTGGACGGCAACAAACGCAGCCTGGCCAAGCCCTTTGAGGGCCTGGTACAGCAAGTCGAGCGCATGTACGCGGAGACCAAGACGGACAAGCTGCGCGCCATGCTGGCTCGTTTCATGAACCCGCTGCCGTGCAAGACCTGCCACGGACGCCGTCTGCGCCCGGAAGTACTGGCCGTGCTGCTGGCCACCGCCGCCACCACGCCCCGCCCCCAGCTCAACATTCATGACATCACCCGGCTGGCCATCCGCGATGCCATCCCCTGGGTAAAAGAACTGGTCCTGACCGATCTGCAACGCACCTACTGCGAGGAGCTGCAAAAGGAGATCCTCAAGCGCCTGGACTTCCTGGATCAAGTGGGACTCGGCTACCTGTCGCTGGACCGGGAGAGCGGCAGCCTCTCCGGTGGCGAGGCCCAGCGCATCCGCCTGGCCACCCAGATAGGCGCTGGTCTGGCAGGCGTGCTTTATGTGCTGGATGAGCCCAGCATCGGCCTCCACCCCGCCGATAACGAGCGCCTCATCGGCACGCTCAAGCGCCTGCGGGATCTGGGCAACTCTGTGCTCGTCGTCGAGCATGACGAGGACACCATGCGGGCCGCAGACTGGATCATCGAGCTCGGTCCCGGGGCCGGCCCCCAGGGAGGCCTCATCATCGCCGAGGGCACCCCCGCCCAAGTCATGCAGAACGAACGCTCCACCACTGGCGCGTATCTGGATCACCGCATCTCCATTCCCGTGCCCCGCACGCGCATCCCCTGGCGCGGATCGCAGAAACAACTCCTCGTGGATGACTCTGCCTCCCACCGGGACGAGCCGGACTGCATCACCATTCACGGAGCCCGGGAGCACAATCTGCGGAATGTCACCGTCTCCTTCCCCCTCGGCAGCTTTGTCTGCGTGACCGGCCCCTCCGGCAGCGGGAAGTCCTCCCTGGTGGATACCATCCTGCGCCGAGCCCTCATGCGGCACTTCTACAGTGCCAAGGACGAGCCCGGCGAGCACGACCATCTCTCCGGTCTGCACGGTGTGGACAAGGTCGTCGTCATCGACCAGTCCCCCATCGGTCGCAGTCCACGGTCGAACCCCGCCACCTATGCCGGGGCCTTCACGCCCATCCGGGATCTCTTTGCCCAGCTCCCCTCCGCCAGGGTTCGCGGGTATGACTCCAGCCGCTTCAGCTTCAATGTCGCCGGTGGCCGTTGTGAGAAGTGCGGCGGCGATGGCGTGCTTACCATCGACATGCACTTCCTCAGCGACGTGCAGGTCACCTGTGACCAGTGCCAGGGCCGCCGCTACAATGCGGAGACCCTGGAGATCACCTACAAGGGGCGCAGCATCTCCGAGGTACTGGAGATGACCGTGGCCGAGGCCTGCCGCTTCTTTGATCGTCAGCCCAATATCTTCCCCAAGCTGCATGCGCTGGAGCAGGTCGGCCTGGGCTATGTGAAGCTCGGCCAGAGCGGGGCCACCCTTTCTGGCGGTGAGGCCCAGCGGGTGAAACTCGCCGCAGAACTGGCGAAGAAAGCCACCGGACGCACGCTCTACCTGCTGGATGAGCCCACCACAGGCCTGCACTTTGCCGATATCCAGACGCTGCTGGGAGTGCTCACGAAGCTCCGCGATGCTGGCAATACGCTCATCGTCATTGAGCACAATCTGGACGTCATCAAGTGTGCCGACTGGGTCATCGACCTCGGCCCCGGTGGGGGCAGTGAGGGCGGCATGATCGTGGCTGAAGGCACCCCGGAAAAACTGGCCGCGAACAAGGCCAGCCCGACCGGGAGATTCTTGCGTCAGGTGCTCCCTCCCGCCCCCACCAGCAAGTCCCGCAAATCCACCGAGGTGTAACCGCCATAGCCACAAAGGCTGAGTAGAAGGCACACGCGCCTTCACCCACTGCCATCGCTATGAACGTCACCCGCACCCAGTCGCAGCTGCATCTCAATCCTGGTCATGCCCCGCAGCAGGACCAGCAAGGCGGCATCAAGATCAGCCCCAATGGCACGGCCCGCGCCTCTCAGCAGACCGTGGTGGACAGCATCAACACCCGTCTGGGCGGAGACCGCGTCTCCACGGAGAACCTGCTGAGCCGCGTCGGTATCAAATCCGCCATAGGCCGGGCCTCTGGGTATGCAAACCTGAAGGACGGCGTCTTGCGACTGGCCCACCGGATCAACAACCACCTTGCCCCCGATCCTGCCGTTGGCAGCAATCACAAGGCCGCGATCCGCCTGGGGGAACAGTACCACCAGCTCAAGTCACGGGGCGCTCCTGACACGGAGCTTCTCCCCGTGCTCAATCAACTCAAGGCCAAGCTGGAGATCATCCAGCGGCATCGCGGCGAAGACGGCCACGGTGATGCGGGCCCCGTCCTCGAGATGATCCGGTTCGTGGAAAGTGAGATCCAGACCCTGCCCTGCAAGCACCTGGAAGAGGCCGACCGGCTTGCTGCGTTGTTGCAAGAACAGGAGCGCGAAAGGGCTCCGGTGGAGTCCCGGGTGGAAACACTCCGCTCCCTGAAACTGCACCTGGAGGGTGCCAATCCGGAGGGCACTAATAATGAGCTCAACCTCCGCCTGGCCGAGGCCCACCGGCAGCTCGTGCCGTTGGAGAATTACCAACCTCTGGACAAGCAACTCCAGGATACAGGCACCCGCCTTCGTCCCACGCATGTGGACCGGGGCGATGAGTTTGCCACGGCCAAGCAGGAGATCTACTTTGCCAAGCTCGGTGAGGATCCCAACCGCATGATCGCCCAGGGGGAGATCAACCAGGAGATCCAGGGCTTCTCCCGCGACCGGCTCAAGCACGTCACCACGCACGAGCGCACCGGCTTGGACTCCGCCGCAGAGACCTTCCGCCAGCAATCGCACCAAGTGACACCGCACACCGATGTGGTGCTTGGCGAGGATGCGCCGCCTCCTCTGGAGGATCCCAGCTTCCAGCACGTCTCCCAGGAAACCCTGCAGTCAGAGACCTTCCAGGGCCTGGGACGACTCGTTCAGGAAGCCGTCGCTAATCGGGACGACGACGCCGTTGAGCATCTCTCCAAGACACTGGGTGAACTCATGGCCCGGGACCTCCGTCAGCTCACGGAGGATCAGCAACTCGGCTTCATCACCTCCAAAGGTCCCGCCTTCAAGGAAGACCTGCATCGCGCGCTCGCCGCCACCCTTGGCGATGGGCGGGATGCTCTGGGCGCCTCCTTTGATGCAGCTCCCTTTGGGGTCCAGCTCTTCATCAACAAGGCCTACACCGCCGCGGTCAGCCAGCTCTCCAATCACATGGTGGATCCGGAGACCTGCGTGCTCAACGGCCGCACCTACCATCGTGTTGACTACTTGAACCACGGGGGCCTCGGCATCGTCGATCTTTACGAAGCCCGCTGGACGGAAGTGGAGGACGGCAAGGAGGTGCAGAAGACGGAGCGCATCGTGCTGAAGTACCCCACCATCGCGAACATGCCGATGCTGGATGAAGAGACCGCCCAGCCCTTCTTTGAGATCTCCGCCCGGGAGGCACGCAGCCACCACCTTGCCCACGGTGAAGGCCATCCCAACATTGTGGGATACAAAGGGGCCTTCCTCTCCCCCAATGGCCTCGTCTTCCTGGCCATGGAGCTGGCTCCCGGCGGCGATGTCGCCAAGGTTGGCGACCGCATCACTGATGCGGAGCAACGCGGCGACATCACCCCGGAGTCCGCCAACCTCGCCCGATTGACGCTGCTGCGCGACATGCTGGAAGGCATGCAGCATGTGCAGGAAACCCGGGGCATGCTCCACCTCGACATCAAACCGGAGAACTTCCTCGTGGGTGAGGACGGTCGCGCCAAGGTGGCCGACTTTGGATTCTCCCTCCAGGGCACCCGTCAGACGTTCCAGGAGAAACCCATCGACAACACCCTGCACCTCGCACCGGAGGTCCTTTCGTCCTCTCGCGCCATCGAGTCCGGTGCACCGTTGCCCGGTGAGGAGGAAGGCTTTGTGGTCACGGGCAAGTCTGACACCTGGGCCCTGGGCGTCACCGCCTTCCAGCTCTTCCACGGGAATCAACATCTGTTCGCCACCCTGGACAAAGAGGACCCGAGGTACCAGCAGCAGGTGTACGATGCAGTCTTGCAGTTCGGCACGGATTCTGACCACACCGCCCGCCCACTGGGCACCGATGGCTCTGGCAATCCTGTGGGTCGCGGTGCCGGCACCCTGGACCGGCTCATCAATCAGATGCTCCACCCCGATCCCCAGATGCGACCTTCCATCACCGATCTCTTGCAGCACCCGATCTTCCAGGAACCTGGGATTGGCAGCACGGAGGTACGCAGCCTGATCCAGACGCTCAATCGCAAAGAGAGCACCCCTGAGGAGATCCGCAACGCCTCCCGTGAGGTCGGGGTCTAGGAGTCACTGAGCCACAATCACCCCACCAGCCCGCCGAAGAACCGCAGCGTATCTGCGAGGTGCGCGCTCCAGTACCGCCAGGTGTGTCCACCAGGATACTCCTGGTAGTGATGCTGGATGCCCTCATCCCGCAGGGTTTGATGCAGCTTCCGGTTGTGCTCGATCAAGGGATCATCGGTGCCGCAGTCAAAGCGCAGAGGCGGCAGATGGGCGCGATTCATCCGGATCGCCTCCGCCACACAGGTCACTTCACCCGGTCTCAATTTGAAGTCATCCAGTGGCTCCTCCACAAACTCCTGCTTCTGCCGGTAGTCGGTGATGCTGCTGTGCGCGCTTATTCCCCGGAACCTTTTGGAATGCAGGGCTCCAAGTCGCATCGCCCCATAGCCCCCCATGGAAAGCCCGCCGATGAACAACGGAGCTCCCTCCACCTGCGGGGCCACCAGGGCGGCCACCGCCGGCACCTCATCCACGATCCATGAGGCATAGTCCGCCTCCTGGTGCGTGAGGTATCCGGAGCCATCTCCCCACAGCCCGTCTGAGGGCATGGCCAGCATCATGGGCGGCACCTCATCCCGGCTCACCAGACGCTGCAGCATGCGGTGAGCCCCGCCCTTCAGCGCCCAGGCCCAATGACTGCCATAGACGCCGTGCAGCAGGATCACGAGCGGCAGGCGCTTGGGCGCATACCCCTGCGGAGTGAAGAGCGCCACGTCCGCCCGTCGTTTCAACGCCTTGCTCTTGACAGTTGCGAAGCGCAGCCCCGGGCCGGTGAAGGCTGGGTCGGAAAGCTCCACGGTGCGAAATGGGGAGGAGGCGGTCATGCGAGTCGCGCCTCCCTAGCAGAGGATCTCTGCCATATTAGGAATATTCGCGACCTTGCGGCTCAATGATCAGGATATACAGGCGAAAGGGTCAGATATTCCCTCACGCCTGGGTTCTAGACTCTTATTGTTGCATGCTAGGTACAGTTGACCACCTCGAACCTTCTCAAAGTACATTCCTAGAACGCCCGTGAAACTGGTCAGTAGAAGGAGGCAGGGACTTTCCAGTCCCGGACCCAGCAGGCGTTCCAACGCAAGGATTCGCCGGATGACTGCCATCGTAGTCCCCACCCCCAACCCACAGCGATCTCATGGAACTTTTGGTGCGAACCGGGACAGGAATGTCCCTCGCTCCTTTTACTGATGCTCGCATGCGGGCATCGCCAAGGAACCAACATCAGCCGTGTTACGGCTGGACGGAGAAATCCGTGTCCGCGATCGCCCGCAGCACCAGTTCCCGCGGCACGCACCAGTCGTCCAACTCCAGCAGTTTGAGGGTCGCATCCGCCACTTGGGCGGGAGACAGAAACTTCTCTACGGGAGCTTTCCGGCTGGAGGCCCCATCCCAGAAAGCCGTGTCCACCCCGCCAGGCAGCAGGGCCGTAACGCGGATGCCATGAGCCCCAGCCTCCTCCTGCAAGCCCTGGGTGAAGCCCCGCACGCCCCATTTGGCGGCGCAGTACACCGTCTCAGAGGGAATGCCGCGCAAACTCGCGGTGGAGATGATGTTTACGATGTGACCGCGTTTTTCCGGGATCATGCGCCGCAGAGCCTCTTGGGAGCCGAGGATGGTCCCCTTCAGGTTCACATCCAGCATCAGGTCGATGTCGGCCTCCGTGTACTCGGTGATCCAGCGGTGTCGGGCCAGGCCGGCGTTGTTAATCCACACGTCCACTCCGCCGAAGGCCTCGAAAGCCTGTCGCCCCGCCTCGGCCACGGAATCTGCCCTCGTCACATCGCATACCACGGGGTGGACCGCTGCCCCCAGCTCCTTCCGGGCCAACTCCAGCGCGGCGGCATCCACATCCGCCATCACCACACGGGCCCCTTTTGCCACCAGGGCCTTGCACAGTTCCAGACCTATGCCCCGCGCTGCGCCCGTGACCACACATGATTTTGACTCCAGTACCATGCGGCCCTGTTTACATGCAGGGCGAGGATCGTGGCAAGCTTGAAGCGACTCCCAGCGTTTGGTTTTCCCGATCGTTTGACTCGACCGCCGTTCCCGCCATTCTCCACCTCCCATGCCCACCCGCCGCACACCTGATCAGCTTCGTTCCTACCGTTGGTTTGGCCCCAATGATCTCCGCTCCTTTGGCCACCGCTCCCGGGCGCGCCAGTTGGGCCTGGGACCAGAGGACTGGCAGGGCAAGCCGGTAATCGCCATTCTCAATACCTGGTCAGAGATCAACCCCTGCCACCTGCACTTCAAGGTGCTGGCAGAGAACGTGAAAAAGGGCGTTCTCCAGGCCGGCGGCATGCCGATCGAGATTCCCGTGCTCTCGCTCAGCGAGAACTTCATGAAGCCCACCACCATGCTCTATCGCAATCTCCTGGCGATGGAAGCGGAGGAAGTGCTGCGCTGCCACCCAGTGGACGGGGCCGTGCTTCTGGGTGCCTGTGACAAGACGACTCCTGCCCTCATCATGGGAGCGCTGAGTGCAGACATGCCGTTCATCTTCGTGCCGGGCGGCCCCATGCTGCGTGGCCAATGGCGCGACCAGACGCTGGGCAGCGGCACCGACGCCTGGAAGTACTGGGCCGAGCTGCGCGCGGGCAACATCACTCAGGATGACTGGTGTGAAATCGAAGACGGCATCGCCCGCTCCCACGGCCATTGCATGACCATGGGCACCGCCGCCACCATGACGGCCATCACCGAGACCCTCGGCCTCTCTCTGCCTGGAGCCTCCAGCATCCCCGCCAGCGATGCCCGCCACTGGCGCATGGCCGCCGCGTCCGGACGCCAGATCGTGGAGAACGCGTGGAATGACCTCAACCCAGCCAAGTTCCTGACCAAGGAGGCCTTTCACAACGCCATCGTGGCAGACATGGCAGTCGGTGGCAGCACCAATGCCATCGTGCACCTCATCGCCATGGCGGGTCGTGCTGGCATCAAGCTGCCGCTGAGCGAATTTGATGCTGTTTCCCGCCTTACCCCGCGTCTGGCGGACCTGCGCCCCGCCGGCCGCTTCCTCATGGAGGACTTCTACTTTGCCGGGGGCCTGCCCGCTCTGCTGAACCAGCTCACCGACATCCTGCATACCGAGTGCCCCACGGTAAATGGCAAGACGCTGGGTGAAAACGTGGCCGATGCCGTGATCCACAACACCGAGGTCATCCGCTCCCGCGATCAGGCCCTGTCACCCGAGGGCGGCACCGCTGTGCTTACCGGGAACCTCTGCCCTGATGGGGCTGTGATCAAACACAGCGCCATGGAAGAGCGCTTTTGGACGCACTCCGGACCGGCCGTGGTGTTCAAGGACTATGAAGACCTCGCTGCCCGCTTGGACGATCCCGATCTGCCCATCACTGCCGATTCCGTGATGGTGCTGCAGAGCGCCGGCCCCGTCGGTGCTCCCGGCATGCCAGAGTGGGGCATGCTGCCCCTGCCCAAGAAACTGCTTGAGGCAGGTGTGCGTGATGTCCTGCGCCTCAGCGATGCCCGCATGAGCGGCACCAGCTACGGCGCCTGCATCCTCCACGTGGCTCCCGAGAGCGCCGTGGGCGGCCCGCTCGCCTTCGTGCGGGATGGGGACATCATCTCCCTGAATGTGCCCGAGCGCACCCTGACACTGGACGTCAGCGATGAAGAACTGGCCGCCCGCCGTGCCGAGTGGCAGGCACCGAAGCGCAAGGTGGATCGCGGCTACTTGCACCTCTTCCTCAACGAGGTGACCCAGGCCAACGAGGGCTGCGACTTCCGTTTTCTTCACCACACGGGCACGCCCACACCGGAGCCCCGCATCCATTGAGCCCCCTCTTTTGCCCATTGCGCTCCACCTAAATCTTCTCCAACCTAGCTCCCCTCTCCTTTTCCCATGCAAACCACGTTCACGCCTTCAGATCTTCAACGCTCCGTCATCTCCGTGCCGCCGCTCTGCCGGGACGCCAACTTCAAGGTGAGCGCAGCCGAGAACGCCAAGCTCGTCCGCCACATCGAGAACGGCGGCGTGGATATCTTCCTCTACGGCGGCAACGCCAACTTCTACAACATCTCCCTGGCTGAATACGAGGAGGTTCTCGATCAGCTGGCGGAGGTTGCCGGAGCCAACTCCCTGATCATCCCCGCCGTGGGCCCCTACTTCGGCACCATGATGGATCAGGCCGCCATCCTGGCGCGCAAGCAGTTTCCCACTGCGATGATTCTTCCCACCACCGCCGTCTCCAAGCCGGACGGCGTGCGTGCGGCAGTCCTGCGGTTCGTGGAAAAATTCGGCCGCCCGGCCGTGCTCTATGTGAAGGACGAAGGCTACGTTACGGTGGACATCGTGAAGTCCCTTGTGGAAGCAGGTGCCATCTCCTGGATCAAGTATGCCGTGGTGCGTGAAGACCCCGCAAACGACCCCCTTCTCGAAGCCATTTCCAACGAAGTTCCGCGTGAACTCCTGGTCAGCGGCATCGGCGAGCAGCCTGCCATCATCCACTGGACGAAGTTCGGCGTGCACGCCTACACCGCCGGTTGCGTCTGCGTGGCCCCGAACCGCTCCCAGCAGATGCTAGAGGCGCTGAAAGCGGGCGACATCGACAAGGCCGAAACGCTGCGCAAAGGCTTCCTCGCGCTGGAAGACCTCCGCAACGGCTACAACCCCATCCAGGTGCTTCACCACGCCGTGGACCTCGCGGGTATCGCTGCCACCGGCCCTCAGTTGCCCTTGCTCGCAGACCTGGACGCCAACAAGCAGGCTGAGATCAAACAGGCCGCGCTGGACCTGCTGGCTTGGTCCCGCGAGTAACGCCAGCTCGAAACCTTACGTTGGCACGCCAGGGACATTCTCCTTGGCGTGCTTTACTTTTTTCGGAGACAGCTATCGACCGCTCACCCGCGCGATTGGCGTCGATCTGCCGCCATTGCCGCATCCAGCGTCTCCTTCGAGATCCCGGAACCCCACAGCACCGGATGCTTGCTGGAAAGCGAGCTCTTCACACCCAGCGCGATCAACTCCCCATCCTGATTCATCATCGGCGTGCCGCTGTAGCCTTGGCGGGCGGCATGCTCCACGGCGATGAACCAGGAACTGACACTCGTGATGGCCACGCGGTCCAGCGGGCAAAGCACAAGGGCGTTTGCCTCTCCCAGCACGGGGTTCGAGGGAAAGTACACTGGCTCATTCGGCACCGGGACCGATGAAAGAACTTTCACGTATGAAGGCGTTCTGAAGGGAGCCTTCAGCAAGACCAGGTCGCTGGCGTAGAAGCGCTTCACCACCCGCAGACGCTGTTCCTTGAGTTTCACCGCCGTCGTCCGCGTTGAAGCGGCGGCATCTCCGTCAGTCCCTGGGATCACCACCTGAAACTCCGCTGGCCCCTTTCCATCCAGCAGGGAGATGTACACCGGACGATTCTCCCCGTCGCGCAGCGTCAGCACCACCCCGTGGGCCGGAATCCCATGGGCCGTCGCGAGGAGATATCCGTCACTGCTGATCGGCACCGCCAGTGAGGCATCCACTTCCGCACCCGCAGGTGGTCGCAAAATGGAGGCCCGCCCTTTTTTGGGAGACATCACCCAGATCTGTACGTGCTTGAGGAAGGTCTGCGCCTCTTGATTGGTCAGATCCCGGGACTGGCCGGAGGACGCACAACTTCCCAATGAGATTGGCAGTGCCAGGAGTACCGCAAGGGCTAAGCATCGCAACATGGGCGGAAGATGGCGGGATTGCCCGGCATGCTACCCAGACGGGCCACCGGTGTCGAATTGGATTTCACGTTTTTGGTCAATCGCGCCAGACCCATTATGAGGGCTGATTTAAGTTGGGAGCCTCGTCTGGATGACCTTCCGAGCCACACGACCCACCCGTTTGACATTGACCGCACCCCCACCCATCGGCATCGTCACCCCTGCCCATGTCCTCTGCTGATCCCGCTACCTCCTCCGCTTCACCCCCTGATGCTACCCCGCAACCGTGGCTGGTGCGCATTTCAGAAGTGTTTGCCCCGGTGGCAGAGGAAGTGCTGGCGCGTTTCGGAGCCAGCACCCACACCCGGCTGGGCGCAGACTTCTACTCCGTCAAGACCGCCACGCCCGAGGCCATCCGGCAGAGCCCTGCATCAGTGCTCTCCCGGTGGAACATTCCCCTGGAGCACTCCTGGCCCTGCCACCCTGCCAAGATGGAAGGGTTCGTGGAAAAGGCAGCCCAGACCCTCGTCAAGAAGTTCGGTCCCCGCAGCCCGCAGCAGTTGCTCATCGGCCAGCTCAATCCCGGTTCTCCTGATCCCTACTACAAGAGTCTGGCCTCGAACCTCCGCGGCCGGGCGCTCCAGCTTTTCCCGGCGATGAAAGCCAAGGGTGTGGAGGATCAGGACAGCCAAGCCCCCACACTCTTCTGTCTGGTGGGCAAGGAGGGCCTCTTCTGCGGCATCTCCACCCCGCAGTCTGCGAATGGCTTCTATGCTGGCGGCAGCCTCTATGTCGCCAAGGATACGCCCGATACCATCAGCCGGGCGGGTGCCAAGATCGCCGAGGCTCTGCACTACCTGAAGCTCTACCGCCCCGCTCTCCCAACTGGCAGCCACTGGCTGGAGCTCGGAGCCTGCCCAGGGGGGATGACTTCGGAACTGCTCGTGCGGGAGTTCCGCGTGACAGCGCTGGACCGCTCCCCGCTGGACCGGCGTTTGTTTCAGAATCCCGCCTTGGTCTTCCACCAGATGGACGTGGCGGAGTTCCGCCCTGCCCGTGAGGATCGCTACGACGCCATCCTCGATGACATGAACGGGGAGCCTGAGGAATCCATCCGCCAGGTCATCCGCCTCTCCCGCCAGCTCCGTAGGAATGGCATCATCGTCTTCACCCTCAAGCTGCCCAAGGTGGAGACGGTGGAGGCTCCGCTCCAACTGCGGGATGAGATCGTGGCCAAGGCTGACGCCGCTGGATTGAAGCTCTTTGCCCAGACCCATCTCACCTACAACCGGCACGAGCTGACCCTGTTTTTTGAGAAAGCGGGTGAATGATCCCTGGGCGACCGCTGCGTACTGAAACACCCGCCAAGTTCCCGCTGGACTTCGCCACCGGATTCCGCTAGCCAAGAGGCTCTCCGCTGCGGAATTTTTTCACCTTTCTCAGCCACCAACATCCTAACCAAACAGCACACGACCTTATGGCCAAAATCAAGTTCGGCTCCGAAGTCTACACCTGGTTCATGCAGGGCTCCGGACAAGCCTACAACAACAAACTCGACCACATGATCAAGGTGGCGGGTGAGAGCGGATTTGCCGGCATCGAGCCCATGCACTTCTGGATGGGCGACCTGGCCGACCCCGCCAAGCTCAAGGAGCATCTGGACAAGAACAACGTGGAACTGGCCGGCATTGCCCTGGTCTGCGGCTGGAACGAAGCCACGGAAACGGCCGACGAGCGCAAGCAGGCGGACGACACCTTCGCCATCCTCAAGAACTTCCCCGGTGCCAAGCTCTGCACGGTGCCCCTTCCGACGAACCGCAAGAACATCCACGAGCGCCGTCTGAACCTCGTGAAAAATGTGAACGCCGTGAGCCGTCGCGCGGTCGAGCAGGGCATCTCCTGCTCCTTCCACCCGAACAGCCCTCCCTCCTCCGTGGTGCGCACCCAGGAAGACTATGATGTCATCATCAACAGCCTGGACCCCACCGTGACCGGCTGGACTCCGGACGTGGGCCACATCGCGCGCGGCGGCATGGACGTCATCGCCACGCTGGACAAGTGGAGCCATCTCGTGGACCACATCCACTACAAGGACTTCTCCGGCAACGGTCCTGAGCCCTGGGCGAAGATGGGCACCGGCAAGCTCGACTTCCACAAGATCACCGAGTGGCTTGTCGTCCGTAAGTTCGAAGGCTGGATCATCTGTGAAGATGAGTGCCACGAAGCCATCGGCGATCCGGATGGCGTCACCCGCCAGAACGGCCAGTGGTGCAAAGACAACCTCGCCGGTCTGGTCGAGTAGTCGCATCGCCTGGATTCCCTCCAGCACCCTGCTTCAGCGTGAACCGGACCTCCGGTTCACGCTTTTTTTGTGCCTTCAGGCATTTTCAACAACTCGAACCCCCAGCCTTTCTCGTCGATGGACTTCGTTCTGCAAAAATGCACTTCCAGCCTCGATCCAGCCTGGCTGGAGTTCAGGCTCGCTCTATGGCCCGAGTCGTCCGCGGAGGAACATCTGGCGGAGATGGAAGAACAGCTTTCCCTCTCATCACGCCACCACCACCTCCTCGCAACGGATGCCACAGGCACGCCTGTCGGATTGGCGGAGGCCTCCGTGCGCCACGACTACGTGAACGGCACCTCCAGCTCCCCGGTCGCGTTCCTTGAGGGGATCTATGTTCACCCATCCTGGCGTCGCCACGGCGTGGCCCGCGCGCTGGTGGCCGCAGTGATGAACTGGGGCCGATCACAGGGCTGCGGCGAGCTGGCCTCAGATGCCCTTTTGGAGAACACCTCCAGCCACCTCATGCACGAGGCCTTGGGATTCGAGGAAACAGAGCGTGTGGTCTATTTCCGCATGTCCCTGAATCGATGATGCTGGTCGACGCCTCCTCCGAGGCAGGCCCTCACTTGCCGTGCTCCCGCAGAAACTTTTCAATGGAGTCAGGTTGCCTCTTGGAACCCTCCAGCCATTCTACCCGCCACTCCGTCAACCGCTCGTCCTTGGCAGCTTCGTACACGCCTTCTTCGGGTTCATTGATGTATTCCATCTGCCGCACCAAGACCAGAGGTTCCTCAGCGCCGGGGCTGGCCTTGGAGAAGGCCAGTGCCTTCTCGTACTGGGCGAAGGCCACGAAGTAATCCCCACCCTCCTCGTCCAGCGACGGAGCCCCACGCTCGGGATGCATCCAGACGCGATACTCAAGCACGTCATCGTAAAAGTAGCCCGCGCCAGACTTCACCAGCGCCGGATAAGTCCCTACCTTGGCAGCCACCACGGCCAGAGGATGCTCACTGATTCCAGAGACGGACTGGTCATGACCGGGAGTTGATGGAATCTGCCCATCTCCGCCGCAACCAATCAGCCCAGTCAGCGGGACCACCTTCAACAGTCTGCTCAGCCGAGACCAGACGGCGCGGAGCCAGCGGATCGGGGTAGTCGCAAGGGCGACAGGTGCGAAACGTTCTTCAGGGGATGGCAATGACACGTGCTGCGAAGATGAAGGGTGGCCCCTTTTGAAAAGAAGGGCAAAGGCTCTCGCATCAGCAGCCCTCGCCTTCAAGCACAACTTCAATCGAGCGCAAAGCCAGCATCCCGGAGGGCTTCCAGGAGCTTCTGCTTGGCCCCCGTTTCGATCAAGGTGCCGTGCCCCACCACCAGGCGATCAAAGTCGGCCGCGATCACCGGTTTCAGCGACTCCAGAAATCGCGCCCTGTCTTTCACAAAAAGGCGGAAGATCCGGCTCATACCGGGGTATCGCTTGAAGCCCGCGAGATAGCGATGGAAGAAGCGATCCCACCCTTTCTCTTGGGGATCGAAGTTGAACACCAGATCCGCGACAATCAGCGTGCGGGAGGGCACATGCAGCATGACTTGCTCCTCCAGCTTGGGTGCCCCCTCTAGCGGGAACACCTTCAGCTCCCCCGCCCACTCGTCCGGGGCCGGACTGAGAGGCCCCACCGGGAAGCCGACCACCGCTTCAAATCCGGGAGGCCCCAGGAAACTCACCTCAGGGAACGCGGCACGGCCTTCCTTGGCATAGGTGTCATGCAGCAGCATGGCCTCCACCAGCCATCCCGTTGGCCCCAACGCCCGAATCTCCTCAACCTCACCTGAGGCAAACGGTGCCATGGAATGCACCACCACCTTTCCAGAAGCGAGGCGGATGATGCTCACGTTGCGTCCATGCTGGGTTCCCAGCACCGACAACGCATAGTGCTGCAGCCAGAGGTTTTCGGCGATGGGTTGCAAGCTCACACTCCCTCTACGCACCTCATGACCAGCATGCGCCCAAAAACGTTGCCACCCCAGAACGGGTCCGCAGACGTAGTCACTACACCCGTCTCGATCCCGCCCCCCTTCCTCTATGACCGCCCCCCTCTCTCCGCCCCTGTCCCCGTCTTCGCTCGAATCGTCAGTTGATCGTGCCGCAGGCGCAATCGTCGGGGCTTTCATTGGGGATGCGCTGGGACTCGGCCCTCACTGGTACTATGACCTGGATGAAATGCGGCGCGATTTCGGACCCTGGATCAGCGGCTACACCGACCCCAAACCGCACGCCAAATATCACGCTGGGATGAAGGGCGGCGATTTGTCGCAGACCGGCATCATCATGCTTCATCTGCTGCGCTCCCTTGCCGATCAAGGAGGTTATGACGAGACCGACTTCACCCGTCGGCTCGACGAACAGTTCCTCCCTCTGCTTGACGGCACGCCGTATGTCGGCCCCGGCGGATACACCAACCACTCCATCCGCCAAGTCTGGCAGGCCCGGGTCAAGGAGGGCAAACCGTGGGGGCAGACCGGTGGCAATGCAGACACCTCCGAAGCCGCCGAGCGCGTCACCCTGCTCGCTGCCCGTTATGCCATGGAACCCGGGCTGGCCGCCCGTCATGCATGGGAGAACACCAACCTTTCCCAGACCGACTCGCTGGTCGAGCAACAGACGGTCGGGTATGCGTGCGTGCTTTCCCTGCTCATTCGCGGCGAAGCGTTTGACGAGGAACTCTCTGACAAACTCATGGACCGGGTCCGCAACGGAGAGATTCCGTTTGTCGCCCCTTCCTCCATCGCCTCATCATCGACCGCCGCGGCGGCAGGATTTGGTTTTGCATCCCCAGATGCCCTATTGCTGCCTTCCTGGGTTGCGAAGTCCGCCACCGATCCGGACACCCGGGTCGAGCCAGCATGGAAAGTCTCGCAGGTCTATGGATTGTCCTGCGCCATCCAGTTTGTCCTTCCTGCGGCCTATCACTTGGCGGCCCGTTTCCACAATGATTTCGAGAGCGCTGTCCTCCACGCCGTCAATGGCGGCGGGCAAAACATGTCCCGCGCCTGCTTGGCCGGCGCCATGGTCGGCGCTCAAGTGGGCTTGAGCGGCATCCCGACACGCTTCATAGAGGGACTTGCGGATGGTCCGGAGATTGTACGCCTCGCCAAAGGGGTGGCAGGGGCGATTTCGTGAGATCAGAGCATGTTAACTCGGTCCCTTTCAAGTGGGCGTCACCTATCGGACCACCTTGCTCTTAAACGTGACGCCCAACCGAATCGATCTGCCCGGATCCCGCTCAAGAAGACCTCGCATCGGGCAATTGCCATTTGAAAACGGACACTCAAAATCGTCCGGGATCAGCCCCCTCTGAACAGCCGCACGTGCAAGCGGATGTCTTGTGCAGACATGCGCCTGGATCGGATCGAGCAGGTAGATCTCATTGTTGACGAGGTACTCATAGAAGTCGTTGTGCCAGAAGCCTGAGTCGTCACCAAGCTCGCCCCGATCCACGAACACCCCTGAGACCCGGACCTCCACTGGACCGGCCGAAGCTGTTTCCTGCCAAAGCTCAATGACATCACGACGTCCCGATTCATCGAGATCCTCCCACCATCGTTCCACCGCATCCAAGCCAAGTTCCGACATCGTTTCGCGCAACAGAAGAGGAAGCGGAGTGAGCATCATGGGAGCTTCAGCGGAGGGTTGACGCTTGCAATGCCAGAGCGGAACCTGAAAGCCTGATAGATAGTCACCTAAAACGCAAGCCCTGACTTCTCCGTCTCTTGCGACAGACGGCAAGAAGCCGCTGGATCTGCGACCTTCTGTCGCTTCGCTCACCAGCGGGGCTGGGAACCCCCGCCTCCTTTATTCTCGCGGCGCTGCCCCCGCAATTCTGGCTCCTGCCCTACGGCGAGGTGCAAAAAGCGGGCGTGAAATTCGGCTAAAACATCCCTCGATTCAACCACATGGGCACATCAAGAACTCGGTTCCTCTGAACCTCTGTGTTCTCTGTGCCTCTGTGGTTGGACTGAATTCTCCCGAGCCCTACCGCCCCCTACGCAAACAACTGCGTCAGCGGCTGACCATGATCGGCCACCGTGAAGGGACGCTTCGTGGGCGAGTAGATGACTTGGTCGAGCGGCAGGCCCACGGCATAGCCGATGGTCGCATTGAGATCAGGCACCCCGATCTTGTCTTCCACCACTTCGATACCGCGATCCGTCTTGCCGTACACCTGGCCACCCTTGAGTCCCCCACCCCACATCGCGGAGCAGAAGGCCTTGGGATAGTGATCGCGCCCGTCGTTCTGGTTCACCTTCGGCGTGCGGCCGAATTCAGTGGTCAGTACCACGAGCGTTTCATTGAGGAGCCCACGACGATCCAGGTCCGGCAACAAGGCTCCCAGAGCCTGATCCAGCGTGGCGCACTTCTCCGGCACGCGAATGAAGTTGTCCTGGTGCGTGTCCCAGCCCCCGAGGTTCACTTCCACAAAACGCACCCCATGCTCCACGAGACGGCGCGCCAGCAGACAGCCCTGGCCGAAGTTATCACTCCCATAAGCTTCATGGGCCGCCTCGGGCTCCTTGCTCAAGTCAAAGGCCGTAAGGTCTTCGCTTTTCATGACCCGCACCGCATCACGGTACACATCAGCATAGGCCTTCACACCTTTGTAGCTGTAAGCATTCTGGAAGCCTGCGTCCAAGCGGGCCGAGAGGCCCAGACGGTAGTCAAAGTCACCTTCCGTGAGCGAGGCCAAGCGGCTGCTGTTGGCCAGGCCACCCGCGGGATTGTTCAACACGAGCGGAGCAATAGAGGCGTCGAAGAATCCACCCCCTGGGTGCTTGCTGTCGCCGGTGATGATCACGCTGCCGGGAAGAGCCGGGTTGTTCCGCCCTTGGAACGCTGTCATCCAGGCCCCCATGGAAGGATGCCGTGTGGCACCCCGCATGGTGTAGCTGGTGTGCACGAAGTAGTTTCCTTGAGCATGCGCACCCTGCGTGGAGGTGAGCGACTTCAACACCACGCCATGATGCATGGACTTGGCGACGGTGGGAAGGTATTCACTGATTTGCACGCCGTCAGCCGAGGTTGCAATGGCTTTGGTGGCCCCCATTTCCTCTGCACCGGGCACTACGCCGAAGGTGTCCAGGTGGCTCATGCCCCCGCTCATATAGAGGTAGATCACGTTCTTGGCCGTGGGCACTTGGCGAACCTTCGCGGCCCCTTCAAAGGCACCGTGGGCACGCGTCCCTGCCAGCACATCCAGCACAGAGACTCCGAGACAGGTCTTGGCGGCGCGCATCACAAAGTCGCGGCGGGAGATCTCGTCTGCTTTTTGAAGGAGACTTTTCATGATCGTGAGGTGGTGGAATTGAGAACTGAAGAAACGGGTTGCTTACTGCACAAAGACAAACTGACTGCCGGTGAGGAGGGCCTGAATCACGTCGCCATAGGCGCGATCACCGCGCTCGTGGATCACGTCGTTGAGCATGGTCCGTTCATTGTTGCTGGGCAGACGGCTCAGACACGCCAGATAGATAGCGTCAATCTTAGCCTGGGGAGAGGTCGCCTTCTCCACATCCTGACGCAGCCGGCTCACCGGGCTGTTCAGGACCTCGGAGGTGGGACCATTCAGGAGGGCCAGCGCCTGCGGCACCGTGGCGTCATCGCTCGCATTCTGGATCTGCTCGCGATCCGACTGGCCAAAGGTGCGCAGCAGGTGCCCCGGACGGGCGGGCGAAGCGATTTCTGAGGCGCGCGCCGTCAAGTTCAGGCTGTTGCCCATCTTGATCGCATCGCGGCGTTGCTCCTTGGACATCGTGGCCAGTTGTTCACGGCTCAACCCGGCGGGCACGGCATTCTTGCCACCCTTCTTGTCTGGATTGTAGCCTCGGCGCAAATCGTCGGCCCGATCCTCACCCACAATGGCCTCAAGCATGCCATTGGAGTTCTCCCGGCGAAGACGATTGGCTTCTCTCGCAAGCTGACCTGCCGTGCTGGCATTGCCACTGGCCTGCGCGGCTTCCATCTCCTTGCGAAGCGATTCCAGCTTGGCGTTGGTAGCCTCGCGATCCGCGGCTCCCTTGCGAGCCACTTCCACCAACCCTTCCGCCCCCTTGTCCTTCACGGTATCGATCAGGTATTTCAGATCCCCCAGATACTGGTGCATGCGCTCATCCTTGTCTCCCACCGAGCCGTCCACGCTGCCGCGTGCCAGGGTCACAAAGCTGTCCCAGATCTGCTCAGCCGACATGCGGCGCAGCACCGGACCGGTGAAATGATACAGCTCACCCAGCGGCACTTCTTCACGTGTGGACATGCGCTGATAGGCCTCAGTATTGTAGAGCACGCGGAGGAAGGATTTGAGCGAGTACTTCTTCTCCACCATCAGCTCGTTGAGGTACTCCATGAGCTCGTTATTGGAAGGAACCGTGGAGTCCATCATCTCATCCACGGGTTCAATGAGACCGATGCCAAACGCCTTCTTCCACATGCGGTTGGCAATCACCGTGGTGAACCGGGGATTGTCTGGCGAGGTCATCCAGTCCGCAAACGCCTGCAGCCGGGTCTCCACGCCGTTGGACACAGCGTCATGACCAAAGAGCACCTTTGGAGCGATCTCCTCACCCGGCTTCGCATCCGGGTATTTGTAGTCGTTCGGCAGCTTGGGCAGCTTGTTGTCGTTCCATTGGATGGAAGTGTAGCGCAGCGGCTTCATCACATCCTGCAGCGTCTTGCGAACCTCCTGCATCTCCTCGCGGCTCATGGTTGAAGCTGCGACTGTCCCGCCCTCTTTGCGCTGATCAGCCATGTAGGCCTTGCGCTCCTTGGGGGTCATGTTCTTGAGCGCCGCACGGTCCACCTGCGGTTTACCCGCGTTCTTGGCCAGGCCTTTGAAGTCGAGCCCGCCCCCCTTGGTGTCCATCCCATAGGTGAAGGCGGCCATGCCGTAGTAGTCCTTCTGGGACCACTTGTCGAAGGGGTGGTTGTGGCACTGGGCACAGACAATCTGCGTGCCAAGGAAAACCTGTACGGTGTAAGCCAGATGATCCAACTTGTTCTCATCCCGCTGGTAGAAGCCAATGGAACCGCTGTCCCACACACCGCCGTCCGTAGTCAGCAGATCACGAACAAACTGGTCGTACGGCTTATTCGCCTTGAGCTGCTGCTTGAGCCATTCTTCATAGGCTTGCGCGGTGATCTTGCCCTTCACATTGTCCGTGAGGCGCAGGATGTCCGCCCAGTAGTTGAACATGTTGCTGGTGTACCCGTCGGAAGCCAGCAACCGGTCGATCAGCTTCGCCCGCTTCTGCGGATCTTGAGACTTCATGAACTCCTGCGTCTCCTCGGCGGTGGGGATGCGCCCGGCAATGTCGAGGTAGAGACGGCGGACCAGCACTGCGTCAGGTGCGGTCGGATTGGGAGTCAGGTTGTTCTTCTGCCAGTCCTTGGCGAGGAGGGCATCGATCTTCTGCGCCTCCGGGAGGGAGGCGGCGGAGATCAACGCGGGAGCAGCCAGGAGAGCCAGAAGAGGAAGTAGCGGTTTCATAACCAAAGCGGTGAAGGTTCAAAAAGTCCCTTGTCGCCGCGGAAACGTGACCGCCGGACCGTTCTTTCTCTTTTTTTGCAATCTTTGGCCGGAATTGACCAAATGGTCCCGCAGTTGAGGCCGGAGCAGTGCTACCGACCGCGCCGGGTCAATCTTTCCCACCAAGACTTCCGCCGCTGGAGCGTCGCCGCTTCTGCCTTGACTTGGATCAGGCGCTCCTTGGTCGCCGCCAACGACGTCTTTGCGTCATCGCGCTCCCCACGAACCCTTTCCAACTCCCCACGCAGTTTGTCCAGTTCCCGCCGCACATCCAGCACCTCCCTGCCCGCACGTGCATACGGAATCTCCCCCTCCAGCAAGAGGGCCGCACCTTCCAGGCATTCAACACTGGATGATGACGGCACCTTCCACTGGAGCGCGTCCTGATAGTGGCCCAGCAGCTGTTCTACGGCTTGGTCCAGGGAGCATTCCCGCCGAACTCGTTCACTCACTGCCTCGCAGGCCACGGTATCATACTGCCGCACCTGCGCCGCGAGATGCTCCACCGTCAGCGGCATCCGCATGGTGGTGAAGCCAAAGTTGCGCTCACGGAGTTCATGGAAATTATCCGGCGTGACCATCCGGCCAGCCCCAAAGGAGTCACACTGCACCACCGCACAACCCGCCGCCATCGCCTCGATCGCGGCACGCGCCTTGGCAAACACCAGGTCGTACTGCACCAGCAAAGCTCCGGGATCCTCCACCACCTTTCCGCTCGCCAGCCCGACCACATCCAGGCGGATGCCTGCTGCCTCACAGACTTGGCGCAGCACCGGCACATGCGTATCCCGGGAGGCATAGTTGCTGAAGACCAGCGCCCGCTCCGGCCTCAATGGCAACGCCCCTCGCTGGGGAAAGCGATCCGCATCAAAAAAGTTCAAGAGCACCCGGATCCGCGAGGGTTCGAGCCCCTCCTTATTCACCAGCCTCTCCCGGCAGGCCTCGTCCACCGCAATCCAGAAGGCCACATTGGGCAACCGGCACGGTCTCTCCTGCCAGGCCTTGGGTCCATGGCAATAGGAAACAACGGGAACATCAGGAAAGTATAGGCCCGCTGCCGTCGTTTCCAGCCGGTGATGCCCATGGATCAGATCCGGTCTGCCGGGCAGATCTGCCAGCGATTGCACCACCCGGATTCCTTCGGCCCGCAGTTCATCGGCCACCACACCCAGCTCTGGGGACCAGCACCAGGGCTCGTGCCCCCGCTTGAGAAGGGCGACAGCGATGTCCCGGACATAGAGCTCCGTACCAGCCCGCACACTCAGGCCATGGTTGGTGAAGAGGACTCGCATAGCTCAGTCGTCGGGCGACACCCCATCATGCCTGTGCTGCCCATTTCTGCAAGGCCTGGGCGAGGGGCTGCATGTGGGTTTCATGCGTGATCACCTCCGTGTAGAGACCCGCCATCACCTGTTTCCGGCCAAATGTCTCATAATACGGCGGCTCGGATTCCGTCCAGCGATCATCCAACCCCGCCGCTGCCTCAAAGAGGGCTTCCGTGGCCACCACGACATCGCCATATTTCGCCACCGCCCGGTCCATTTCTTCCACCAGTTGCGGGAAGCGGTGCT
Organism: Verrucomicrobium sp. BvORR106; assembly: GCF_000739655.1. Taxonomy (GTDB): domain Bacteria; phylum Verrucomicrobiota; class Verrucomicrobiia; order Verrucomicrobiales; family Verrucomicrobiaceae; genus Verrucomicrobium. Next base: position 16,000 of record NZ_BATR01000120.1, on the reverse strand, counting down.
CCACGCAGGCCCGCTTGCTAGCGATCCCTTCCTTTCCCAGCTGGAGGGTCACTGCCGGTTTGCGCTCCGCCATGGTGGCGGAAAGCCGCTCCAGGACGATTTCGAAGTTCTTCACCGGCTGACCCCGCCGTCGGTCATATCGGCTCACCGTCGCCTGGATGAGCATCCGGCACAAGTCGTGCCCGGTGTTGAACCCCTCCAGCATATCACCAGCGATGACGTCCGCATTATTCTCTTCCAGGGTGGCGAGCAGGTCATCCGCCAGCCCGATCACCGCCTTGAGATCCTGGTTGCGGATGATCTCATAGAGACCCCGGTCCGGAAACCTCCCAAAAATCCTCCCCACAGTACCTCCCGCTTCCGTGACCAACGCTCGAGATGCCTCCAAACGGGACGTCTTGCTCGATCCGGAGCCATCCGTCAGAATCAACACCACCGGCCGAACCTCACGGAGCCACTGAAGTACACGCAACTCGTGACCGGGGTGGGCAATGCACAGTACTGAGGAAGACATAGAATTTGAGCGGGGGCGAAAATAATCCCACACCCCCCTCTCATCCAATCATTTCCCAAAGGCCCTTGATTTGCCTGCATGGGCTTTCCAGCTTCTATCCCCCTATTGCGGCCTTAGCTCCTTCAGGTACTGGTGGTAGTCGCGAATGTAGTCCCCCGCGTCATAATACTCAGACGCAAACACCAGCAAGGCAGAATCGGAAGTGTGCTTGTACTCCGTCGCCCAGATCATGGGAGGCACATAGATGCCAAACGTCGGCCGGTCGAGGAGGTACTCCTCCCGATTCACCCCGTCATCCACCACCAGTGCGCAAGAGCCGTGCATGCAGATCAAGAACTGGTGGCAGGTGCGATGCGCGTGTTCCCCCCTCAGCTTGGCACTCGGCACGTCAAAGGTCATGAAGTACCGCTTGGGCTGGAAAGGCAGGGTGCGCTCAAACTCACCTACCGTCAGGTTTCCCCGGGGATCACTGATGTACGGGATGTCGTAGGCAGTCACCCCGCGCACCCGGGAAACCGTCACGCCCACCTCCTGCGGGTTGATGTTCCCTTTCCCGGTTGAAACTGGTTCCTTCGCATTCACAAACCCCACCACATGGGCAGGATTTCCGGAGACAATGGCGTAGTGCTGCACCGAGTGAGTCACCACCGCGCCAGCATCCACAATGGCATGAGCCCCCACGGTGACCCCGGGGCAAATGGTGGCGTTGGCACCGATCTGGCAGCCCTGACGCAGCAGGATGGAAGGGGTGGTCTGTGCAGTTGGGGTAGCACCGCCATGGTGAGCTCGGGCCAGGGTGGCGTTGCGCCCCACGTGGACATCGTCTTCCACCACCAGTCCGGCATAGAAGCGAGTGCCCCCCTCCACCGTCACCTTGTCGCCCAGACTGACGCCGTGTTCGAGATAGGTGTGCGCACCGATGAAACAGTCCCTTCCCACGCGTGCACCACTCTCGACGAAGGCAAAGGCCTCGAGTTCGGCCCCCTCTCCCACCTCCAGGGAGTGACACCGGGCATCCGGGTGCAGCTTTATGTTGGAGGCCGTGGTCATGACACAGAAGTGGTTGTGCCTTGCACAGTTGCGCTGCTCACGATCCCAGTACTCGCCATGACCCGATAATCAGTGACGCTTCGGACCAGCGATTGCGGCTTTCCAGCCAACGTCATGTACGTGCGCCCCACATACTCTCCGATGAGCCCGAGCATGATGAGCTGCACCCCTGAGAAAACCGTTATGCCAGCCATCAACGAACTCCAGCCGGGGGACTGAACATTGAAAAAGGCGTACTCCAGCAGCACCACCAGGAAACCCAGCAGCCCCACCAGGCACGATACCACCCCCAACACACTCGCCATTCGAAGGGGGATGATGCTGAAGTTAAAGAACATGTTCATCCACAATCTCACCAGCCGGCGCAGCGTGTAGCCACTCTGGCCGGCCGCACGCTCCTCATGCGCCACGAGCAGACGCTCGATTCGGTTCGTGGAGCCAATGATCAAACCATCGATGTAGGGATAGGGCCCGGTGTAGCGCACCAACCGGTCAATCAGCTCACGCCGGTGTGCCCGGAAGCTGCACAGGTAAAGATCACGAGGCTTGCCAATGAGGAGCGTCGCCATGCTGTTGGTCATCTGGCTGCCCAGATTGCGATACCAGGCGTGCTTCTTCTCCTCATAGTAGGCGTACACCACGTCCGCACCCGTCCGGTCCAGATGCTCCACCAGCCGCAGCGCCTCACTCACCGGATTCTGCAGATCATCGTCCAGATTCACCACAAACCTGCCACGGGCATGCCGGAACCCTTCCAGCACGGCGGCGTGTTCGCCAAAGTTCCTGGCCATGTCTACAAAGATCACCGGGTAGGGCAGGTCTTTGATCAGCCCTGGCACCCGGTCGCCCGTGCCGTCAGGACTGCCATCATTCACCAGCACCAGTTCATAGCCACCGTCAATGTCGAGCCCCCGAAACGCCTGAAGGAGCCTGCCGAGGGCGTCACCCGTATTGTACAGCGGCACCACGAAGCTCACACGGGGAGCTTCGGACGTGGCAGAGTGCAGAAAATTCCGTTCCATGTTCGTTCGTCAGGAGTTGGGCTTTTCAGCCACGACAAAGACTGAGGTACCAACCGGCACCCCCACCCATCGACAGAGTTTCATGTCCATCCTGGCCACTCCAGCCAGCACCTTGTTCAGCCACCCCGGCAGTTGCGTGAGGTCAGACTTGGCCTCTTCTCTCTCCTGCCCAAAGCTCAGCAACCGGCTGAACTGCCGCCAGAGGAGGATGGGCGGGAAGAGCCAGGCATTCCAGTAGTGTATTTCCTTGATCCGCAATCCGGCTCCCGCCATCAGCTCCCTCACCCGCCGCTCGTCGTAGCGGCGCACACTGCCCACGGCAATATCATGGCGGCCCATGAGGAAATAGAATGCCGGCAGGTTCAGAATGACATGCCCGCCCGGTCTGGCCACTCGCGCAAACTCCGCCACCGCCCTGGTCTCATCCAGCCCGGCATGGCAAAGCACATCCAGACTGATCACCACGTCAAAACTGCGGTCTTCCGCCGGGATGGCGTCCACGCTGCCCTGGCACACTTGGTTGAATCCGCGAAACTTGCAGTACTCCACAGCCAAAGGCGAGAAGTCGAAGCCATGCAGATCCCACATTGCATTGCGGTCCTTCAGGTGCCGCAGCGTACCTCCGGTACCGCATCCGGCGTCCAGCACCCGCCCGGCACCGTCCTTCAGCAAGCCCGCCACCTGCTGGGGCACATACCCATGCAGCACCTGGTACCACCAGTAGGTGTCCTCCACCTGGCGCATTGTTTCATATTCTTTGTTCAGCATGGAAGGCGTTAATTGACGGATTCCTCGGACAAATATTCACGTATTGATGCGCACGTGTAGCGGACCGCCGCTTCATCCAGATAGGGATGCAGCGGCAGGGTCAGAATCTCCTTCATGACCGTCTCCGTAGACGGCAGTGGCGGGGACCATTCCGCCACCTCAGCGTACCCAGACTGTTGATGGATCGCCGCCGGATAATGCAACGCCACGGGGATGCCCCGGCTCAGGAGATGTTTCATCAATCCCTCCCGACGGGAGGTGCGCACCACATAGAGATGATAGGCATGCTCACACTCCTCACGGCAAACCGGCGTCACCAGATCCGGGCATCCCTTGAGCAGGGATCCATAAAGCGTTGCCAGCTCCCGACGACGCCTCAATCCCCCTGGCAACGATCTCAGCTTGATTCTCAGCAGGGCTGCCTGCAACTCATCCAGGCGGCTGTTGACTCCTTGAGAAGCACTGATGTAGCGCTCCTTCCACCCGTACTGGCGCACGACCCGGCAAGCCTCGGCCAGGGCAGCATCGGAGGTGGTGATGGCCCCTCCATCGCCGAGCGCTCCCAGGTTCTTTGTAGGATAGAAGCTAAAGGCGGCCGCTCTCGACAGGCTCCCGACGCTGCGCCCGCGAGACACTGCGCCATGGGCCTGGGCACAGTCTTCCAGCAAGACCACATGGTGGTCACGTGCCACCTCTCCCAGGCGCTTCATGTCACAGGGGTGACCATAGAGATGCACCGCCAGCACGGCCTTGATTTGTGCCCCGGCGGGCGACACGAGCAAGGCCTCCAAAGCATCTGGACTGATCGTGAAAGTGTCCGGATCAATATCCACAAAGATCGGCTGAGCACCCGCCCGGCCGATCCCGGAGGCACTCGCCACGGCCGTATGCGAGGGAACCGCCACAAGATCCCCCGGACCGATCTCCAACGCACGAAGCAGCACCTCAATGGCATCCGTGCCGTTGGCCACCCCGATCGCGTGCGATGCGCCAACGAACTGGGCAAACTCGCGCTCGAACGCCGCCACCTCGGGACCTAGGATATAACTCCCGGCACGAAGAAACTCCTGCAGCGCCGCCTGGATCTCCTCCTGGTGGGCGTTGCAGTCTTCCAGGGGGTAGGCGCTGAAGGTGGGCGGTGGGGACATCGGAATAGACATGCCGGATGACGCAAAACTGCGTTGTGCAAATTATTGTTTCGACAGAGCTGCACCATCTGCAGCTGCCTGCGCTTTCGGGATCAGACGGAGATGGTACTTCTCCCCGTAGAAGCCGTAGGCTTTCACACTCGCTGGCGTACCAGGCGGCAGCTCGAAGGACCAGCCAAAGTAGTGTTCTGGATGCAGGCGGCGCGCCGCGATACGGCGTTCAAAATCTTCCGGCAGCAGAGGCTTGGTCAAATGGACGATCCGCTCGGCCCCTGTCGCATCCGGGATCGTCAGGACGACCAGATCAGGCAGCACGTCCAGGTGCTTGGAGGATCCACAGGTGCCGGTCGCAGTCAGCACCCCAGACTCCTCACGCATCAGTTTCCACGAACCCCACTTTTCCGGAAGAGGTGGCCCCTGACGGTATTTCGCGGGATCCAGAGAGTCCATGAACTTCAAACCGCGGACCAGACCGTGAGCCGACATGAACTTGGCCACGTTTACCGTCTCAGACGGGGTCACTGGCGCCCAGATCAAGTCCCGCTGCGGTTCAATGATTTTGACAAAGCTGAGCACCGCCCGGTCCTGTTGCATGCGCCGATACTGCGCCTCCATCATTTGCTGCCCATCTCCCCAGGCAAACAGCTGAATCACGAGCAACGCGGCAGCTCCGGCTGGCAGTCCAAGGCGACCGAATTGCCCCTTCACCCAGAGTCCCGCTGCCAGGAGCCCCACCGCACCTGCCACAAAGAAATGCATGTGCGTGGCGTATCGCGGAGCGAGCGCGGTATCGAGCAGGTTGTTAAGCCGCACAATCGAGATCAACGCCGCGTTTCCACCTGCCCAAGCAACGAAAACCAGCCAGGGCAGGGCCTGTGACCACTCCCCACAACGGACCAGCTTTACCGTCGCCACCGCTCCCAACAGCAACAATGCTCCTGCCGCCATCATCCCAAACGTGACGGGCTCAAAAGGTGCGGCATCCGCGAGGGTGCTACCTAGCAGCACCAGCCAATAGCCCCCGACCAGCAATGGCCGCCCTGCCTGCTTGGCCAATTGATCCCCCAGACCACCGCCCCCGCCCGACTCCGGAAATCCAAACAGCGCCAGATAGCCAAGCCCTGCCGCCAATAGTGCCCATGCAGTCAGATGAAACCATCGATAGCGACGTTCCTGACCAAGCATCCCGGCGATGATGAGCAGCATCAACAGCCAGGGCACCACAAACCCTGCGCCAAAAGAAAAGGTCGCCACTGTTGAGGCCAGCCCGCCGAGCACAAGTCTGGCCCATACCGGCAGCCCCCCCAGCATCACCACCACCCCCGCCACCAGGCAGAAACCTGGGATATAAGTATGGAAGGTGCAGTTCCAAAACCACGTGCCCTCCTGGGCAGGCGAGAAGATGCCCAGATTCCAGAGCAACACCACGTACCAACCCTTCCCCGCCAGATCCTTCCGCCACGAGCGACTGAGCCACCACAGGCCAATCCCCACGCCCACCGACATCACCCAGCTCAGGTACGGCAGAATGGAAAGGTCACCATTGTTCCACTTGAGCGCCGCAAAGAAGATCATCTTCGGCACCGCCAGAGGCTGCCCATTGATGGGCCTGAAGAGTTCCTTCAGATCAAAGGCACCTTCCGTCCAATGCTGGTACTGGCTGACGAACTCCCAGTCATCATGGTACGGAAGCGGCATCACGTACTGGTTCAGCCATAGGAGTAGCGCCAGCGCAGGCATCCACGCCACGAGCCATGCGGCCCAGGTCTGGAGTTTTTTGCCGGTTGAAAGTGAGGAATCCGCGCCTTGGGGGTTTGGCATGGGAGGTCAACTCTAGTGACCTAGAAATTGAGACGCAAGCACGACTAAGCAAAAAGTTTAGAAAGTTGAGGCATTTGCGGTACCGTCCTCTCAGACGGGAACCACCTTGCCCGTCATCGTGAAAATCAGCGCCTTATCGATGGCCTCCGGCTTCAGTCCGGTCATCCGCACCACGGCTGGCACATAGAGCGCCAACTGCGGGGCGTAGCCCGCCGCCCGGGAGGCCATTTCCTGGTCTGTCACCACCAGATCCGTCTTGAAATCCAGGATGGTGGCCCTGACTGGGCTCCCCTGGGCGTTCAGCTCAATGACCACACGGTCCACGATGCCGCTGACCCAGCTTCCTTGGTCAATGAAATCAAACCGGCGCTCCATCCAGGCCATACGGTTCATCCCCGCGAGAGTAAACCAAGGCTCCACTTCTGGAGCGGACAAGACCCTCAGCACCTCCGCCGCCGCATCGTCACCCGTGCCGTCTGCCAGCACATCGTCTGAAACCAGGCCACGCTCCCGCCAGATCGAGACGGGGTCCGCCACCTCGTCCAACCACGCAATGGTAGAGAAGAGCTCATGCACCCGGGTCCCGTGCTGCCGCTTCACCTCGCGGGCGGTGGAGAGCAACTCCCCGCCCTTTAGCACAAACGACTCCTCGCCGGATGGCGCACGGCGCTCCAGAGGCTTGTTCACTGCGCGGATCAGCTTGCCGAGAGACAACTCCGTGGCAGGCGCGGCCCGTGTTTCCGCCACCACCGTTTTCGCAGCGTGCGCTTCATACCAGAAGCGATTTCCCACTTCCCAAGTTGCCATGCCGCCTGCGCCCACCAGATCGTAGTCCACGGGATCAAAGCCCGGCTCCAGCCGCTGGGCCAGGATGCGCCCTTCATTGGAGGTGTTCTTCACCTTCGCAGGATCCAGTACCACGTACAGGCCCAGCTTCGCGCGAGTCATGGCCACATAGAAGCGGCACAGCCCCTCAAAAGCCTGCCGGGCTTTCTCCCGCGACAGCTCCGCCAGGAGCACCTCATCGCGCTCCACCACCAGCTTTTCCGGCTTGTCCAACATCCAGCCCACGGCACCGCGTTCTTTGCGGGCCACAAAGAGCCGGTTCCGATGCACGGCATCCAGCGCCTCCCCTTGCAGTTCCGGCAGGATCACCACGTCAAACTGCAAGCCCTTGCTCTGGTGCACCGTCATCACCTGAATGGCCTGAGCGGAGGCGCTGTCCTCCCGGACCGAATGCTCCCGCGCCGTGGCCAGAAATTCCTCCACATCGCGACTCCCGCTCTCATCGAAGTCCGCCGCCACATCCAGAAGCTGAGCCAGGCGACGATCCGTAAAGGCATCCTGCTCCGGCAAGGCCTGCCGCAATATCTCCGCCCAGCGTTGCAACACCGGCAGGAATCCCAGGTGAGACAGGTCCGACCTCACCCGCGCCGCGAGCGCCGGAAGCTTGAGTTCCTGCTCGTGGATGGCATGGCGAAGAGGCGACAACAGGAGATGCTGCCACGCCATGGAATCGCCAGGGTGCACCGCCACCTGCAGCAGGCTTAGCAACACCAGCGTGGCGGGATTGTCCACCACCACATTTTCCTGAGACTCACAGATCACCTCCACCCCCAGCAGACGACGCAGGGCGTCAGAGATGGCACGGGCCGTGCGATTGCTCCGCACGAGCACGGCGCACGTTAGCCCGCGGCCGATGGGATTGATCTCGCGGATCAGGTTCGCCGTCGCCAAGGTGATGGTATTTTCCTCTTCCTCAGCATCCTCGTCTGGGGGAGCCGCATGGATCAGTGCGGCATGACCTGCCAGCCGGGCCACCCGCGCTGCGCAGCGATGCTCCTCATACACCCAAAGCCGCCCCAAGCCGGGAAACAATGCCTCCAGATCACGCCCGGCATTGAGAAACACCCCGTTCACCATGGCCAGCACCTGCGGGCAGGAGCGGTAGCTCTCATTCAGCGGCGTGGTCTGCAGCCGGTCGCCCTGCCAGGCCGACTCGACGTGATGAAACAACTCCGGCTCCGCCTGCCGCCAGAGGTAGATGCTCTGCTTCACGTCCCCCACCAGGAACACGCTGCGGCGCTCCTCCGGGTCCTGCCGGGCTTCCTCCAGCAGCGGAGACATCACCTCCCACTGACGCTCGCTGGTATCCTGGAACTCATCCAGCAGCCAGTGGTCATACCGCGCATCCATGCGAAACTCCAACGCGGTACGAAAGGCCTCCCAGTCCTGCACTTCCATCGGCGTGGTTTTCAAGCGACCACAAAGCAGCCAGGCCAGATCACTGAAGACCAGGCGCCCCCGCGACCGCACCTGCCGGTGGTAGGTCGTTTCATAGATCCGCACAATGCCCCGCTGGGCCCGGGTGCGGCGTAGGTGCGTGAGCAGCGCCCGCCCCACCAGGATGTCCAGCACATCAGCCAGGGCCGTACCGGTCCTCACATCCAGCGGCACGGACTTCCACATCTTCCATTCCGCCCCGCCCAGGCGCAGGCGCGAGGGATCACCACGCTCCGGCTTCAACATGTATGCGATCGGCGTGCCGTCGAACTTCTGAAAACCGTCGTATTCCCGCGCAGCTTGGAGGAATTCATCCCACTTCGCCGGGGCCCGTTTGTCAAAGATGCTGTAGTCCAGCGCCCCTTCCAGCTGCTCCACCGCGGCGGCCAGATCCTGATCACCCGCCGTTAGCAGAGGCAGCGATGTCCCCTTCTCCCAGATCACTTCCGCCCCACCCCAACGTTCCGGATCGGGGCATTCAATGAGCAACTGGTGAAGCCGCCCACACCACGTGGCCAGAGCCTCAGCAGGCCGCCCTTGCTCACTGCCGTGGCTGGCCGCCTTCCAGGCCTCCCGCAGCTCATCCATGGCCGCATGGTCCTTCATTCGCCCAACGGCCAGCAGCAGGGCATCCATCACCTCCTCAGCCGCCCGGGTCGTTTCCGCCTCGCTCATCAGCGCGGCCTTGCCCGTAAGCCCCAGCTCGAAGGGCAGACACTGCGCCATGGTGGCGAAGAAGCTGTCAATGGTGCCCAAGCGGAGTTGGTCCATGCGGCGCACCACCTTCCGCAGCAATTGCAAAGCCATCCGGCTGCCGGCACTCTCACTCATGCTGCGCGTCGCCAGTTCCTGGAGGATGCGCTCAAAGAACTCCCCCGCCGCCTTGCGGGTGAAGGTCATGGCGGCAATGCGCTCCGGCTCTGCACCGTGCTCCAACAGCCAAAGGTAGCGCTGCACCAGCGAGTGGGTCTTGCCCGTGCCCGCCGACGCGCGAATGAGTTCATTTTTGAGCACGGTCATAGCGCCAGCACCTCCGCAACCGGTTCCACCAACCACTTCTCGGGCGGTGCAGCCGCCTTCATGACATCGCCGTGAAACAGCCCCTCGAAATCATCAAACCGCATATCCTCCGACGGCGGCCAGAAGATCCCTTCACGAATCCGCCCCACCGCCTCCCGAGCACACGCCTCCGCCGCATCCAGCGTGGTTGTCCCCAGATCCTCCCAGCTGTGCAGCTTTACTTCACCCACGGTCGCGGGCAGTAGGAAATAAGCTGCCTCCACCGGTGCGCCCTTTGCCAGTTGTGCCGCGACCGCCCGCGCATACAGCGGCAGTTGCAGGTCCACCCAGCACCGGGTCCGCCCCTTCGCGTCATCAAAGCATTTCCACGACTGGTTGGGATCCGCCAGCATCTCCTCGCGTGCCTTCCTATGGTGCGCTTCCTCAGGCTTCTTCCGGGAGGTCTTGTAGTCGATCACGCGGAACACATTGTGACGCTCATGGTAGTCGATCCGGTCGATCTTGCCTGAGAGCGAAACACCGCCCAGGTCCACACCCCAGGTCGGCAGGATCTTCTCCTCTGCCCGCAGCACCCGCCACCCCTCTGAACGCAACTCCGCCTGACGCGAGGCAAACGCAGTGAGACGCTGACGCAGCGACTCCACCTGCAAGGTCACAGAGAATAGCGGTTCGTGGCCAAACATCAGCACAGACCGCCGCTCCAGCTCCGCCACCATCCAGTCCCCGATCTTTTCCGCATCCGTGCTTTCAGCGATCTCCGGCTGGTCTGCGAAGGCCTTGAAGACCTCATGGGTCAGGCTGCCCAGCGTGGCCGGAGTCAGCTCCCGCTGGCCGGTGCTCACCGCCTTCATGCCCAGCACTTCACTGAGATAGAACCGGTAGGGACAAGCCAGGTAGCGACGCAGGGCTGTGGGTGAAATGGCGCTCCGGCTCCACCGCCGCAACTGCGGAGTCAGTTGGAACGCCTGGGTACGCAGCGGCCTTGGCGCAGGGTGAACTTCATCCTCCGCCGGGAAGAGGTGCTTCACTCGCAGAGGCAGATCCGCATCAGAGGCATCCAGCAACAATCGTGAAGGGCGCAGGGCATCTCCCTCCGCCGTCTGCCGCCCCAGCACCGCATGCAGCGTGCACTCCGCAGCGCGCTGCTCCGCAATGGCCTTCAGGAAATAAGCATCACGAGCCCGCCGCACCGCCTGGCAGGGCAGCCCCAGCGCAGCTTTGGCTTTGTCCGGCAGGAAGGCATCCGCCCCCAGCGTGCCCGGCACATGTTCGTCATTGAATCCGGTGATGACCAGCCCCGGAGCAGGCTCCCACAGGAGCTCCAGCCAGCCGTACAGCACCAGATCCGCCTCCCCGCGCAGGTCGGTGAGCTGGCCTTCTTCCAGCGCATCAAACACCAGGCCCAGCCAGGCAGCAGCCTCGCTGGAGCCTATGCCTGCCGCACGGCCCGCATCCACCTGCATGGCCAGCCGGATCACCTCACCGAACAATTCGCCGTGGTACTTCTGATGCTCCAGCGCGCTGTCGAACTCCCGCTCACCATACAGCCAGACCAGGAAATTCCTCACCGCGCCCTCACAAGTGTCCGCGCCCCAGCCTTCCGCGTGATTCACCGCCGCCGTCAGCACCGGCACCAAATCCGCCCAATCAGAGTGCAGACCCGCAATGGACTGCGCGTCTTTGATGGTAGGAGGCAGGTGCGTGCCGTCAAACTCGTCGATCAGCTCATAGTACTTCGTAATGAGGAGCCCCGTCTCACCGCACAGCGCACGGGACACATCATCCATGCGGAGAAATGGCATCCAGTCCCGCCATGCCGCACTGCGTGCCGCACGCCAGCCGCTGCGCAGCACCTGCACCAGACTGTGCTGGCGGGCAGAACGCCCTGCGGGGTTATAGACCCGCACGCCTTGCGCGGTGAGCGTCCCTTCCAGCACGCTGTTCAGCGCCTGGTCACAGGCTCCCACGGCCACAGATTGCCCCGTGGCCGCCATCTCCCCCAGCAGTCTCACTGCCAGCCGGGCCTGATCTTCCGCACCCGGCACGCGATGCATGCGGTCATGAGCCAGCGGACACTCCACCAGCGCATCATCACCCCAGTGGGATACCCGCGGCATGCCTGTTTCATCAAACCCATGCCGCTGCTCCACCGGTGCCTGCACATACACTGACACGGGCACACGTTGTGCCACCTGCTCCAGCCACACGCTGAACAGTGGCGGCGCATCCGCCACGGCGAAGACCTTGATCTGCGTCACCCCTTCGGGCAGCACTGCCAGAGCTGCGGCCGCTTTCTTGGCCGACTCACCGTCCACCAGCCCCCAACCATTCAATGTCGCGAGATACAGCTCCTCCAGCCTGGCCAGTTGGGCCCAGCGTGCCAGTTCGTCCAGCCCTTCCAATCCGGGCCCGGCAGTGTCCAGACTGTGTCCGCCAGCCCCCAGCGTCTTGCGCAGATTCGCAATGGTCTCTGCCACCGCCGCCGCCCAGATGAGGTCCTGCTCTTCTGGGGGAGAAGGGAACAGTGCCCCCATCTCCTTCAGTGGCGCCCGCGTCAGCACTTCCGTCCAGGCCGCCCGCTCCTGCAAGGGTGAGGCCAGGGCCAACCCGGGAGTGCGCGGCTGGAAAACCAGACCCGCATGCCAAAGGTGCGGCGCCGTCACCGCGCTGTCCCGGCCACCGGCCTCCACCGCCAGCGCCTCCCGCAACCGTCGCACGGTCTCTGCCGTGGGCACGATGATGAGAGTATCACTGAGATCGAGCGCACCTTCAGCCCAGTCACGAGCCAGCTCGGCCACAGCCTTGTGCAGAACCGGGGCGTCCCAGCCCCAGAATGTCAGTTTTGGTTTTGCACCGGTCATGTGTCGAACCTCAGCCCACCCTTATCCCACGATCCGGAGGATGTCTCCCACGATCTCGTCTGGAGTCTGATCCACGTTCACGATCATGGCCTCCGCCGCCGTCGGCTCCTCCAGTGTGGCGAACTGGCTGTCCAGCAGCGTCGGTGCCGCCGTGCCACCTGCCGTGGCGGTCGTCGAGACACCTTGGAAAAAGTGCCCCTTCCTTGCTGCCATGCGTGCTGCGATGAGTTCGGGAGATCCCTTCAGAAACACAAACTCCACCGAGGAGCGCGGCTCCCCACCAGATAGCAGGTCCCGGTACACCGCCTTCAGGGCCGAGCAGGCCAGCACATAGCTGCGGCCTGCGGCTCGTTTTTCCTCGATCCGGTCGCGCATCGCCCGCAGCCAGGGCCAGCGGTCCTCGTCCGTCAGCGGGATCTTCGCAGACATCTTCGCCTTGTTAGCCGGGGGGTGAAAGTCATCCCCATCTTCAAAGTCCGCCCCCAGGGCCTCTGCCAGCTTGCTGCCGATGAGGCTCTTGCCGGAGCCCGACACGCCCATGATGATGAAAGTTCCTGGTCTGCTCATTCTCTCTGCCCTTGGATCTTAGATTTCTGACGCTGCGTTCCCGTTCTGCTCGGTCTCATCGGACACCATCTCCAGGAAGACTTCTTCCAGACGCTTGCCCGTGGTCGATTTCACCTGATGGATTTCATCCATGGTGCCCAGCGCGATGAGACGCCCCTTGTGCAGGATGCCGATGCGATCTGCCAGCTCCTCCGCAATGTTGAGGAGGTGGGTGCTCATGAGCACCGTCATGCCCGCCCGGCTGCGTTCTTTCAGTTCGCGCTTCACCGTCCGGGCATGGATGGGATCCAGCCCCACCATGGGTTCGTCAATGATGAACACCTTGGGTTCATGAAGCAATGCCGCAGCGATGGCCAGCCTTTGCCGGGTGCCGTGGCTCAGGTTCTCGATGCGCTGGTGCGCATAGGAACCCAGGGAAAACTTTTGAAACAACTCCGCCCCGGTCTTCTCCGCTTTCACCTCATCCATCTCAAAGATGTCGGCGATGAACCGCATGAACTCCAGCGGGGTAAGTTTTTCATAAAAGACCGCCACATCCGGCACATAGCCCAGCAGGGCCTTCGCCAGGAGAGGTTCCTCCTGCATGTCATACCCGCCCAGATGCACCGTCCCTTTGACCGGCTTCATCAGCCCGGTCAGCAACTTGATGGCGGTGGTCTTCCCCGCTCCGTTGGGTCCCAGGAAGGCAAAAAATTCCCCTTGGGGGATGGTCAGCGTGAGTCCGTCCAGAGCACGGAAGCTCCCGTAGTCCATGGTGAGGTCTTTGATTTCAATCATGTGCCTGTGTCTCCCCTGCTATGCCCGCCCGTGTGTTGTCACTGCTGTGATGTTTGTTGCCTGAGTTCCGTTGGATGATGAGGTGGGCCAGGTTCTTCATCGCCTGCCCCGGCTCCGCTCCCTCGTTCTTTTGTATCGCGGTCCCCCGCCCGCTGCAAGCGGCTCCCTTCATCCTCGCGTCACCCGATATCTGCCTTGCCCCGATTCCCGGCCTTCAGGTCGCGCCGCCACCCGGAGAAGCTGGCACGGCCGTCCCGTCCAAGGGTGGAGGCGTCGGCACTGCCCCCGGCTGCTCCATGGGGGGCACGGGGATCTCCTCATTTTCCGGATATTCGGGCACGAGACCATAGATCACGGGCTCCACCAGCCGCCAGCCTTCGGGCAGGTCCACCAGCGCCAGCTCTCCGGCGTCGGTGAAGAAGGCCTTGGCTTTCCAGTGGTCCATGGCACTCAGTTCCAGCAGGAAGGCCTGACGCTCTGTCCCGGCCAGCATCATCACGCCCTGCAGTGTTTTCAGGTGAAAGAGCGTCGCCACATCTGCCCCCGGTGCCAGCCCCAGTCCCTCTGGGAGCACGGGCCCCGCCCCGGCGGCCTGCGGCCCCATGAAGGCTCCCAGCATAGGCTGGATGCTGTCGTCATCCGCCACCACCTGCCCCTTTTGCTTGAGTGTGAAGCGGGGCATCCGCTCATCTTTGCTCCACTCGAAATCCAGCACCGTGTTCGTATCCCCCAGACGCACCTGCCCCTTGGCCCCGGCCCAGGTGTCCAGATCTTCCAGGAAGAGCTGCAGCCGCCAGTTGATTGGGGCATCCACCATCTCGATCGCCCCTTTGTCCAGCACCCCGGAGAAGTGCACCCGGTACTGGTTCACCCCACCTGTCCAGACCCGCTGGGTGCTCACCGAGGCGTGGCCCAGCTTCTGATCCTTCTTGTACACGTGGAGCGTGTTGATCGTGGCCCCGCCTTCCAGGAAGCCTTTGAGCACCAGCCGTGGTGGCACTTCGACAAAGCGGGAGTGGTCTGGGAAATAAACCATCCGCACCAGCAGCCCTGTCATGGCCACCCAGAAGACCAGGACAGAGAGGGTAATGATCCGCATCATGTTTTCCCAAAATGGTAAGGCACATTCCTCGCCTGACTCAATAGCAATCATGTCAGAAAAGCCATCCCGTCGTGAAAAAGAGATCAAACAAATGCCGCGCAAAGTTGTCGGCCGATGCAGGGTTGATTCCGAACACCGCCCGGCTTAAAAGGCTTGCGTCCTTGGCGCGGTTTCACGGACACTCTTGTTGAACGCACCCCCCACAGCACTCTACACCTCACGCATCATGGATATGCTCCCCTACATTGGCATCGGCATCGCGGTCATCGTCGGTTTCGTCTTCCTGCTCATCCTGCTTAAGTTTTTCAATCTCTGGCTCCGCGCCCTGGTGTCCAATGCGCCCGTCGGCATCCCCACGCTGCTGGCCATGTGGTTCCGCGGTGTGCCCAATGCCCTCATCGTGGACAGCCGCATCACCGCCGTGAAAGCAGGTCTCCGCGTCGGCACCGATGAACTGGAAGCCCACTATCTGGCCGGTGGCAACGTGACCCAGGTCGTCCTCTCCCTCATCGCCGCCGCCAAGGCCGGCATCGAACTCGATTTCAACCGCGCCTGCGCCATCGACCTCGCTGTCAAAGGCACCAGCAAGACCGTCATCGAAGCGGTTCGTACCAGCATTAACCCCAAGGTCATCGACTGCCCCGGCGCCGACATGGGCAAGGGCGGCAAGATCGACGCCGTGGCCCGCGATGGTATTTCCCTCCGCGTCCGCGCCCGTGTGACCGTCCGCACGAACCTGGACCGCTTCATCGGTGGTGCCACGGAAGAGACCGTCATTGCCCGTGTGGGTGAGGGCATCGTCACCTGTATCGGCTCCTCCGCCAGCTACAAGGACGTGCTCGAAAACCCGGACAGCATCTCCAAGGTGGTGCTGCAGAAGGGCGTGGACGTCGGCACCGCGTTTGAGATCATTTCCATCGATATCGCCGACGTGGATGTGGGCGAGAACATCGGCGCCCAACTCCAGGCCGCGCAGGCCGAGACGGACAAGAAGATCGCCCAGGCCAACGCCGAAGTGCGCCGTGCCGCCGCCGTTGCCGTCGAGCAGGAAATGGCCGCACGCACGC